>CALZZE010000008.1 GCA_945830575.1 uncultured Subdoligranulum sp. | reverse complement strand
TGCCCATGGAGGACATCAACCTGCATTTTACCGGCGACCTGCACGCCATCGGCACTGCCAACAACCTGCTGGCGGCCATGATCGACAACTCCATTCAGCAGGGCAACCCGCTGAACATCGACCCCCGCCGCATCACCTGGAAACGCTGCATGGACATGAACGACCGTCAGCTGCGGTTCATTGTGGACGGTCTGGGCGGCAAGGTGAACGGTACGCCCCGTGAGGACGGCTTTGACATCACCGTGGCCAGCGAGATCATGGCCATCTTCTGTCTGGCCACCGACCTGAAAGACTTGAAAGAGCGGCTGTCCCGCATCGTCTGTGCCTACACCTATGACGGCAAGCCGGTGACGGCGGGCGAGATCGGCGCGGCAGGCGCCATGACCGCCCTGCTGAAGGACGCCATCGATCCCAATCTGGTGCAGACGCTGGAAAACAACCCCGCCATCATCCACGGCGGCCCCTTCGCCAACATCGCCCACGGCTGCAACAGCGTCACCGCCACCAAGCTGAGCCTGAAACTGGCGGACTACGTCGTCACCGAGGCGGGCTTTGGCGCGGATTTGGGCGCTGAGAAGTTTTTGGACATCAAGTGCCGCTATGCGGGCCTCAACCCCAGCGCCGTGGTGCTGGTCGCCACCGTCCGGGCGCTGAAATCCCACGGCGGCGTGGCAAAGGCCGACCTGTCCAAGCCTAACGCCGAGGCTGTCCGCGCCGGTGCCGCCAATCTGGCCCGCCACATCGACAACCTGAAAAACGGTTTTGGCCTGCCGGTGTGCGTGGCCATCAACGCCTTCCCCACCGACACCGAGGAGGAAATGGCGGTCATCCGCGGCGTCTGTGACGAGGCCGGCGTGCCCTGCGCACTGTCCGAGGTGTTCGCCAAGGGCGGCGAGGGCGGCAAGGAGCTGGCCCGCACCGTGCTTTCCATTCTGGACAACAAGCCCATTCAGTTCACCTACGGACTGGAGCAGACCCTGCCCGAAAAAATCGAGGCTGTGGCGAAGAAAATTTACCGTGCGGACGGCGTAAGCTACTCCGCCGCCGCCAAAAAGACGCTGGACGAACTGGCCGCGCTGGGATACAGCAAGCTGCCGGTGTGCATCGCCAAGACCCAGTATTCCTTCAGCGATGACGCCAAGCTGCTGGCGGCTCCCACCGGGTTCGAGCTGAACGTGCGGGAGGTTCGTCTGTCCGCGGGCGCAGGCTTTGTGGTGGTCATCTGCGGCGCCATTATGACGATGCCCGGCCTGCCCAAGCATCCTGCCGCCATGGACATCGACTGTGACGAAAACGGCAAGATCACCGGTTTGTTCTGAGGAGACAAAAAGGCGGCGGGCCCTTCCGGGTCCGCCGTTTCCTCCTATTAGCAATAGGTAAATTCCGGGTCGTCCTCCTCGGGGGGCGTCTGGTCGTGCCCCTCTCCTTTCTTTTCAGCAGAGGACCCGAAGGACGGGATAAACCAGAATTTGCGGATGACGAAGATCAGCGCAATGGCTGCCATGCTGATGAGGTTCTCGGCGGCGGAATTGTGCCCCACCACCATGTGGCGGGCGATGGCGTACAGCAGCACCTCCAGCGAGGAGCCAGGGCTGTGCTTGGCCAGCATCTTGATGAACTCCACGCCGATGACGATAGCCAGCGCATGGGAGAGGAATTCCTCAATATCGTAGCCGTTGCCTTCCACAAACAGGCCCGGCAGCCAGCCCAGCAGCGGGATGGTGGCGATGATGAGAGCCACCAGCACCACCAGCGAGATCAGCACCTCGATGATGCCGGCAGCCTCCGCGATCTGGTCACGGAACACGTGCTTGAAATGTTCCTCGTTGCGGTGGAGTTCTCTTCTGTCAATTTTAGGGAAACTGGGAAACTTGGGGGTGGGGTCTTCCGGCATGGCGCAGCCCTCCTTTGGTGGGTGAATCAGATTTTATTTTCTTCATTGTAACAGATTTTTTTCTTCCGTTCAATCCAAAATTTTGCGGTTTTCCTTGGTGATATTGCACAGCACCCCGAAAAAGTCATACCTAACCCGCACGGTTTCCAGCAGATTTGCCAAAAACAATCGTCCAAAGCCCCGCCGGGGCGATTCGTTTTCTGAATTTTGCCGTTCCACTTGCTTTTTTTCCGCTTTCCTTTTATACTATTGTTACAGATACTTCTGTCGAGGGGGATTTTCGATGCCGCGTCTGCGTACCTGTCAGGTCATTTTTACGGCATCCTTGTACCCCCGGCACGTGATACGGCGCGGTGTACCCAAGAGGCGGCACTGCGCCTTTGTTATTTCGGGAGGTTTTCACAATGGAACGTAAAAAAGTTGCCATCATCATGGGTTCTGACAGCGACTGGCCGGTGGTCAAGGGCGCCTGCGGCGTTCTGAAGGACTTCGGCGTTCCCTATGAGGCGCACATTCTTTCCGCCCACCGCACGCCGGAGGCCGCCGCCGCCTTTGCCAAAAGTGCCCGCGCCGAAGGCTACGGCGTGATTTTGTGCGCGGCTGGCATGGCCGCCCATCTGGCGGGCGCTTTTGCCGCCAACACCACACTGCCTGTGGTGGGCATTCCCATGAAGGGCGGCGCACTGGACGGTCTGGATGCTCTGCTGGCCACCGTGCAGATGCCCAGCGGGTTCCCCGTTGCCACCGTGGCGCTGAACGGCGCCAAAAACGCCGCCTATCTGGCAGTCGCCATTCTGGCCGTGGCCGATGAGGAGCTGGCCGGAAAGCTGGACAAATTCCGCGCCGACACCGCCGCAGCCATCGCCAAAAAGGATGCTGCCATCGCCGCCGAGGCCGCCGCACTTTGACTGGAAAGAGGAAACACATGGATGAACTGATTCAAGCCACCGGCCTGCATGAGGAATGCGGCGTCTTTGGCATTTATGACAAAACCGGCGAGACCGATATGGTCAGCGCCGTGTACAGCGCCCTGTACGCCTTACAGCACCGGGGGCAGGAAAGCTGCGGCATCGCGCTGAACGTGGACGGCGTGTTGTCCGGCCACCGGGATCTGGGCCTCGTGAGCGAGGTATTCACCAAGCGGGTGCTGGAGGACCTGCCCCGCGGTGCCAAAATGGCCACCGGCCACGTGCGCTACGCCACCGCCGGCCAACGGGTGCGCAACAACGCCCAGCCCATGATCCTGCACCACTGCAAGGGCGCAATGGCGGTGTGCCACAACGGCAACCTTGTCAACGCCGCCAAGCTGCGCCGCAAGCTGGAAATGAGCGGTTCCATCTTCCACGGCACCTCCGACACCGAGGTCATCGCCTACCTGCTCACCCAGAACCGGCTGCTCACCCCCAACATCGAGATGGCGGTCTCCCGCACCATGGACGACATCGAGGGCGCGTACAGCCTTGTCATCATGACCCACACCAAGCTCATCGCTGCCCGTGACCCCCACGGGTTCCGGCCGCTGTGCATCGGCGCGCTGCCGGACGGCGCGGGCTACGTGTTCGCCTCGGAATCCTGCGCGCTGGACGCGGTGGGCGCCGCCTTTGTGCGGGATGTGCGCCCCGGCGAGGTGGTCATTGCCGACCATGACGGTCTGCGCAGCATCGACACCCACTGCGATACCGCGCCCCACACCATCTGCGTGTTTGAATACATCTACTTTGCCCGGCCGGATTCTTATATCGAGGGCACCTGCGTCCATGACGCCCGCCTGCAGGCGGGACGGTTCCTTGCACAGGAGCATCCTGTGGAAGCCGATGTGGTCATCGGCGTGCCGGATTCCGGTCTGGACGCCGCGCTGGGCTACGCCGAGGAGAGCGGCATCCCCTACGGCGTGGGCTTTATCAAAAACAAGTACGTGGGCCGCACCTTCATTCAGGGCAGTCAGGCTCAGCGGGAAAGCAGCGTGCGCATCAAGCTGAACGTCATTTCCTCCACCGTGAAGGACAAGCGGGTGGTGCTCATCGATGACTCCATCGTCCGCGGCACCACCAGCGCCCGCATCATTCAGCTTTTGCGGGACGCCGGAGCCAAAGAGGTGCATTTCTTTGTTTCCGCGCCGCCGTTCACCCATCCCTGCTACTTCGGCACCGACATTCCCGACCAGAAGCTGCTGGTGGCCACCGGCCGCACGCTGGAGGAGATCAACGAGATCATCGGTGCGGACACGCTGGGCTATCTGAGCGTGGAGCATGTGAAACAGCTGGGCATCCACAGCCATTGCGATTACTGCACCGGCTGCTTTACCGGGGAATACCCCGTGGCCCCGCCCACCGAGACCATGGACATCGTTTACGACAAGCCGCTGAGCCAATCCGGCACCGGCAAGGTTTTATAAGGAGGACGTCACAATGGAAAAATCCTATTCTGCCAGCTACGCCGCCGCCGGTGTGGACATCACCGCCGGTTACCGCAGCGTGGAGCTGATGAAACAGTATGTGGCCCGCACCATGAACGAGCACTGCATTGGCGGGCTGGGCGGTTTCGGCGGCCTGTTCGAGCTGGACTGCACCGACATGCCCAATCCCGTTCTGATTTCCGGCACCGACGGCGTGGGCACCAAGCTGCGCATCGCTCAGTACATGAACAAGCATGACACCGTGGGCATTGACTGCGTGGCGATGTGCGTCAATGACGTCATCTGCGCCGGGGCCAAGCCGCTGGTGTTTCTGGACTACATCGCCTGCGGCAAAAACGTGCCGGAGCGCATTGCCGACATCGTGAAGGGCGTGGCCGAGGGCTGCGTACAGGCGGGCTGCGCGCTGGTGGGCGGCGAGACCGCCGAGATGCCCGGCTTCTACCCGGAGGACGAGTACGATCTGGCGGGCTTTACCGTGGGCGCCGTGGACAAGAGCAAGATTCTGGACAACTCCACCATGCAGGCGGGGGATGTCATCATTGCGCTGCCCTCCAGCGGCGTTCACTCCAACGGATTCTCGCTGGTTCGCAAGATTTTTGATCTGGAAAACAACCCCGATGTGCTGAAAAAAACCTATGAGGGTCTGGACGGCACGCTGGGCGACGCTCTGC
Source organism: uncultured Subdoligranulum sp. (assembly GCA_945830575.1). Lineage (GTDB taxonomy): Bacteria > Bacillota > Clostridia > Oscillospirales > Ruminococcaceae > Gemmiger. Next base: position 89,328 of record CALZZE010000008.1, on the reverse strand, counting down.
TGGCCCCCACCAAAATTTACGTCAAGCCGGTGCTGGCCGTGATGCAGGAAGTCACCGTCAAGGGCGTGTCCCACATCACCGGTGGCGGCTTTTACGAGAACATCCCCCGCAGCCTGAAAAAGGGCTGCGCCGCCCGCATCGCCAAGGCGGATGTGCGCACCCCTGCCCTGTTCAAGGTGCTGGCCGAGGAAGGCAATGTGCCGGAGCGTGACATGTTCAACACCTTCAACATGGGCGTCGGCATGATTCTGACGGTGGCCGCTGAGGATGCCGACAAGGCCATCGCCATTCTGCAGGCCCACGGCGAGGACGCCTACCGTCTGGGCACCATCGTGGACGGTGACGGGGTGGAGCTGGTATGAAAAACATCGCGGTGTTAGTGTCCGGCGGCGGCACCAATCTGCAGGCCATTCTGGACGCCGAGGCCCGTGGGGAGAACCCCCACGGCAAAGTCACGCTGGTGGTTGCCAGCAAGCCCGGCGTTTACGCGCTGGAGCGGGCCGCAGCCGCCGGGGTGGAAAGCGCCGTGGTGCGCCGCAGGGACTACGCGGACAGCGAAGCCTTTGACGCCGCACTGGTGCGGGTTCTGCAGGAGCACAGCATTGATGTGGTGGTGCTGGCGGGCTTTCTGAGCGTGCTCGGCCCCAGCGTCATTGAGGCGTACCGGGACCGTATTCTGAACGTGCATCCCAGCCTCATTCCCAGCTTTTGCGGCCCCGGCTTTTACGGGCTGCGGGTGCATGAGGCCGCGCTGGCCCGGGGCGTCAAGGTCACCGGCGCCACGGTGCATCTGGTGAACGAGGAATGTGACGGCGGGCCGATCCTTTTGCAGAAGGCGGTGGACATCCTGCCCGGGGACACCCCCGAAACACTGCAAAAGCGGGTGATGGTGGAGGCCGAGTGGCAGCTGCTGCCCAAAGCGCTGGCCATGGTCTGTGAACAGTTGGACAATGCTTGATTGGAGGTTTTCCCATGAAAAAAGACCTTTACAAATACCTTTCCGGCAATGAATATCCCGGCCGCGGCATCTGCCTCGGCCTTGCCCCCGACGGCCGCACCGGCCTGATCGCCTACTGGATCATGGGCCGCAGCCAGAATAGCCGCAACCGGGTGTTTGAGGCCATCCCCGGCGGCATCCGCACTGTGGCGGCAGACCCTGCCAAGCTGGAGGACCCGCATCTCATCATCTACAATCCGGTGCGCACGCTGGGCGACACCACCATCGTCACCAACGGCGACCAGACCGACACCATCTATACCTTTATCGAGAAGAACCTGTTCCCCGGCTACGGCTTTGAGGCCGCGCTGGCCACCCGCACCTTTGAGGATGACGCCCCCAACTACACCCCCCGCATCTCCGGCGTGGTGGACAACCGGGGCGGCGCGTACAAGCTGAGCATCCTCAAAAGCTGCGACGGCAACCCCGGCAGCGTGCAGCGCCAGACCTTCGACTTCCCGGAACCGGTGGCGGGCGAGGCGCACCTCATCACCACCTACCAGAAAAACGGCAGCCCCATCCCCAGCTTTGCCGGCGAGCCCATCCGGGTGACGCTGGACGAGAACGACCCCGCCGAATATGCGGGCAAGCTGTGGGAGGCGCTGAACGCGGACAACAAGGTGAGCCTGTTCGTCCGTGCGGTGACGCTGGCCACCGGCGATTACGAGGACGTCATCATCAACAAGTACAACACTGTGGAGGACTGACATGCAGGAATTTCAGCTGAAATACGGCACCAACCCCAACCAGAAACCTGCCCGCATCTACATGGCGGAGGGCGGCGAGCTGCCCGTCACCATTCTCAACGGCAAGCCGGGATACATCAATTTTCTGGATGCCTTCAACAGCTACCAGCTGGTGCGCGACCTGAAAAAAGCGCTGGCGCTGCCCGCCGCCGCCAGCTTCAAGCACGTTTCCCCTGCCGGTGCGGCCGTGGGCCTGCCGCTGGATGACACGCTGCGCAAAATGTACCACATCGCCGCCGATGCGGAGTTGTCTCCCCTCGCCTGCGCCTACGCCCGCGCCCGCGGCGCCGACCGCATGAGCAGCTTCGGCGACTGGATTGCCCTGTCCGATGTGTGCGATCTTGCCACCGCCAAGCTCATCCAGCACGAGGTTTCCGACGGCATCATCGCCCCCGGCTATGACGCGGACGCGCTGGAGGTTCTGAAAAGCAAGAAAAAGGGCAATTATAACATTGTTGCCATCGACCCGTCCTACGAGCCTGCCCCGCTGGAGACCCGCACCGTGTTCGGCGTGACCTTTGAGCAGGGCCGTCAGGATCTGGAGATTTCCAACGAGACCATGCTGCAGAACATCGTCACCGAGAACAAGGAGATCTCCGAGGAGCAGCGCCGCGATCTGGTGATGAGCCTCATCGTGCTGAAATACACCCAGTCCAACTCGGTGTGCTACGTGCAGGGCGGCCAGACCATCGGTGTTGGCGCCGGCCAGCAGAGCCGTGTCCACTGCACCCGTCTGGCGGGCCAGAAGGCCGACAACTGGCAGCTGCGCCACATGCCCAAGGTGCTGGAGCTGCCCTTCCGCGAGGATGTGGCCAAACCCAACCGGGACAATGCCATTGATGTGTACATCGGTGACACGCCGGAGGATGTCATTGGCGACGACGTGTGGGCCGAGACCTTCACCCGTCAGCCCGAGCCGCTGACCGCCGAGGAGAAAAAAGCGTGGCTGGCGCAGGTCACCGGCGTGGCGCTGGGCAGCGACGCCTTCTTCCCCTTTGGCGACAACATCGAGCGCGCCCGCCGCAGCGGCGTAACCGCCATCGTGCAGCCGGGCGGCTCCATCCGCGACCAGCAGGTCATTGACACCTGCAACAAATACGGCATTGCCATGGCGTTCTGTGGCATCCGGCTGTTCCATCATTGATGTTCCCCCGAGGAAGCCTTTGCAGCAAGGGCTTCCTTTTGGGGTTTCTATAAGGAGGAAGTTGTAAATGAAGATTCTGGTTGTTGGCGGCGGCGGCCGCGAGCACGCCATCATCCGGGCGCTGAAAAAAAGCCCCGACTGCACCGAGATCTGGTGCGCGCCCGGCAACGGCGGCATCAGCTACGATGCCAAGTGCAAGGCCATTGCCGCCACCGATGTGCAGGCCATGGTGGCCTTTGCCAAAGAAGAAGCCTTTGACTATGTGGTGGTGGCGCAGGATGACCCGCTGGCCCTTGGCATGGTGGACGCGCTGGCCGCGGTGGGCATTCCCGCCTTCGGCCCCAACGCCGCTGCGGCCCGCATCGAGGCCAGCAAGGTGTTCAGCAAAAATCTGATGAAACGATACGGCATCCCCACCGCCGACTATGAGACTTTTGACGATCCCGCCAAAGTGATGGACTACATCCGCGGCAGAAACAAGTACCCCGTGGTCATCAAGGCGGACGGTCTGGCGCTGGGCAAAGGCGTGCTCATCTGCCAGAACGAGCAGGAGGCCGAGGACGGCGTGAAGGAGATCATGCTGGACAAAAAGTTCGGCGCCTCCGGCAACCATGTGGTGGTGGAGGAATTCCTCACCGGCCCCGAGGTCAGCGTGCTGTCCTTCTGCGACGGCAAGACTGTCAAGCCGATGGTCTCCAGCATGGATCACAAGCGGGCGCTGGACCATGACGAGGGCCTGAACACCGGCGGCATGGGCACGGTGGCCCCCAACCCCTACTATACCGATGCGGTGGCCGCCGAGTGCATGGAGAAGATTTTCCTGCCCACCGTGGCCGCCATGGAAAAAGAGGGCTGCCCCTTCAAGGGCTGCCTGTATTTCGGCCTGATGCTCACCCCCGATGGCCCCAAGGTCATTGAGTACAACTGCCGTTTCGGCGACCCCGAGACGCAGGTGGTGCTGCCCCTGTTGGAGAGCGACCTGCTGACCATCATGCAGGCCACCACCAACGGCACGCTGGCGGAAACCGAAGTGAAGTTCAGCACTGGCGCGGCCGCCTGCGTCATTCTCGCCTCCGGCGGCTATCCCCTCTCCTATGAAAAGGGTAAGATCATCACCGGGCTGACCAACGGCCAGACCGACGCCGACGATGTGACGGTGTACCACGCGGGCACCGCCATCAGGGACGGCGCACTGGTGACGGCCGGCGGACGGGTGCTGGGCGTGACTGCTACCGCTGCCGCGCTGCCTGCCGCGCTTGACAAGGCGTACAAGGCCGCCGAAAGCATTCAGTTTGACAAGCTGCACAAGCGCACCGATATCGGCCAGCGTGCCCTTGCGGCCATGAAATAAGGAGGAATTTCCATATGGTATTTCGTATCTACGTGGAAAAAAAGTCAGGCTTTGACGGCGAGGCCCAAAGCCTGCGCCGTGAGCTGGTGGAGCTGCTGGGCATCGACCGGCTGACGGGTCTGCGGCTGCTCAACCGCTACGATGTGGAGGGCATCGACCGGGAGCTGTTCGACAAGGCCATCCCCACCGTGTTCAGCGAGCCGCCGGTGGACGTGACCTATGACGAGCTTCCCGCCGCGGCCCATGTGTTTGCGGTGGAGTATCTGCCCGGCCAGTTTGACCAGCGGGCGGATTCCGCCAGCCAATGCATCCAGCTGCTCAGTCAGGGCGAGCGCCCCGATGTGCGCAGCGCCAAGGTGTATCTGCTGGAGGGCGATCTGACCGCCGAAGATCTGGCAGCCATCAAAAAGTACGTCATCAACCCGGTGGAGGCCCGCGAGGCCAGTCTGGAGACCCGTGACACGCTGAAAATGGAGTTTGCCATCCCCACCACCGTGGAGACCCTCACCGGCTTCATCGCTCTGGACGAGGACGCGCTGGAGGCCTTCCGCAACGAGAAGGGTCTGGCCATGGACCACGCCGACATCCTGTTCTGCCAGAACTATTTCAAATCCGAGCACCGCGACCCCACCATCACCGAGATCCGCCTCATTGACACCTACTGGTCCGACCACTGCCGTCACACCACCTTCGGCACCATTCTGGACGAGGTTCAAATTGATGACGCGGTGGTGCAGGCCGCCTTTGACCGCTACATGGCGCTGCGCGCCGAGACCGGCCGGGACAAAAAGCCCCGCACCCTGATGGACGCGGGCACCATCGGTGCCAAGGCGCTGAAACAGCGGGGGATTCTGAAGAATCTGGACGAGAGCGAGGAGATCAACGCCTGCACCGTCAAGATCAAGTGCGATGTGGACGGCGAACAGCAGGACTGGCTGTTCCTGTTCAAGAATGAGACCCACAACCACCCCACCGAGATTGAGCCCTTCGGCGGCGCGGCCACCTGCATCGGCGGCGCCATCCGTGACCCGCTTTCGGGGCGCAGCTACGTCTATCAGGCCATGCGCGTCACCGGCGCGGGCGACCCGCTGGTGCCGGTATCCGAGACCATGGAGGGCAAGCTGCCCCAGCGCAAGCTGGTGACCACCGCTGCAGCGGGCTATTCCAGTTACGGCAACCAGATCGGCCTTGCCACAGGACAGGTAGCCGAGCTGTATCATCCCGGCTACGTGGCCAAGCGCATGGAGATCGGCGCGGTGGTGGGCGCTACCCCCGCCAGCCATGTGCGCCGGGAGGAACCCGCCCCCGGGGATGTGGTCATCCTGCTGGGTGGCCGCACCGGCCGCGACGGCATCGGCGGCGCCACTGGTTCCTCCAAGGCCCACAAGCTGAGCAGTCTGGAAACCTGCGGCGCCGAGGTGCAGAAGGGAAACGCCCCCATCGAGCGCAAATTGCAGCGCCTGTTCCGCCGCGAGGACGCCTGCCGCATGATCAAGCGCTGCAACGACTTCGGCGCGGGCGGCGTGTCCGTTGCCATCGGCGAGCTGGCCGATGGTCTGAACATCGACCTGAACAAGGTCACCCGCAAATACGAGGGTCTGGACGGCACCGAGCTGGCCATCTCGGAAAGTCAGGAGCGTATGGCCGTGGCTGTGGCCGCCGAGGATGCCGACAAGTTCATCGCTCTCGCCAACGAGGAAAATCTGGAGGCCACCGTTGTGGCCACCGTTACCGAGGAAAAGCGGATGCGGGAGGTCTGGAACGGTGTTGCCATCGTGGACCTGTCCCGGGAATTCCTCAACTCCAACGGCGCCGAGCGTCACGCCAACGTCCACATCCTGCCCGGCAAGGTGTGGCAGCCCCAGTGGGCCGGCGCGACCTTTGAGGAAAAGCTGGAAAATCTCGTCACCGACCTGAACGTATGCAGCCAGAAAGGTCTGGGCGAGCGGTTTGACTCCACCATCGGCGCGGCCACCGTGCTGATGCCCTACGGCGGCAAGTACCAGCTGACCCCGGCCGCCGCGATGGTCGCCAAGCTGCCGGTGGACGGCGAGACCACCACCTGCTCCGGCATGGCGTGGGGCTTCAACCCCTATCTGACCGAGGCCGACCCCTACCGCGGCGCCTACATGGCGGTGGTGGAGAGCGTCACCAAGCTGGTGTGCGCCGGTTTCCGCCACAAGGATATGTACCTCACCTTCCAGGAATACTTCCCCCATCTGAACGATGTGCCGGAGCGCTGGGGCCAGCCCATGGCCGCGCTGCTGGGCGCTCTGGATGCCCAGATGGGCCTTGGCATCGCCTCCATCGGCGGCAAGGATTCCATGTCCGGCAGCTTTGAGGGACTGGATGTGCCGCCCACGCTGGTGAGCTTTGCCACCGCCGTCGGCAAAACCACCGCTGTTCTCAGCCCCGAATTCAAGAAAGCCAACTCCGCTGTGGTGGTGCTGCGCCCCAACTACAAGGACGGCCTGCCCGAGGTGGGCAGCCTGCTCTCCATCTACAAGGTGGTGGAGCAGATGATTGCGGAGGGCAAGGTGCTGGCCGCCGCCACCCCCGGCTACGGCGGTATTGCCGAGGCGCTGTTCAAGATGAGCCTTGGCAACCACGTAGGCCTGCAGCTGTCCAACGACATTGACCCGGACAGCCTGTTCAAGCCCTGCTACGGCGCGGTAATTCTGGAGCTTCTGGACGCCAGCGCCGGGGAGTTCCTTGGCTTCACCACGGTGGATTACACTCTGGAGGTGGGCCGCAAGGCCATCGATCTGGCCCGCCTGCAGGAAAAGTGGGAGGCCAAGCTGGAGCCGGTGTTCCCCTACCGCAAGGCCGGCGATGCCGTGCAGGCGCTGGAATACAGGCAGAACGCGTTCAAGCGCATCGCGCCTGCGGTTCGTCTGGCAAAACCCCGGGTGGTCATCCCGGTGTTCCCCGGCACCAACTGCGAGTATGACACCGCCCGCGCCTTCCGCCGCGCCGGAGCCGACCCGCATGTTCTGGTGCTAAAAAACCTCACCCCCGCCGATGTGGCCGAGAGCTGCGAGGCGCTTGTGAAGGAGCTGGACGCCGCCCAGATTCTCATGCTGCCGGGCGGATTCTCCGGCGGCGATGAACCGGACGGTTCCGCCAAGTTCATCGCGGCGTTCTTCCGCTCCCCCGCCGTGGCCGACGCCGTCAACCGTCTGCTGCAGCAGCGGGACGGTCTGGCGCTGGGCATCTGCAACGGATTCCAGGCGCTCATCAAGCTGGGTCTTGTCCCCTACGGCGAGATCCGCCCCATCACCGCAAACGATCCCACGCTGACCTTCAACACGGTGGGCCGCCACCAGAGCATGCTGGTGCGCACCCGCATTGCCTCCAACAAGTCCCCGTGGCTCAGCGAATGTGACGTGAACGATGAGCATCTCATCGCCATCAGCCACGGCGAGGGCCGGTTCGTCTGCAACGATCAGCTTTTGCAGCAGCTCATTGAAAACGGCCAGATCGCCACCCAGTATGTGGACCTGAACTGCGTGCCTACCATGGACCAGCGGTACAACCCCAACGGCTCGGTGCTGGCCATCGAGGGCATCACCAGCCCGGACGGCCGTGTGCTGGGCAAGATGGGCCATACCGAGCGCAGCGGCAAGAAACTGTACAAAAACGTTACCGGCGACAAATACCAGCCGTTGTTTGAGGGCGGCGTGAACTACTTCAAACTGTAAGGAGTCTGTCATGGCTGAACATAACCGTTATATTTCTCCGTTTTCCACCCGCTATTCCTCGGACGAGATGCAGTACATCTTCTCCGATGACAACAAGTTCCGCACCTGGCGGCGGCTGTGGATCGCGCTGGCCAAGGCCGAGCAGAAGCAGGGTCTGGACATCTCCGATGAACAGATTGCGGAACTGGAGGCCCACAAGGACGATGTCAACTACGAGGACGCTGCCGCACGGGAAAAGCTGGTGCGTCATGATGTGATGAGCCACGTCTATGCCTATGGCCTGCAGTGCCCCAAGGCGAAGGGCATCATCCACCTGGGCGCTACCAGCTGCTACGTGGGCGACAACACCGATGTCATCATCATGCGTCAGGGTCTTGAACTGGTGCGCAAAAAGCTCATCGGCGTCATTGCCAATCTAGCGGAGTTCGCCGCCCAGTACAAGGATATGCCCTGCCTCGCCTACACCCACTGCCAGCCCGCCCAGCTGACCACTGTGGGCAAGCGCGCCACCCTGTGGATGAACGAATTCTATATGGACGTGCAGGAGCTGGATCACCAACTGAGCCAGCTGGCGCTGCGCGGCGTCAAGGGCACCACCGGCACTCAGGCAAGCTTTATGGAGCTGTTCGGCGGGGATTCCGCCAAAATCAAGGCCGTAGAAGCGGATGTCTGCGCCCAGATGGGTTTTGAAAAGGTCGTGCCGGTGTGCGGCCAGACCTACAGCCGCAAGGTGGACTACAACGTTCTGTCCGCGCTGGCGGGCCTTGCCCAGAGCGCCATGAAGATGGCCACCGACATTCGTCTGCTGGCCAACTTCAAGGAGATGGAGGAGCCTTTTGAAAAGAACCAGATCGGTTCCTCCGCCATGCCCTACAAGCGCAACCCCATGCGGTGCGAGCGCATCTGCGCCATCGCCCGCTATCTGATGGTGGATGTGCTGAACCCGGCCATGACCTCCGGCACCCAGTGGTTTGAGCGCACGCTGGACGATTCCGCCAACAAGCGCATCGCCATGGCCGAGGGCTTTCTGTCCGCCGACGCCATCCTGAACATTCTGCTGAACGTCTCCGACGGGCTGGTGGTCTATCCCAAGGTGGTGCGCGCCCGCGTGATGGCCGAGCTGCCCTTCATGGCCAGCGAGAATATCATGATGAAGGCCGTCAAGAAGGGCGGCGATCGTCAGGAACTGCATGAGCGTCTGCGCACCCATGCGGTGGCGGCCGCTGCCGTGGTCAAGCAGGAAGGCCTGCCCAACGACATGATTGCCCGCGTGGAGGCTGACCCCGCTTTCGGGCTGAGCCGCGAGGAGATCGAGGCGGAGCTGTCCCCCGAGGCCTTCACCGGCCGCGCCCCCCAGCAGGTGGAGGAATACCTTGCCGAGGTCATCCGTCCGCTGCTGGATGCCAACGCTGACGCCGTGGGCCAGAAGGCTGAGCTGAGCGTCTGATACGGTACTTTCACAAACATTGCCCGCCGACAACAGTCGGCGGGCATTTTGTGTTTATTCGGCTGGTTCTTCCGTGGGCTGCGGCTCCGGCGCGGGTTCCCCGCTGCCAGGCTGGAAATAGGCGCGTATCTCGCCGTCCTCAAACTGGTAGCTCACGTCCAGCACACCCCGGTCGCTGCCGGAAAGGCCCTTGTCCGGGTCCAGAATTGCCTTGGCCGCCAGACGGACTTTATACTCCAGATTGTTGACGGTGCCCAGCTTGACGAACACCCGGTCCTGATACCGGAAGGTGATCTGCGCCAGATCGGACAGCGAAAGCGCTGTGGTTCCGTCCAACAGCCCATTGTCGTGGAGCAATTGCAGCAGCTGGATGAGCGTTTCATCCGCGGTGGAGGCGGCCGTCTCCCCTGTGGCGGTTTCGCTCTCAAATTCCTCCCCGCTTTCCAGCCGCAAGCGGCTGCCGGGGGCGGTCGTCAGATCAAGCGGCAGACTGGCCTCCAGCTGGATTAGCCCCTCCGGGGGTTCCACCGTGCTGCGCAGAATTTTGAGCCGTTCGCTGACTACCAGCCAACTTTCCCCATACTGCACCCGGAACCGCTCCACGGCAGGCTCCACCTTGATGACGATGGTACCCGGCATGCTCAGCCCCACCGAGACCTGCTCCAGATAGGGCAGTGCCGCCGCGAGGGCCTGTTCCTTTTCCCGGGTGGAGAAACCAAACAGATTTTCCCCGGTGGGTACGGCCAACAGTTCGATGAGCTGTTCCTCCGTGTAGATGCCGGTGTCGGCCGGGGTGCTGCCGTCCATATTTTCCACCCGGTAGTCCGTCACCTTAAAGAGCAGATTAATGGAAAGAATGACGCCCAGCACCAACACCAGCAGCACCGCCAGTAGGCCCAGCAGACGGCGGCGGTTGCGGCGGCGGAGGATTTCCGCCTTGGTGACGCGGCGGGGGCGGGAGGGCGTGGGACGGTAGCCCGGCTTTTGCGGGTTGTTCTGGGCAGGGCGGCGGCCCCTGGCGGTGGAGCGGACAGGCGGTTTTTGCTGCGGCGGAGGCTGCCCCTTTTTTTGCAGCCCTACCCTGCTGCCCATGCTGCGCCGGGGCGGGGCGGCTTTTTGCTGCCGGCTGCGCTGGTCGCGGTCCATGGGCAGGTTCTCCTTCCTGAGTTTATTTCATCAGCGCCAAAAGCTGCTGGGTGATGCGTTCCAGACTGTCCGGCTTGCCCAGCGCCTTGGCGTTGCTGCCCATGGCGGTGAGCTGTCCCGGCTGGGCCAGCAACTGCTCCACCGTCTGGATAAGGCGGTCCCCGGTCAGCTCCTTTTCTTCAATGACGATGGCCGCCCCGGCGTTTTGCAGCTCCAATGCGTTATAATACTGGTGGTTTTCCGCCACGTTGGGGCTGGGAATGAGGATGGACGCACGGCCCACCGCCTCCAGCTCCGCCAGTGTCAGGGCGCCGGAACGGGCAATGACAAGGTCCGCGGCGGCCAGCAGCTGGGGCATGTTGTCAATGTATTCTTTGACCTGAAGATTTTTCCCGGTCGTAAAATGGTGCTGCTCCCCCAGCTGACGGAACAGCGTGACGCCCCGGCTGCCGGTGGCGTGCAGATGCAGGATGGGGCGTTTTTCCGCCTGCTCCCAGCCGCAGAGCGCGCCCACCACCTCGTTGATGCGCCGGGCGCCCAGACTGCCGCCAAAGCTCAGAATGACGGTGCGATCCCCTGCCCCGATGGCGGCGCGGGCCTCGGCGCGGCTGGCGGTCAGCACCTCCGGCCGGACGGGATTGCCCACCACCACGGTCTTGTCCGGTGCGCCCAGCTTTTCCACTGCGGCGGCACTGGCGGCCATGACAAGATCCACGTCCTTGGCCAGCAGCTTGTTGGTGACGCCCGGGAAAGCGTTCTGCTCATGGATGGCGGTGCGGATGCCCCGCTTGGCGGCAGCACGCACCACCGGGCCGCTCACATAGCCGCCGCAGCCGATGACCAGATCGGGCCGCACCTCCTTGAGGATGGCGGCGGTGCGGGGGCCGGACAGAGCCAGATGGTACAATGCCATCAGATTGCGGCCAATGTTCTGCACGCTCAGCTTGCGCTGAAAGCCGTTGATTTCAATGTGATGGAAGGGATAGCCCGCCTTGGTGACAAGGCCGTATTCCATGCCTTCCCTGCGTCCCGCAAAATGGATCTCGGCGGCGGGATCCGCCTGTTTCAGTGCTCCGGCAATGGCAAGCGCCGGGTTGATATGACCGGCGGTGCCGCCGGCGGCAATGAGAACACGCATAACGAATGCCTCCTTAGGGTAAATCACGGCGGTACACCTGCCGGCCGCCCCGTTCCATGCGGCGGGCCAGCTCGGCCTGCTGCCGCTTTTGCTGGGCCACCGTCCGGGCATTGCCCGCCCGGGAAATGCTCATCAGCAACCCCATCTCGGCCAGCAGCATCAAAAGACTGGTGCCTCCCGAGGAGAAAAACGGCAGGCTGATGCCGGTGTTGGGCAGCAGCGCTGTGTTGACGCCGATATGGCAGAACATCTGCCACGCCACCTGCGCGGTGATGCCGATGCCCAGCATGGCGCCGAAATAATCCGGTGCGCGCAGCGAGATGAAAATGCCCTGCACAATGAGAAACAGAAACAGCCCGATCAGCAGCAGCGCCCCGACAAATCCCAGTTCCTCACACACCACGGAGAAAATGAAATCGTTTTCCGCGTAGGGCAGCCACTGGTGTTTCTGGCGGCTGTTGCCGATGCCCAGCCCGAACAGTCCCCCGGAGGAGATGGCGTACAAGCCCTGCTTGGTCTGGTACAGCATGTTGTCGGTATCGGTGGGAGTCAGGCCCCACACGCCGCCCAGACGGGTCTGGGCGTAGTCCTGCAGATTGGAGAGATAATACCAGCCCGCCGCAATGGCCGCGGGAACCGCCAGCGGCAGCCAGCGCAGACCGCATCCGCCGCAGACCAGCATGGTGCCCACGATGAGGCAGATAAGCAGCGTGGCGGATTTGTGCGGCTCCGCCAGCAGCAGGACCATGATGGGAATGACCGGCCCGACGGTTCCCAGCAGCCCGTGCAGCAGCGTCCCCCGCTGGTCGTAATGGTTGCTGGCATAGTCCGCCACCCAGAGGATGACGGAAAATTTGGCGATCTCCGAGGGCTGGAAGGAGGTGAATCCCAGATCGACCCAGCGGTGGAAACCTTCCACATCGGTGGGCATGAGCAGCACGATCACCAGCAGCATCAGCGTGACAATATACAGCGTTTCGGTGAAATAATGCAGGGCGCGGTAATTGATGTTGGAAATAAACAGCAGCGCTGCCGCAAACCCCGCCGCCGCAAAAAACGCCTGCGGACGGATGAAATGGTAAATGTCCCCGCTGTAATTGTTGTAGCCGGAGGTGTAGCTGGCGGAGAACAGCATGATCAGGCCGTAGATCATCACCAGCGCCAGCGCGCCCACAAAATTCCAGGAAAGCGGGCCGCGCTCCTCCTTGGGAAGCCGGATGTTGCGCAGCATCCGGAACAGATTGCCAAAGGTACGGTCCAACAGCAACACAAACAGGCTGGCGGTCTGCATGTTCTCACCTCCCGGTCCGAGCTGCTCCGCTTTCAGCTCATGTAAATGTACATCACACCCAGCACACAGCCGATGAAGGCAATGAGGCTGAAATAGGCATCGATCTGGACTTCTTTCCAGCCGCGCATCTCAAAGGCGTGGTGAATCGGAGTCATTTTGAAAATTCGTTTGCCGTGGGTCAGCTTGAAGTAGACGCGCTGGATGACCACCGTCATGGCGTCCCAGATATACACGATGCCAAAGAACAGCACCAGCTCCGGCCGGGCCATGATGAAGGCAAGGCCGGTGACGATGCCGCCGAAGAACATGCTGCCGGTATCCCCCATGAATACCTTGGCGGGATAGAAGTTCCACACAAGGAAGCCGGCGCAGGCGCCCGCCACGGCGGCGGCCACCACCGACACATGGAAAAAGCCCAGCAGGCTGGCGCCCAGCAGATAGCCCAGCATGGAGACAAAGGTCACGCTGGTGCAAAGGCCGTCCAGACCATCGGTGAGGTTGACGGCGTTGACAAGGAAAATGATGCCAAAGAAGGCGATGGGATAATAGGCGAGGCCCAGATTCAGCGTACCGCCGCCGGGCAGGCCGATGACCGGCGTGAGCAGGCCCAGCTTGTGCAGGCCGAACAGAAAGCCGAAGGTGACGGCAAATTGCAGCACCAGCTTCTGCCATGCCAACAGACCCAGATTGCGGTGCATGACCACCTTGATGAAATCATCCAGAAAGCCGATGAGGCCCGACCCGAAGGCCAGAAACAGCACCAGCAGCACCGACTGCACCTGATGCAGGCTGTCCGCTCCCTGCTGCGCGCCGGCGATGCCGGTGAAATAGACCAGCCCCAGCGACCCGAGGATGCCCAGAATAAAGCACAGCCCACCCATGGTGGGAGTACCCTGCTTTTTGTTGTGCCAGGTGGGGCCGTCCTCACGGATGGTCTGCCCGAAATGCAGGCGGCGCAGCGCCGGGATCAGCAGCCATCCCGCCGCTGCGGTGATGACAAAGCCGGCCAGCGCGGCCTTCAAAAGGTTCCACGAGAGGGTGGTCACCATAGATTCATTCCTCCAAAATCACATTTCCGCGTAAAATTTTTGCAGCACGTCCTCCAGCTCCATGGCATGGCTGGCCTTGGCCAGCAGCGCGTCGCCGGGATGTACGTTTTGCTGTAAACATTGTACTACTTCTTGTGCAGTTTGGCAATGGATGACAGAAACTTCTTTTGCTTTCGCTGCCTCAGCCATGGCGGTGCTCAGCGGCCCGTAGGCGATGAGCAAATCCACCCCTGCCCCGGCAGCCCACTCACCGGTCTGGCGGTGGCCTGTCTCGGTGGCGTCTCCCAGCTCCAGCATATCCCCCAGAAGAGCGATGCGCCGCCCCTGCACCGGCAGGTCATGCAGCACCGACAGCGCGGCTTTCATGCTGTCCGGACTGGCGTTATAGCAGTCCTCGATGACGGTGACGCCCTGCTTTTCCACAATATTCTGCCGCATTCCGGTGGTGCGGTAGTCCGCCAGCGCCGCAGCGGCCTTGGCGGCGTCCAGACCCAACCGGGTGGCGGCGGCGTAAGCGGCCAGCGCGTCATAGACTGTATGGCGGCCCGCCGTGGGAATGGTGACTTCAAAACGGCCAAACGCCCGATCCACCAGCGTAAAGGAGGTTCCTGTGCCGGCGGGGGCGATGTCAACTGCCCGCACATCGGCATTTTCCGCATCGATGCCGAACCAGACCGGGCGCAGACGCTGCGGGATTTTCGCAGTGGGCAGCAGGTCATTGTCGGCGTTGAGGGCCAGCGGCGCGCCGTCCGGCAGACCTGCACAAATCTCCATCTTTGCTTTCAGTATATTCTCCCGGGTCCCGAGACTTTCCAGATGGGAGACGCCCACCATGGTGATGATGCCCGCGTTGGGACGGGCGCAGCGGGCAAGACGCTCGATCTCGCCCAGATTGCTCATGCCCATCTCCACCACGGCATATTGCGTGTCCGGCTCCAGCCGGAACAGCGTGTTGGGCAGGCCGATCTCGTTGTTCTGGTTGCCCTCGGTTTTCAGCGTTCTGCCGAAGGCGGACAGCACCGCATAGCAGAATTCCTTGGTGGTGGTCTTGCCCACGCTGCCGGTCACGCCGATCATTTTGGGCGAAAACAGCATCCGGTAGTTGGAGGCCATGCGCACCATGGCCATATGGCTGGAGGGCACCACCACGGTGCGGTTCTCCGGCACGCCCTCCACGGGATGGTTGGCGATGATATACGCCGCACCATTTTTGTACGCTCCTGCGGCAAAAGTATGGCCGTCCACCCGCTCTCCGGGGAAGCAGACGAATACGCAGCCGGGCACGACCTTGCGGCTGTCGGTGACAACGGCGTTGATGGGCAGCGGCTCGGCCAGCGTCAGGCCTGCCAGCAGCTGGTTGGCGGGAATAGGGATCATGGGATTCACTCTCCTTTAAGATTCGCCCGTGGTGACGGCGATGATCTCGCCCAGCGGGGCGGTGGATTCGGGGTCCAGACTCTGGCTGACGACCCGGGCGGCTTCATCGCCCTCGATGCGCACATTCAGGCCCGCGGCCTTGAGCATCTGCCGGGCAAAGCTGCCGGTCTTGCCGGTCACATCCGGCACCGTGGTGGTCTGGTTCTGGTCCGAAGTGGTATACATATAAATCGTGGAACCGGCGGGCGCATCGGTGCCCGCGTAGGGGTACTGGTACACGATGGTGCCGCTGGGGCCGATGAGCTTGTGGCTGAACCCCTGCAGGTTCATCTGCACCTGCGCATCGGTCCAGGAGCGGCCCACGCAGTTTTTCACGGTGACTTCCCCGGTGGGGTTGTAGTCCGGGTCCTGCGAGATGCCCAGGTAAGGCGCGATCTCGCTGATGATGTTGCCCACCACGGGGGCCACGATCTGGGAGGCGAAGTCCTCCACCCAGCGGGGGTCGTCCATCATGACAAAAACTTCAATTTCCGGGTCATCCATGGGCAGCACCCCCGCACAGCTGATGGCCTTGCGGAAATCGCCGTCATAGCGGGTGCCCAGATTCAGCTGCTCGGCGGTGCCGGACTTACCGCCGATGCGGTAGCCCGCCACGTATGCGTTCTTGCAGCTGTGGTAGCCGTCATCCCCGTGGCCCACGTTGTCCTCCATCATGGAGCACAGCAGCGCGCTGACCTCCTCCGAAATGACCTGACGGCGGATGGCGGGCTGCGTCTCGCTGACCACGTTGCCGGAATCGTCGGTGATGGTATCCACCACATAGGGCGTCACCAGATAACCCCCGTTGACCACGGCCGCCACGGCGGTGGCCATCTGCAGCGGCGTGATCGCCATGTTCTGGCCGAAGGAGGCGGTGTACAGGTTGGTCTTGATGTTCTCCATGTCCTGCGCGTTGTAGTAGATCATCCAGCGGGTCTCGTTGGGCAGGTCGACGCCGGTGGGCTTGTTGAAGCCAAACGCCTGAAAATAATCGTAGCACACCCGGGCGCTCATCTGCTGGGAGGCCTGCACAAAGTAGGCGTTGCAGCTGTGGTTCAGCGCGCCTGCCATGTCCAGCTGGCCGTGGGCCACGCCGTCGGCGCAGCGGTAGGCGTGCTCGTACTGGGTGCCCTCGTTGACTACGTAGCCGCCGGGTGCGCAGTAATACACCTGACTGGCGGAGATCAGGCCGGAATCCAGTGCCGAGGCCGCCGTAACCAGCTTGAACACCGAACCGGGATAGTACAGCTCGGTGATGTTTTTGTTTTTCCACTGGGCCTCCCGCAACATACCCTGCAGGATGGTGTATTCATCATCGTCAATGAGGCCGTCCACCAGATATTCCTCGGTCTCGGTCTTGCCCAGCCGGTTTTCCAGCGTGGCGGTGGTGGCGTCGTCCAGCAGGCGGTTTTCCAGAATGTCGCTCAGCTTGGTGTCGTAGATGGTGTATGGCTCGTTGGGGTCAAACTGCTCCACAGTGGCCATGGCCAGAATCGCGCCGGTTTTCACATTCATCACGATGGCGCAGCCGCGGTTCTGCACGTTGAAGTCCTCCACCGCCTTGGCAAGGTACTGCTCCACCACAGCCTGAATGTTCTCGTCAATGGTCAGGTGCAGGCTGCTGCCGTTGATGGCTTCGTGAATTTCCGCGTCCGCCCCGGCCAGCACCTCGCCGCTCACGTTGGTCTCGGCAATGGAGCGGCCCGGCGTGCCCGCCAGCACCTCATCGTAGGATTTTTCCAGACCGTAAAAGCCGTTGCCGTCCGCGTCGCAGAAGCCCAGCACCGAGGACAGGAACGCCCCGTAAGGGTAGGAGCGTGTGGAGGTCTGCTCGGTGGAAAGGTACAGGATCTTCTTGCCGGTCTCCCCTTCTGCGGCGGGCAGGCGGTTGTTGCTGGCCCATTCCAGAATGGCGTCCGCCACCGGCTTTTCCACGTCCCTGGCAAGCACCTTGTACTGGTACAGCTCGTCTTTGGAATTGCGGTCGGTCATTTTGGCGTAAAGGCTGTCGGCGGTGGTGCCGTCGTCCAGAATGGCGGCGATCTGTTCGCAGGCATCCTTCAGCTGGGCATCGGTGACGCCCGCCTTGCCGGTCTTGGAGGGGTCCGCAATGATGTTCCACACCGTGTTGCTCTTTGCCAGCAGCTTGCCGGTGGAGGAATAGATGGAGCCGCGGGTGGCGGGCAGCGTCTGGTCGCGTACCTGCTGCTCCACCGCCTTGGCGCGGTAAATGTCAGCGTCCCGCAGCTGAAGGGCATACAGCTGATAAATCAGCAGCCCGCAGCCGAAAATCAGGAACACCGACACCGCAATGGCGGTGCGCAGTCGCGTACCGTTGTCGGTGCGGGGAGTCTGGCGATGGTCTGGATCTCTTGTCATGGGCAGGTTCCTTGAATTGACGAAAAGCGTGGGCCTTGCGGGCACACGCTTTTTGGATAGGTTACGGGTCGAGGGTTCCGATGAGGCTGAGCGCGGCGGTCTTGATGCTGTCCAACAGCCTGGCTGCGCCGCTGGTGTTTTTGGTGAGCACGCTCTCCTCCTCCAGTTTCAGATAGGTTTTCTGGCTGGGGTCTGCCTTGGTCAGTCCCAGCTCCCCTTCCGCGATCTGGGCCACGTTGGCGCGGCTGGTGATGTTGGACAGCGAGGTGGACAGGTAATCGTACTCGCTCTGTTCATCGGCCAGTTCCCGGCGGGTCTCCTCGATCTGGCCGGACAATTCGGTGATAACAGCCTGACTTTGCACTACGCTGACGATCAGCCCCAGAATCAGCGCACAGACCAGCACTCTGCCGAAGGTCCGGAAAACGTGGCGGGCCTTGTTGAGGCCGCCATAGCGGCCGCCTTTGACCACGCGGACAGCGGGGCGGGGCTGCTGCTCCTGTACTTCAATGGTTTGAAACGCGGCGGTCTGCATGGGCAAGCCCCCCTTTCAAAAAAATCAGATTTTTTCCAGCACACGCAGCTTGGCGCTGCGGCTGCGGCGGTTGGCGGCCTGCTCGGCAGCGTCCGCCTCGATGGGTTTGCGGGTGATGAGCTTTGCCTTGGGCACACCCCCGCAGGTACACACCGGCTGTTCCGGCGGGCAGGTGCAACGCTGCGCCCAGCGGCGGAACTTGTTTTTCACCAGCCTGTCCTCCAGACTGTGGAAGGTGATGACGCAAAAGCGTCCCCCCGGCGCAAGGCAGTCAAAGATGGCGTCCAGCCCTTCATTGAGGGCGTCCAGCTCGGAGTTGACGGCGATGCGGACGGCCTGAAAGGTGCGCCGCGCCGGATTTTTGTGCTTGCGGCGCTCGGCGGGCGGCACAGCGGCGGCCACCAGCTCCGCCAGCTGCAAGGTGGTGGCGATGGGCTGCTGTTCCCGGGCCGCCACGATTTTCCCGGCGATCTGCCAGGCATAAGGCTCCTCGCCGTAATCCCGCAGAATGCGGGTCAGCTCCTCCCGGCTCAGGCTGTTCACCAGATCGGCGGCGGTGGGGCCGGACTGGCTCATACGCATGTCCAGCGGCGCGTCGACGTGATAGGAGAAGCCGCGATCCGCCTCGTCCAGCTGGTGACTGGAAACGCCCAGATCCAGCAGCGCGCCGTTGATGGCCGGGATATCCAGCTCCGCCAGCACTTTGGCGGCGTCCCGGAAATTGGCCCTGACCACCCGGGCGGGCAAGCCCTTGAGCCTTTCGGCGGCGATTGCCACCGCATCCGGGTCCTGATCCAGTGCGATCAGCCGCCCGGTGGTCAGGCGTCCTGCGATCTCTCGGCTGTGGCCCGCGCCGCCGGCTGTGCCGTCCAAGTAAGTGCCGGCGGGGTCGATGGCCAGCCCGTCGAGGCAGGGCTGCAACAGTACAGAAATATGTTGAAATTCCATGTTAGAAATCAAGCTCCTCCATGGCGGCAGTAAAGTCTTCATCACTGGTCTGCTGGGCGCCCTCCCAGGTGGCGGTGTCCCAGATCTCCGCAAAGGTACGGCTGCCGATGATGGTCACATCATGGTCCAGACGGGCGTATTCCCGCAGCTTGGGGGGCAGCTGGATGCGGCCCTGCTTGTCCGGCGTGACCTCGGCGGCGGAGGAATACAGCATCCGGGTGACCTGACGGCCCTTCACCAGACCCTTTTCCTCAATTTTGGCAGCCACCTTGTCGAACTCGGCCAGCGGAAACGCGGCCAGACACTTGTCCATCCAGCGGCAGACGATGAAGGTCTCCCCCATTTCCTCGCGGAACTTGGAGGGGAAATTCAGGCGGCCCTTGGTGTCCAGAACATAGTCATACTGACCCACCAGCATGGCTTTCCCCTCCTTTCCACAAAATTCCACAGGGTTCGACTCCCGGTTTCCACCGTGGGACAGTTGAATTTTCGGGTCATTGTTGAAAACTCGGTTGAAAGTGTGGAAAACTCCCCACTTTCCACCACTGAGACCCATTTTTACCCACCGATGCATCTCTATACTACCATTTTGCGGGCAAAAAAGCAAGCCCACAGCAGGAAAAAACTGCTGTGGGCGAAGGATTTTCACACTTTGTTCATCTGGTGGGGAAAAGTGGGGGGTGGTGTTGCCTTTACTGCTGCTTGCGGATGCGCCCGGTGTGGGCGGCGGCGTTGCGCAGGTTGAGGCGGGTATTTTTGATGTCCGACACGCTGCGGGCCAGCGTTTCCTCGGTGCTCTTGAGGATGCTCTCGCAGTACAGCGTCATGCTGCGGCTCAGCTCCTTGGCCTGCCCCTGCGCGCCGGTCAGAATCTCGGCGGCCCGCTGCTGGGCGCGCTTGACGATCTCCTGCTCGCTGACAAGAGCGCGGGCGCGGTCCTCCGCCTGCTTGATGATCTGCTCGGACTCGGCGCGGGCATTTTTGAGGATGTCCTCCCTGTCCCGCACGATTTTTTTGCTTTCCCGGATCTCATCGGGCAGGTTGGAGCGCACCTCATCGATGATGTCCCGCATCCGGTCCACATCCACCATGCGCTTGGAGGGGGCAAAGGGCACTGCGGTGCCTTCTTCCAGCGTCTCCTCCATCAGATCCAACATTTCATCTACGTTCATTCCTGTCCCTCTCTCTCATAACGGCTGACCTTGATCTTGCCGTATTTGTATTGCTTTTGCAGGTGCAGTGTGCCCACCGTCTCGGGCAGCTCTGCTTCGGACTCGCTCTCGCAGAGCACAACGCCGCCCTGTGCCACGCAGTGTTCCAGCGCGGGCAGGACTTCCTGCAGGGTGTCATGGTGATAGGGCGGATCCAGCAGCACCAGGTCAAAGGGGCCGCGGGCGGTGGCCAGAAAGCTCAGCGCCTCGCTGTGGCGGATGCTGGCCTGACGGTCAACCCGCGCCGCCTTGCAGTTGTTGGTGACGACCCGGATGGCGTCCTCCGACCGATCCACAAAGGTACAGCTTTTGGCCCCGCGGGACAGCGCCTCGATGCCAAGCTGGCCGCTGCCCGCGAACAAGTCCAGTACCCGGGCGCCGGGCACCAGAAACTGCACGCTGGAGAACATGGCCTCCTTGACACGGTCGATGGTGGGGCGGGTAACGTCCTCCCCTGGGAGGGCCTCCAGCACTTTGCCCCGGGCACTGCCTGCAATGACGCGCATATTCTATCCTCTCTTTCCAGTGTCTTTCCTTATTATGCGTTGTTTGCTGCCCATTGTCAAGTCAAAAGGTGTGAACAATTCAGTTCTGCCGCAGCGCATTGTAGATTTTTTCCGCCTTGGCGTGGGAGATGCCCTTCACTTCCTCCAGATCGCTGATGGAGGCCTCCTTCACTGCCGCCACGGTTTTGAAGTGAGCCAGCAGCGCGGCGCTGGTCTTTTCCCCCACGCCGGGCAGCGCCGTGAGGGTGGCTGCATAGGACTTCTTCTTCATGGCCCGTTTGCGGTAATCGTTGGCGTAGCGGTGGGTCTCGTCCTGAATGGCGGTCACAAAGGTGAACACGTTGCGGGTGCGGTTGAGGGCGGTCTCGTTGCCCGCCCCATCCACAATGGCTCGGGTGCGGTGATGGTCGTCTTTCACCATGCCGAAGGCGGGCACATGCTCCAGCGGGGTGCCGCGCAGCGCCTCCTGCACCGCGGCCACCTGACCTCTGCCGCCGTCAATGAGCAGCAGGTCCGGCAGCGTGGCGAACTGGTTGGCCTCGGTGTCCGGCTTTTCGCCGCGGCGGGCGGCCTCGTATTCGGCGGCACGGCGGGCCAGCGTTTCCGCGAGGCTGGCGTAGTCATCGGTGCCCGCCACGGTGCGCATTTTGAACCGGCGGTAGCCTGCCCGATGGGGTTTGCCGTCCTTGAACACCACCATGCCGCAGACACTGGAGCCATCGCCCCAGTTGGAAATGTCGTAGCTTTCAATGATGCGGGGCGGGGATTTCAGCCCCAGCAGCTGGGCGGTCTCCTCCAGCAGCTTCTCCTCCCGGGTGTAGCGGCCGCTTTCCCGGCCAAGGCGCTCCACCGCGTTGGTGTAGGCCATCGTCACCAGCTTGGCCACATCGCCGCGCTGGGGCACATACAGGTTCACCTGACTGCCCCGCTGCTGGTTCAGCGCCTGATTCAGCGCCTCGGCGTCGGCGGGCAGCGCGTCCACCGCAATGGTTTTGGGAATCTCCTCGCCGTCCAGATAATACTGGGGCAGAAATTCCTCCCGCACCGCGTCCAAATCGGTGGTGTCATGGAACACGAACTCCCGCTTGTCGGTCAGGCGGCCCTCCCGGTAGCGCAGTACCGCCGCGCACACCGCACGGGTGGTGCCTGCCAGCGCGATGACGTCCATCTCGGTATCGCCGTCCCGCACCACCTTCTGGCCTGCCGCCACCCGGTCAATGGCGTTGATCTGGTCCCGCAGCAGGGCAGCGGTCTCAAAGTCCAGCCGCTCGGCGGCGGCCTCCATTTTCTCCCGCAGCTGTTTGACGATGTCCTTTTTGCCGTAGCGGATCATGCGCAGCGCCCCCTGCACCGCATCATTGTAGGCGGCGCAGGTGATTTTGCCGCTGCACACCGCCATGCATTTGCCGATGTGGGCATTCAGGCAGGGGCGGGCCTTGCCGAAATCCTTGGGGAATTCCTTATTGCAGCGGGGCAAAAGAAAGCAGTTCTGGGCGGTCTCCACCATTTCCCGCACCGCAAAGGAGGAGGTGAAGGGGCCGATGTAGTCGGCGTTGTCATCGTCCTTTTGCAGCGCGGCGGAGATACGGGGCCAGTCGCCGCGGGTGACCTTGACGTAGCTGTACCCCTTGTCGTCTTTCAGCAGGATGTTGTATTTGGGGGTGTGGGCCTTGATCTGGCTGGCCTCCAGCACCAGCGCCTCAAACTCCGACTGGCAGACGATGACGTCAAAGCTGAAGGCATGGGCGATCATCTGGGTGACCTTGGCGTCATGGGGCACGCCCTCCCGGAAATACTGGGACACCCGGGTGCGCAGCCGCTTGGCCTTGCCGATATAGATGATCTCGTCGCTTTTGTCCCGGATGATGTACACGCCGGGCAGCAGCGGCAGCATTTGGGCTTTTTTGTAAAGTTCGGGTTTTGTCATATTGGTTCCCACATAAAAAGGCGGGTGGTCAAAGCCACCCGCCGCTGATTCTGAAATTACTCGGCAAAGCCGGAGCTGACCAGCTTGACCAGACCGTCAACAGCGGCCTGCTCGTCGGCGCCGTCAGCGATGATGCGAATGGTGGTGCCGCCCACGATACCCAGGCTCAGCACGCCCAGCAGGCTCTTGGCGTTGACGCGGCGCTCTTCTTTCTCGACCCAGATGGAGGACTTATACTCGTTCGCCTTCTGGATGAAGAAGGTCGCCGGACGGGCGTGCAGACCAACCTGATTCTCAACGGTAACTTCTTTCACGTACATAGCTATTCTCTCCTATTTACGAAAATAATATGCCCGGTCTTTATACCGTGGGCTCTGTCAGGCGGCTTGCACAGGGACCCGCCTTGATTACCTCTATTTTATCGTATTTGTTCGACTTTGTACAGTGAATTTTTGCAAAATCGGCATGATTCTGTAATTCCGCCAAATTTTGCACTCCCACCTTGTGCATTTTGACCAGTTTGTTTCAACATTTTTGTGTATTGGCTACAAAGCACAGGCTAAAACTGGAACAATTCCTCATAGACCGGCTGCACGGTACATTCCGGCCCGGTGAAATATCGCTGCACCCCCGCCGGACGCCAGCCCATGCGGATGTACAGCGCGCGGGCGGGCTTGTTCACGTTGAGCACCAGCAGGTGGGGGTGTTCCTGTTCCGGCAGCTTTTTGCGGGCAAAATCCAGCAGCTTGGCGCCGATGCCCTGTCCCTGCGCGGCGGGCGCCACGTACAGCCGCCCCACCTCGCCGGTTTTGTGCAAAACGCCCACAAGACCGTCCGGCCTGCCTGCTGTGGTGTGCAGGTACAAGGCCCAGCCGTTTTTGCGGTCGTTCACCAGCTCCTCCCGCATGACGGCCACTGTATGGGCATCCCGGTATTCCTGCGTGGTGGTGTCCGCCGTCATCTGCTGCCACGCGGCATGGTAGATGGCCGCGGCGGCATCCAGCTGTTCCTCCGTTTTGATGAGCCTGGCGTTTTCGCCCCGTTTCCACTTGGGAACCGTAAGCGGATGCGTTTCGCACCAGGTTTCATACAAATCGGGACGGCGGGCACGGGTGCGGGCTTTGCTCTGCTGCGCCCGCCACGCGTCGATTTTCTGGTGGTCCCCGGTGAGCAGCACCGGCGGAATGGCCCGGCCCTCCCACACCTCGGGTCGGGTGTACTGGGGGTACTCGATGAGGCCATCCCAGTAGCTTTCCTCCTGATAGCCCTTTTCCTCCGCCAGCACACCGGGCTGCAAGCGCAGCACACTGTCCGCCACCACAAGGCTGGCCAGCTCGCCGCCGGTCAGCACGTAATCCCCGATGGAAATTTCCTCATCGGCAAACGCCTCAATGACTCGCTCGTCAATGCCCTCGTAGTGGCCGCAGACCAGCGTCACCGCCTCGTACCCGGCCAATTCTCTGGCCTTCTGCTCGTTGTAGGGCGCGCCCGCCGCCGTGAGAAACACGACATGGGGCTTTCCCCTGCCCTGCGCCTCGCACTGGGCGGTCACGGCCCGCAGGCAGTCTGCGATGGGCTGGGCGTACAGCACCATGCCGCAGCCGCCGCCGTAAGGGTAGTCATCGGTCTGGCGCTGCTTATTGGTGGTGTAGTCCCGTATCTGGTGGCAGTGGGCCTCAAACAATCCCTTTTTGGCCGCACGGCCCAGAATACTGGCGTTCAGAAAGCTGCCGCACAGTTCCGGGAACAGCGTCACAATATCAATCCGCATCGCCGTTTACCGCCTCATCAAACATTCCGGGAATGGGCGAAACAAGAATTTCCCGCACATCCATGTCGATTTTTTTCACAAACTCCGGCACCGCCGGGAAGGCGTGCTCCCCGCCGGCGGCATCGGTCACGGTGTAAATATCCTGCGCGGCGGGGCAGTCCACCCCGGTGAGGGTGCCGTATACCCGGCCGTCGGCGGCGTCCCTGATGGTACAGCCCAGCAGGTCGTCCACGAAATAGCGGCCCTTGGGCAGGCGGATGTCCGCCTTGGCAAAGTAATAGGTGCGCCCCACCTGACGGCGGGCGGCGTCCATGTCCTCCACGCCCGCCAGACAGAGCAGCGCCATGTTGCCCTGCGCACGCACCGACTGCACCGCCACCTCGCCGGAGCCGTCCGCTTTGGCAAACAGGCGTTTGCATTTTTTCAGAAAATCCGCGCCATCACACAGCGGCAGAGCCTTCATTTCGCCCCGCACGCCATGGGTGGTGACGATCTTACAGGCGGGAAGGTACTTGTTCATGAGTGTTCTCCTCTACGAAAAAAGCACCCCTTGTACCGGGGTGCCGGGTTTGTCAGTCGATCTCGACGACGACCTTTTCGCCCTGACGGACGGCGGCGGCGCGCATGACAACGCGAATCGCCTTGGCAATGCGGCCCTGTTTGCCGATCACGCGGCCCATGTCCGCCTCCGCCACCTTCAGGTGGTAGACGACGGTGCCATCCTCACGCGCGGGGTCAACCGTCACCTGCACGGCATCCTTGTCTTCTACAAGACCCCGTGCCACGGCAATCAGCAGTTCCTGCATGGTGTTTCCTCCCTTGGCGGGTTACAGAACGTCAGCCTTCTTCAGCAGAACGCGGACAGTGTCAGTGGGCTGAGCGCCGTTGGCCAGCCACTGCTTGGCCTTGTCAGCGTCGATCTTCACCACGCTGGGCTCCTTGGTGGGGTCGTAGTAGCCGATCTCCTCGATGAAACGACCATCGCGGGCAAAGCGGCTGTCCGCCACGACAACGCGGTAGAAGGGAGCTTTCTTGGCGCCCATGCGGCGCAGACGAATCTTAACCATGTGAAAATTCCTCCAAAATTTATTGTTTCTATCTTGTATTTATATCATATCCCGGGGTGGGGTGATACCTAACGAAAGGAAGGCTCAAAAGCCCTTGCGGCCGGTAAGGCCGGACAGGCTGCGCATAAAGCCCTTGGGGTTGCGGCGGGCCTTTTTCATCAGCTTTTGCATCGTTTCATACTGGCGGAGCAGGCGGTTCACTTCCTCCACCGTGCGGCCGCTGCCTGCGGCAATGCGGCGCTTGCGCTTGGGATTGATGATCTCCGGCTTGGCCCGTTCGGCGGGGGTCATGGAATAGATGATGGCCTCGATGTGATCCATGGCCTTGTCATCCAGCTTATCCGGGTCGATCTGCGCGCCGCCGGGCAGCATTTGCAGCATTGCCGCCGTGCCGCCCATCTTTTTGATCTGGGCAAACTGGGTGAGCATATCGTTCATGTCGAACTTGCTCTCCATCATCCGCCGGGCGGATTCCTGCGCCTCCTTGTCGTCCTGCACGGACTGCGCCTTCTCAATGAGGGAAAGCACATCGCCCATGCCAAGGATGCGGCTGGACATCCGTGCGGGATAGAAGGCCTCCAGATCCTCCAGCTTTTCGCCGGTGCCCTGGAAGTAAATCGGCTTACCGGTGACAGCCAGCACGGAAAGCGCTGCGCCGCCGCGGGTGTCGCCGTCGGTCTTGGTGAGCACCACACCGGTGATGCCGATCTTCTCGTTGAAGGTCTTGGCCACGTTGACGGCTTCCTGACCAGCCATGGCGTCCACCACCAGCAGGGTCTCGTCCACCTCAACGGCTTCCTTGATGCGCACCAGCTCGTCCATCAGCGCGTCATCGATCTGCAGACGGCCCGCGGTATCCAGAATCACGATGTCATTGCCGTGGTCTTTGGCGTGGGCCATCGCTTTTTTGGCGATGATTTCGGGCTTTTCGTTGCCCATCTCGAACACCGGAACGCCCGCCTGCTGGCCCACGATGCGCAGCTGGTCAATGGCCGCGGGACGGTAGACGTCACAGGCCACCAGCATGGGGCGGCGGCCCTGACTGCGGTAGAACTTGCCCAGCTTGGCCGCGTGGGTAGTCTTGCCGTTGCCCTGCAGGCCGCACATCATGATGACGGTCTGTCCTTTGTTTTTCAGGCGCAGGTACTGCGGCTCATCGCCGCCCATGAGCTTAGTCAGCTCCTCGTTGACGATTTTGACCACCTGCTGGGCGGGGGTCAGGCTTTCCATGACCTCCTGCCCCATGGCCCGCTCGGACACCTGATTGCAGAAATCCTTGGCGACCTTGTAGTTGACATCGGCCTCCAGCAGCGCCATGCGCACTTCCCGCATGGCGGCCTTGATGTCCTGCTCGTTCAGCTTGCCCTTGCCGCGCAGCTTTTTGAAAACGCCGGAAAGGCGCTCTGTCAGTGATTCAAATGCCATTCGCGTCCTCCTGCGTATCCAGACGTTCAATGATTTTCAGCATCTCGGCGGTATCCCGTGTGATGCGCGCCACCGGGTTGAACTGCCCGGAATTGTCGCACCGGATCTCCATCACCAGCTGGGTGAGCCGGTCCAGATCCTCCCGCATGGCCTGATGCCGCCGAGCGTTGCCCAGCTTTTCCTCCAGATCGGTGAGGGTGGCTTCGCCGTGCTTGATGGCGTCCCGCACCCCCTGCCGGGTGATGCCGAAGTTCTCCGCGATCTCCGCCAGAGACAGATCCTCGTTATAGTACATGGCGAGAATCTCCCGCTGTTTTTCGGTGAGCGCGGGGGCATAATAGTCCAGCAGGAGGGAAAATTCCAGATTTTTCTGCGGCTTTCCCGGCATGTCGCTCCCTCCCGTCTGCACCGTGTAAAGCATTTTCCTTTACACCATTCAGCTTTTGCATTATAGCATTGCTTTGGAAAGAAGTCAAGGGGTTTTGCATCCGGCAGAAAAAAATCGTTACGTTTACCAATTTGAGATGCAAATTTGCGCACATTATGCTATAATATGGGAAAACGGCCAAGGGAAGGGATGGTGAGGAGCCGTGGCGGTGCTGGACAGCTATTATCTGGACGTGTACAAGTGTCCCGTGGTGCGTTTGGGTGGATATTCCGGCCGTCACGGACTGGCCGCCAGCATTCTGGCGTATCTGGATTTTGGCGGCGCCACCGGCACCGCCAAGGACGGCGTGGCCGAGACCATGCTGGCCTTTGCCGCCGAGCGGGGCGTACTGAAACCGGGAATGCCGGTGGTGGAAGCCAGCTCCGGCAGCTTCGGCGCGGCGCTGGCGGTAAGCTGCGCCACCACGGGGCATCCCTGCTTTCTGGTGGTTCCCAGCACCCTGCCCATGAAACGGCGGCAGCTGCTGCAATCGCTGGGTGCGCGGCTGGTGATGTGTTCCAGCGGCGGCCACCGCGCCCGGGAGGCTGTGGCCGCCGAAACTGCCAAGCGGTACAGCGGCTACTACACCAACTATTTTGCCAATGATGACAACCCGGAATACCACCGCCGGGTCACCGGACCGCAGATTTTGCGGGCCGCCGGGGACAATGTGGACGCCATCGTCATCGGCGTGGGCAGCGGCGGCACCATCACCGGCGTGGGCGAGTATATCCGGGCGTGGAACAGTCTCATCCGCATGGTGGCGGTGGAGCCTGCCGAGTGCGCGGTGCTCAGCGGCGGCATGGTGGGCCAGCACGGCATCGCGGGCATCGGCGCAGGATTTGTGCCGGACAACTACAACAAATACGTGGTGGATACGGTTTTGGCGGTGTCCACCGCCGACGCGGAACGCGCCGCCAAGGAGGTGCTGCTGTTTGACGGCGTGCCCGCCTGCACCAGCGCCGGCGCCACGCTGGCCGCGGCCACCCAGCTGGTGGCCGCCGGGAAATGCAAGCGCCCTCTGTGCGTGTTTTCCGGCAGAAGAACCTACGACTGAAAAAGGACGTTCCCTGCGCGGGAACGCCCTTTTTATTATGTGAGGCCGCCATAATACTGCACGTATTCCAATGGTACGCCCATGCGGGCGGCAGTCTGCTCCGGCGTCAGGCCGGACTCCAGAAAACGCCGTGTCACCACGGCCATGTCCTCCCCCACCTCGATGAGGTTGCCGTCCGGGTCATACAGACGCACCAAACGCTGGCCCCAGGGGGCCTCGTGTATGGGCTGGCAGAATTCCACCTCCGCCAGCCGTGCGGCAAAGCCGTCCATATCCTGCACCTCAAAATACAGCTCGGAGGCATGGTGGCGCGGTGTGACGGGCCTGCCGTCCAGCAGCATTTTCCACACATCCATCTGCTGCAGCGTCACGCCGCCCTCCAGCGTCACGTTGGCGCCGATGTCCTCCACAATTTTCAGTCCCAGCACGCCGGTGTAGAACGCCTTTGCCCTGTCCATATCGGTGACGGCCATCAGCACGGAACGGTAGACCGGCGTGGCCTCCTGCTGCCAGCGGCGGCACTGTTCCAGACGGCCGCCGTCCCCTTCCCCGTGTTCCTTGTCGTAGGCGTAGTCATGCAAAGGCTGGCAGGGAAATTCCGGGCAGCCGCCGCAGTGGGGCAGCTGTTTGCCCTCGCAGCAGATCTTGATGGGGCAGGTTCCCCAAAAGGGATGCTCTTGCTGCAAACAGCCGGGACAGCCGGTGCTCTCTTTCCATGTACACTGGCTGCACACCAGCCCGCATCGGGATTCGGTCATACTGCATACCTCCTTTTTCCCCTATTTTAGCATGGTTTCGGCGGTCTGTATTGTAAAATTGCGACAACCTTCCCGGGCGTAGGCCACCGCCTGACGCGGGGGCAGCGGGTGATAGTGCGGGATTCGTTCCATGCCGGGCGGCTCCTTTCTGTGGATGGTTTGCCCTCATTATAACATACTTTTCCCTGTTTTGGCATAGCTTGGTACAAAAACCTGAACAGGGAGGCGGTTGGTATGAAGGGCGACCCGGAGGAGCGCGCCGTGGCCGTGGGGCGGTACATCGTGCGAACCGGCGCCACCGTGCGGGCGGCGGCGGAGGTGTTCGGTGTGAGCAAAAGCACCGTTTGGAAGGATCAGGCCCGGCTGCGCAGCCGCGATCCCGGGCTGTGGGGCGAGGTGCGGCAGGTGATGCTGAAAAACAAGGCGGAACGGCATCTGCGCGGCGGCGAGGCCACCAAACAAAAATACTTGCACAGCGCGCAAAGGCATTGTATAATAAAGGTAAAATAATGCGAAGGATGTGGAGGCATGAAACGCAAGGATTACATCAGCTGGGACGAATATTTTATGGGCATCGCCATTCTGACGGCAATGCGCTCCAAGGACGCGAACAGTCAGGTGGGCGCCTGCATCGTCAGCCCGGAAAACAAGATCCTGTCACTGGGCTACAACGGCATGCCCATCGGATGCAGTGACGATGACATGCCCTGGGAGCGGGAAGGCGATGAGCTGGAGACCAAATACATGTACGTCTGCCATGCCGAGCTGAACGCCATCCTGAACAGCGCCAGCCATGATCTGCGGGGTTCCCGTGTGTATGTGACGCTGTTCCCCTGCAATGAGTGCGCCAAGGCCATCATCCAGAGCGGCATCAAGGAGATCATCTACCTGTCCGACAAATACCACGATGCCAACGCCAGCATTGCCAGCCGACGGCTGTTCAATATGACGGGCATCAAGTACCGCAAATACCATCCCACTGGGCGGGAACTGAAATTTGAAGTGTAAAAAGAGGGACGTTGTATGAATACCGTCATCATCGGCATCGCGGGCGGCAGCGGCAGCGGCAAGACCACGCTGACCAACCGGCTTTGGAAACAGTTTGGCCCCGACGAGGTGAGCGTGCTCAATCATGACAGCTACTACAAGCGCCACGATGAGCTGCCCTATGAGGAGCGCTGCAAGCTGAACTACGATCACCCGGACAGCTTTGACACGCCGTTGCTGGTGGAGCATCTGAAAGCGCTGCGGGCCGGTCAGCCGGTGAAGGTGCCCATTTACGATTACTCCATCCACAACCGCACCGACCGTACCGTGACGGTCTACCCCGCCCCGGTCATCATCGTGGAGGGCATTTTGATTTTTGCCTCCCCGGAGCTGTGCGAGCAGATGGACATGAAGGTGTATGTGGACACCGATGCGGATGTGCGCATTTTGCGGCGCATCATGCGGGATGTCAAACAGCGGGGCCGCACGCTGGACAGCGTGGTGGAACAGTATCTCACCACCGTGAAGCCCATGCACGAGCAGTTTGTGGAGCCGAGCAAGCGCAAGGCGGATCTCATCGTGCCGGAGGGCGGGCGCAATCCGGTGGCGTTGCAGCTGCTCATCAAGTGGGTGGCCACCCATCTGAACCATTGACAAAATGAGCGCAGAGCGTTACGCCCTGCGCCATTCTATTTGTTCGTGAGGACTTCTTCTATCATACCGCCCAGCTGTTCCATGGCAGTCACCGGCTCCTGCGGGAAATCCACACTCTCACTGCCCTGATTGGTCATGCAGACAAGGATGTAGGGGCGCACCGCGTAGACCAGCGCCGCGTCATGGAACGCGCCGTCCCAGCTGCCGTATTTGCGGGCGGCGGGGGCGTATTCCGGCCAGGACAGGCCCGGATGGTCGGCATCGAAAAAGCAGCCCTGCAAAAATGCCGCGTGGGGTGCGCCGCTCTCAAAATACGCATACAAGGCGTTCCACACCGCCGCCATGTCGTTGACGGTACACATCCCCTCGATTCCCTTGCCGGACAGGATGGAGCAGGTGTCGGGAGCGCAAAAACCCAGCGTATCCAGCCAGTTCCGGAATTCTCCATCCCCGGGCCAGACTCCCGAGAGAATCTCGGTGGCATTGTTGTCACTTTGGGCAATCATGGCGCAGAGGAGGTCCCGCGCGGGAATCGTTTCCTGACCGTTGAAGTCCTCCAATGCTGTACCCTGTTCCCGCCCCAGAAACCGGTTGGGCAGCGGTTCCTCCAGTTCCAGCAGTCCCTCGTCCGCCTGCCGGCACAGCCACAGGGCATAGGGAGCCTTGAGCAGACTGGCGGGATAATACAGCGCCGTGCCGCCGTAGAGATAGCTTTCGCCGGTATACAGGTCCTTGCAGTACACCGAGAACTGCCCCGGCTGGGATTGGCAGAACGCGTCCAGCGCCGCGGTTTCCTCCGCGGAGAACACCACATCGGACTGTGCGTTTTGCAACGCAAGCGCCGCATAATAGAGGGCACGCAGATCCTCGTTGGTGTCGTTTTCCATCCGGATGGGCAGGTCGGCAACCGGTTTGGAGACCTCCGCCCCCTCTCCGATGGATACCGAGGTGTAGCAGCCGGAAAGGAGCAGCGCCAGAAACAGCGCTCCCAGACGCAGCAGCCTGTTTTTCACGGCGCACCCTCCCCTTTCGACAAATTTCGGGAACGATTCTTATTTTACCGCATTCTTGGCAGATTGCAAGTGAAAAATGCGAGGAAATCCCACAAAAAGCCGCTCCCGGCGACGCCGGGAGCGGCAAACCATTGCAGAATGAAAATTACCAGAGGTTGACGACCTCGTTGTACAGGCCTTCGTAGCTCTTGGCGGAGTTCGCCCAGCTGAAGTCCCACTCCATGGCACGATGAATGAGCATGGGCCAGCCTTCCTTGTTCCAGTAGCCTTCCTTGGCGCGCCAGCAGGCCTCATACAGCTCATGCGCGTTGTAGTTGGCAAAGGTGAAGCCGTTGCCGAAACCGTCGCCGGAATCATGGATGGAGTCCTTCAGGCCGCCGGTCTCGCGAACCACAGGGATGGTGCCGTAGCGGCAGGAGACCATCTGCGCCAGACCGCAGGGCTCGGAGCGGGAGGGCATCAGGAAGATGTCCGCACCGGCGTAAATCTGCTGGGCCAGCTTGGCGTTGAAGCCGATGTACACGCCCACGCGGCCGGGATGACGGGCGCAAAGCTCATTGAAGAAGTTCTCATACTGGGCCTCGCCGGAGCCGAGGATGACCAGCTCGATGCCCTGCTGCAACAGGCCTTCCGCGATGGCCTGTACCAGGTCCACGCCCTTGTGCCCCACCAGACGGGTGACCATGGCCATAACGGGGCTGCCGTCCTTCTGCAGGCCCATGCGGTCCTGCAGCGCAGCCTTACAGACAGGCTTGCCTTCCTGGAAGGTGTTGACGTCGTAGTTTTTGGCGATGTCGGGGTCGGTGGCGGGGTTGAAGGCATCCACGTCGATGCCGTTGAGGATGCCGCACAGCTTGTACTGCTTCTGGCGCAGCAGTGCGTCCAGACCATGGCTGTACCAGGGATCCAGAATCTCCCAGGCATAGGTGGGGCTGACAGTGGTGATCTTGTCGGCGCACTCGAACGCGCCCTTCATGAAGTTGGCGCAGCCGTCGTACTCCACCACATGGGCGTCCCGGCGGCCAATGCCGCAGGTATCTTCCAGAATCTCCAGACCGTACTTGCCCTGATAGGCGATGTTGTGGATGGTGAACACCGTCTTGATACGGTTGAACTTGTCCAGATGGCGGTAGTACAGGTTCAGATAGACAGGGGTCAGCGCGGTCTGCCAGTCGTTGCAGTTGATGATGTCCGGCTCAAAGTCGGTGTAGAACAGCATCTCCAGAATGGCACGGGCAAAGAAGGCAAAGCGCTCGCCGTCATCGTAGAAGCCGTACAGGCCGCTGCGCTTGAAGTAGTATTCGTTGTCGATGAAGTAGTAGGTCACGCCGCTCCACTCTGCCTTGAACAGGCCGCAGTACTGGCTGCGCCAGCCCACCGGCACGCTGAAGTTGGTGACATACTGCAGCTTGTCCTTGAACTTCAGATCGCCGTACAGCGGCATGACCACACGGCAGTCCACGCCGTCACGCACAAGTGCCTTGGGCAGCGCGCCGGCCACATCAGCCAGACCGCCGGACTTGGCAAAAGGAGCAGCCTCGCTGGCCGCATACAAAATTCTCATAGGTTTCCTCCGTATCCTGTAATCAAAAAGAAAGGAACGGGAGAGG
This sequence comes from uncultured Subdoligranulum sp., assembly GCA_945830575.1. Lineage (GTDB taxonomy): Bacteria > Bacillota > Clostridia > Oscillospirales > Ruminococcaceae > Gemmiger. The sequence continues at coordinate 55,627 of CALZZE010000008.1, read as the reverse complement.
TATTCTCCCCCGTTCCCCCATGCAGGCAAAGCTCCGGGGAGATGGTGGAGCCTTGCCATTGTAGGTTAATAGGTTTTAGACCGTGTGGCCCTTGGCGACAAAGACCGGGAAGGTGTCAGTGCCGGTGAGTTTCTTATCCTGCGTGATATGGACGTTCTTATCGGTCACAACATATTCCACATCGCAGCCGGACTCGACCACGGTGTCCTGCATCAGCACGCTGTTCTTGACCACGGAGCCGGGCTTGACCTGGCAGCCGCGGAACAGCACACAGTTCTCCACAACGCCCTCGATAACGCAGCCGTCAGCCACAACGCTGTTCTTGACAGCGCTGCCGTCCAGATAACGGGTGGGGTTGTCGTCGCGGATCTTGGTGTAGATGGGGTTGCCGGAATCGAACAGCTGCTCCATGCTGCCGTCCTCCAGCAGACGCATGTTCTCATCGAAGTAGCTCTTCATGTCGGTGATGCGGGAAACATAGCCTTCAAACTCGTAGGCCTGCACGTTGAGCAGGCTGAGGTTGCGGGCCAGAATGTCGCGCTCAAAGTAGATCATGCCGCGAACCGCCGCGTCACGCACCAGCTGGATGAGGCTCTCGCGCTCGATGACGTAGATGTTCAGGGACAGATTGTGCACACCGGGGCGGTAGTCGTTGGAGAGCAGCTCCACCACCCGGCCGTTGTCGATCTTGATGGTGTAGTTGTCGTTGCGGGCGCCCTCGGGGATCTCGCCGCGGTTGTAGACCATGGTCACATCCGCGCCGGAGGCAGCGTGGGTGGCCACCAGCTTGGCGAAGTCAAAGTTCATGGCGGTGAACGCGTCAGACAGGATGACATACTGCTCCTTCTGCGCTTCCAGCCAGCTGAGGATGCTGTCCAGAGCGTCCACGCGGCCGGCGTACAGCTTGACGCCGCGGTCAGCGAAGGGAGGCACGATGTTCAGACCGCCGCGCTTGCGGGTCAGGTCCCATTCACGGCCGGAGCCGAGATGGTCCATCAGGGAGTGATAGTTGCGGCGCACGATGATGGAGATGTTGTCCACACCGGCGTTGGCCATGTTGGACAGCACGAAGTCGATCATGCGGTAGCGGCCACCGAAGGGGATGGAGGCCATGGAGCGCTCCGTCACCAGCTCGGGTACAAGGTTGTCATAAGTATTGGCGAAAATCACGCCGAGAGCGTTTCCGTTGTTGCTTGTCATTGTACCTCACCATCCTTTACATCTTCACGGATCATGGCATTGGCGGTCACAGTGGCGCCCTTGCCGATCTTGACGCCGGAGCCCACAGTGGCGACCTCGCCCGGCTCCTCAATGTTCATGCCGCCCTCGGGCATCTTGCCCACGGTGGCGCCCTCTTCGATCGTGACGTTCTCGGCCACGATGCAGTGGGTCACGGTCGCACCCGCCTTGATGACGGTGCCGCCCATGACGACTGCGCCGTCCACGGTGGCGCCCTTTTCCACCACAACGCCGGGGAACAGGATGGAGTGCTTGACAGTGCCGTTGATCTTGCAGCCTTCGGTGATCATCGAGTTGACGATGGTGGCGTCGCTGCCGATCTTCTGGCAGGGCTGGCCGGAGTTGCGGGAGTAGATCTTCCAGTTCTCATCGAACAGGTTGATGCCGGAGTTGTTGGGATCCAGCACTTCCATGTTGGCCTGCCACAGGCTGGAGATGGTGCCCACGTCCTTCCAGTAGCCGTCAAAACGGTAGGCGAACATACGGCGGTTGTCACGCAGCAGGGCGGGAATGACGTTCTTGCCAAAATCGTTGTCGGAGGTGGGGTCGGCCTCATCCTCGGTGAGGTACTTCTTCAGCACATCCCAGTTGAAAATGTAGATGCCCATGGACGCCAGATTGCTCTTGGGGTTCTTGGGTTTCTCCTGGAACTCGCTGATGCGGTCATTCTCATCGGTGACCATCAGGCCGAAACGGGGTGCCTCGCTCCAGGGCACTTCCATGACGGCCACAGAGAACTCGGCGTTCTTCTCCTTATGGAAACGCAGGAAGTCGGCATAATCCTGCTTGCAGATCTGGTCGCCGGAAAGGATGATGACGTACTTGGGATCGTAACGGTCGATAAAGCCAATGTTCTGGTAGATGGCGTTCGCCGTGCCCTTGTACCAGTCAGAGCCGGAGGCCTGCTCGTAGGGCTGCAGCACATGGACGCCGCCGTACAGACGGTCCAGGTCCCAGGGCTGGCCATTGCCAATGTACTCATTGAGCAGCAGCGGCTGGTACTGGGTGAGGATACCGACCGTGTCGATATCGGAGTTGACGCAGTTGGACAGCGGGAAGTCGATAATACGATACTTTCCGCCAAACGGCACTGCGGGCTTGGCGAGCTTATCGGTCAGCGCGTAGAGACGCGAACCGCGGCCGCCGGCCAGAATCATTGCGATCATTTCTTTTGCCATAATAATTTTCTCCCCTTACATTTCGGCTTTCGCCGATGGTGTACAAAGTAATTCATCAGCCCTCGGTCTTGCGGGGACGGCCGCGGCGCTTGGGCGCGGGCGCATCCTGCGCGGGCTGGGGTGCCTCAGCCTTCTTGGCGCGGGGCTTGCGGGCGGGCTTTTCCGCGGCGGGAGCCTTCGCTTTCTCGGCGGCTTTGGCGGTCTTTTTTACGGGCTTTTCTTCCTTGGCCTCAGCCTTTTTGGCGCGGGGCTTCCGGGCTGCGGGAACCGACAGGTAAATGGTGGACATGGGCGGCAGCGTGATGGAAATATACTGCTCAAAGCCGTGCTGTTCGCCCTTCTTGCTCTTGAGAGGCTCGTTGTGCAGGCCAGAGCCGCCGTACTTCACATCGTCAGAACTGAGGATCTCCTTGTAGGTGCCGGGATTGGGCACACCCATCTTGTAGCCTTCGCGCAGGACGGGGTTGAAGTTGCAGACCACCATGACCATCTTGCCTTCGGCGTCGCGGCGCAGGAAGGCAATGACGGACTGCTGGTTGTCATCCGGCACGATCCACTGGAACCCTTCCCAGCTGTAATCCACCTGCCACATGGCGGGGGTCTCGGCGTAGAAGCGGTTCAGGTCCTTGACGTACTGCTGCAGCTGCTGGTGCTTTTCGTAGCCGAGGAGCATCCAGTCCAGCGGTTTCTTTTCGTCCCACTCGATGAACTGGCCGAACTCCTGACCCATGAACAGCAGCTTCTTGCCCGGGTGGGCGAACATGTAGCCGTAGAAGGTGCGCAGGTTGGAGAACTTGGCCTCGTAGTCGCCGGGCATCTTGTTGATGAGGCTGCACTTGCCGTGCACCACCTCGTCATGGCTGATGGGCAACACAAAATTCTCGCTGAAGGCGTAGAAGAAGCTGAAGGTCACCTTGCCATGATTGCCGGCGCGGAACAGCGGGTCGGTCTTCATGTAGGAGAGCATGTCATTCATCCAACCCATGTTCCACTTGAAGTTGAATCCCAGACCGCCGTCCGACGCGGGCTTAGTCACCAGCGGCCATGCGGTGGATTCCTCGGCGATCATCATCTTGTGGGGATAGCGGGACAGGATGGTGGTGTTCATCTTCTGCAGGAAGGAGATGGCCTCCAGATTTTCCTTGCCGCCGTTCTTGTTCTGCTCCCACTCTCCGTCCTTGCGGTTGTAGTCCAGATACAGCATGCTGGCCACCGCGTCCACGCGCAGACCGTCCACATGGTACTGCTCGATCCAGAACAGCGCGCTGGACACCAGGAAGCTCTGCACCTGATTCATGCCATAGTTGAACACCATGGTGCCCCATTCCTTATGCTCGCCGCGGCGGGGGTTGGGATCCTCGTAGCAGGCCTCACCGTCGAACATGTACAGGCCGTAGCCGTCCTTGGGGAAGTGGGCGGGCACCCAGTCCAGGATCACGCCGATACCAGCCTGATGGAGCTTGTCCACAAAGGCCATGAAATCATGGGGCGTGCCGTAGCGGCTGGTGGGGGCAAAGTAGCCGGTGACCTGATAGCCCCAGGACCCGTCAAAGGGATACTCAGTGATGGGCAGCAGCTCCACGTGGGTGTAGCCCATTTCCTTTATGTAGGGGATCAGCTCGTCTGCCAGTTCGGAATAATTATAGGGAATTTCATTTTCCGGGTCCTTCATCTTCCAGCTGCCGGCGTGCAGCTCGTAGATGGACATCGGTTCGTTGATGACATCCTTTTTCTGCGCCTGCGCGTTCCACTCCGCATCGCCCCACTGGTAGCCGCCGATGTCATACACCTTGCTGCCGTTGGAGGGACGGGTCTCGGTATGGAAAGCGTAGGGGTCTGCCTTGTAGCGCAGCTCATCGTTGCGGGTGGTGATGCAGTATTTGTACACATCGTACTGCTTGATGCCGGGAATGAACAGTTCCCAGATGCCGCCGTCCTGCTGAACCTTGGCCATGGGATGCGTCCCGGGAACCCAGCTGTTGAAGTCGCCCACAACGGACACTGCTTTGGCGTGAGGCGCCCAGACACGGAACACCGCGCCCGCCTCTCCGTTTTGCTCACACAGATGCGCGCCAAGGTAACGGTACGCCTCAAAGTTGCTGCCTTGGTTGAACAGGTAAATGGGCAAATCGGAATGTTTGGATTCGGTTTGTTGTTGTTTCACCTTGATCTCCCCTTTGGTTTGGCGGCAGAGTGCCGTCATTGTTTTGCTACTATTATATTAACCTTTTTGCACGGGAATTTCAAGGTTTTTCTGTAATAAACTGCTAAAATTTTCGTGAGTGATTTTTAGGTTTTGTGCAACTTTTCCACATTTCTTGCAGTTCGCTTGTGCTTTTGGACGAAAAAGCCCCATACAAGGCATTTTTTGCCATGTATGGGGTCAGAAAAGTTGAACTTTTGCGGGGCGGAACATGCTGGATGACCGCTTTATTTTCCGAAAATTTTGTAGGGATTGCGCCCTTCGTAGATGGTGCGGCTGTTGTACGCCACATGATCGTACAGATACTCCCGCCACGCGGCATAGCCCTGCGCGTTGAAATGGATGCCGTCCTTGGTTGTGTACTCGTCCATCTGGCTGCCGTCCGCCTGATTGAGCGCCTCCCCGATATTCAGGAAATAGCAGCCCTTGCGCAGCGCCAGATTGGCCAGCATATTGTTGACGGTCTCGATGCGGGCGTTGTCAAGGCCCGGCTTGGACTGGACAACGGTCTCCTGCACGCCGGGGATGGACTGGAGATAGATTTCCACGCCGGGGGCAAGGCGCTCCCGCAGCATGTCGATCATGCGCTCGTAATAGGCCAGAAAGCCTTCCTCATTGCCCTGTGACACCAGATTGTTGGTGCCCACCAGAATATAGAGGGCGTCCGGCTGGGTGGCGGGCACCGCCTCCAGCGGCGTCTCGGTCGCGCCGGTGACGGCGTTTTTCATGCTGGCGTTGTTCACAAAGGAGTTGGCGCTGGCGCTGACATAGGTGCAGTATTGGGCATTGCCGATGCCGGTACTGTAAATGCCAAGGCCCGAGGCAATGGAGTCGCCCACAAAGGTCACGGTGTTGAAATAGCTGTCCGACACACGCTGCCCGGCAGGCAAGGCCACCATGCGGGCGTCGGTGCTGCGGTACTCCTGATCCAGCGTGGATTCCACCGGCGTGGAAGTGTTCCACGCGGCTTCGTCCACCTCCGGCAGCAGGCGGCGCGGCCCCTCCGAAACGGAAGCCTGTGTTGGCTCCGGCGTGGGCGTGATCTCGGGTTCCTGCGTCTCCACCGGTTCGTTGACTGGCTCCTGCGGCGGCGTGCGGCGGAACCAGAACATCCCCGCGGCGGCGCACAAAATCATCAGCAGCACCACCAGCACGATCATCATCCGATGACGCCGGCGGCGACTGTTTACTTCTTTGCGATAGGTATAAAAATCAGCCATAACATTCTCCAATAAACTCATTGGGGAGATACTGCCCTCGTCCCCCGTTTATATTATACTCCATTTGCAGGGGAAGTGCAAGGCAGGACAGCAAGGTTTTACAGTTCGCTCATTTTCGGCTTGACGGGCGGGCGCCGGCCCGATATAATAAGAATTGAACGATGTTCTAAATTCATTTTCCGGCTTTGACCCGGAAAGGGAGGTCTCATCATGGCATGGATGATCGTGTCCGACACTTCTTGTGAGATCCGGGAGCTGCCCGCCCCTGCGCCGGGGGTGCAGTTTGCGCTGGCCCCCTTCAAGATCCGCGTGGGCAGCCGGGAATATGTGGATCTTCCCACGCTGAACGTGGGGCAGATGCTGCAGGCCATGACGGACTTCAACGGCGCCAGCACCACGGCCTGTCCCAGCCCCGAGGAATGGGCGGAATATTTCCTGCAGGCGGACAACGTGCTGGCCCTGACCATCAGCCACAACCTTTCGGGCAGCTACAACGCGGCGCTGTCCGCCCGGGAGATGGTACTGGAAGATTACCCCGAAAAGAAGATTTTCATTCTGGATACCCTGAGCTGCGCCGGTGCGCTGGCGGGGGCCGCCAAGCTGGCCAACCGGCTCATCGGAGAGGGCAAGAGCTTTGCGGAGGTCTGCGCCGCGGTACAGCAGTTCAACGACGAGGGACACATCCTGTTTGCGCTGGCCAGCTTTGAGAACCTTGCCAAGGCCGGCCGCGTCAGCAAGGTGGTGGGCTTTATCGCCGGGCGGCTGAACATGCGCGTGCTGGGCCGCCGCACGCCGGACGGAAAAATCGACTTCTTCTTCAAGACCCGCGGCGAGACCCGGGTGCTGGCGAAAATTCTGGAGCAGATGAACGAGGACGGCTACGACGGCACCCGCCCGGTGCAGATCAGCCACTGCGACAACCAGAACGCCTGCGATCTGCTGGAGCATGGCATCCACGCCAAATGGCCCGCGGCGGACATCACCATTCTCCCCTGTTCCGGCCTGTGCAGCTTTTACGCACAGGACCAGGGCATCATTATCACCTACTAAAATGTACCGCCGCCCGGAGCCGGGCGGCGGTTTTGCGTTGTTTACAGCGGACGGAAGCTCACGCTGGCCTCAAAGGCGGACTGACCGTCCCGGCGGGCGGCCACATACCACTGGTTGTCGCCGGTCTGAGCGCGGGCCAACTCAAAGGTCTGCCCTCTCGGCACCTCCCGGTGATAAAAAATCAGCATGTCCTGCACCGTACCGGCGTCCCACACCTCCATGGGCAGCGCGTCGCAGACGATGTCGGCGTAGCGGGTGTTGTTCAGATGCCCGTTCATGTCGCACAGGGAGTAGGCAGCCGTGCGCTGCCCCAGCGGAGTGCAGTCCTCCCACTTGGCCTTGGTCATTTTCATGGGCAGCTCGCAGGGCACATCCTGCGCCCACGACTCGTCGAACTGTGCCGGACGGGTGCGCAGAATGGCGCGTTTTTCCGTGTCAATGAGCACCCATCGGCTGTCCAGCAGGGCAACCTCCTCCCCTTTTTCGTCCCGCACCCGGGTGATGCGCTTGTTCACAGCGCGCTTGGTGCGCTCCGGCTGGGTGACCACCGTGAGCAGCTCATCCACCCGCACCGGGCGGGCAAGATGCAGCGCCATCTTGGCCAGCACAAAGGCGGTGTGGGTCTCGGTGTAGACGGCGTCGGTGAGGCCGGCGTTCTCGGCGTGTTCGGTGGCGATTTGCTGGGCACAACGCAGCAGCGCACCGGGCTTCATATTTCCCAGATGGTCTCCGTCATGGCGGAAAACCTGAAAGACCTTCTCGTATTCCGGCGTTGTCATGGTGTGTTCTCCTTCTCAATAGTTCAATAAATTGTAGTATACCACAAAAGCACCCTGCCGCGCAAGCAGGGTGCTTTGTGCAATTCTCAATAATTGTCCCGGGATTTTTTGCGCAGCTTGCGCCAGATGTTGAAGCAGGACAGCGCCACCGCGGCGAGAAGGAACACCACGATCATCCAGCCGCTGCCGCCCTCCTCGTAGCTTTTCATCTCGCTCCACTGGGCGTCCAGCGCGGCATTCACTTCTTCGGGCAGCGTGATGAACACCTCCGCCTTGTCCATGACCTCCTTGCCGGGATAGGCCACCTCGCTGTACTTCAGGTCATCGTCCAGTTCCTCCCACACCTCGGTGAGCGGGGTGGAATAGCCGATGTAATCGCAGTTGGCCAGCCCCACGGACGGCTCGCACAGATAGTTGATGAACAGCTCGGCGGCCTCCTTGTGCTTGGCGTTGGCGGGCACGCACATGTTGTCCACAAAGAAGTTCACGCCTTCTTCAGGATGCACCACCGCAAGGTCGGGGTTTTCCTCGATCATGACGAGGGCATCACCGGCATAATAGGGCGCCAGCGCGGCCTCGCCGCCCTCCATCTTGTCGAAAATTTCATCCATGACGTAGGCCTGCACCACGCTTTTCTGCGCTTTCAGGTCCCCCATCACGGTATCGACCTCCTCCACGCTGGCGGGGTTCAGGGACAATCCCTTCCGCTTGGCGGCGATGGCGTAGGCATCGCGGGAGTTGTTGAACATCAGAACATTGTTCGCGTAGCGGACGTCCCACAGCGCGTCCCAGCTGGTGGGAGCCTCCTCCACCATGGTGGTGTTGTAGATCAGCACCGTGGTGCCCCACATGTAGGGCACCGACCAGCGGTTTTCCGGGTCAAAATCCCAGCCCAGATACGCCTCACCCACGTTGGCAATGTTGGGAATGTTGTCGTAGTTCAGCTCCGCCAGCATCCCCTCCGCGGCCATTTTACCCACCATATACTCCGAGGGGAAAATCACATCATAGCTGGCGCCGCCGGATTTCATCTTGGCGTACAGGCTCTCGTTGGAGTCAAAAGTGGTGTAGTTCACCTTGATGCCGGTGAGCTCCTCAAAGGCGGACAGCACGTTGACGCTGTCGTCCGAGCCGTCCGAAATATACAGGCCCCAGTTGTAGACATTGAGGGTGATGTTGTCCCCGGCGAAGCGGGTCCAGTCGTAGTCGCCGGAGACTGTGATGTCCTCGGTGACTTCAATTTCTTCCGCCGCAGCGGGCAGCGCCAGCGCGGCGGTGAGGGTCAGTGCGGCGCAGAGCGCGGCAAACCGTTTCCATGCGTTCATCAGGCGCGCCCTCCTTCCTCGCTCATGGCCTTGCGGATGGCGGTCTGGTTCTTTTTGTAGCTGCGGCTGTCCAGATAATTGGACACCAAAATGATGGTGAGGATGACGCAGAACATCACCGCAGACAGGGCGTTGATCTCCGGGCTGACCTTTTTGCGGGTCATGGAATAGATGGCGATGGGCAGCGTCTGCATGGTGCCCGAGTTGAAGTAGGAGATCATAAAGTCATCGATGGAGTAGGTCAGGCAGATGAGAAACGCCGACAGAATGGCCGGAGTCAGCTGCGGCAGAATGACCTTGATGAACGCCTGCCGGGGCGTACAGCCCAGATCCAGCGCCGCGTTGTAAATGCTGGGGTCCAGCTGGCGCAGCTTGGGGCTGACGTTGAAAATGACATAGGGCACGTTGAAGGTGATGTGGGCAATGAGCAGCGTGGGCCAGCCGAACAGGCCGCCCTCTCCCCCGATGCCGAAAGTCTGCGCCATAACGAACAGCAGCATGAGGGAAACACCGGTGATAATTTCCGGGTTGACCACCGGCACATAGCTGATGTTGTTGATGATGAGCTGGCTGTTGCGGCTCATGGAATTGATGCCGATGGTGGCCAGCGTGCCAAGCACCGTTGCCACCACCGAGGACACCAGCGCCAGCACCAGACTGAGCGCCAGTGAGGACAAAATCATCTCATTGTGGAACAGGCTCTTGTACCAGTCCAGCGTAAAGCCGGTGAACACCGCGCGGGATTTGCTCTCGTTGAAAGAGAAGGCAATCATGACGGCGATGGGCAGGTACAAAAAGCAGAAGATGAGAATGACATAGGTGCGCATTAAAATCTTACTGGTACGTTTGTTCATTGTCACATCACCCCTTCCATTTCGCTCTCGTCAAAGCTGGAGGTGAAGCTCATGCACAGCAGCACGATGACCATCAGCACAAGGCTCATGGCGGAGCCAAGGTTCAGGTTGTAGGAGTTGCCGAGGAACTGCAGCTCGATCAAATCACCGATGAGCAGGTTGGAGCCGCCGCCCAGCATCCGGCTGATGATGAAGGTGGACACCGACGGCACGAACACCTGCGTGATGCCGGTGGCAATGCCGGGGCCGGTGAGCGGAATGAGCACCTTGGTGAGGATGTGGAACACATTGCAGCCCAGGTCCTGCGCGGCCTCGATGACGGAATCGTCAATTTTGGTCATGGCGGTGTACAGCGGCAGAATCATATAGGGCAGATAGTTGTACACCATGCCCAGCACCACCGCGCCGGAGGTGTTGATCATGTTGAGAGGCCCGATGCCGAACAGGCCCAGAAACCGGTTGATAAGACCGTTTTTTTCCAAAAGGGTCATCCATGCATAGGTGCGCAGCAGAAAGTTCATCCACATGGGCAGCATGACGATCATCAGCATGATATGCTGCTTGTTGGCGCGCAGGCGGGAGAGGAAATACCCCACCGGGAACGCCAGCACAAGGCACAGCACGGTGGCCTCAGCGGCCAGAATCAGGCTGCGCACAAAGACGCTGGTATACCGGCCGATCTGGGTCAGGTTGGCCAGCGTGAAGGCGCCATCCGATGTGGTGAGGGCGTAATAAATGACGATGATGAGGGGCACCACGATAAAGGCCGCCATCCACACAAGGTAGGGGCCTGCCAGCCAGCGGCTGGATTTGGATTTCAGCATGGCTCACACCTCCGCACGGGACATGATGTGAATTTCATCGGGGCCGATGTTCATGCCGATCAGCTCACCCGGCTGGCTGGCCTGGGTGGAATGGATGATCCATTCGTAGCCTTCCACGTCCACGTGCATCTCAAAATGCACGCCCTTGAAAATGACGTCCCGCACAAGGCCCACCAGCGCCCCCACCGAGGGCGGCACGATCTCCACGTCCTCGGGACGGATGACCACCTGCACCGGCTCGTTGGGCTTGAAGCCCCGGTCCACGCAGGTGAAATCGTGGCCGCCGAAGTTGACAAGGAAGTCCTTGAGCATGACGCCGTCCACGATGTTGGAATCTCCGATGAACCGGGCCACAAAGGCGTTGCAAGGCTCGTTATAAATGTCCTGCGGGGTGCCGATCTGCTGAATCTTGCCCCCGTTCATGACCACCACGGTGTCCGACATGGTCAGCGCCTCTTCCTGGTCGTGGGTGACATAGACAAAGGTGATGTTCATCTCACGCTGCAGGCGTTTCAGCTCCAGCTGCATCTCCTTGCGCAGCTTTAAGTCCAGCGCGCCCAGAGGCTCGTCCAGCAGCAGGACGCGGGGCTGGTTCACCAGACTGCGGGCGATGGCCACACGCTGCTGCTGGCCGCCGGACAGCTGGTGGATGCTGCGGCGCTCGTAGCCTTTCAGACCCACCGTTTCCAGCATTTCCAGCACCTTGGGACGGATGACGTCCTCCGGCAGCTTTTTCAGACGCAGGCCGAAGGCCACATTCTCAAACACGTTGAGATGCGGGAACAGCGCGTATTTCTGGAACACCGTGTTCACCTGCCGCTTATAGGGCGGCAGGTCCGCAACGTCCTTGCCATCGAAAAAGACATTGCCGGATTTCGGGGTGATAAAGCCTGCAATCACGCGCAGAGTCGTGGTTTTTCCACAGCCCGATGGGCCAAGGAAGGTGACGAACTCCTTGTCGTGAATGTCCAGCGAAAGGCCGTCCAGAACCTTTTCACCATCAAAATCAACAACAATGTCTTTGAGCGATACGATCAGATTTTCATTCATTTACCATGCATCCCCCTTTGCGGAAATTTCCCATTTACGTTACGGTGCGGGTTCTTCCTCAGGTCCCGCGTTGGTTTCAATGGGTCAGCGCCAATTATGCCACCCCGCAAAGGTTTGTTACACGGTCAGAAAACTCGCATGACCGCTGCAGTGGCACATACAACGCCAATGTGTCAGGGCATCGAAAAATTTGCCCTTAGATGCAACACACAAGACACATTATACAGTGTTTGGGGGGGATGTCAAGAAGTTTGTGAAAAAATTTGCATAAATCGTTCCTGTTCTGTCGTTTTAGTGATTAACTATTTTTTCAGACCCTCTTGACAGAAAGGATGGGAGCGTGTATTATTGTCTTAAGCGCTTAATACAATCATACAGTGAGGTGACACAGATGGAATGGAACATCACCTCCGGGAGACCAGTGTATGTGCAGCTGGTGGAGCAGCTGGAGCAGGCATTGGCGGCGGGGGTCTTTCCGCCGGGCAGCCGTATCCCCCCGGTGCGGGAGCTGGCGGCGGACGCGGGGGTGAACCCCAACACCATGCAAAGGGCCTTGCAGGAGCTGGAAAGCCGGGGGCTTTTGCAGGCCCAGCGCACCGCCGGGCGCATTGTGACGGCGGAAAACGGTGAGCTGACATTGCTGCGGCAGAAACGGGCCAGACGGCTGGTGCAAGACTGCCTGACCCAGCTGCGGGGGCTGGGCATGAACGAAGAGGAAATCGAGACCTTGTTGAAGGAGGTACAAAATGGAAACGATGTATGAGGCCCGCGGGCTGAAAAAATTGTACGGCGGCAAGCCTGCGCTGAACGGTGTGGAGTTTGCGGTGCAGCCGGGGCGGCTGGTGGGTCTGCTTGGCCCCAACGGCGCGGGCAAGACCACCCTGCTGAAAATTTCCGCCGGGCTGCTGACCCCCTCCGCCGGGGAGGTGCGCATTGCCGGACAGCTGCCCGGCCCCGCCACCAAGGCGATGGTGAGCTATCTGCCTGACCGGATGGCGCTGCCCAGAGAACAGCGCGCTGAGGATATGGTGGCCTTTTACAAGGATTTTTATACGGATTTTGACGGCTACAAGGCCGGGCAGATGCTGGCCGATCTGAAACTGGACCCCCGGCAGCGCATCGGCGCCATGAGCAAGGGCACCCAGGAAAAATTGCAGCTGTGTCTGGTGATGAGCCGGGCGGCGGGGCTGTATCTGCTGGATGAGCCGCTGGGCGGCGTGGACCCGGCGGCGCGGGAGTATATCCTCAGCACCATTCTGAGCAATTACAGCGAGAGCGCAGCGGTCATCATCTCTACCCATCTCATCGGGGACATTGAGAAAGCGCTGGACGAGGTCATTGTGCTGAAGGACGGCGCGGTGCTCACCCACCAGAGCGTGGATGCGCTGCGGGAAGTAAACGGCAAGAGCGTGGACGAGTATTTCCGGGAGGTATTCAAATGCTGACGAAACTGTTGAAACACGATTTGCGCGGCACCGGGCGCATCATGGTGCCGGTATGGGTGGGCAGCACGGCGCTGGCGGTGCTGGCATCCATCATGAGCTGCTTTTACCGCAGCTACCAATGGGATGACCGGCACCCGCTGTCCATCCTCACCGATCTGTTCGGCTTAACCGCCGTCCTGTGCATGATGGCACTGCTGCTGGTCTGCGTCTTTGTCTGCGCCAGGCGGTTTTACGACCTATTGGGCGATGCGGGCTATGTGTACTTTACGCTGCCGGTAAAGCCGTGGCAGCACATCGCAGCCAAGCTGGTCAATGCCGTGATTTGGACGGTGGGGACCATTCTGGTGATGGCAGTGCAGATGGGGCTGATGTCCGGCCCCATGAACGGCGCGGTGACTTTCTCGATGGACTTTTATCCGGGCCATCCCGGCTGGCTGGCCTTGTACTGCATCGAGGCAGTGCTGCTGGTGCTGGAGGGCTTCGCGGTGGGCTATCTGACGCTGTATCTGTGCATGGCCATCGGTGCGCAGTGGCCTCAGCATCGTCTGCTGGCCAGCGTGGTGACCTACTTTGCGCTGAGCTTTTCCGGGCAGGTACTGATGATGGTGACAGCGAGGCTAACCTTCCGCCATCTGACAAGAATCGTGGATTCTGTGGAAATTTCCGTTCAGCAGAACCCGCTTCCCACCATGGCAGCGGCTTGGGGCGGCATCCTCTTGATTTTGGCAGCCATCGGTGCTATCCTATGGGCAGTGACCCAATATTTCATTGGGAAAAAACTGAATCTGGGATGAGGTGTTTGTATGGACAAAATTCAGTACGTCTGCCCCAAGTGCGGCTGCAGGGAGTACGAGACCGACCGCCTGCAGGCCACCGGCGGCAACTTTGCGAAAATTTTTGATGTGCAGAACAAGAAGTTTGTCACCGTCAGCTGCCGCCAGTGCGGCTACACCGAGCTGTACAAGCAGCAGGGCGGCGACGGCTGGGATGTGCTGGACTTTTTGATGGGAAACTGAACATAAAAAGCGGGGACGGCAATATCCCCGCTTTTTCCTATTTCTTAAAGCACCGCGCCGCTGCGCACACGGCGGATGACGTTTTTCCAGCCCTTGTACAGGTCGCGGGCCTTGTCGGCGCTCATTTCCGGCTGGTACAGCTTGTCCAGCGTCCACTGGGCCTTGATCTGCTCCCGATCCTTCCACACGCCGGTGGCAAGTCCGGCCAGATACGCCGCGCCAAGGGCGGTGGTCTCCCGGATCATGGGACGGCGCACCGTCACCCGGGCGATGTCCGCCTGAAACTGCATCAGCAGATTGTTGGCGGAGGCGCCGCCGTCCACCTTCAACTCCTTGATCTCCAGCCCGGTGTCCGCCTGCATGGCCTTGAGCACATCGGTACTCTGGTAGGCGATGGACTCCAGCGCCGCCCGGATTATGTGGTTGCGGCCCGCGCCGCGGGTCAGGCCGAAGATGGCCCCGCGGGCGTACATATCCCAATAGGGTGCGCCCAGACCCGTGAAGGCAGGCACCACGTAGACTCCGCCGCAGTCCGGCACTTTGGCGGCAAAGTATTCGCTGTCAGCGCTTTCCCGGATAAGCCCCAGCTCATCCCGCAGCCACTGGATGACCGCGCCGCCCACAAACACGCTGCCCTCCAGCGCGTACTCGGTGCGGCCGTTCAGCTGCACCGCAATGGTGGTGACAAGCCCGTTTTTGCTGGCGTGGGCGGTCTCGCCGGTGTTCATCAGCATGAAGCAGCCGGTGCCGTATGTATTCTTCACATCGCCGGGGGCAAAGCAGGTCTGCCCGAACAGCGCCGCCTGCTGGTCCCCCGCCGCGCCCGCAATGGGCACCTCCACGCCGCCCAGATTCACCGTGCCGTACACCTCGCTGCTGCTCTTCACCGCGGGCAGCACGGCGGCGGGAATGTTCAGTGCCTCCAGAATGTCCTTGTCCCATTCCAGCGTGTGGATGTTGTACAGCATGGTGCGGGCGGCGTTGGTAGCATCGGTCACATGCACTTTGCCGCCGGTCAGCTTGTAGATCAGCCAGCTGTCCACCGTGCCAAAGCACAGCTCCCCTGCCTCGGCCCGCTGCTGCGCACCCTCCACGTGATCCAGAATCCACCGCAGCTTGGTGGCGGAATAATAGGCGTCCGGCAGCAGGCCGGTCTTTTGACGGATGACCTCGGCGGGCAGCGTTTTCACCAGCCGTTCCACCAGCGGCGCCGTGCGGCGGCACTGCCACACGATGGCGTTGAAGATGGGCCGCCCGGTTTTCCGATCCCACACCACGGTAGTCTCCCGCTGGTTGGTGATGCCGATGCCCGCAATGTCGGCGGCATCCACCCCCGCACGGGCCAGCACCTCGGTCATCACGCCGTACTGGCAGGAGTAGATCTCCATGGGGTCATGCTCCACCCAGCCGGGACGGGGATAGTGCTGGGTGAACTCCCGCTGGGCCAGCCCCACAATATTCTGCTGCGCGTCAAACAGAATGGCGCGGCAGGAGGTGGTCCCCGCGTCCAGTGCCATCACATATTGCTTTGCCATAGAGCACCTCTCATTCCAGATGATCGTCGATCCATGTGAGAACGTAGTCAAACACATCCTCCCGGTTGGTCTCGTTGTGCAGCTCGTGGCGGGCGCCCTCCCAGATCTGGCAGGTCAGATCCTCCACACCGGCGTCCCCCAACATGGCCCACACCTGACGCACGCCCTCGCCGTAATTGCCCACCGGGTCGGCATCGCCGGCAATGAGCAGAACGGGAAGGTCTTTGCGGATGCTCCGCGCCCACTGTTTGCTGCTGACATGGTTGAGCACCTTGAGCATTTCCCGGTAGGTGGCGGCGGAGAACGAGAAGGTGCACAGCGCGTCCGCATCGTAGGCCGTGACCACCGATTCCTCCCGGGACAGCCATGCATTGGGAGATTTGGCGTCCGGGATGCGCTTGCAGTAGCTGCCGAAGTTCATCTTTACCATCAGCGGGGAGATATAGGCCGGCCCCTTCACCGCCGCAATGAGGGCGGAAAGCGCCTGCCCTGCCTTGTTGAGGGCGCTTGGCCCCGCTGTGCCGCTGAGGATGAGCAGGTCGATGGAATCCGGCCAGGTTTCCGCGTACCAGCGCGCATAAAAGCTGCCCATGCTGTGGCCGTACAGAACCAGCGGCTTGCCGGGGAATTTTTTGTGCAGAAGGCCGTTCATGGTGTGCAGGTCATTGAGAAGGTTGCGTGCGCCCGCCCCCTCTCCGTAGCGGCCCCGCTCTCCGGGCGCGGCGGTCTCGCCGTGGCCCAGATGGTCGTTGCCCGCCAGCGCGATGCCCCGGGCAGCATACCACTGCGCCATCGGCTCATAGCGGCGGACATACTCGCACATGCCATGGCTCAGCTGCATGACAGCGCGCACTTCCACACCGGGCATGGTGTACACAAAGCCCGCTACAGTATGTCTGCCGTCCGCCGAGGGAAATTGCAGCCGTTCGCATTGCAGTTCTGACATCCTGAAACACCTCATCTTTCCTGCTTTCATTATAGCATTTGCCCAAATTTTTGCAAGATTAACTGCCAAATTCTGGAGTTTTTTACTCTCCCTTGATTTTTTTCCAGTACTGGGCAAAGGCCTGCTCGTTTTTGTTTTCGCCGGGGGTGTAGTATTGAACGTCCCGCAAGGCGTCCGGCAGGTATTGCTGGGCGGTCCAGTGGTTGGGATAGCTGTGCGGGTATTTGTAATTTTGTCCCTTGACGGCGGCATCCTCCCCGTCAAAGTGCTTGTTTTGCAGCTGGCGTGGGATCGGCCCCGAGCGTCCCCGCTGAATGTCCGCCTGTGCCGCGTTGATGCCGTTGTACGCTGAGTTGGACTTGGGAGCGGTGGCCACCAGCACCACCGCATCGGCCAGCGGGATGCGGGCCTCCGGCAGTCCCACCGCGTTGGCGATGTCCACCGCCGCCTTGACGATGGGAATGATCTGCGGCCATGCCAGCCCCACATCCTCGCAGGCGCAGACCATCAGGCGGCGGCAGGCGCTGGGCAGGTCCCCCGCCTCCAACAGCCGGGCAAGGTAGTGCAGCGCCGCGTCCGGGTCGGACCCGCGCATGGATTTTTGATACGCCGAGACAATGTCGTAGTGGTCGTCCCCCAGCTTGTCATACCGCATGGCGGTGTGCTTCGCCACCTGCCGCACCATGTCAAGCGTGATGGTGCGCGCCCCGTTTTCCGCCGGGGCCGCGGTGACGGCAAATTCCAGATTCCCCAGCGCCTTGCGCATATCCCCGCCGGCGCTTTCCGCCAGATAGTCCAGCGCGTCCTCCGGGATGAGCACCGGGACCTTGTCCTCCGCGCCCAGCCGGGCGGCGGCGTTTTGCAGGCCCACACGCACATCGGCGGCGGTGAGCGTCTTGAACTCAAACACTGTGCAGCGGGACAGCAGCGCGTTGTATACATAAAAATACGGATTCTCGGTGGTGGAGGCGATCAGCGTGACGGTGCCCTGCTCCACACATTCCAGAAGGCTCTGCTGCTGGCGCTTGTTGAAATACTGGATCTCGTCCAGATACAGCAAAATACCGCCGCTGCCGCCCAGCGTGCCGATCTCGCTCAGCACCGATTTGATATCGCTGGTGGAGGCGGTGGTTCCATTGAGCTTGTGCAGGCGCATCCCACTGCCCGCCGCGATGATGCTGGCCACCGTGGTCTTGCCGACGCCGGAGGGGCCGTAAAAAATCATGTTGGGAATTTTGCCGCTTTCCACCGTGCGGCGGAACACCTGATTGGGGCCAAGCAAATGCCGCTGGCCGCAGACCTCATCCAACGTACGGGGACGAAGGCGCTGTGCGAGTGGTTCCATAGAGGGATTCTCCTTAATAATTGTCATACTACTTGCATTATAGGGTATCTTCGTGGTAAAATCAAGAAAAAAGAAGAAACGGGGCGTTGACGTGACAAAACAGCAACTGGCGCTGACCTGCATCGAGCGGCTGAAAAACGAATACCCTCTGGCGGACTGTACGCTGGACTATGACCACGCATGGCAGCTGCTGGTGGAGGTGCGTCTGGCCGCCCAGTGCACCGATGCCCGGGTGAATGTGGTGGTGCAGGATCTGTTTGCCAGATACCCCTCGGTGGAGGCGCTGGCCGCCGCCGAGCCGGAGGACATCGAGGCCATCGTGCGGCCCTGCGGGCTGGGGCACAGCAAGGCGCGGGATATCTCCGCCTGCATGCGCCAGCTGCGGGATCTGCACGGCGGCAAAGTCCCTGATGATTTCGACGCGCTGCTGGCCCTGCCCGGCGTGGGGCGCAAGAGCGCCAACCTCATTATGGGCGATGTGTTCGGCAAACCCGCCATCGTGACGGACACCCACTGCATCCGGCTGTGCAACCGCATCGGGCTGGTGGACGGCATCAAGGAACCCGCCAAGGTGGAAAAGGCACTGTGGAAGATCATTCCGCCGGAGGAAGGCAGCGATTTCTGCCACCGGCTGGTCTACCACGGGCGGGAGGTCTGCACGGCGCGCACAAAGCCCTACTGCGATCGCTGCTGCCTGCGGG
Source organism: uncultured Subdoligranulum sp. (assembly GCA_945830575.1). Lineage (GTDB taxonomy): Bacteria > Bacillota > Clostridia > Oscillospirales > Ruminococcaceae > Gemmiger. Next base: position 36,917 of record CALZZE010000008.1, on the reverse strand, counting down.
ATGTCTGCCGCACCGCACAGGAAAAGGAAACGAATGCATGAAAAAAACAAACGAATCCACCCGGTTGGGGGGTGAGCTGCGCTCCAGCCAGATCGCTGCCGAGCTGGTTCAGCAGATGAAAACCGGCCGCTTTGCGGGCTGCACCCAGCTGCCGCCCGAAGTGGAGCTGGCCGAGAGCCTTGGGGTGAGCCGCACTGTGGTGCGGGACGCCCTGAGCGAGCTGGAGCGGGCCGGCTGCGTTGAGCGAGTGCGTGGCATCGGCACCGTGGTGAACCGGGATGTGACGGCACTGGAAAACCGGCTGGACAAAAAGCTGGAATTTTACCGCATGATCCGCCGCGCCGGACGCCATCCCCGCAGCGACCATCTGTTTGTGACCAAAGAGCAGGCAAGCCCCGATGTGGCCGCCCGGCTGGGTCTGGAGGGGGACTCCCCCACCGTGCTGTACGTCTGCAAGCGGGTGCTGGCGGACGATGAACCGGTGCTCTATTCCACCGACATTCTTCCGCTGTCGCTGTTCGGCGGCAAACGGCTGGACGGGCTGGATTTTTCCCGCCCCATCTTTGATCTGGCCGCGGAGGTGTGCGGCGTGCAGGTAACCAGCACAGTGGCCCATCTGCGGGCGGTGCAGGGTGAAGGCGCGGTGCGCCGCCTTCTGCGTCTGACGCAGGACAAAGCGCTTTTGCAGCTGGAGGAGACCTGCTATGACCGTCTGTGCCGCCCGGTGATCCTGTGCCGGACCTGCTACACGGACTTTTTCGATTTTGCCATTGTACGAAAATTGCAATAAAAAGGAAAAAGGAAATTCTTTTGGGAGGTTTTTTGTATGCGACATCTGATCGACCCGGCGGACTTTACGCTGGAGGAGACCCTTCGGCTGATGGATCTGGCGGACCGGATCCATGACGACCCCGCCGCCTACCGCAACGTGGCGGAGCGCAAGCGGCTGGCCTCGCTGTTCTATGAGCCGAGCACCCGCACCCGGCTGTCCTTTGAGGCGGCCATGTACAATCTGGGCGGCCAGGTGCTTGGGTTCCCGGACGGCGGCGTTTCCAGCGCGGCCAAGGGCGAGACCGTGGCGGACACCATCCGCATCATCAGCTTTTATGCCGACATCGCCGCCATCCGCCATCCCAAGGAAGGCGCTGCGCTGCGGGCAGCCCGGTTCTCCGGCATTCCCGTCATCAACGCGGGCGACGGCGGCCACAGCCACCCCACCCAGACCCTGCTGGACATGATGACCATCCGCCGCCGCACCGGCCGGCTGACCGATCTGACCGTGGGCTTCTGCGGCGATTTGAAATTCGGCCGCACCGTACACAGCCTCATCCGGGAGCTGGCCCGCTGCGAGGGCATCAAGTTTGTGCTCATCAGCCCGGAGGAGCTGCGGGTGCCGGATTACATCATCGAGGAGGAGCTGCAGGCGCGGAACCTGCCCTTTGTGGAGGTGCGCACCATGGAGGAGGTCCTGCCGGAGCTGGACATCCTGTACATGACCCGCGTGCAGCGGGAGCGGTTCTTCAACGAGGAGGACTACGTCCGTCTGAAAAACACCTACGTGCTGACCAAGGAAAAACTGGCGCTGGCCAAGCCCACCATGTCGGTGCTGCATCCCCTGCCCCGCGTCAACGAGATCGCGCTGGAGGTGGACGATGACCCCCGCGCCGCTTACTTTGAGCAGGCGGAGAATGGTGTGTACATGCGCATGGCGCTGATTATGACGCTGCTGGGTCTCAAGGACCCCAAAACCGGGGAGGTTGCTTTCGAATGTTAAAGGTAGATGAAATTCAAAACGGCGTGGTCATCGACCACATCACCGCCGGCACCGGTCTGGGTCTGTATCACCTGCTGGAGCTGGAAAAGCTGAACGGCGACGCCAGCGTGGCGCTTTTGCAGAATGTGCGCAGCGAAAAGAGCGGCAAAAAGGACATCATCAAGATCGAGGGCGATGTGAGCCGCCTGAATTTTGATATTCTGGGGTATCTTGACCCGCAGATCTCGATTACCGTCATTGAAAACGGGCATATTACCAATAAGATCCGTCCGCAGCAGCCCAAACGGCTGGTGAACATCATCAAATGCACCAATCCCCGGTGCATCACCGCCATCGAGCAGGACTGCGACCAGATCTTCGCGCTGACGCCCAGCGGCCGTTACCGCTGCGTGTACTGCGAGCAGGAATTCAAGGTCAAGCCGTAAGGAGGCTGATTGCATGGCGAAATTCCGTCTGAACGACGACAAGGAACTGGTGGCGAAGATCCGCGAGGGTCTGAAAGCGACCGGCGGCTACTGCCCCTGCCGGTTGCAGCACACCCCGGAGAACCTCTGCATCTGCAAGGAGTTCAAGGAGCAGCTGGAGGACCCGGATTTCCACGGCTCCTGCCATTGCGGGCTGTATGTGAAGGACTGACAAAAAGGTCAATCGTCACGAGAAACCTTGCCACCACTCGTAGGGGCCGGATACATCCGGCCCGAGGTACATTACGTCATTACGATGTTTTTCATTTGGCAATGCACCACGGGCGGGACATGTCCCGCCCCTACAAACCGATTATTATGTTCATCGCAAATCCGAAAAAGGGTTCTTTGACAAACTGAAAAAATGCCGCGCTGACGCCAGCGCGGCATTTTTTCAGTTGTCGCCCGTCATCAGCCAGTGAGCGCCAAGCGCGGCCATCACAATGAGCAGGACGGCGGCGGACACCGCCAGCGGCAGGCCAAAGCCCGAATCGACCAGCCCGTCGGCGCCATGCAGGATGTTTTCGGTGGAAAGACAGAGCAGGATAAAAGAAAAATACAGCACATACCCGCCCACACGGCCGAACCGCTTGAAAACCCCACCCGCAAACAGCCCCAGCAGAGGCGGAACCGCCACCAGCACCGGCACCATCCAGAGGGGCAGTTTCTCCCAGAGACTGACCAGCTCCAGCCTGCCGCCGTACCAGAGGCGCTCAAGTGGGCGGCTCACCAGCCCCAGCAGCAGCGCAAAAGCCACCACTGCCGCGCCGTGAAACAACTGCACCGCCAACTGGGAAACCACCTGACGGCGGCGGGGTACACCGAATTGCAGCAGCCAGCCGAACCCAAACCCAAAGCGGGACATCGCGCAGACCGTCATGGTGATTGCGCCGCCGATGAGTCCTGTCAGCAGCCCGAATGAAGGAATGCGAGTGACAGTTTTGTCCCATATAGGAAGAACCCAGCCAAAACACTCCCCCACCAGCCAGAATCCCGCCGTGACGGAAAGGGCCATCACCAGATCAGGCCATTCATACACCAGCAGCTTTTTTGTCCAGTTCATACCTCTCACCCTATTCCGCGTCCAGCCATTGGATTTTGAGCAGCGACGCCACCAGCAGCGCCCCGCCCAGCACGCTGCACAGCACCCCCGCCTGAAACGGCCAGCCCAGAATGTGGTTGGCAATGGGGAGCATCATTTCCACCAGCAGCACAAGGCAGTTCAGGATCACGCGCCCGGCCAGTCCCCAGCCCCGGGGCGGCAGAAAAACGGACAGCATCAGCACACTGTTGGCCAGCAGCGTGAGGAAAAACCAGGAAAGCGCCGGCGTCTGGTAAATCGCGTTGATAAAATCGCGCCCCTCCGACAGATTCAAAAATGCAATGAGAGGTCTGAACAGGCCTGCCTGCAAAGCCGCAAGACCTGCCGTAGCAAACCACCAGAACACCAGTGCCACGGTGATCTGCCGCCGGGTGGCCCCAAAGGAAAGCACCAGTCTGGCATACACTTCGCTGAGCTGCATCATGACCGCGGCCGCGCTCCAGCTGAACACCACCGGCGCGGCGGCCACATAGCCCGTCAGCAGACCGCCGCCCTTCCAGACCAGATTTACCGCCCCTACGAGGGCCAGCGCCAGCATCTCCACACTGAGGATTTCCAGCGCCGGACGGGCGTAAAACCGGATGACCTTCATGGTTCCACCTCCCCGCCGCACAGCGCCACAAATACCTGATGCAATGCCAGCGGCGTCACATCCACGTCCAGTCCTCTGGCGGCAATATCCGCCGCCGGCGTTCTCAATGTACAGCATTTCTGGCGGCCCATCGTCTCAACGTGCAGCGGCGTGTATCCCGCGCAGGCGGCATCCACCACATCCTCCCGGCCGGAGACCGCGCAGAACTGGGCCAGCAGTGCGTCTGTCTCGCAGTCCTCAATGAGTTGGCCCTCTTTCAGAACCAGCACCCGGTCAAACACCGGCGCGGCCTCCTCCAGAATGTGGGTGGACACCACAAAGGTGCGGCCCGAGGCGGTGAATTCCTCCAGAAGCAGCTTGTAAAATTCCTCCCGCGCCACCATGTCCAGCCCGGCCACCGGCTCGTCCAGAAACGTCAGCGGAGCGCGGCTGGCCAGCGCCATCGTGATGGACAGCATGGACAGCATCCCCTTGGACAGCTGGCCGATTGTTTTGCGGGGGTTCAGTCCAAAACGCTGCACCAGCTGCCGGGCGTATGCCTCGTCCCAATGGGCGTAAAACAGCCTGCCCGCCCGCAGATAATCCTTGACCTTGAGGGCGTTCTCACTGTTGCCCAGCCGGGAGGAAAGCTCCCGGCCAAGACACAGCTCCGACAAGGCCTTTTCGTTTTCCCACACCGGCTCGCCGCCGTAGGTCAGCGTGCCGGTGGTAAGGGGAATCTGCGCGGTGAATGCTTTCAGCAGCGTGGTTTTGCCCGCGCCGTTGCGGCCCAAAAGACCATAAATATGCCCCGGTTCCAGCGTCAGCGTCACATCCCGCAGTGCTTTCGTGCCGCCGTAGCTTTTGCACAAATTTTGTGCGCACAGTGTTTTCATGTGGTTTCCTCCTTCTTTTTGGCCGCCTGCTCCAGCATGGCCGCCAGCTCCGTCCCGGTCAGGCCAAGGCTGGACGCCTCGGCCACAAGCGGCAGAATAAACTGCTCATAAAAGGCCGCCCGCCGCTTGGCAGTGATGGCCTGCACCGCCCCCGGCGACACAAACATGCCGATGCCCCGGCGTTTGTACAAAATGCCCTGCTCCACCAGCTCGTTGATGCCCTTGGCGGCGGTGGCCGGGTTGATGTGCAGGCTGCGGGCCAGCTCGTTGGTGCTGGGCACCTGCTCCTCCTCCCGGTAGATGCCGCGCAAAATGCCGTCCTCCAGCATTTTAGCGATCTGCTGGTACAGGGCGGACTGCTCATTCAATGGCACGGGGCAGTCACCTCCTTTGTTCATTAGTTATGTAACTAACCATAGCACCAAACGACCCATTTGTCAAGAGAATTGCAAAAAAGATACCGCCGACAGCAGTCAGCGGTACAGTTTTTTTCAGACGCAGGCGGCCAGATCATCCTCGGTGAGTTGGATGGTGCCGTCCGGGGCGGCATCCGCCGTGTAGGAAGCGCCGGGATGGGCGGTGCCCGCGGCGATGCGGTCCGCCAAAGCCTGCTCCACCGCACGGCCAACCGTGCGGCGCAGTTCCCGGGCACCGTAGGGCGGCACGGTGTCCCCTGCCAGCAGTCGTGCGGCGGCGGGGGTGTGGTGCAGCGTGTACCCCTGCCGGGCGGCGCGCTGTTCCAGCTCCGTCAGCAGCCGGTCTGCGATGGCGGTGAGCTGCTCGGGGCCAAGGGGGTCGAACAGCACCGTTTCATCCAGACGTCCCATCAGCTCGGGCCGGAAATAGTCCTTCGCCTCCTGCAAGGCCCGCTTGCCCCGCCGCCGGGCGTCCTCTCCGGCCGCGCCAAAGCCCACCGGCGCGTTCTGCCCGGCCAGACACCGCGCCCCCAGATTGGAGGTGAGCAGAATAATGGTGTTGGAAAAGTCCGCCTTGCGGCCCTGCGCATCGGTCAGCTGGCCGTCCTCCAGAATTTGCAGAAGCAGATTTTGAATGTCTCCATGCGCTTTTTCGATTTCGTCAAACAGCACCACGCTGTACGGGCGGCGGCGCACCGCCTCGGTGAGCTGGCCGCCCTCCTCATGTCCCACATAGCCGGGCGGCGCACCCAGCAGGCGGGCCACCGTGTGCTGCTCCATATATTCCGACATGTCAAACCGAAGCAGCGCCTTTTCGCTGCCGAACCAGCTGCGGGCCAGGCTGCGGGCCAGCTGGGTCTTGCCCACGCCGGTCGGCCCCAGAAACAGCATGGCCCCGATGGGACGGCCCGGTTCCCGCAGTCCTGTCCGGCTGCGGCGGATGGCGGCTGCCACTGCGGCCACCGCCCGGGGCTGTCCCACCACCTCCTCGGACAGGCGGCGTTCCAGCAGGGCCAGACGTTCCCGCTCCTGCTCTCCCACCCGCTGCACCGGCACGCCGCTGGCCTTGCTGACCACCTGCGCGATGTCGGCGGCGCTCAGCCCCTGCGCGGGACTGCCGGTGATGCGCTTTGCGGCAGCGGCCTCGTCCAGCAGGTCGATGGCCTTGTCCGGCAGATACCGTCCCGGCAGATACCGCACGCTCAGTTCCACCGCCGCATGGATGGCCTGCGGCGGGATGGCAATGCCATGATACCGCTCGTACCGGGGCATCAGCCCTGTGAGGATTTTTTCTGCGTTTTCCGGCGTGGGCTCCTCCACCATCACCTTGCCAAAACGGCGGTCCAGCGCGGAATCCTTCTGGATGGTTTTGCGGTATTCCTCCGGCGTGGTGGCCCCGATGAGCTGAATTTCACCCCGGGCCAGCAGGGGCTTGAGGATGCTGGCCGCGTCAATGGCCCCTTCCGCCGCGCCCGCTCCCGCAATGATGTGCAGCTCATCAATGAACAGGATGGTGGAGCGATCCCGGTACAGCTCCTCCAGCAGATTTTTGAACCGTTCCTCAAAATCGCCCCGGTATTTGGTACCCGCCACCATGGCCGCCATATCCAGCGCCAGCACCCGCTTGCCCTGCAGGCTTTGGGTCACCTCTCCCGCCGCGATGCGCTGTGCCAGTGCCTCCGCCAGCGCACTTTTGCCCACGCCCGGCTCCCCCAGCAGGCAGGGATTGTTTTTCTGGCGGCGGCAGAGTATTTCCACCACCCGCTCCAGCTCGGTCTCCCGGCAAAGCACCGGGTCCAGCTGCCCCTCCTGCGCAAGACGGGTCAGGTCGCGGCCATACTTTTCGCTGGGGCGGCTGCCGCGGCTCACCGCCATGTGGGGCGTGAGGGGCAGCACCATCTGCCCCGACAGCTGGCGGCATTCCCGCGCCGCCTGCGGCACCTCCACGCCCAGCTCGGTCAGCCAGACGCTGGCGGTGCAGCTCCCGTCCTCCAGCATGGCGCACAGCAGATGTTCGTTTTCCGCTCTGGACGCGTGGGCGGCGTGGGCGCCCAGAATGGCAAATTCCATGGCCTTGCGGGTCTCGGGGGCCAGATCCTTCCGGTGGAGCCGCCGCATCCGCCCGGTACAGCTGCGGCGGGCGGAACATTCCAGCAGCGCCGATTCCGTCACCTGCTTGCGGCGGAGAAACTCCACCGCCACGCCCCGTCCCGTTTGCAGCATGGCCACCAAAAGATGACCGGTATCCGCCGCGGTGCAGCCCTGCCGCCCCGCGATGGTCAGCGCCGTGCCCAGCGTTCTGGCCGCGGTGCGTGAAAAGCCCTTGAAACAATACAGCATCCGTTTCCCCTCCTGCGCCAATCAAACAGCGTCCCTTTCAGTATAGTCCGCCGCAAGGTAAATAATCATCGAAAAAAACAATGACAAAAGAGTAACCATGTGCTATAATTAAGTTTTGCAGAAAGGTGATGAGACATGAAAAAGCTCTTGCGGTATATTAAAGGTTACGAAAAAGAAACCATCATCGCCCCGCTGTTCAAAATGCTGGAAGCATGCTTTGAACTGCTGGTGCCTTTGGTGGTGGCCAACATCATTGATGTGGGCATCAAAAATCACGACACAGTGTATATCTGGCAGCAGGGCGGCCTGATGGTGCTGTTGGCGGTGGTGGGACTCGCCAGCAGTCTGACAGCCCAGTATTTTGCGGCCAAAAGCGCACTGGGCTTTGGCACGGCGCTGCGGCGGGACCTGTTCCGCCATATCGACACTCTCAGCTACACCGAGCTGGACGGCATCGGCACCCCCACGCTGGTCACACGCATGACCAGCGATGTGAATCAGGTGCAAAACGGCGTCAACATGACGCTGCGGCTGCTGCTGCGCTCCCCCTTCATCATCATCGGAGCGCTGATTCTTGCTTTCGGCATCAGTCCCAGACTGACGCTGCTGTTTCTGGTGGTGACGGTGGTCATCTCGCTGGTCATTTACGGCATCATGCACACCACCATGCCCATCTACCGGGATGCGCAGAACTCGCTGGACAAGGTGACGCTGCTGACCTGCGAAAATTACGTGGGCGCCCGCGTGGTGCGGGCCTTCGCCCGGCAGGCGGATGAGCTGGACACCTTCACCCGCACCAACGACCACCTGAAGCACATTCAGGTGCGGGCGGGGCGCATTTCGGCGCTGCTGAATCCCATGACCTACCTCATTGTGAATCTGGGCATCGTGGCGCTGCTGTGGCAGGGCGGCATGGAGGTCAGCGTTGGCAATCTGACACAGGGCGAGGTCATCGCGCTCATCAATTATATGACCCAGATTCTGACCAATCTGCTGCGGATGGCGGATTTGGTGGTGTCGGTGTCCCGGGCGCTGGCCAGCGGCGTGCGGGTGAACGAGATTCTGAACACCGCCACTTCCATGCCGGATCCCGCCGCCAAAACGCTGGAGCCGGTGGAGGGCGCGCCCGCCGTGGCCTTCGAGGATGTGCACTTTGCCTACAAGGGCGCGGGCGGCGAAAGCCTGACCGGCATCCGCTTTTCCGCCGCCCCCGGCGAGACGGTGGGCGTCATCGGCGGCACCGGAAGCGGCAAATCCACCCTCATCAATCTGGTATCCCGGTTCTATGACGCCACCGGCGGCAAGGTGCTGCTGTTCGGCCACCCCGCCGGCGCGTACAGCTTTGCCCAGCTGCGGCGGCTGGTGGGCGTGGTTCCCCAGCAGGCCATGCTGTTCACCGGCACCATCCGGGACAACCTGCGCTGGGCCAACCCGGACGCCACCGACGAGGAACTGTGGCAGGCCTTGGAAATTGCGCAGGCGGCGGAGTTCGTCCGGGGCAAGCCGGGCGGGCTGGACGAAAAAGTGGACACCGCCGGGCGCAATTTCTCCGGCGGACAGCGGCAGCGGCTGACCATTGCCCGGGCGCTGGCCGCAAAGCCAAAAATTCTGATTCTGGACGACAGCGCCTCGGCGCTGGATTTTGCCACCGACGCTGCGCTGCGCAAGGCCATCAAGGAGCAGACCGTGGGCATGACAGTGTTCATCGTCAGCCAGCGGGCGGCCAGCGTACAGCGGGCAGACCAGATTCTGGTGCTGGATGACGGCGCACTGGTGGGCAAAGGCCGCCACGCTGCGCTGCTGGAAAGCTGCCCGGTGTACAAGGAGATCTGCCTGAGCCAGCTGAGCCGGGAGGAGGTGGAGAAGACCCTATGAGCAAGAAAAAGCAAACGAAAAGCGGAGCCACCATCCGCCGGGTGCTGGGTCTGATCCGCCCCTATCGGGGACAGGTGGTGCTGACGCTGTTTCTGGCGGCGCTCACCGTCTTTACCACGCTGCTGGCCCCGGTTCTCACCGGCAAGGCAGTAGATTTCATTATCGGCCCCGGACAGGTGGATTTTGCCGGGCTGCTGAAGCTGGCCATCGCCATTCTGGTGACGATTTTTGTGACGGCCGCGTCCCAATGGCTGATGGGCGTGGTAAACAGCCGCATCACCTTTCAGGTGGTGCGGGACATCCGGGTGCAGGCCTTCGCCCATCTGGAAATTCTTCCGCTCTCCTATATTGACGCGCACCGTCCCGGCGACACCATCAGCCGGCTGACCACCGATGTGGAGCAGTTCAGCGACGGCCTGCTGATGGGCTTCACCCAGCTGTTCACCGGCGTGCTGACCATTCTGGGCACGCTGGCGGTGATGCTGACCATCGACTGGACTATCGCGCTGGTGGTGGTGGCTCTGACGCCGCTGTCCATTTTTGTGGCGCGGTTCATTGCGGAGCACACCTATTCCATGTTCCGGGTGCAGAGCGAGACCCGGGCCGAGCTGACCAGCCTTGTGGAGGAGCTGGTGGGCAACGAGCATCTGGTGCGGGCCTTCGGCTATGAGAGCCGGGCCGAGGCACGGTTTGACACCATCAATGAGGAACTGCACCGCTGCGGCGTGCGGGCCACCTTCTTTTCCTCCCTCACCAATCCCTGCACCCGGTTCGTCAACGCGCTGGTGTACGCGGCCGTGGGCATCCTCGGCGCATTCAGCGCCATCGGCGGAGCCATCACGGTGGGCGGGCTGTCGGTGTTCCTCAACTACGCCAACCAGTACACCAAGCCCTTCAATGACATTTCCGGCGTTATGACTGAGCTGCAAAACGCACTGGCCTGCGCCCAGCGGGTGTTTGACCTCATCGACGAAACGCCCATCCTGCCTGATGCGCCCGATGCGGCGGCATTGCCCCACGGTGCGGGCAGCGTGGAGTTTTCCCATGTGAAGTTCCGCTATGTGCCTGAGGTGCCGCTCATTGAGGACATGAACCTCACCGCCAGGCCGGGACAGCGCATCGCGTTGGTCGGCCCCACCGGCTGCGGCAAGACCACGCTGGTGAACCTGCTGATGCGGTTCTATGAAATTAACGGCGGTACGCTGACGGTGGACGGCCATCCCATTGACGCGGTGACGCGGGATTCGTTGCGCGCCAATTTCGGCATGGTGCTGCAGGAAACCTGGCTCAAGGCCGGAACGGTGGCGGAAAACATCGCCTATGGCAAACCGGACGCCACCAGAGAAGAAATCATTGCCGCGGCCAAAAAGGCGCGGGCGCACAGCTTTATCACCCGCCTGCCGCAGGGGTATGACACCCCCATCACCGAGGACGGCGGCAACATCAGTCAGGGACAGCGACAGCTGCTGTGCATTGCCCGCGTGATGCTGCGCCGCCCGCCCATCCTGATTCTGGACGAGGCCACCTCCAGCATCGACACCCGCACCGAGGTGCTGGTGCAGGACGCCTTTGAGGAACTGATGAAGGGCCGCACCAGCTTTATCGTGGCGCACCGGCTGTCCACCATCAAAAACGCCGACCAGATTCTGGTGATGAAGGCCGGCAACATCATCGAGCAGGGCACCCATGAGGAACTGCTGACCCGGAACGGGTTCTACGCCAATTTGTACCGCAGCCAGTTTGCACCGGCTTAATTATTGCAGGAAAGAGGAAAGTAGTATGAGCAACACTGTGATCCCCAAGGGCTACAAAAGCTCGCTGGGCCTGTACGACACCCAGAAGGCCATCGGCCTCATCAAGACCATTTTTCAGGAGAAGCTCTGCGCCGCGCTGCACCTGAAACGGGTGACGGCGCCCCTGTTCGTATTGCAGGGCAGCGGCCTGAACGACGATCTGAACGGCGTGGAGCGGCCGGTGGATTTTGACGTTCCCTCCATGAACGGCCGTGCCGAGGTGGTGCACAGCCTTGCCAAGTGGAAGCGCTACGCCCTGTATGAATACGGATTCCGCCCCGGGCAGGGTCTTGTGACCGACATGAACGCCATCCGGCGGGACGAGGAGCAGGACAATCTGCACAGCATCTATGTGGACCAGTGGGACTGGGAGAAGGTCATCACCGAAAAGCAGCGCACCCTCCCCTTCCTGCAGGACACGGTGCGAGACATCGTGGACGCGGTGTGCGCCACTGCGGATGAGCTGCGCTGGAAGTTCCCCCAGCTGAAAAAAATCGCGCTGAGCCGGGATGTGGTGTTCATCACCACGCAGGAGCTGGAGGATCGTTACCCCGACCTGACCCCCAAGGAGCGGGAGAATACCTTTGTGAAGGAGCACAAAACGGTGTGCATCATGCAGATTGGCGGCAAGCTGAAAAGCGGCGTCAAGCACGACGGCCGCGCCCCGGACTATGACGACTGGACGCTGAACTGCGATATTCTGTTCTGGCACAAGACGCTGGGCTGCGCGCTGGAGCTGTCCAGCATGGGCATCCGGGTGGACGCCGACGCGCTGCGCCGCCAGCTGGAGGAGGCGGGCTGCCCGGAGCGGGCGGAGCTGCCCTTCCACAAGATGCTGCTGGACGGCACGCTGCCGCTGACCATGGGCGGCGGCATCGGCCAGAGCCGGCTGTGCATGCTGCTGCTGGGCAAGGCCCATGTGGGCGAGGTGCAGGTGAGCCTGTGGGACAAGCCCACACGCACCGCCTGCAAGCAGGCCGGCGTAGCGCTGCTGTGAACGTTTGAGATGCAAAATGGGAGCCGCCCGCGGGCGGCTCCCATTGTTTTTGTGTTACAGCTTGGCGAGGATGGCATCCGTAACGGCGGCGGTACCCACTTTGGTGGTGCCCGGTTCACCGTGGTAAAGGTCGGCGGTGCGCAGGCCATCGTCCAGCACGGCGCTGACGGCGGCCTCGATGGCGTCCGCCTCGGCGGACATTCCAAAGCTGAACCGCAGCATCATGGCGGCGGACAGGATGCAGGCGATGGGGTTGACCACGTCCTGCCCGGCGATGTCCGGCGCGGAGCCGTGGATGGGTTCATACAATCCGCAGGTGCCCGCGCCCAGACTGGAGGACGGCACCATGCCGATGCTGCCGGTGATCTCGCTGGCCTCATCGGAGAGGATATCGCCAAACATATTTTCCGTCACGATGACGTCAAACTGGCTGGGGTTCTTGCAGATCTGCATGGCGGCGTTGTCCACAAACATTTCGCCGTACTCCACCTCGGGGTATTCGGCGGCCAGACGGTGCATCACCACCCGCCACAGGCGGCTGGTGTCCAGCACGTTGGCCTTGTCCACGCAGGTGAGCTTTTTGCGGCGCTTCATGGCGGTCTCAAAGCCAATGCGGCCGATGCGCTCGATCTCATGCTCGGAATAGGGCATGGTGTCGATGGCCTTTTTCTCGCCGTTCTCCTCGATGGTCTTGTGCTCTCCGAAGTACACGCCGCCGATAAGCTCCCGCACCACGATGAAGTCGATGCCCTTCTCCACGATGGACGGTTTCAGCGGGCTGGCATCCGCCAGCTGGGGCCAGATTTTGGCCGGGCGGTTGTTGGAGTACAGACCCATGCCGGCGCGCAGGCGCAGAAGGCCCTTTTCGGGGCGCTTGTCGCCGGGCATGCCCTCCCATTTGGGGCCGCCCACCGCGCCCAGCAGCACGGAATCCGAGGCAAGGCAGATGTTCAGCTGGGACTGGGGCAGCGGGTCACCGAATTTGTCAATGGCCTCGCCGCCCATGTAGGCGCGGGTGTAGGTGAAGGTGTGGCCGTATTTTTCCGCGATCTTATCCAGCACCCGCACCGCCTGGGTGACGATTTCGGGGCTGGAGCAGTCGCCGTAAATCAGCGCAATGGTCTTGTTCATGGCGTCATTCCCCTTTCAGGCTGTTCATCAGGCCGCCCTTTTGGATGATGTTCTGGATGAAGGGCGGGAACGGCATGGCCTCAAAGGTCTCGCCGGTGGTCTCATCGGTGATAACGCCGGTATCAAAGTTCACCGACACCACATCCCCCTCCCGGATGGCCTTGCTGGCCGCCGGGCACTCCAGAATGGGCATGCCGATGTTGATGGAATTGCGGTAAAAAATGCGGGCAAAGCTCTCAGCAATGACGCAGGACACCCCCGCCGCCTTGATGGCCAGCGGTGCATGCTCACGGGAGGAGCCGCAGCCGAAATTGGCGCCGCCCACCATGATGTCACCGGGCTTGACGCGGGTGATGAAGGTCTTGTCGATGTCCTCCATGCAGTGGGAGGCCAGCTCCGCGGAGCTTTGGGTGTTCAGATAGCGGGCCGGAATGATAACATCGGTGTCGATGTTGTCACCGTACTTGAAAACAGTTCCCTTTGCATTCATGGCTCAAACCTCCCTCGGGTCAGTGATGGTTCCGGTCAGTGCGCTGGCCGCGGCGGTGGCGGGACTGGCAAGGTAAATTTCGCTGTCCACATGGCCCATGCGTCCCACAAAGTTGCGGTTGGTGGTGGAGACACAGCGCTCCCCTGCCGCCAGAATGCCCATGTATCCGCCAAGGCAGGGGCCGCAGGTGGGGGTGGAGACCACGCAGCCCGCGTCAATGAAGGCGGTGGTGTAGCCGCGCAGGATGCACTCCTTGTAGACGGCCATGGTGGCGGGGATGATGATGCCGCGCACCCCCTTGGCAATGTGCCTGCCCTTCAGAATCTCGTAGGCGGCCTCCATGTCCTCGATGCGGCCGTTGGTGCAGGAGCCGATGACCACCTGATCGATTTTGATGCCCTTGCCCTCGCTGGCGGGGTGGGTGTTTTCCGGCAGATGGGGATAGCTGACGGTGGGCGCCAGCGTGTCCAGATCAATGGTGACGGTGCGCTCATACTCGGCGTCCGGGTCGGCCTCATACTTCACCGGGGGGCGCTGGCTGCGGCCCCTGAGGTACGCCTCGCAGACGTCATCCACCGGGAAGATGCCGTTTTTGGCGCCCGCCTCGATGGCCATGTTGCAGATGCACAGACGGTCCTCCATGGTAAGGGACTTGACGCCCTCGCCCACAAATTCCAGACTCTTGTACAGCGCGCCGGACACACCGATCTCTCCGATGAGGTGCAAAATCACGTCCTTGCCGGACACGGGACGGTGCAGCTGGCCTTTCAGTTCCACCTTGATGGCGGCGGGAACCTTGAACCACAGTGTGCCGTTGGCCATGCCGGCGGCCATATCGGTGGAACCGCCGCCGGTGGAGAACGCGCCCACCGCGCCGTAGGTGCAGGTGTGGCTGTCCGCGCCGATGATGCAGTCGCCCGCCGTCACAATGCCCTGCTCGGGGAGCAGCGCGTGCTCAATGCCCATCTGGCCCACATCGAAAAAGTTCAGGATATCGTACTTATTGGCGAAGTCCCGGCACTGCTTGGACTGGGTGGCGCTCTTGATGTCCTTGTTGGGCACGAAATGATCCAGCACGATGTTGATGCGGGTGTTGTCAAATACATGGTCAAACCCGGCCTTCTCAAACTCGTTGATGGCCACCGGGGTGGTGATGTCGTTGCCCAGCACGATGTCCAGCCTGGCGTTGATGAGCTGTCCCGGCTTGACGCTGGCCTCGCCGCAATGGGCGGCAAGGATCTTTTGGGTCATGGTCATTCCCATTGCAAAAACCTCCGCTTATTTGTTGTTAATGGCACTGACGAGCGCACGGATGCCCGCCACGATGATGTCAGTGTGGGTGCCGCAGCCCCATGTTTCCTTGCCGCTGGCCCACTTGAGGCCCACGTAGGAGCAGGCGCGGGAATTGGTGTCGGAATCCAATGCATGCTCGGAGTAATGCACCAGCGTGAAGTGCAGGCCGGTGGCCTGCTCGATGGCGGTGGCCACCGCGTCCAGACGGCCGTTGCCGGTGGCGCTGGTCTCCACGTTCTTGCCGTTGTTGGACACCACCACGTTGGCGGTGATGGTGCTGTCCTCGTTCTGGACAAAGTGGGCGGAGGGCACATTCACCGGGCTGGTGTGGTTCAGATAGGTGCGTTCAAACACATAGAGCACTTCCTTGACGCTCAGCTCGCGGTGCTCGTGGTCGGATACCTCCTTGACCCGGTAGCCCAGATCCTCCCGCATGCGGGGCGGCGGGTTGTAGCCGTAATTCTGCTGGAGCAGGAATCCGATGCCGCCCTTGCCGCTCTGGGAATTGATGCGGATGACGTCCGCGTCGTAGGTGCGTCCGATATCGTGGGGGTCGATGGGGATGTAGGGGCAGTTCCACTGGTGGAGCTCCTTCTCCTTGCGCCAGGTCATGCCCTTGGCGATGGCATCCTGATGGCTGCCGCTGAACGCCGCAAACACCAGACTGCCCGCATAGGGGGTGCGCTCGTAGACATGCATCCGGGTGACCCGCTCGTAGGTCTCGCAGATGCGGGGCATGTCCGAGAAGTCCAGCTTGGGGTCCACGCCGTGGGTGTACATGTTCATGGCCAGCGTGATGGCGTCCACGTTGCCGGTGCGCTCGCCGTTGCCGAACAGACAGCACTCCACGCGCTGCGCGCCCGCCAGCACAGCCAGCTCGGCGCAGGCCACGCCGGTGCCCCGGTCATTGTGGGGATGGGTGGACAAAATCACGCTGTCACGATATTTCAGATGCTTGGAGCACCACTCGATCTGGTTGGCGTAGACATGGGGCATGCTCATCTCCACCGTGACCGGCAGATTGATGATCATGGGGCGGTCCGGCGTGGGCTGCATGATGTCCAGCACCGCGTTGCAGACCTCCACGGCGTACTCCGGCTCGGTGCCGGTAAAGCTCTCGGGGCTGTACTCAAAGAGGAAGTTGCCCTCGTATTCCTGACTCAGCTGCTTGACCAGCTTGGCGCCGTCGATGGCGATCTGCTTGATCTCCTCCTTGGACTTTTTGAACACCTGCTCCCGCTGGGCTACGCTGGTGGAATTGTAGAAATGAATGATGGCCCGGGGCGCGCCCTTGACGGCCTCAAAGGTCTTGCGGATGATGTGGTCCCGGCACTGGGTCAGCACCTGCACCGTCACGTCCTGCGGGATACGGTTTTCGTCAATGAGCTTGCGCAGAAACACATATTCCGTCTCGCTGGCGGCGGGGAATCCCACCTCGATCTCCTTAAAGCCGATGTCCACCAGCATATTGTAGAATTCCAGTTTTTCGTCCAGACTCATGGGAACGATGAGCGACTGGTTGCCGTCCCGCAAATCCACGCTGCACCAAGCGGGGGCGGTCTCGATGTGATCCTTCTGGGGCCATTCGTACACATGGCCGGGTTCGATGGGGGGCTGGTAGTAGCCTACCTGATACTTGGTTGCGTCCATCATGGAAAGTTTCCTCCTTCTTACACGTTGCCTGCTGCTGGGGGAAACGAAAAAGCTCCCGTCCCCCAAAGGCGTTCTGACCTTTGAGAGACGGGAGCAAAAAATGTTCTGCTGTACCCGCGGTACCACTCTCTTTGCCGCACGATGCGGCCACTCTGTACGATCGGCCTTGCGGCGAATCGCGCCTGTATGGTAACGGACAGGTTCCGGCTGCACCTACGACCGCGCACGGCCTTCAACACAGCTGCTCCAGGGCCAGTGACGCAGTCCTCTCCGCACCGCCTTGCACCAACCGGCGGCTCTCTGCAGCGGGTGGAAGATTGCCTTCTCCCCATCAGCGCATTTGTCTGATAACGTGATTTATCATAGCAGATTTGCCGGATTTTGTCAAGACTGAGTTTCAAAAATTGGTGAAACAGGAATTTTCTTCATCATATCAAAAAACCTCAATTTGCTTTTGTAGGGGGCGGCGCCCTCGACGCCCTGTGGTACGTTGCCAAGCACGAAACATCGTTGTAAGGTAGCCTTTTGCGGGCGGGACATGTCCCGCCCCTACGAATGATGGCAAGTTTTTTCGTAATGATTGACCTTTTTTGACAGTCTGAATTTTCTTTACTCTTTTGGGATTTCGTGGTATACTATAAAAGATATTAGCCTTTCAAGAGGAATCCACATGAACGATCAAAAGCGCTCTTTGCGGCGTATTTCCCCGGCCCAGGTCATTGCGCTGGGATTTTTGCTCATTATTCTGGCGGGCACCGGCCTGCTGATGCTGCCTGCCGCCAGCCGGGACGGCTGCTCCGTGCCCTTTCTCAACGCGCTGTTCACCGCCACCTCCGCCACCTGCGTGACCGGGCTGGTGGTGTACGATACCTGGAGCCACTGGACGCTGTTCGGGCAGGCGGTCATTCTGACGCTGATTCAGGTGGGCGGCCTTGGCTTTGTGACCATCGCCGTATTCATCAATCTGCTGAGCGGCAAAAAAATCGGGCTGCGGCAGCGGTTCCTGATGCGGGAATCCATCGGCCTGCCCCAGATGAGCGGCGTATTGCGGGCCACCGGCTTTCTGCTGCGCTGGACCTTCACCTTTGAGGGCATCGGCGCGGTGCTGCTGGCGCTGCGGTTCATCCCCCGCTTCGGGTTCTGGGAGGGGCTGTGGTACGGTGTTTTCCACAGCATTTCCGCTTTCTGCAACGCCGGGTTTGACCTGATGGGGCAAACCGCCCCCTTCTCCTCCGTCACCGGCTGGGTGGGAGACCCCATCGTCAATCTGACGCTGATTTTGCTGATTTTGGTGGGCGGTCTGGGCTTTGTGGTGTGGCTGGATCTCTATCGCAATGGCCGCCGCTGGCACCGCTATCGGCTGCAGACCAAGCTGGTGCTCACCACCACGGCGGTGCTGCTGGCCGTGCCCTTTGTGCTGCTGTATTTTCTGGAGCTGCGGCGGGACGTCTGGGCCGGGCTGAGCGCCGGAGAACGGTTCTGGGGCGCGCTGTTCCACACCGTCACGCCCCGCACCGCCGGGTTCAACACGCTGGATTACGGTCTTTTCAGCGAGCCTTCGCTGCTGCTCACCATTGTGCTGATGCTCATCGGCGGCGCACCCGGCTCCACCGCGGGCGGCATGAAAATGACCACTCTGGCAGCGGTGTTCCTCTCGGTACGCTCGGTGCTGCGGCGGCGCGATGACGTGGAAGTTTTTGGCCGCCGTCTGGAATCCGCCGCGCTGGGACAGGCCACCGTACTCATCACGCTGTATCTGGGGCTGAGCCTCTGCGGCGGCGCGGCCATCAGCGCACTGGAGAATGTCCCGCTCATCGCCGCGCTGTTCGAGGCCTCCAGCGCGGTGGCGACCGTAGGACTTTCGCTGGGTCTGACGCCGCAGCTGGGCGCCATATCCAAACTCATCCTCATCTTTTTGATGTATCTGGGCCGTATCGGCGGGCTGACACTGCTGTCCGCGCTGGCCGGTTCCGCCAAAACCTCGCCGGGCCGTCTGCCGCAGGAGCAGATCATCATTGGCTGACCGGGAAAAGGAGCAACTATGAAATCGATTCTTCTCATCGGGCTGGGCCGTTTCGGCCTGTATATGGCCAAGCGTCTGCAGGAGCTTGGCCATGAGGTTCTGGCGGTGGACTGCAACGAAACGCAGGTGAACGAGGCGCTGGTCTTCGTCACCGACGCGCAGATCGGGGATTCCACCAACGAGGCCTTCATCCAGAGTCTCGGCGTACAGAATTTTGACTTGTGCGTGGTGGCCATCGGCGAGGATTTTGAAAGCTCGCTGGAAACGGTGGCGCTGCTGGCGGACAACGGCGCACAGCACATTCTGGCCCGTGCGGCCACCGGCATCCATGAACGGCTGCTGCTGCGCAACGGCGCGGAGAACGTCATCTACCCGGTCAAGCTGGCGGCCAATTACGCCGCCACGCGGTTCACCACCGACCATGTGGTGGATTATATGGCGCTGACCGACGATTTCTCCATCTGTGAGATCACGCCGCCGGAAAACTGGGTGGGTCACACCATTGCAGAATTGAACGTGCGGAAAAAATACAACATCAACATCATCGCCGTGAAGGAGGGCAAGCGGATGAAATCCCTGCCCGGCCCGGAATATTCCTTCAACCGCACCGAAACGGTGATGATCATGGCACACAATCAGGATTTGAAACGATTTTTGGATTGACGGAAAAAGAAAACGAAGGGAGGAAAAACCATGACCGACACAAAGCGCGCCCGGCTGGCACAGCAGATCACCTGCGCTGCGCTGGCAATGCTGCTGGTGCTGTCGGAGGTGTTCAGTTCCTCCCTTCAGAACACGCTGCCCCAGTTCAGTCATCTCTGCCGCATGGTGCTCACCGGCGGGGCGGCGGCGCTGCTGTTGGTAAAGTGCCTGTTCCTCACCGTCTACGATGACCGCCGCCAACGGTTCGTGGTCATCGGGGTGCTGGCCTACACGGCGTTTGCCTCCTGGTACAGCGGGGATCAATGGTTTTTCCTCATTGTACTGGCAGGGCTGGCCGCCAAAGGCATCGATCTGCGGGCCGCCGTGAAGGTTTATCTGGCCACAGCCGCGGCGGGGCTTTTGCTGGTGCAGCTGCTGCATCACACCACGGATTTGATCCCGTTCAATTTCTACTGCCGCAACTGGGATTTCGGCTACGGCCATTACAATGGCTACGGCGCACGGCTGCTGGGCATTTTTCTGGCGTGGTCATGGCTGCGCTGGCCGCGGCTGCGCTGGTGGGACTTTGCCGGGCTGACCGCCATTCTGGTATACACCACGCTGGTGCCGGGCAGCCGGGGAGCCATGGGCGCCATGATCCTGGTACTGCTGTTGTTCGCCCTGCTGCGGCTGGTTCCCGGGCTGCTGCATGGCCGTTGGGCAGGCGTGCTGACGGTGGGCAGTTATCCCCTTTTGAGCGCCGTCAGTCTGCTGCTGGCGCGGTGGTTTGACCCCAGCGACCCCTTTGCCGTTCCGCTGCTGGGCCAGCTGAACCGTCTGCTTTCGGGACGGTTGGAGGTGTGGAACCACATGCTGTTCCATACGCCGCTTTGGCATGAGAACTGGACAGAGCTGTGTTACAGTCCGCAGGTGCGCTTTTCCCTGCTGGGCGGCGTGGTGACCAACAGCGACGTCCACCACAGCATCGACAACATGTATCTGGCGGTGCCGCTGAACAAGGGGCTGCTGGGCGGTGTGCTGGTGGCGGCGGTGTTCATGCTGCTGCTGTGGCGGCTTTGGAAGGGCCGCCACACCGGCGAGCTGGTGCTGATGCTGTCGCTGATGGCCTATCTTCTCATGGAAAACAAGCCGTTCCTGATTGCGGTGCATCCGCTGTTTTTGCTGCTGCCCTGTGCGCTGCTGACGCCCCGCGGCAAGCCGCTGAATGTGGTCTGTCCTCCGGATAAAGAATAAAAACGCTCCCCGCTGCACCGCAGCAGGGAGTTCGTCATGTATAATCCGAAATGGTGACGCTTTGTTTGTCGTAGTAGTCCGCCAGTCCCCATACATCGGGGCCTGGGGTCACGTCGCTGAAATAGAGCAGATAAGGCTTTTCCTCATCAGTGAGGGGGCGGATGGTCACATCCTCCACACCCGGCTCCAGCAGCGCGGCCTCCCGTGCATCGTGGGCAGCCGCAAACCGCTGCGGAACGCCCTCCAGCAGTTCATAGGCCGCCTCCAAACTGGTGGCGAAGTGGTTGTCCAGCCCCTCCTTGACGGTGTGACTGCCGATGCAGGCCATGCAGACCAGAAGCGCCGCTCCTATGAGGGCGGTGTGTTTTCGGGGCAGCAGCTTTGCCAGTTCCGTGCGGTGCGCCGCCCATATCACCAGCGCGCACCAGCTGTACGCCGCGCCCAGCACGAAGGTCATCCACACCACATTGATGAGCCGCCCCGCACCGATGCCGCCCATGGTATAGCTGGGCAGCCAGACCATGGCCCACAGCATCACAAAGGTGACGGCGGGCCCGACCAGCAATCCCAGACGCCCGGGGGCAGGCAGGCGTTTTGCCAGCATCACCGCCAGCGGCGTGAGCAGTGCCAGCAGGCAGAGCAGCGGCACATCCAGCCAGCGGATGAGGTTGAAGATGGTGAGCAAAAAGCTCTTGACGATGGCCTCCGGCATGGAGGCGGAGGAAAACCCGTCCATCCGCACCCGTGTGCCGGGGGCGGTGAGATTGACCAGCAGGCCCGTCAGTCCCGCCGCGAAGGGCAGCACCACCGCAAAGCGTCTGCGGCGTATTCCCGCCAGCAAAGCCAGCAGCAGCACCAGCATATCCAGCAGCGCCGCCACATGATGTCCGCCGGACACCACCACCGACACCGCCGCGCTGACCGCCGCCGGCCACACAGGGCACTTCTCCCCTGCCAGCAGGTGGAACAGCAGCCCGGCGTTGAGGACTGTCAGCGCAAAAAACGGGATGTAGTTGGCCGCGCCGTTGAACCAGAACAGCCCCTCCACCTGATTGGGCATCCCCTGTACAAAGGCATAGGTGAACAGAACCGCCAGCCCCGCGGGCAGATACCGATTTCCCGCCGCCAGATGCCGCCCCACCAGTGCAAAACAGCCCCACAGGCAGAAAAACAGCATGGCAATGATGAAACAGGTGGTCAGACCATACCATTTTCCGCCGAAGATGCCCGGCTGAAAGGCCAGCAGAAAGCCGGAGCTGTACAATCCCTGCCAGCTGTTGAAAAACTTCGCATCGGTCTCGGCCGCCGCGGCCAGCAGCTGCCAGAATCCGCCGCCCTGCAGTACCACATTCCGGGTGCGCTGGGCGTAGCCGAAATCATCCGCCGAGGGGCGGGCAT
This sequence comes from uncultured Subdoligranulum sp., assembly GCA_945830575.1. GTDB lineage: Bacteria > Bacillota > Clostridia > Oscillospirales > Ruminococcaceae > Gemmiger. Next base: position 14,805 of record CALZZE010000008.1, on the reverse strand, counting down.
ACAACGCCGCCGCAAACACCGGCAGCATCAGCACCAGCACGAAGACGGCAAACCGCCAGAAACGGCGGCGCTGTTGTTTTGCGTCACGGGGCATCCTTTGTCCTCCTTACGGGTTGCCCAGAATCTGCTGCAGGAAGTAGGGCCACTGCTTTTCCCACCAGTTCCAGTCGTGAGCCACATCCCAGCCCCAGATATCCACCTGCGCGTGGATGCCTTTGCTTTCCAGCACGCTCTGCAGCTCGCGGGTGGATTCCAGCAGTTCGTTCTCCCATGCGCCCTGACCGCAGCAGATGATAAACTTGTCCGCCTTGGCGTACAGATCCCGGTAAGGATGGCTGTCGGGGAAATTGCGCATGTAATCGATGGGGCTGTTGCGGTAGACGAGGTCGTCCATGTAATCCCCGAAGAACATCCGGGAGCTGTACAGGCCGCTGAGGGCGATGGTGCCGTTGAACAGGTCGGGACGGCGCAGGAAGAAGTTCACCGCATGGCCCGCGCCCATGCTGGCGCCGCCCACCAGCACCTGACCCCAGTGGTCAGGGCCGTTTTCCTTGTTGATCTGGATGAGACGGGGCTACAGCTCCTCGCAGATATAGTTGTACCAGCGCTCCTGCATCTCGATGCGGGGACGGCCGGGGCCTTTGTTGTCCCAGCTTTCCCGGTCGATGCTGTCGGCGGTGATGATCTGCAGCTTGCCGGCATTGATCCACGGCGCGGCAATGTCGCACATGTGGCGGTCCTCCCAGTCAAAGAACCGGCCGCTCTGGCAGGGGAAAATCAGAATGGGACGGCCCGCATGGCCGTAGACCTTGAATTCCATGTCCCGGTCAAGGTACCGGCTGTACTCCTTATAGTAACGAACTTGCATAACATACTCTCCCTTTTTAACGATAAAAGAACCGTTTATTCAGATCCAAAATTCCCACCATGGCGTGCATCGGCCCGCTGGCGGAAGTTTTGAACACCCAGTAGTAAAGCAGCGCCAGAACCTCCCGCAGATAACACGGGAGCACGCTGCGCAGCGGCGTGGCGGCGGGGATGGTGGTAACCTGCGTAAAGCCCGCCATGGCGGCGTACCGCCCCGCCCGATAGCAATGGAAATTGTTGGTGGCAAAGGCGATGGGCGTGGTCTCCTCCATGCCGTGCGCCTTGAGGATCTCCAGCGAAAAGGCGAAGTTTTCCTCGGTGGAGGTGGACTCGCTTTCCGCCAGCACCCGCTCCGGCGGCAGGCCCTTGCTGATGAGGTACTCCCGCATGGCCTGTCCCTCCGGCACCCATTCGTCCCGGCCCTGCCCGCCGGAGGTGATGACCAGCACCTCCGGATGCTCCTGCGCGTAGGCATAGGCCGCATCCAGACGATAGCGCAGCAGCAGGCTGGGGCGGTCGCCCCGCAGCCCGGCCCCCAGCACAATGACCGCCTGTTCCTGCCCGGTGGGGGTATGGGTGTAGCCGCTCACCCCCACAAAGACCAGCAGCGCGGCGTACACCAGCGCACCGGCAGCCAGCACCCAGAACACCACCCGCCCGGCCCCGGCGGAAAACCACGCGCACAGCGGCCGGTGCCAGATGGCGAAGCCATCTACGGCGGCGGCCAGCAGCCAGACCAGCAGATTGCCCATATTGAAGTTGCTGGTGAACACCAGACTGACCGCGTACACCGTCAGCGCCGCGGCCACGACCCAAAGCAGCACCATGGCCTTACGCCCTGATCTCATGGTACACACCGCAGCCCGCCGCGTCAAAGGGCACGTCCAGCGCTTTGCAGACGGTGTCCGCGATGGTGGCAAAGCTGTACCGGGTGTGCAGATTCACACCGGGCTTCACGCCCGCGCCGTAAACAAGATACGGCACATATTCGCGGGTATGGTCGGTGGTCTTGTGGTAGGCCGGGTCGCAGCCATGGTCGGCCGTGACCATCAGAATATCATCGGGACGCATTTTTTCCATGAAGGACGGCAGCCAGTCGTTGAATTCAGCCAGTGCGGCGGCATAGCCCGCCACATCCCGGCGGTGGCCGTACAGCATGTCAAAATCCACCAGATTCACAAAGGCCAGTCCCTCGAAATCCCGGTCGGCCAGTTCCAGCGTGACCTGCAGTCCCTCGGTGTTGCCGGAGGTGCGGATGGTCTCGCCAATGCCGCGGCCCGCGAAAATGTCATAAATTTTGCCCACACCGATGGTGGCCTTGCCCGCCGCCTGAATGGCGTCCAGCATGGTGGGCGCGGGCGGCACAAGGCTGTAATCGTGGCGGCGGGGCGTGCGGGTGAAATCCGCCGCGCAGGTGCCCACAAAGGGTCGGGCAATGACGCGCCCCACGCCCCACGGGCCGGTGAGCAGTTCCCGTGCCTGTTCGCAAATCCGATACAGCTTTTCCACGGGGACCAGGTCCTCGTGGGCGGCGATCTGGAACACGCTGTCCGCCGAAGTGTACACAATGAGTTTGCCGGTTTTCAGGTGCTCCTCGCCGTAATCCCTGAGCACCTGCGTGCCGGAATAGGGCCGGTTGCACAGCACCTCATAGCCGGTTTTGGCGGTGAAGGCATCCAGCAGTTCCTTGGGGAACCCCTGCGGGAAGGTGGGCAGCGGCTGCGCGCTGAGCAGGCCGGCGATCTCCCAGTGGCCGATGGTGGTATCCTTGCCGGCGCTGGCCTCCCGCAGGCGGGCATAGCTGCCGATGGGTGCGGCACAGGGCGCGGCGCAGGTCACACCGTCCAGATTGAACAGGCCCAGCTTGGCCAGATTGTCCCCTTTGAAATCGGGATGCGCCGCCACGGCGGCCAGCGTGTTGGTCCCGGCATCGCCAAATGCGGCGGCATCCGGTTCCGCACCCACGCCAAAGCTGTCCAGAACGATGAGAAAGACCCGTTTGGGCATTCTTCGTCCCCTCCTTTATTCGTAGATGATTTTATTATACCGTATTTTCCGCAAAAAGTACAGTGCAAGATTTGTGCGCATCTTTTTTGGAAAAGACCTCCACAGGGCTTGTACTATTGACCCCGTTTGTATTATACTATACGTGGAGACGGAGGGTCTTTGACCCTTATTGTATGAGTACAGGAGGATGTTTTCTATGCGCAAGACCAAGATCGTTTGCACCCTTGGCCCTTCCACCGACAAGGAAGGCGTGCTGCGCCAGCTGCTGGAAAACGGCATGAACGTGGCCCGATTCAATTTCTCTCACGGCGATTACGCCGAGCACAAGGGTCGTCTGGACCAGCTGCGCGCTCTGTCGGAGGAACTGGGTGTGCCCGTGCCCGCCATGCTGGACACCAAAGGCCCTGAGATCCGTCTGGGCACCTTCGCCAACGGCGTGGAAAAGCTGGTGGCGGGCCAGAAGTTCACGCTGACCAGCCGCCAGATCGAGGGCACCAACGAGATCAGCTCCATCACCTATAAAGACCTGCCCCACGATGTGCGGGCGGGCGGCCGCATCATGCTGGACGACGGCCTCATCGGACTGCACATTGATGAAGTCACCGACACCGACATCATCTGCACCGTGGAAAATGACGGCGTCATCAAGACCAAGAAGGGTGTCAATGTGCCCGGCGTACATCTGTCCATGCCCTATATGAGCCAGCGCGACCGGGAGGACATCCTGTTCGGCATCGAGCAGGGCTACGATCTGGTGTCCGCCAGCTTTGCCCGCTGCGCGCAGGACATTATGGAGATCCGCCATCTGCTGGACGAGCACAACGCCAGCATGCGCATCATCGCCAAGATCGAGAACCAAGAGGGCATCGACAACATTGATGAGATTTTGTCCGTAGCGGACGGCATCATGGTGGCCCGCGGCGACCTGGGCGTGGAAATTGATTTTGCGGAAATTCCCGCGCTGCAGAAGCACCTCATCGACCGGGCCATGAGCGCCGGCAAGATCTGCATCACCGCTACCCAGATGCTGGATTCCATGATGGCCAACCCCCGCCCCACCCGTGCCGAGATCACCGACGTGGCCAACGCCATCTACGACGGTACCGGCGCGGTGATGCTCTCCGGCGAGACCGCCGCGGGCAAGTATCCGGTGGCAGCCCTCAAGGCCATGGCCACCATCGCCGAGACCACCGAGGCGGATTCCAGCTTTGACAAGCTGGTGCATCACTTTGCCTCCGATGACAGCCGCCTGTCGGTGAGCGCCGCAGTGGCCCACGCCGCCTGCACCACCGCCAAGGACATCGGCGCGTCCGCCATCATCACCGCCTCCAAGAGCGGTGAGACCGCCCGCCTGCTGAGCCGCTGCCGTCCCGATGCCCAGATCGTGGCCTGTGTGCTGGACAAGCACATTGCCCGCCAGCTGAACGTCTACCGCGGCGTGACCCCGCTGGTGATGGAGTACGCCCACGACACCGACGAGCTGATCAATATGTCCGTCAAGGTGGCGGAGGATGCCGGTCTGATCCAGTCCGGGGACACCGTGGTGGTCACCGCCGGCGTGCCCGTGGGTGTGTCCGGAACCACCAATATGATCAAGGTTCACATGGTCGGCAACACACTGCTGGCCGGTGTGGGCATCGGCGGCCAGAACGCCAAGGGCGAGGTCTGCGTCTGCCGCAGCGCCGCGGACGCCGCCAAGAAGTTCAAGCCCGGCATGATTATGGTCGTGCCCTTCACTACCAACGCCATGCTGCCCTTCATCCGGGAGGCCGCCGGCGTCATTGCCGAGGAGGCAGGCATCAACAGCCACGCCGCCACGGTGGGTCTGGCGCTGAACAAGGCTGTCATCGTGGGCGGCACCAACGCCACCCGCACGCTGAAGGACGGAATGCGCATTTCCATGGACTGCGCCCGCGGCGTTGTGCAGATCATGGTGGAGTGAGGCAGCCCCGATGGAACGCATTGCAAGCTTTTGCGTGGACCACACCGCGCTGCTTCCGGGGATGTATCTGTCCCGGCAGGACGGCCCCAACGGAGAGATTCTGACTTGGGACATCCGCATGAAACGGCCCAATCAGGGCAGCTACCTCTCCCCTGCCGCCGCTCACACGCTGGAGCATCTGTTTGCCACCCGCGCCCGCAACAGCCGTTGGAAGGACGGCGTCATCTACGTGGGGCCGATGGGCTGTCTGACCGGATTTTATCTGGTGACGATGGGCCTTTCCCCCGCTGACGCGCTGGCGCTGGTGAAGGACTGCTTTGCCTTTATGGCGGACTTTGAAGGGGAAATCCCCGGAGCCAGCGCCGTGGAATGCGGCAACTATCTGATGATGGACCCCATCGCCGCCCGCGCCGAGGCGAGCGCCATGCTGCCGGTGCTGGATGCGCTGGACGAGAACCATCTGCATTATTGAGCCATGCAAAATTCCCGCCGCCCGGTTTTGGGCGGCGGGTCTTTTATTCTTTGAGCAGATCCTCCGGCGCAACGCCGTACAGGCGGGCCAGCGCAAACAGGTTGGCGGTGGTCGGGTCGGCAGTGCCGTTCTCCCACTTGGACACGGCCTGCCGGCTGACCCCCAGCGTCTCCGCCACAAACTCCTGCGTCATGCCCCGATCCTGCCGGTGCTGCCGGAGCGTCTGCGCAAGGCTCTGACGCTGGGGCGCATTCTGTTTCTGCTGCTTTTCCCGCGTGTGCAGATATTTCCACAGCGCTTTGATGGCCAGCACCACCAGCGTGACGTTCAGCCCGGCTGCGGCCAAGAGAAACAGAATATACAAAAGTATGATAGGGTTCAGAATTGACATGGGGAGCCTCCTTCTTTTTTCTGGCCCCATCATACCATATCTGTCCGGTTGCGTCCACCAACAGACGCGCAACCGGCAGTTGCACCATACAAAATGCCCGCCCCGGCCGGGGCGGGCACTGTTTTGGAAAGCTCAGATGAGGGCTGCGGTGATGAGCGCCATCTTGTAGACCTCCTCGGCGTTGCAGCCGCGGGACAGGTCGTTGATGGGAGCGTTCAGGCCCTGCAGGATGGGGCCGTATGCCTCGAAGCCGCCCAGACGCTGGGCGATCTTGTAGCCGATGTTGCCGGCCTCGATGGTGGGGAAGATGAAGGTGTTGGCATAGCCTGCCACCTTGGAGCCGGGGAATTTCAGCTGGCCCACTTCGGGAGCCACGGCGGCGTCAAACTGCATCTCTCCGTCGATGAGCAGATCGGGCGCCATCTCCTTGGCGGCGATGGTGGCGTCATGGCTCAGCTTGACGGTGCCGCCCTTGCCGGAACCGTTGGTGGAGAAGCTCAGCATGGCGACCTTCGGCTCGATACCGAAAATCTCAGCGGTCTTGGCGGTCTCGATGGCCACCTCCGCCAGCTTCTGGGCGGCGGTGTAAGTAACGTTGCCTTCCTTGTCCACGCTGTCCTGATAGTCGATGTTGATGGCGCAGTCGCCCATGGCCAGCTTTTCCTCGCCGCGAACCAGAATAAAGCTGGAGGACACCAGATGCGCGGTCTTTTTGGTCTTGACCAGCTGCAGCGCGGGACGCACCGTGTCAGCGGTGGAGTAGGTTGCGCCGCCCAGCAGGCAGTCCGCCTTGCCCATCTTCACCAGCATGGTGCCGAAATAGTTGCCCTTGGACAGCGCCTCGCGGCACTGCTCGTCGGTCATCTTGCCCTTGCGCAGCTCCACCATCTTGGCGACCATCTCGTCCATCCCCTCGTAGTTGGCGGGGTCGATGATCTCGGCGCCGGTGACGTCAAAACCACCCTTGGCGGCGGCCGCCTTGACCTCCTCCACGTTGCCCAGCAGGATGACGTTCAGCGTCTTGCCGGCCAGCAGACGGCTGGCCGCAGACAGGATGCGGGCGTCATTGCCCTCGGTAAACACGATGGATTTGGGATTGGCCTGCAGCTTTTGCTCAAACGTTTCAAAAATCGACATGGAAATACCTCCGATTCTGGCGGCGGGTCCCTCCTGCCGCCTATTCTTACAGATTCATTATAGCACCGATTTTGCTCTTTGCAAAGAAAATGTGCGTTCTCTGTTGGTTTTGCGCAAAATAAGCGCGTTAAAGTGGAAAAGCGCAAAATACTTCACAAAGTTAATAAAATATCAAATGGAATCGGCCGTATTTTGGCAAAATCGGCAAACAAGGTTTTATTTTTCCGGTCTTTGCCAGCCGTAGGAGGCATAAAAAGTGTCAATATCCGCCGGCGTGCGCGCCACCACGGCGCACAGCAGCTTGCCCGCCGCCGGATCGTAAAATCCGATGGTGGTCTCCCCCGTGCAGATGCTGGATTCGGTACGCACATCCCCGATGCCAAAACCGGGCGGCGGGGTCAGCGGTTCCCGTTTTCTGTGAAAAAACAACGGCATAGTTCTCACCTCTCAGCCAAAAAAGCGGATCAGCAGCAGCTGCGCCAGCAGGATCACCGGCATCCCCACCACAAAATACCAATGACGGGTCTTGTGGCGAAAAACGTACATCCCCGCCCACGCCCCGGCGCTGCCGCCCAGCAGAGCCGACAAAAACAGCAGCTTTTCCGGGATGCGCCATTGGCGATACCGGGCACGGCGCTTGTCCAGCCCCATCAGGACGAACGCCGCCAGATTGATGCAAACAAGATACAGTGTCATGACAGTTTCCTTTTCAGTAAACGGGACAGCGGCGCGGCCAACGCCGACAGCACCGCCGCCCCCGCCACACAGACCGTCAGATACACCGGGAACACCGCTGCCAGAGGCAGCGAAAAACGAGCCGTCAGCGGCAGCACCACCAGCGTCAAGAACACATGATGCACCAGATAGATTCCGTAGCACTGTCCCGCCAACCAGCGCATCGCGGGGTGAAGGATTTCCGGGAGGTTCCCTCCCACTTTAAGTAAGAGCCAAAACAGCGACGCTCCCACCAGCAGGTATACCACCGGCCAGAGCGTGCGCGGCGCAAATGCCAGCAGCGTCACTGCGGCAAGTCCCCAGAGGCAGCTGCGTTTCGGCTCCGACAGTTCCGTGCCGAACCACACCCCCAGCGCAAAGGCTGGCAGTCGGCCCAGCACGGTATGCCCGGATTCCAGCGGCGCCGGGCAGACCAACGGCCACACCAAAGCCAGTGCGGTCATGGCTGCGGCCAGCAACGCACGGCGGCGGGGCGTTTCCACACACCAGAGCAGCAGCGGAAACACAAGATACAACAGCAGGATGACGCCCAGAAACCACTCTCCTATTTTATAAAAGGTGGCCGTGACGGGCAGCAGATAGCCATCCAGACCCAGCAGCGAAAAAATCGCACGCCATCGCGGGATTTCGGCGTTGTTGCCGTGGAGTATCTCCCCGTATAAAAACAGTGTCCCCCAGCCCAGCCAGTACATGGGGTAGACTCCCGCTGCACGCCCCGCCAGATAGGGCCGCCACGCAAAACGGCCCCGCCACTGCCAGCAGAGCGAGGCCCCGGACAGCAGAAAGAACAGCACCAGCGCCAGTTCCACCACATCTGCCATAGGGCGGCCAATGAGCCAGCCGGGCACGGCATAGCCCGCCCGGGCGCTCTCAATGGTAAAATGATAGCATACCACCGGCAGCATGGCCGTCAGCCGAATGACGTCCAATCCCGGCAGATACTTGGTACGGGTTCTCATGCGTCCTCCGAAAGTTCCTTCCCGCGCACCGCAATCCGGCCGCAGGGATTTTTTTCATTGTAACAAACCCAGCCGCATCATGTCAACACCCGGCCAAAAGAAAACAGGCCCTCCCTTTTCGGAAAAGCCCGTTTTACGCAATCCTCAGCGTGCCAGCGTTGTGTTATCTGCCGTGCGGCTGCGCAGTTCTTCGATGGGATGCGTTTTTTCCTCAAACCGATAGTCCTGTCCCGCGGCGGCGATCTCCGCTTCGATGACCGCGTGGCTGGGCACAGTTTCCGGCTTGGTGTTCACCGTGGCCTGATAGGAGAAAAATGCCGCGTCCCTTGGCAGTTCCGACACGGGCACCGCCGGGTCCTCCAGCAGTGCGGTGTTGCACACGGTCTTTTTCAGCACCTTGCGCACATACTCCTTCTGGGGCGAGAATTTCAGCAGCTGCGGGAACTCCCCATCCGGGATGACCTGATACCAGTCTTTGCCCTCATAGGTTTGCAGAAGTCTGGCCGCGTGGTGCAGGTGCGCCACCTCCTGCTCGAAATGCTGCTCCCAGATTTTTTTCACCTTGTCGTCGGTTTCATCCTCATAGCAGGAATAGTACAGATAACATTCCGTATACTCGTGATTCAGCAGATTTTCCAGCCATGTGCAAGCCGGGTCCAGCAGTGCGCCATATTGGGTCACGTGCTGTTCTTCGATCATGGCGATTTCCTGATACAGCTTGCGGCCCTGTTCGCTCCCGTAGAAAGCGCACTGGTTCATATAATAGTTCATGGTCTGCTGTTCTGCCGCCGTGATGATGGCTGCATTCAGCCGGGAGATCGGTGCGCTGGTCTTGAAGCACAGTGCACGGCGGACGCTGTCCCTCGGGTCACGGTGCTCAGCGATGGTGGGGCGTCCGGGCATGATCTCGGTGTATTCCCCCACCAGACGCTCCGCGTGGATGCCGTGCTCCATCTCCAGCAGATTTGCGTATCGGTACAGGTGGTCAAAGTCCTCCAGAAGCGCCAGATTCATCACCTGCACCGCATAGGGATCCGGCTCACGCTGCGCCAGAATGGCTGTCAGATCCACCGCCAGCTGCTCATAGCCGATGGTGGTCTCCAACAGTGTTTCATCGATGGGTTTCAGGCAGGCGATGCGTTTCTGCTGTTGCTGCTCCACCCGACGCAGCACCGCCAGTTCCCGGCGCAGGTCATTGTTCTCGCAGTGCCGGTGAAACTGGTGGCTGAACCACACGGCTTCGTATTCGGTGCCGTTCATCAAAATAATGCGGGTCTTGGTGTAGGGGTCGGTTTCGTTTTTGTCGTAAGCTTTGGGGTACAGCTTGGGCCAGTCCATATACAGGCTGTCCGCCGGGCGTGTCTTCACTTCAAACGGGTTCATGGGCAATCCTCCTTTTTGGATAGTATGCCCCGCCGCCTGAAAGCCATACAAAACTGCTGTCTTGCATAGGATTTCACTTTGGTCAGTGAAAAAGCTCGCCTTTAGTGTCTCCACGTCCAAATCAAATATTTGAGATTGGTATTCAAGTATCGCTTGAACAATCGCTTGGGGTCCTGCATCAGGCGGTAAAGCCATTCCAGATTATGCTTTTGCATCCACTGGGGGGCGCGCTGGATATTTCCCGCCTCGTAATCGAATGCAGCACCCACACCGATCATCAGCGCGTGCACCCGGTTCTCATGGGCCGCCATCCAGCGCTCCTGCTTGGGCGCACCAAGCCCCACCCAAACAAAGTCCGGTTTGGCCGCATTGATCTGCTCCACAATCTCCGCATCCTCCTGCGGTGTCAGCTCACGGAACGGCGGCGACATCATGCCGGCGATCTGCACTCCCGGGTAGCGTTCCAAAAGCTTCTGCTGCATTGTTTGCAGTGTTTCCGGCGTAGAACCGTAGAAATAATGTTTCCACCCCTTCTCCGCCGAGATCTTCAAAATCTCCCGCATCAGATCCGGTCCTGTGACGCGCTGTGCCTCCGCAAAACCATGCTCGCGGCTGAATTGGGACAAAGGCCCGCCGTCCGGCAAAGCCATGGCGGCGTTGTTCTGAATACTGCGATATCCTTCATCCTCATGCGCCGTTACGGTGGTGTGTACATTGGCCACACAGATGTATTTTCCCCGCCATTTTTCCAACTGAGTCTCGATCAGGGAAAGGGTCTTGTCCATGTCGGTCACAAAAATGTTGACCCCCATGATCTCACAGGTCTGCCGCATCGACAGATCGACCATCTGAATTCCCCTGTAGACGCTGGGCGGTGTGTGTGTCGAGCTGAAATCATTGTAGACCGGCACCACGCTGACATGGATATGGTAGCTGTCCGCAATCGCAACGATCCGGCGCATCTCATCCGCGTTCTGGGTATCCTCTGCCAGAATCATTCTGTCGATATGCATTGTCAGCAGAATATTTTGCAGTTCCCCGACAGTGCCCAGATAACCGGGCAGTGCCTCAGAGGGCGTCTGCGCCAGATAGCCAACGTATTTGATATCCAGCGAGTTCTGCTGCATGACATCAGCGTACACGCGCTGGGCCAGCGCGCCGGACCCGATGAGCAGGAACCTGGCTGCCATATCGCGGCGGCGCACATACGCGGTGGCCACTTGATCCAGCACCAGCCGCTTGATGAGAATAAACAGCGTAGACAGAAGATAAAAGTAAATCAGTAACAGGCGGGAAAATTGCTGCAGGCCGAACACATAGAGGATGGTCGCCACAAGCGCGAAGCCAATCAGGTTCCGCACCATGAGCTTGACAGTTCCCTTTACCTTGCTGCGCTGATGCAGGGTGTCGTAGTCACCGGCAAAGGCATAACAGGCCACGATTACAACCGCATACAGCACACTAACCGGGAAAAACCGGGTACGGTCTACCAGAAAAAACGCAGCTCCCAGCGGAATGACCACACGCAGGGAGCCTGCGCAGAAATACGCCAGCAAAATAAGTACAAAATCCAGCAGTGCATTGGCTAATTGAAGAATTTTTGAATTGCGATAATGCATAAAATCGGTTCCCTTCAGCGTGACCGAAAAATTTTGAAGCCGCGATGCGGATCGGCTGCATCGAACCGTATTATTATAACACAATGGCGTCAATAATTCAATATAGAAATTCTCTCTCGACCCGACCGATTATGACAAAATGGCCCATCATTTTCTCTGTTTCCGCAAAAAAACACCATAGCCATCCTCATACAAAAAAAGTCCTCGCCGAAGCGAGGAACATTTTCTGATAGAACTCCGGTCAAACCGTTTATTTGGCACCCTTCCCGGTAAAAACAACGCCAATGGTCTTGAGCAGCAGCTGAACATCCAGTTTCAAGGACCAGTTATCAATATACTGCACATCCATGCGCACCACATCTTCAAAATTTTCAATGTCGCTGCGCCCACACGCCTGCCACATCCCGGTGATTCCCGGTTTCATGGACAGTCGGCGCTTATGATGGCTCTCATACTGGCGGTATTCGTCCACCGTGGGCGGGCGGGTCCCCACAAGGCTCATCTGGCCGCACAGCACATTGATGAACTGCGGCAGCTCATCAATGGAGGTTTTCCGGATGAATTTTCCCACCTTGGTGATGCGCGGGTCATCCTCCATTTTGAACATCAGACCGTTCATTTCATTTTTGGCCATCAGTTCTTTTTTGCGTTCTTCTGCATCCGCGTACATGCTGCGTAGCTTATACATTGTAAAGTAGCGACCATTCAGCCCCACCCGGCACTGCTTGAAGAACAGCGGCCCCGGGCTTTCCAGTTTCAGGGGAATCGCCACAAGAGCAATGATGGGAATGCTGATGATGCAGCCCACAAGACCGCCCGCAATATCCATCACCCGTTTCAGCGTCAAATCGCGCATACTGTGACGCACAGATTCCACCGTAATCATGCTGACGCCCCCCACCGAAACGAGGCCCGAAGGTTCCCGGGCAGGCAGGCCGCTGCGGCTTTGCATGGCTTTCATTTTTTCCAGCACCGGGCTGTTAAAATGAATATCCAGACCCATGCTTTCCATTTCCGTCAGATAACCGATCAGGCTGTCCCCTGTGTCGTAGGGAAGATTGATGTAGATTTCATCCAGTGCATCGCGCCGGACCCATGTCATGAACTCCTCATAGACGGCACGCACCGGGACGCCTTCGATTTTGCTGCCGATATCCGATTTGGATGCATCCACCAGCGCCACGCCAATGACGTTTTTGCTCCAGTCCTGTTTCAGATCCCGCACCATAGGTTCCACACGGTCTCTGGTGGAAAGCACTCCCACAAGTTTTTTGATATGCGCCGAATGGCTGCTCCTCAGATAATTTTTCAAAAAATAATGGCCCAGACAGGTGAGCGGAACATTCACCGCAAAAATGCCCAGATACAGGTAACGGGAATCCAGTACAGACGCCTTGAAGACGATGAGCAGAAACGCCAGCGTGGCCGCCAGTATGGCGTTATACTCCACCACGCGAAGCAGCTCCATCTTCCAGCCAAGACGTACAAGGTCGGTGTCCTGATTAAAACAGGAAAAAGCAACCAAAAACGCGATCACCAGCATAAAAACGAATTGCAGGTAATCTGTTTTTGTATAGGCCGGGATGCGACGCAGCATGGTACCGAACACAAATTTGACCAGAATCGTGCTCAACCCAAGCGCCAACAGATCCATCGCAAAGACCAGTGTGTATTGCAGTTGTTGACGATTTCTCATAATTGATTCAATTCCTAACTCCACAAAACAAGGATGGTTCTTCTTATAAAATCCGCTAAGGGAACCACAACAATCTCTATAGTGTGTAAAAGAACACAGTATTCTTTGGGTCATTATACCACGTCTTCCGACATATTTCAACAGTTTTACAGCCAAAATTGGAACTATTGTTTTGCCTGCGGAGAGGGCAAAATTCATCCGCTTTTTTGTACAAAGCCTCGGCGGTTGGATTTGTGGAAAAGGTCAAATCGTTCGCAGAAAGCCCGCCGGGCACGGCAAGTGTTTATTACACTTCCCATCCGTATATAATGTCTCCTGAGCAAACAATATTTTACGAATAATCGAACAAAAGTATCAAAAGGTGGTACAATAGATGCAAGGAAAAAGCGTTATAACCACAAAAAGGCTTGCATCACTCCGGTATCCGCAGGGTATCAGTGTGCCTGGGCCTTCATCGTTGCGGAGTTCGCCGCCAGTCTGGAATGGCTGGTCTTTTGTGTGGCCCTTCCCGGCACACCAGCACTGGAATGGCAGTCCGTTCTCTGTATGGCAGTGGGCTATGGTGAAATCTATGGAGGATTCTTCTGGCTGCGCAGCCGCCCCATCCGCCAGCCCGCCGTGGGTATCAGAGTGCTGGCGGCGGCTGTGCTGATGGCGGTAGTGGTATTTGCCGTCAGCAATGTGGGCTTTCTTGTCACCGGCTCCACCGCCACCGGCACCCATGGGCTGTATTATATCCGCACACTGGTGGATTTTGCCGGGCTGCCGCTCCTTGCCATCTACCACCGCCAATTGCAGGACAATGAGCTGCGGCAGGAGCTGTCCGCCATGGACAATACCCTCCACCGCCAGTACGAACAGTACAAGGCCAGCCGGGAGAATATCCGGCTGCTCAACCGCCGCTACCACGATCTGAAGGTGCAGATCGCCGCCATCCGGGCCGAACAGGACCCCGGCAGGCAGGCGCAGTATCTGGACGAGCTGGAAAGCGGTCTTGCCCGGTTTGAAGCGGAAAACAAGACCGGCAACCCGGTGCTGCTCATGCCGCTGCAGCAGGGATAATCAAGGCAACACCGCATCATTCCGGTATCCCGCACCGGTTTCCGTGGCAGCTCTTCCGCGTAATTCTCTGGTTCATAATGAAATGAGAGATACTAATTCGAAAAGTATATACTAAACTGTGTACTTGAAAAAACAGACCGTAGATTTCCAACGAATCCACGGTCGTTTCACTTGGTGGAGAAACTGCAACGTCAGGCGAACCCTATTTTCCCGTTATTCTTGTTTTTCCGTCTGTTATCCTACTTTATATAAATAACTTATCTAAATAGCCAACCATTTCCGCGCCCCCGCGAAAATGGTCCCCTTCCCTGACACGGCTGCGCCATCCCCGCTTGCCCCAAATCACTTGTAACCTACTTCCAACTTACCACAAACATCACAAAACTTATTACATTTCTAAATTGAGTTGTAACCGCCCACGGAAACCACGCCCTTGACAAAACATCCGGGACCGAAGGTTCGCTTCGATCCCGGCTGCTGTTATTTATCCCGTTTAAAGCAGCTCTGCATATACGCACTCCATGGCATCAGAGAG
>CALZZE010000007.1 GCA_945830575.1 uncultured Subdoligranulum sp. | reverse complement strand
CAGATGACGGCAGACGGCCTGCGGCACCTGCTCCGGGTGTTCGGCGCAGAGAAGATACTCTTTCAGCGCCGGGGTGTCGGGGGTGACGGTGCGCAGCCGGTGCTGTTCCAGAAATGCCTGCTCCGCGCCCGGCTCCAGCAGATGCTTGTGGAGCAGCAGGCAGCTGCCGGAAACCGGCTGCTGCCACCCGGCGGTGAGCAGCGTTCCGTTCAGAAACTGAAACTCCGTTTTGCCGTTTTTCTCCACCGGGTAATGCAGCGTGGCCTCAAAGCCCTGCACCTCCATGTCGTTCAACCGCCCGGCAAAGCCGTTGTGCGCCATCAGGCTGCGGCCCTTGCCGCGGCGGATGGGCAGCAGCGCCAGCGCGTCAAACGCCTCGTCGGTCATACCCGCGCCGCCGGTGCAGCGCGGCTCCGCCAGCGGCTGGCAGACGCCCAGCAGCAGGTTGGCGTCGGTAGCCGACCTGCTGTAACCCTTGAGCTGGCCGCGAATGAGCAGAAAATGCAGCAGCAGGTTGGCCACGCCCAGCACCATGCCGACCGTCATGTGTTGGAACACCATCAGCAGCAGCGCAATGGCGTAGACGGCCGTGTGGGCCGCAAACAGGATCTGAACGCGGCGGCGCTGGGCCGCCAGCTTGTCATGGAATTGTTCCGGCGTATGCATCGTTTCTTCCTCAGTTGTTGTTGGGGTCCGCCATAAAGGCCAGCAGCGCGTCCCGCTTTTCGTCCAGATAGGCGCCCCAGACGGTTTCGTCCACAAAGGGGTTGGGGCCGTCCGGGTTGTCCAGCTGCTTCTGGCGGCGGCCCAGCGTATCGTTGTTGATGCAGTGGTTGCCTAAAAAGACCTCCACCTTTTCATTGCGCACCTTGGCAAGGGAATCCAGATACACCTGACGGGTTTTCAGCCCGGTATCGCCGATTTCCAGCAGGTAATCCTTTTGCAGGGTGTTGAACCCGAACCCGCCGTAGTAGCCGCAGCGCTTCACCTCGTCACCGTTGTAGGCGTCAAAGAACAGCGCCACGCAGCCGTCGGTGTGGCCGGGAACCATCGTGCAGCGGATGGTGGTGTTGCCGAAGGTCAGCACATCGCCTTCCTTGATTTCGTAATCCGGCACGAACAGGGTGTCCAGGTCGCTGTGGGAATCGTAAATGGCGGAGATTTCCGGCCGTTCCCGGAACATGCGGGCGTCTGGCTCGGCAAGGTACAGTTTGGTGCCGTACATTTCTTTGAAGAAGTTGGCGCCGCCGATGTGGTCCAGATGGCCGTGGGAGTGGATGATCCACTTCACATCCGCCGGGTTGAATCCGGCCTCCCAGATGGCCTGCACCAGCATGGCTGTGGCCCCGCAGTTGCCGGAATCAATGAGCAGCAGCCCGTCGCCGGTGTCGATGAGGTGGACGCAGACCCAGCTGTCACCCACATACCACACGTTGCCGTACAGCCGGAAGGGGTGGACGTAGCGGCTGGTTTGGTCCAGCCAGATTTTGCCGAAGTAGGATTTCGCGATCTCCTCGCGGCGGCCCAGATAGGCCTCGTATTGTTCACGAATGGACATGGTGGTTTCCTTTCGTTGTCAGTGTTGGAACCGCTGCACACCGCCCTGCCAGGTGCGGCAGAGGGTATTCAGCCGGGTGATGTCCTCGGCGGGGTTGCCGTCAAACAGGGCAAGGTCGGCGGCAAGGCCGGGACGGATGCTGCCGGTACAGTCTGCCAGACCCAGAATGGCGGCCGCGCCCGCAGTGGCGGCATGCAGCGCCTCCACGGGGGTCATGCCGTACTCGCAGTAGATGCCCAGCTCCCGCCAGAGGCTTTCGCCCAGCGGCGTCATGGGATTGGGGCCTGCGTCGGTACCCGCCAGCACCGGAATGCCCATGGCCTTGCAGTGGGCCAGCGCCTGCCGCTTACGCACCAGGTCGCCGGGGTCCGCCTTGGCCCGCATCCACTGGTAGCGGGGGTCTTCGGTGTGAAGAATGTTGTAGCGGGTCACGATGGTGGGGCAGTAGGCCGCGCCGGATTCCGCCATCATGCGGGCGGTCTCCTCGTCCAGCTGGGCGTGCTCAATGATGTGCACCCCGGCGCGGATGGCCCGCTGCGCGCCCTCCAGACCGGTGCAGTGGGCGGCGGTGAACCGTCCCACAAGGGCGGCCTCCTCCACGGCGGTGTGCATCTGCGCCTCGGTGAGCTGGGGGGCGTTGGGCACCGAGCCTTTGGTGCCCATGCCGCCGGTGGCCATCAGCTTGACGAAATCCGCACCGTCCCGCAGCTGTGTGCGGGCCGCCTTGCGGGCCTCGTCCACGGTATCCGCCTGCCAGCCCATGGGCCAGCCATGGCCGCCGGTGATGCACACCACCCTGCCGCAGCCAAGGATGCGCACGCCGGGGCATTTGCCTGCCCGGATGGCGTCCCGCACCGCCAGGTCGGCGTTTTTGCCGGTGCCGCAGTTGCGCACCGTGGTGATGCCGTACCGCCACAGGGACTGTGCCTGCGCGGCCAGCACCGCGCCCATGGTGATCAGCCCGGCGTCGGTGGCGGGCGGCTCCATGCCCTCGCCGCCCATGTGAACGTGACCGTCCATCAGGCCGGGGGTGAGGGTCTTGCCGGTGCCGTCAATTTCCACATCGGCGGGGGCGCTGTCGTTTTCCAGAATCCCGGTCTCGTCAAACATCACATCGGCGGGGGCGTCCCACAGCCGAGTGCCGTCAAAGACCCGGACATTGCGTATCCGTGTTCTCATATCAGTTCGCCGCCTTGCGCTTGGCCAGCTGCTCCTTCACGATGGGCAGCACCACCGAGCCGATGGCGACCAGCAGCAGGATGCAGGACACGGGACGGGTGAAGAACAGCGTCCAGTCGCCCTTGCCGTAGCTGATGGCCTTGCGGAAGTAGGTTTCCATCTGGCCGCCCAGCACGAAGGAGAGGATGAACGGCGTGGTGGGAATGCCGGCATAGTTCATGTACAGGCCCAGCGCGATGAAGAAGCAGGCCATGATGATGCTGGCCACATTGTAGGTCTCAATGTACACGCCCAGCAGGCAGAGCACCATGATGGCGGGATACAGGAAGTGGTAGGGTGCGTCCAGCAGCTTGGGGAACCACTTGATGCCGAAAATTTCCACCAGCAGGCACAGGAGAGCAGCCATCAGGGCGGACAGGAAGATCATGTAGCAGAACACCGGGTTGTTTTTCTGCATGAGGGGGCCGGGCTCGATGCCGTGGATGGTCAGGCCGCCCAGCAGCATGGCGGTGGTGCCGTCGCCGGGGATACCAAGGGCAATCATGGGAATGACCGCGCCGCCAACCGAGGCGTTGTTGGCAACTTCCGGCGCCCAGATGCCGTCCGCGATGCCGGTGCCGAACTTTTCAGGGTTCTTGGAGCTGTTCTTGGCGGTGGCGTAGGACACCATGTTGGACAGCGCCGCGCCCATGCCGGGCAGGAAACCGATGCCCAGACCGATGCCGAAGGAACGGATGATGTTGGGAATGTTGGTGAGGAAGTCCTCCTTGGGGATGTGGAAACCGGTGAGCTTGCCGTTAAAGGAGGATTTGGGGCCCTTGTTGTTGTGGGCGTAGTTGAGGATGATGATGGAACCGGCGAAAATGCCGATCATAACGCAGGACATGGAGAAACCGCCGGACAGATAGTAGCTGCCGAAGGTGAACCGCTCGGTGGAGGAGATGGGAGAGTAGCCCACCTGGGTGAGCAGCAGGCCCATGCCTGCGCCGACGAAGCCCTTGACCATGTTGCCCTTGGAGATGGAGACCACCAGCGTGATGGCCATGAAGGAGAGGGCGAAGTATTCCCACGGGCCCATCTTGACGGCGATGGCCGCGATGAGCGGGCAGGCGATCATGGCAATGATGATGGAGGGCGCGGTGCCAAGGAAGTTGGACAGGGTGCCGATGGACAGTGCGCGGGAGGCCTCGCCCCGCTTGGTCATGGCATAGCCGTCAAAGGTGGTGGCCAGCGAGGACGGCGTGCCGGGAATGCCCAGCAGAATGGAGCCGATGAAGGAGCCGGAGCAGCCGCCCACCCAGATGGACATGAGCAACGCAAAGGCCTGCGTGGGTTCCATGGTGAAGGAGATGGGCAGCATGACGGTGATGGCCAGACCGGCGGCCAGACCGGGGATGGCGCCCAGAACAAGACCCACCAGCATGCCCACAAAGCACATGAGGAGGGTGGCGGGCTGCAAAAGCAGACCCAAAGCGGCAATTACGTCAGACATTGTACAGGTCTCCTTTCGGTCACAGCAGCTTGCCCACAGGCAGGCGCAGATGGAGCAGCATCACAAATGCCACATAGATGATGCCGGTGATGATAGCGGCATACAGTGCCGCCTGCCAGACGGGAACTTTTTCCTCCTTGCCGAACATCAGGCAGAGCAGCATGACCATGGCGAAGGTGGGCACCACAAAGCCGAAGGCCCACAGCAGCACCACATAGACGATGATGACGCCGATGATGACAAGGAACCTCTTTTTCTCCACGCCCTGCAGGAAGGGCTTGGCCTCCCCGGCGGGCTTGCGGATGGCAAGGATCAGCCCGCAGAGGATGAGGATCCCGGCGGAGATGTAAGGGAACACGCGGGGGCCGGGGTCGCCCGGCATGTTGGACGCGGCGACCCGCGTTGCCGTCAGAAAGGCAATCGCTGCGCCCAGCAGGGTGGTGATGACACCAACGATTCTGTCACGATGCATAACAGTACTCCTTTTTAAGAAAGGGGGCCGACACAGGCCTTTGCGGCTGCGTCGGCCCCCAGGGTTTCCAACGGATTATTGCGCGTTCGCCAGCGCGTAGGCCTCATTGTAGGCCTCCTGGCACTTCTTCAGAATTTCAACGGATTCCTCCGGGGAGACAAACTCCACGGTGGTGGCCAGCTTGGCGTAGCCGTCCTTGACGGTCTGGGTCTCCACAGCGCCCTTGATGGTCTCGCTGATGGCGGCCACATCAGCATCGCTCATACCCTTGGGACCGGCAATGTAGCCGTACATATCCAGACGGGGCATATCCACATCGGGGTAGACCTCCTCCAGCAGGGGAACGTCGGGGAAGATGGTGCTGCGGGTGCTGCCCTCGGAGCCCCACTGCACCAGGCACTTCAGGTCGCCGCTCTTGACGTACTGGTCGTTGCCGGTGGTGTTCATGAAGCAGTAGTCGATCTGGTTGCCCATCAGCGCGGTGACCTTGTCGGCGTTGGAACCGGCGTCCACCATGGTGCACTCGATGCCCATGGCCTTCTCAAACAGCGCCTCGATGAGCTGGGTGGAGGAACCGTTCTGCATACCGGCCATCAGCTCGCCGGGATGGGCCTTGGCGTAGTCCACCAGCTCCTCCAGCGTGTTGAAGGGGCTGTTGCCGGGCACGAACAGTGCGCCGGTGGCCTCCTCAGGCACCGTGATGAACATGCCGCAGATGGTGAACTCGTCCAGCGTGTGGGCGTACTGGCCGCTGGCGATGGAGGTGCACAGGCCGGTGTGGTACATCAGCAGGTTCAGGCCGTCGGGGTCCGCGTTGCGGACGGTCTCAGCCGCCACGCTGCCGCCGCCGGTCACATCGTTGACAACAATGTAGTTGCCGCCGTTGATCTCGCTCATGCCCTGGATGAACACGCGGCCGGTCATGTCGGTGCCGCCGCCGGCCTTGGCGGGGACATACATGCTCACAGTGTCGCTGGGCCATTTGCTCTCACCGGCGGTGGCCGCAGTGGACTCGGTCTTGGATGCGGCCTCGCTCTTGGCGGGAGCACTGGAGGCGCTGGAGCCGCAGGCGGCCAGGCTGAGCGCCATGGCGGCAGCGGTCATGGCTGCAAACAACTTTTTCATGGTAACGTTCCTTTCTTTGTGGAGCCTTGTGTAGAGGTCGGCTCCTTTTCTCCGTTCTGAATGCAGGTGCGGTCTGCGCAGTTGACCGTTCCGGTCACCGTACCTGTTTGACACTTATAGCTTACCACACCGTCAAAGAGTTCACAATTCGCAGAATCCATAAATAATGTTCCTCAGTTTCACTATTCCAACAATCTTTCACATTTTGAAATAATTCGTTCCATTTCATTTCTTCTTATTTTTTATCATTAATTCATTGTTTTTTATCCGCATCCCGCCTTTTTCGTGAAATTCTATACACTTGCACCAATCTCCACCTCGAAATTATGGCACCCTGTCCATTGTGTGAGTGCCTCGTTTCCTATACAATAAGGATAGCAAGGAGATACAATAAGGAAAGCAAGGAGATACAATAAGGACAGCAAGGAGAAACGCCACAATGCATATCATCATTGACCCCGGCCGTGCCCGCCGCAGCATCAACATGACTGACAACATTGTCTATGACACTGTCACCGACCTGAACGGTGCGCCGCTGGAGCTGAAGCTATCCATCTGTGCGCAGGACGGCAACAGTGAGATGCGCCTTGCCCTCGGCCGGGACGACGAGCCGCCTCTTGCCCCCATGCCCTGTCTGGTCTGGATTCCAGGCGGTGGCTGGCGCGGTAGCGACAAAAACCTGATGGTTCCAGAGATGACCTTTCTGGCAGACAACGGCTATGTGCTGGCTTCCCTTTATTACCGCAGCAGCGCGCAGGGGCACTGGCCCGACCAGCTTGCAGACGTAAAAACCGCCATTCGGTTCCTGCGTGCCAACGCCGCACAGTACAACATCGACCCGGAACGCATCGGCGTGCTGGGGCGTTCCGCAGGTGGGCATCTGGCAGCCAGCGTCGCCATGAACCTGCCCAACGGGCAAGGCTCTGCGTGGAGCGATTATTCCGATAAAGTTCAGGCCGCCTGCGACCTGTTCGGCCCGGTGGATCTGCCCGCCCTCATTGCCGCCGACCGTGTCGCCATCCAAGAGCCTTCCCACCGCTGGCACACCATGAGCGAGACCCACGCCGGAGCATTGCTGGGCTGCCCCAACGAGGAGCTGGAGCAGCGCGGCTGGGATGCCAGCCCCGCATACCACATCAATTCGGATATGTGCCCGCTGCTCATCCTCCACGGTGATAAAGATAAGCTAGTCCCCTGTTCCATCAGCGAGGACTTTTACCGCCGAATTGTGGATGCCGGTCTGGAGGACCGGGCTGAGCTTGTGATTCTGAAAGATGCAGGCCACGGCACAAGGGAGTTTTTCCAGCCGGAAACCAAACAGCGGATTCTTACATTTTTTGACAAACACTTAAAAGGAGCGAACAACCATGGACGAACGTCTGACCATTCAAATCAAGCAGGAGGACAATGTGGCGGTGGCGGTGCGTGACCTGCCCGCCGGCACGGTGATCGAAAGCGGCGTCACCACCTGCGACCCCATCCCCCAGGCCCACAAGATCGCCCTGCGGGACATTCCCGCCGGCGGCGCGATCGTGCGCTACGGGGTGGTGCTGGGCCACGCCAAAAACCCCATCCCGGCGGGAAGCTGGATCAACGAGCACATGCTGAACCTGCCCGAAAGCCCCGCGCTGGACGACATGCCCTGGGGCACCGACCTCAAAACGCCGGAGGAGCTGCCCACCCCGCCCCGCACCACCTGGATGGGCTACCGCAACGCCAGCGGCCCGGCGGGCACGCGGAATCTTTTGGGCATCGTCACCACCGTGCAGTGCGCGGCGGGCGTGGTGAAGGTGGCGGTGGAGCGCATTAAAAGAGAACTGCTGCCCAAATACCCCAACGTGGACGGCGTGGTGGCGGTGACCCACCCCTACGGCTGCGGCGTGGCCATCAACGCGCCGGAGGCCAAAACACCCATCCGGGCCATCACCAACGTCATCCGCCATCCCAACTTCGGCGGACAGATCATGGTGGTGGGTCTGGGCTGCGAAAAGCTGACCTACGACCGGGTGCTGCCTCCCGAGGACATCACCCCCGAAAACTGCCTGACCTTGCAGGACTGGAAGGGCCACGACGCCATGATGCAGGCCATTCTGGATATGGCCGACAAAAAGCTGCAAAAGCTGAACGAACGCCGCCGGGAGGAGCTGCCGCTGTCGGAGCTGCTCATCGGCATGCAGTGCGGCGGCTCGGACGCCTTCTCGGGCATTACGGCCAATCCGTCGGCGGGCTACGCGGCGGACATGCTGGTGAAGGGCGGCGCCACGGTGCTGTTCAGCGAAGTCACCGAGGTGCGCGACGGCGTGCCGCTGCTGGCCGCCCGCTGCATCAGCGCCGAGGTGCGGGACAGGCTGGCCGCCGAAATGCGCTGGTACGACGACTATCTGGCCGCCGGCGGCGTGGATCGGGACGCCAACCCCACCCCGGGCAACAAAAAGGGGGGTCTTGCCAACATTGTGGAAAAGGCCATGGGCAGCATTGCCAAATCCGGCACCAGTCCCATCGTGGAGGTGCTCTCCCCCGCCGAAAAGCCCACCAAACACGGCCTGATCTACGCGGCCACCCCGGCGTCGGACATTGTGTGCGGCCCCTCCCAGGTGGCCTCCGGCATCGGCCTGCAGGTGTTTATGACGGGCCGCGGCACCCCCTACGGGCTGGACATTTCCCCCGTCATCAAGGTGTGCAGCCGCAATGAGATGAAGGACCACTGGTTTGACCTGATCGACATTTCGGCGGGCGACGTGGCCACCGGCAAGGCCACCATCGCCGAGGTGGGCACCGAGATCTTCCACTTTATTCTGGATGTGGCCAGCGGCACCAAAGAGCCTTACAGCGACCGGTACGGCTTCCACAACGACATGTGCATCTTCAACCCCGCGCCCATCACCTGAAAGGAGAAAACCAATGTCCATCAAAGTCGAACTGCCCGCCCGTTTTGGCCACACCGAGGAGGAGCTGGCCTTTATCCGGGAAATGGGCGTGGAATACCTAAACCTGAACGTCATGCCGGAAAACGCCACGCTGCCCCAGATGCGGGAGGAGGCGAAGCGTCTGGCCCGGTTCGGGCTGAAAATTTCCGATCTTGCCTGCCCACCGCTGCAAAAGAATGCCGACATTATTCTGGGCCGCCCGGAACGGGAACAGGCCGTCAGCCAGTTTGCCGATTTTGTGCGGCTGGCGGGGGAAGTGGGCGCGCCGCTGGTTTCGGTGGCATGGCAGCCTAACGGCATTTTCCGCACCGGGCGCGGCCCCGGCCGCAATACCCGCGGCGGCACCGCCTTTTTTGCCGACCTGTATGAAATCGAAGGCCGCCCCATCAGCAACGACCGGACGTATGATTCCGACGAGATTTGGGACAATTTTGCCTGGTTTCTGGAACGCATCCTGCCCGTCTGCGAGCAGACCGGCGTGCGGCTGGCGCTGCATCCCAACGACCCGCCGGTGCCCGCGCTGGGCGGTGTGGCAAGCCTGATCTGCTCCACCATGGATTACCGTCGGGCGCTGGCGCTGGCAGGTGGCAGCTGGGCGCTGGGCGTCAAAATGTGTGTGGGCTGCTGGCTGGAAAAGCCGGGCTTTGGCAATCTGCTGGAGGATATTCAGGAGTTTCAGGCCCACGGCCAGCTGGTGGAGGTGCATTTCCGCAACGTGTCCGCCCCTCTGCCCCGCTTTGAGGAGACGTTGAGCGAGGACGGCTACGCCAACATGTACGACATCATGAAAACACTGGTGCGCTGCGGCTTTGAGGGATTCTGTTCCATTGACCACGGGTTTGCGGGATACCCTTCCACTGGCGGGCAGCTTGGCTCCATGGCCTATCCCACCGGCCACATGAAGGGCCTGCTCCACGCCGCCGAGTATGAACTGGGGCTGCGCTGATGGCCGGGCTTGTACGCAGCGGGGCATTTTACAGAAAAAGCGCCGCCATCGCCATCCCCATTGCGCTGCAAAGCATGATCACCATGGGCGTGAACATGATGGACACCATCATGGTGGGGCGGCTGGGGGAACAGGCTCTCAGTGCCGTGTCGCTGGCAAACCAGTTCATCACGTTGTTTCAAATCTGCTGCATGGGTATGGGAATGGGCGCGGCGGTGCTCACCGCCCGGTTCTGGGGCAGGGGCGATCTGTCCAGCCTGAAGCAGTCCGTCACCATCATGCTGCGGTTCTGCCTTGTCATCGCCTCCGGCTTTGCGCTGGCGACGCTGGCCATGCCCCGCGCCATTCTGTCCCTGTACACCAGCGAGGCCCCGCTGCTGGAACTGGGCACCGTGTATTTTCTCTGGTCGGTTCCCTCCTACTGGCTCACCGGCTTTTCGCTGACCACCACGCTGGTGCTGCGCAGCGTGGGCGAGACGCGTCTGCCACTCCTGACCAGCATTGCCGCCTTTTTTGTGAACGTGGGGGCCAACTATATCTTCATTTTCGGCAAATTCGGCGCACCCGCTATGGGCGTGGCCGGAGCGGCGCTGGGCACCCTCATCAGCCGGGTGATGGAATGTACCGTTATTTTTGGCAGCTTTCTGTTTGTGGAAAAGCGTATCGGCTACCGGGTGAAGGATCTGTTCTGCCGTTGCGGCGGACTTCTGGGGGAATACCTGCGCATCAGCCTGCCGGTGCTCATCAGTGACACGCTGCTGGGCCTTGGCACCAACGCAGTGGCGGTGGTGATGGGGCACATTGGCTCAGCGTTTGTAGCAGCCAATGCGATCACAACGGTGACGCAGCAGCTTTCCACCACCTTCACGCAGGGCATCAGCCAGGCCAGCTGCATCGTCATCGGGCACACGCTGGGCGAGGGCGACACCGATCGTGCCCAGCAGGAGGGCACCACCTTTCTTGTTCTGGGCGCGGGCATCGGCGCGCTGGCGGGCGGGTTCATCATGCTGCTCAGCGGGCCGGTCATCGGGATGTATCAGGTGTCCGCCGAGACCGAGGAAATTGCCCGTCAGCTGATGCTGGCAGTGGGTTTCATCGTGATTTTCATGAGCTGCAACAACATTATGACCAAAGGCGTCCTGCGGGGCGGCGGGGATACCCGCTTTCTCATGGTGGCGGATATCCTGTTTCTGTGGGCGGTGAGCATTCCGTTGGGCGCACTGGCAGGGCTTGTGTGGCACCTGCCGCCCTTCTGGATCTACGTTTGCTTAAAAATCGATCAGATCCTCAAGGCATTCTGGTGCGTCACCCGCCTGCACAGCCGAAAGTGGATCAAAGTCATCCACGGCGCGGCATAACAATGCGGCCCGCCCCTTGCCGGGGCGGGCCGTTTTGTCAGCAGGTATAGTCGGTTTCGATGCCGTATTTTTTGATATAGCGCCACAGGGTGGTCTTGCTGATGCCCAGCTCGGCGGCGGCCTTTTCCCGGCTGCCGCCGCAGCGGCGCAGCACCTCGGCGACCTGCACCGCCTTCTGGTCCTTGTAGAGCACCACCTTCTCGGTGCCGGGCAGCAGCTTGGGGGTGACCTGCTCCAACTGGCGGCGCAGAAACACCTCGTCCACGTTGCGCTTTTCGGTCAGAAGCACCACCCGCTCGCAGACGCTGTTGAGCTGGTTCATGTTGCCCGGCCAATCGTAGTCCTGCATGAAACGGCAGGCTCCCTGCGTCAGGTGCACATAGCGCTTGTATTTCTCCTGCCAGTCGTTGAGATACCGCTCCGCCCAGGGCAGAATGGCCTCCCGGCGGCGGCGCAGCGGCAGCAGCTCGACGCTCAACACGCCGAGGGCGTAATACAAATCGCTGCGGAACTCCCCCTTTTCCACCCGGGAGACCAGATTCACGTCGGTGGCGGCGATCACCCGCACGCTGGTGGCCACCGCCTGGTTGGTGCCGTTGTGCAAAAACTTGCCCCGGATCAGACAAAGCAGCTTGTACTGCGTCTCGAAGGGTAGCGCCTCCACATGCTCGAGGTACAGCGTGCCGTTTTGCGCCAGCTCGGCCAGCGAGGCCGCCGTCTCCTTTTTAAAGGTCACGTTGCCGAACAGCATGGTGTCCAGCGTTTCGGGCAGCCAGGCGCTGCAATCCAGCGACACAAAAGCGTTGGTGCGGCACAGGCTTTCGTTGTGGATGCATTGGGCCAGAATGGTCTTGCCGGTGCCCGCCTCGCCGGTGAGCAGGATGGGTGCGCTGTATTTGGCGATGCGCTTGGCCAGCGCCACGGTCTCGGCGTCCTGCTTGCCGCCGTCGGGCAGGTTGGCGAAGGTGTGCTTGGCAATATAGCCCCGCCGGAACAGCTCGCGGCGCAGCTCGCTGTCCATCTCGATGATGCGGCGGCCTTCCTGGAAGGTGAGCAGTGCGCCTGCAACGTAGCCGTCCACCCGGATGGGGGCGATGTTGAGCACCACCGCCTTGCGGCGGATGTCCATGACCAGCGCGTAGGATTCCTTGCCGAACAGCAGCGTTTCCTCCAGCACTGCGTGGCTGAGGGCCGGCAGCACCCGGGTCACCGGCTGGCCCAGCAGGTTGCCCGGCTCACATTCCAGCAGATCGTACCCGGCCCGGTTCACCCGCTGGATGCTGCCCTGCCGGTCCACCTGCATGATGCCGCTGAAGGTGTAGTTGAGCATGGTGTCCATCTCGGCGCTGTTGCGCTTTTCCTGGTCGATGGCGTAGCAGACGCCCTCGGCGGCGTGCAGCGCGTTGGCCATGCTCTCGGCGCCCGCGGGGATCAGGCGGGTGGCCCGGCCCAGCTTTTGGGCGTGGGCACAGGCGATCTCGCCGCCCACCACGGCCTGACAGCCCTCCCGCAGAGCCAGCTCCACCACCGTTTGCAGATCGGCGCTTTTTTCCACCATGTAGCTGTGCAGCTCGATGCCGAACAGCCGGTTGAAGCAGGTGGTGTCACACAGCATGTTGGCAAAGCCCACCAGCCCGATGACGGGACGCTCGCACCCAAGCTGCTCCTTCAATTCCAGCATCACAAGGCCCAGTTCCTGGGCGGTGACGCACATTTCCACCACCGGCAGGCGCACCGCGCTCTTGATCTGGTTGGCCTGTGCGCCGCGGGCAATGATCAGCTCGCAGCCGCGCCCTTCCAGTTCGCGGGCTCGTTGGGCGGCCCGGCTGGTCTCGGTGTGCTCGAGGCAGATCACCTCCAGGTGCGCACCGCAGGTTTCCAGCAGCGGCTGGGCCAGTTCGCACATTTCCGCAAAGGGAACCAGAATCGCCACCTTGGCCATGTGAAATCATCCTTTCAAATCGTTTCAGTTGATTTCATTGTATCCCACACAGCCCCGGACTGTCAAGCATCACTGTATATCCAGCGGCATTTTTCGGGTGGGCGGCGGGAACGCGGCATCCAGCGCCGTCAGTTCCTCCGCCGTCAGGCGCAGACGGGCGGCGTCGGCGTTTTCCACCGTGTGGGCGACTTGGCCCGTGCGGGGAATGGGCACCACGCCGGGGCGGGCCAGCAAAAAGGCCAGCAGCACCTGCGCCGGGGTGGCGTTGTGGGAAAAGGCGATATCCTGCACGGTGTCGTTGGCAAACAGCCCCCGCCGCAGCCGCCCCGCCTGGGCCAGCGGGCAGTAGGCCATCAGCGGGATTTCCCGCTGTTGCAGATAAGGCAGCAGGTCGTACTCCACACCGCGGCTGCCCAGATGATACAGCACCTGGTTGGCGGCGCAGTGGGCGCCATCCGGCACGGCCAGCAGCTCCCGCATATCGGCAGTGTCCAGATTGCTGACGCCCCAGGCCCGGATCAGGCCCTGCCGCTTGAGCTGCTCCATGCAGTCCACCGTTTCGGCAAAGGGGACGCTGCCCCGCCAGTGCAGCAGATACAGATCCAGATAATCGGTGCGCATCCGCCGCAGCGACGCGCGGCAGCTATGAAAAATGTTGCTGCGCCCCGCGTGGAAGGGGTACACCTTGCTGACCAGATACAGGCTTTCCCGGTCGTAGCCCTGTATGGCGCTGCCCACCAGTTCCTCGGCTGCGCCGTCGCCATACATTTCCGCGGTGTCGATGAGGGTCATGCCCTGCTCGATGCCCTCCTGCAGCGCCTTGCGCTCCTCGGCGAAGGCGGCGGGGTCCTCCCCCAGATACCAGGTGCCCTGGCCGATCGGCCCCGGGCGGCTGCCGTTTTGTGTCAAAAATTCCATGGTCGCTCCCTTCCGCGCCCCGTCAAAGCAGGAAGGGGCCGGGCTGACCGCCCGGCCCCTCCACCGCCTTCAGGAGAACATGTGCATGAGGAAATCGTAACATCAGCGGCCCAGACGGATCCCGGTGAGGTACTCGTAATACTGGGCAATGGCGCTGTGATCCTTCTGGCCGCCCTCGTGGTTGTGCAGCCACTGCAGGATCTCCTGCACCTCGGCCGTCATGGGAACGGGCGCACCCACGGAATGGGCGCAATCCAGCGCGTTGTTCAGATCCTTGATGTGCAGATCAATCTTGAAGCCGGGCTTGTCGTTGCCGGCGATCATCATGGGAGCCTTGGCGTTCATGACGGTGGAGCCGGCCAGACCACCCTTGATGGCCTCAAACACCAGCTGGGGATCCACGCCCGCCTTCTGGGCGAGGGTCAGCGCCTCGGCCAGAGCCTGAATGTTGCAGGCCACGATGATCTGGTTGGCCAGCTTGGTGGTGTTGCCCGCGCCCACGTCGCCGCAGCGCACGACGGAAGCGCCCATGGTCTCGAGAATCGCCTTGTGTGCGTCGAAAACCTCCTGCTTGCCGCCCACCATGAAGGACAGGGTGCCGTCAATGGCCTTGGGCTCGCCGCCGGAAACGGGAGCGTCCAGCATCTCGATGTTCTTCTCCGCCAGCGCCGCAGCGATCTCCTTGGAAGCCACCGGGTTGATGGAACTCATGTCAATGAACACGGAACCGGGCTTCATGTAGCTGGCCACGCCGGTCTCGCCCAGCATGACGCTCTTTACATGGGGAGAGTTGGGCAGCATAGTCATGACCACATCGCAGGTCTCGCCAATCTCCTTGTTGGAGGCAGACTTGGCGCCGGCGGCCACCACCTCGTCCACGTTGGCTTTGTTCAGGTCGCTGACCGTCAGATCGTAGCCGGCCTTCAGCATATTCTTCGCCATGGGCTTGCCCATAATGCCCAGACCAATCAAACCGATTTTCATTGTGTATTACCTCCTGTGGATTTGTGTTGTCGGGTTGGTTTCTGAGCTTATTATACTGGGTACTGTGCCATTGCTCAATAGACAGACTCGCCAAATCGTATCCTCTCTTTTTCATGAATCATATAATCTTTCCAATTTTGAAATTTATATTGCATCTTCATTGCAGCCAACTGCGTCTGCGGCACACAGAATGATGCGTTTTTCCCTGACATGCGTCCACTCCCGATTTTTACTGATAGACCGCCAGAAGGCACAGGGGCGGTTCTGTGCGGGAAGAGGTGATTTTCACCACCAGCTCATGCATTTCCTGCGGCGCAAACCGGCAGATGCGCTTGTGTCCGACCACCGTAACCCCCGCAACGTTCCGGCCATCTGCAAAAATTCCTCTGGCTTCAATGCGCTGGCCTGTGGGAAATCTCACCCTATTTTACGAGAAAAACAAAAAACAAAACTGACGCCTCTTGAATTGAGGCGCCAGTATGTTGCTTGAAATTCCATATTCCTGCATAGACAGGCTTTTTTGTACTGTCCGCACAAAATGGGGCGATTCACACTGCTTTTTGTTTTAATATCGTCTGCGTATCACCGTAACATCGATTGTCAAACGCCCGGTAGGATGGCTATAAAGCTGATATGCTCCCTCTATGAGAGACAGTGAAAAAGAAAAACACTGTCAAACATGGAGGGAGCATTGTTATGCCACACAAACAAAAACTAAGTCCAGAAGAGAAGGTGAAAATCGTTAGGAGATATCTGGCAGGAGAAATAAGCCTATCTGGAGCCGCAGAGGAATACGGCGTAGGACAAACATCCATAAAAGAATGGATCGTACAGTACAAAGCAGAAGGCATAGCCGCCTTTTTGCCGCACAACCGCAATCGGAAATATAGTCCAGAGTTAAAGCTGCAAGCGGTACAGGACTATCTGTCAGGAGGTGGAAGTCTGCTGGATGTCAGCAAAAAATATGGATTGCGGGACAAAAAGCAGCTCCGAAATTGGATAAAGGTGTATAATGCTCATGGAAATTTCAACTCAGTAAAGTTTTCTGGAGGAGGAAGCTACATGAAGCAAGGACGAGACACCACACAGGAAGAACGCATACAGATCGTTAAGGAGTGTCTGGCCAGCGGGAAGAACTACGGCGAGATGGCCTTAAAGTATAAGGTGAGCTACCAGCAGGTGCGGACTTGGACACTGCGGTTTGAGGAGATGGGCGAAGCCGGTCTGGAGGATCGGCGCGGCAAGAGGAAGAAAAACCAGACTCCCCGAACCGAGCTGGAGAAGGCACAAATCGAAATCGAGCAGCTCAAGCACAAGCTGTATCTGGCAGAAATGGAGCGTGACCTGCTAAAAAAATTGGACGAAATCGAGAGGAGAGATGCCTTTCGGAAGTAAGACAACGCCATATCTATGCTGCCATCCGGGAAGCACACGCCGAAGAGGGCTATCCCATTGAACTGACCTGCGAACTGCTCCATGTGGCTCGCTCGGCTTACCACAAATGGACTTCCGGGAAGCTGAGCCAAATAGCTGCCGAAAATGAACGCCTTGCAGATAAGATCGAGAAGATCCACGCAGAAAGTCCGGACAAGGGCTACCGCAGACTCAATGATGACCTACGTCATGACTATGGTATTTATATTAATGACAAGAGGGTGCTCCGTATTTGTAGAGCCAGAGATATACGCTCTACCATCGTCTCCTTTCGTGACACAAAGACTATCACAGGTACGACAACAAAGCTATTCATCAGACCCGACAATCTTCGGGTTCTCGTTTTGGGCTTTATTGACCTTTTGCTGCTCCAGCCAGTCCAAAAGCTCATTCCGCCGCACCAGCAGTCGGTTTCCAATGTGGAACGCCGGGAAACTCGCGTCATGGAATATGCGGTAGGTGGTCGAGCGCGAAATGCCGAAGTAAGTTTGCACTTCCTTGGGGCTGACAACATTGGGCAAATTTTGAGATTCCGTGTTCATGGGTTCCTCCTATGTAGATAAAATAAAAAGGTTTTCACTATATAGCCGCTGAGAACGGCGAAATTTACGAAGTTTTTTAAACTGTTTTAAACTGTTTAGAAAAAGTTCAAATTTTTAGAAAGGTTTCAAATCATATCATACGGGTCGACAGTCGCAACTTTTGCAACTGTCCTCAAAATTTTTGAAAAAATTATCTCTACTATATAGCCACTGGGAAAAGGCAAAAGGTAACGCTCGCTGAAAAAATAATGGGATTTTTTCATTAAATTTCAGTATAACAGCATAACTTGCAGGATTCCTGCAAGTTTAGAGATGTAAAGCGAAGAATTTTTTCTCAAGAACTGGCCTAAACGCCAAAATTACACTTCAAAACCAGCATATCACCCATTGTGCTAAAAACCCGTGCACTTTTACAAAATATCTAAATCCATTTTAACAAACAATGGGGCAAAAACCCTGCCACATTACTCGAAATAAAACAGGCAAGCCGCAGATTAAAACGACTTGCCTGTTTTAAGTGACGATGGTGACGGTAGTGACGATGTTTATGGGATACGGGTAGGGGTATGCAAGAAAGACCGTCACTATCGTCACGCAAGGATGCTGCCGGGGGTCTGGGGTACACCCCAGAAATGCGTTTGTGGATATCCAAACGCTATGCTTGCAAAACACGTCTACCCCCAAAAAGATGACAAACAAACCCGATACCCGCACAAAGTCGTATATGCTCTCAAGAGTGAATCACTTCTGATTCACCCAAAAATCTCGACTCGAAAAAGTGAATCCGTTCTGATTCACTCCTAGGGATAGAGGTATATGCTTCTACCTGTCAAGTGTGTACAAGGCGGATAAGCAGCACAATGATTTATTGAAAATTCGGAAAATAATCTGTATAATACTTATTAGATAAAGCCTATACCCATGAAAAGCAAACGGTTTAACCGTCGGCACATAAACCCATTTGTTTGCCCCCAAAAGGAGAACACATCGTGAACCACATTGCAGTAGTGGAGGACAGCGCGCAGGATCTGGCGGTGCTGGACTCGTATCTGGAAAAATACCAGCAGGAGAAAAACTGCCATTTTCAAGTTACGCATTTTTCGGATGGCGACGAGATTGCGCTGGGCTATAAGGGCGGCTATGACCTGATTTTGATGGACATCGAGATGACCTTTATGGATGGTATGTCAGCAGCCGAGGAAATCCGCCGAGCCGACCCGGAGGTGATTATCATCTTCATCACCAACTCGCCGCAGTATGCCATCAAGGGGTACGCGGTGCAGGCGCTGGACTATATCTTAAAGCCTCTGAGTTATTACGCTTTCTGCCAGCGGATGAACCATGTGCGGGAGCTGCTGGGACGCCGCCAGAAGCATTTCCTCACGGTACCCTGCGCGGGCGGTGTGCAGAAGCTCGACGCCTCCGACATTTATTATGTAGAAATTTGCGACCACGACCTGCTGTTCCACACCAAGCAGGGCGAGGTGCATTCCACCGGCTCCATGCGCGATGTGGAGCAGAAGCTGCCGCCGGAGAATTTCTTCCGCAGCAGCAAGGCGTACCTTGTCAATCTGGAGCACGTTGACGGCATTCAGGACGACGACGCGGTCGTGCACGGCGACAAGGTGCAGGTCAGCCGCGCCAAGCGCAAGGCGTTTCTGGCCGCGCTGAACCACTACATGGGGGAAATGCTATGACGGGCACCGAGGTGCTGGGCAACATCCCCCGAATCTATACCGCCCTGGCGGACTGGCTGGCCTGCCTTTTGTACCTGTACTATCTGCCCCGGCGGCTGCGGGGCGTCCGGCTGGGGGCGGTGTGCGCCGCGTTTCTGCTGGGGATGGTGGCCTTCATGGAGCTGACCGGCGCGGTGGCCCGCGTGTGGTTTTTGCCCTGCATCGCCGTGTCGGCCATGATGATGTACCTGATGCTGCGTCTATGCAGCAGCGCCCCGCCGCGCTGCGTGGGCTATTACAGCGTGCGGGCCTTTATTTTGGGCGAGCTGGCGGCGTCGCTGGAATGGCAGATCCACTACTTTGTCGCCCGCACCGGTGCGCCGGTGCCCTACTGGAAAAAATACGGGATTCTGCTGCTGACCTATCTGGTGGTGTACGGGGTGCTGTTCTTTTTGGAGCGCAATTACAATGACGCCGCCGAGCCGCTGCACATCCACAAAAAGGAGCTGTTCAGCACGCTGCTCATCGGCGTTTCGGTGTATGCCGCCAGCAATCTAAGCTATGTCAGCCCGGACACGCCGTTTTCCGGCACGGTCACGGCGGAAATCTACAACATCCGCACCCTGGTGGACGTGGGCGGCCTGGCGATCCTGTTTGCCCACCACATGCAGCTGGTGGAATACCGCCGCAAGCAGGAGCGGGATTCCCTGCAAAACGTATTGCAGGCGCAGTATGTACAGTACCGATCCTCCCAGGAAAGCGTGGAGCTCATCAACCGCAAGTATCACGACCTGAAGCACCAGATCGCCCTGCTGCGCAGCGAGACCACCGAGGAAAAAGCCCGGTATCTGGACGCCATGGAGCAGGAGATCCGCAGCTACGAGGCCCAGAACAAGACCGGCCACGAGGTGCTGGACACGATCCTGACCAGCAAAAGCCTGTACTGCCAGCAGCACGGCATCACGCTGACCTGCGTGGCGGACGGCACGCTGCTGGGGTTTATGGATATGATGGACCTGTGCTCGATCTTTGGCAACGCGCTGGACAACGCCATTGAGAGCACGGCCCGGCTGCCGGAAACCGAGCAGCGGCTGATCCACCTGCTGGTCACGCGGCAGAAGAACTTTTTGTGGATCAAGGTGGAAAACACCTACGACGGCAAATGGCAGGCGGACGGCACCCTTCCCAAAACCACCAAGGCGGACAGCCGTTACCACGGCTACGGCCTGAAAAGCATTTTTGAGATCGCCGAAAAATACGGCGGCACGGCCTCGGTGACAACGCGGGAAAACCGTTTTGTGCTGAAGCTGTTGATCCCGATGCGGCAATAATCTGTCGGCGGCGGCTCCGTGGGGGGCCGCTGTTTATTTTTGTCACCCTGAACAAAAGAAAGGTAAATTGTTTGTAAAATTTCACGTTTCCGAAAACGGTTTGCGCCGCAAAACGCGCGGTTTACGGGATTTTTCCTCGATCAAGCGATCGGTATGCTACACTGGGGACGTCAAAAGGGCCCCGGGAACCCTAATAAAGCAAAAGGAGAAAAGTTCCAGATGAAGAAGTCCAAACTCTGGTCAGGTCTTGCGTCCGCATCCTCTGCCCTGCTTGTTGTAGGTCTTGTCGGACAGAACCTGGCCCTTGCCAACGCGAGCTATATCAACTCCGCCCTGGGCGCCACCACCACCAGGATCGTGCAGACCGGCGAGGCGGGCGATACCACCTACTTCAAGAGCCGGTTCGGCGCCTTTGACGACCCCGAAGCACAGGCGGCGGCCATTGCCGCCGCCATGGAGCAGAATGTCAACGAGATGCGGGAAGGCGCCGCCCTTCTGCGCAACGAGAACAATACCCTGCCCCTGACGAACGCCACCCGCATTTCCGTGTTTGGCCACGCGGCGGTCGACCCGGCCTACCAGGCCAACGCCGCCGGCACCAAGGTCAAGACCGGCGATTACAACGTCATCGACCTGAAAGCCGCGCTGGAAGCGGCGGGCTTTGAAGTCAACCCGGGCTTGTGGAGCGGCATCGCCGCCGGCACGGCCACCCGCGCCCAGGGCCCCGAGGCAACCTGGGGCGGCGGCTACACCGTGACCGGCACAGCCACCCGCACCGAGGAAAACAAAGCCTTCTATGAGGCGCTTGCCGGCACCTGGGCGGACGACTACAAGGACGCCGCCATCGTGGTGCTGGCCCGCGAGGGCGGCGAGGGCGTCGACCTGATGATGGACGATGTGGACACCGACGGCTCCACCCTCAGCGCGCTGGCGCTGCACAAGGACGAGCGCGACCTGCTGGAAATGGTGCGCAGGGACTTTGACAAGGTCGTTGTTCTTTTGAACAGCCCCTACCAGATGGAAGTGCACGAGATCATCCCCTACGCCGATTCCATCCTCTTCATCGGCTATCCGGGCCATCAGGGCTTCACCGGCGTGGCGGAAATTCTGAAGGGCGACGTCAACCCCTCCGGCCATCTGGCCGACACCTACGCCACCGATTCCCTCTCCGCGCCGGCGGTGGTGAACTCCGGCACCCGGACGCCCCCGTTCTCCAACGCGGAGGCCATCGTCGCGGCCATCGATCAGGACGAAAACGCCGAGTATATGTCCTTCCAGGCGGAGGGCATCTACATTGGCTACCGCTATTACGAGACCCGCTATGCCGATGTGGTGATGGGGCAGGGCAACGCCGCCGCCCCCGTGGGCGCACTGGAAGGCGCGGCGGCCTGGAACTACGCCGACGAGGTGCAGTACCCCTTCGGCTACGGCCTGTCCTACACCACCTTTGACCAGACGCTGGACAGCGTGGACGTGGGCGAGGACACCATCACCGCCAAAGTCACCGTGACGAACACCGGCGACGTGGCCGGCAAGTCGGTGGTGCAGCTGTACGCCCAGACGCCCTACGGCGACTACGAGCGGGCGCACGGCGTGGAGAAATCCGCCGTACAGCTGGCGGGCTTTGCCAAGACCGGTGAATTGCAGCCCGGCGCTTCCGAGACGGTCACCGTCACCACCGACAAGTATCTGCTGGCCAGCTATGACATGACGGCCCACAACGGCGAGGGCGGCTACATCCTCTCGGAGGGCGACTACTACTTGGCCATCGGCGACGACGTCCACGACGCCCTGAACAACGTGCTGGCTGCCGAGGGCTACACCACCGACAACGGCATGACCGCTGACGGCGATGCGGCCAAGGCCTACAAGTTTGACCAGAAGTTTGACGACGACAAATACCGCACCGGCGAAAACGGCGCCATCGTTTCCAACCAGTTTGAGGACTGCGACCTGAACCACTGGGTACCCGGAGCCGGCACCTACCTGTCCCGCAGCGACTGGGCGGGCACCTACCCCATCCAGCCGACCGCCGTGGAGGCCACGCAGGAAATGCTGGACATTCTGGACGGCGAGTGGTACGAAAAGCCGGAGAACGCCCCCTCCTACGCCTCTGTGGCGGCCAACTTCGGCGTGGATTCCGGCCTGAACCTCGCCATGATGAAGGACGTTCCGCTGGAGGATCGGGAGACCTGGCTGAAATTCATCTACCAGCTGCAGCCGGAGGATCTGCCCAACACCACCGCGGAGAGCTTCCAGTGCCCGGCGGTGGGCGACTTGAGCCCCGCCTTTGCGGTGGGCGACGGCTGTGACAGCATTCAGGGCACCTACCCCCTGACAGTGGAGCACAACGGCGAACAGATCAACCCGCCCACAGCCCGCTACTGCTCCAACACCGTTCTGGCCGGCACCTTCAACACCGACCTGTACGCCAACCGCGGCACCATGCTGGGCGAGGACGGTCTGTGGTCCAACTTTATGATCTGCTACAACGTGGGCAACGACCTGCACCGCACCCCCTTCGGCGGCCGCAACTTCGAGTATATGTCCGAGTGCCCCATCATGAACTACATTGCCGGAAAATACGAGGTGGAGGCGATGGAGCAGACCGGCTCCCACGCCGGCGCCAAGCACTTCGTGGGCAACGATCAGGAATTCTACCGCATCGGCCTTGTCTGCTTCTTCAATGAACAGGCTTTCCGGGAAGGGGCCCTGCGCGCCTTCGAGGGCAGTGTCCGCGAGGCCTCCGCCGGCGGCATCATGCAGTCCTATGAGCGGCTGGGCCTGAAGTGGGCCTCCGCCAGCTACGCCATGAACACCACCGTGCTGCGCAACGAGTGGGGCTGGCACGGCGCCATCGATACCGACGCGGCCCCCTGCTTCGGCGAGTATGTGGACGGCGGCTACATCAACCACGCCGCCGAGGTGCTGGACGCCGGCACCCAGGAATGGTGCCTGGACGGCGTGGGCGGCCATGGCCAGTGGGTCTTGCAGAAGGCCAAGGACACCGACGACGGCCATCTGCTGGAACTGCTGACCGAGGCGGCCATCAGCTGGGAGTACGCCATCAGCCGCTCCTGCATCGTCAACGGCACGGCCTCCAACTCCCGCATCGAGCACATCACCCCCACCTGGCAGCTGGCCATTCAGGCGGAGATCATCGTCACTGCCCTGTGCACCGTGGTGTTCCTCGTCCTGCTGGTTGTGAGCAAGAGAAAAAAAGCAGTGAAAGAGCAGTAAGAAAGGAGAGAGCATTATGAAAAACAAAACCTTTGGTTTTTTCTCCGCGGCCCTGACGGCGATTCTGACCCTTGTCACGCTGGTTGTCGTGCTGGTGTACGGCAGCAACGGCGGGCAGGTCAGCACGCTGGTGCCGGTGGCGCTGGTGGCGGCGGTCGCCTGCGAGGTTTCTCTGCTCTTTGGCGAGAAAATCTGGACGGATTTTACCGGCATCCTTGCCGCGCCCCTGCTGGCCTTTACCATGATGACCGTGCTTTCCGACGGCATCTGGAACATTGCCGAGGCCGTCAACGGCATTAAGATGGTGGGCATGCCCGAACTGGCCGGCATGAATTATGCGCTGGCCGGCCTCAACCTGGCCGCGATCATCACCGCCATCATCACCTGCTTCACCCAGAAGAGCAAATAACACACCGATTTGCTGTCCGGGGCCCGGCCCCGGACGGCTTTTTGGTTGATAAACACGAGGAACCGTTATGAAAGCAACATCTTTGTCTGCCGGCTGGGTCTGCCGGCATTTGGGGGATACCGCTCCCGGCGCGCCGGTCACCATCCCCCATGACGCCATGCTGGCCGAGCCCCGCAGCGCCCTGAGCGCCGGCGGCACCAACACCGGCTGGTACGAGGGGTACGACTATGAGTATCTGCGCACCCTGACCATCCCGGAGAGCGAGCTTTCCCGGACCCATATTTTGGAGTTCGAGGGCGTCTATCACAACGCCGAGGTATGGCTCAACGGCCAGAAGGCGGCGTTCCGCCCCTACGGCTACACCAATTTCTACGTGGACTGCGCCCCCTACCTGCATTCGGGCGAGAACGAGCTGCGTGTCATTGCCCGCAACGCCGACCAGCCCAACAGCCGATGGTATTCCGGTGCGGGCATCTACCGCCCGGTGCAGCTTTGGACCGGCGGCGAACAGCACATCCTGCTCAACGGGGTGAAGATCCGCACCCTGTCGCTGCAGCCCGCTGTGGTGGAGGTGCGGGTCAAAACCAGCGCCCCCGGCACGGTACACCTGACCGTGGACGACCTGCCCGCCATGCAGAAGCAGAGTGACGGCGAGGCTGTATTTACCCTGACCCTTGATAACGCCCGCCTTTGGACACCTGAAACGCCCAACCTGTACACCTGCCGCGTCAACTTTGCCGATGATGAGGTAACCGAGACGTTCGGTGTTCGCAAGGTCGAGTGGGGTACGGACGGCTTCCTGCTCAACGGCAAGCGGTACATCATCCAGGGCGCGTGCATCCACCACGATAATGGTCTGTTGGGCGCAGTTTGTGACCCCGACGCCGTGGCGCGCAAGGTACGCCTGCTGAAAGAGAACGGCTACAACGCCATTCGTTCAGCGCACAACCCCTGCTCCAAGGCGCTGCTGACCGAGTGCGACCGCCAGGGTATGCTTGTCATGGACGAGTACATCGACCATTGGTACATCCACAAAACCGAGCATGACTACGTGGATTATTTCAACGACTGGTGGCATCAGGATCTGACCGACATGGTGGAAAAAGACTACAACCACCCCTGCGTGGTGCTCTACTCCACCGGCAACGAGGTCAGCGAGACTGCCCAAAAGCGCGGCATCGCCCTGACCAAAGAGATGACTGACTTCCTGCACGAGTTGGACGATTCTCGTCCAGTAACTTGCGGTGTGAACATCTTCTTCAACTTTTTAAGCTCCATCGGCTTCGGCGTGTACAGCGACGAAAAGGCAAAAAAAGAAGCCGAGCGTGCCGAAAAAGCCAAACAGCGCGGCGAGAAGACCTCCAAGAAAAAGGCGGTCGGCAGTCAGTTCTTCAACAATCTGGCGGGGCTGCTGGGCGATGAGTTCATGAAGCGCGGCGCGACCCTGCACGGCTGCGACGTCAAGACCCGTGACGCCTTTGCCAACATGGACATTGCGGGCTACAACTACGGCATCTACCGCTATAAGCACGACCTGAAAAAGTACCCGCAGCGGTTGATTTTGGGAAGCGAGACCTTCTGCAACGATGCCTATAAATTCCGCGAGCTGGCAAAAACAGAGCCCCGCTTGGTGGGCGACTTTGTCTGGGCGGGTATGGATTACCTGGGCGAGGTTATGGTCGGCTCGTGGGAGTACGCCGACTACGCCGAAACGTTCGATGGCGGTCTGGGCTGGGTGTCGGCGGGTTCGGGACGCATCGACCTGACCGGCAAGCCGCTGGGCGAAGCCCTCTATACCCGCGTGGCGTTGGAAGTTGACAACGGCCCCTATATCGCCGTCTGCCCGGTCAACCATACCGGAGACCGCCACAGCCCCAGTGCGTGGAAGATGACGAATGCCATGCCCAGCTGGAGCTGGACCGGCTGCGAGGGGCGCAAGGCCAACGTGGAGGTCTACGCCCGCGCCGCCCGTGTGGAGTTGGTGCTGAATGGTCACACGGTGGGCAGTAAAACGCTGAAAAATGATTGCTTGGCGAGGTTCAGCATTCCCTACGAGAGTGGCACGTTGGAAGCCGTCAGCTATGACGCTGCCGATCACGAAATTGGTCGCTGCAAGCTGCAAAGTGCCGGCGGCACGACCCGCCTGACGCTGGACGCAGAAGAACCCGCCGCCAAGCCAAGGCACCTGTGCTACGTCCGTCTGCGCTACACCGATGAAAACGGCATCACCAAGCCGCTGGCGCGCGGCAATATTCAGGTACAGGTGCGCGGCGGCACATTGGTGGGGCTGGGCAGCGCCTGCCCTTTCAACAAGCACAGCTATCTGGACAGCGAAACCGATACCTACTACGGCGAGGCTCTTGCCATAGTCCGCATGGGGGACGGCGACGCCATGACGATTGCTGCTTCCGACGGTGAATACAGCGCGGAGCTGACCGTGTCTGCGCAAGCATGAGGTGAGCTATGGAAACGATAAAAAATTGGTGGACAAACTTCACCCAAAAGCATAAGCTCGTGGCACAGTTTGTGAAATTCTACGCCTTTTCGCTGTTTGTCACGGTGCTGCAATATCTGCTGCTGACCTTTTTGCCGGGGCTGTTCTACAACCTGACCGACTGGTGCAGCATCCCCTGCCAGCTGATTCATCTGAACCTCGGTCCGGTGGATACCTATGTATTCAATTACCCTGTCACCGGCGACGCTACCGGCGGTATGGGCTATTTTGCGGCGTTTGCCATCACGCTGTTTCTGGCGCAGTGCGTTAATTTCCCGATGCAGCGTAATATCACGTTTAAGTCGAAGGGCAACGTGTGGTATCAGATCGCGTGGTACGTGGTGGCGTTCGTACTCATCACCATCGTGTGCAGCTTTTTGATGGGCATTTATGTGCCGCTGTGTAAGCAATTCTTTCCGCCCGCGCTGTACAACGTCCTCATCACCGTCATCAACGGCGGTGTGCAGATGGTGATTTATTTCCCAATCTATAAGATCATCTTCCCGGAGGGTGAGCAGAAGAAAAATTAAACTGTCCTTTGGAAAATAAAGCAGCAGGAAGCCTTAATCGGTTTCCTGCTGCTTTTTTATTGGTTTTCAACTTCCCAATGTCCACTGAAGCCGCGGCCAATGTAGTGAACATTATCCAGTTTCTTTATACGCCGCAGAACGGTTCGGGTGCTTACGCCCAGCATCATGCCCATTTTTTCGGTGCTGATTTTATTGTTCCGCTTGATGAGCGCGATGATTTTTGCATCCAAATCGTCTTGAGCGACATCTTGACTGACATCTTGACTGACACCTTGAGTGACACCACAATTTAAGTTCGGCATAACGACCGTAAACTGGTAGCGATCAGAACGGAATGTAGGGCACTTATCCTCGGTGTAGTTGATTTGTGCTTTGTAGCCGTTCAGAATTTTCCCAAAGCCGCTGCCCTTGCGCTCCATGTAGCCAAGGCAGTTGAACACATCGGCCAGCACAGGGTTGCGCCGAGTGGACGGCACAGTAAGCGGGTCGCGGTCTTGGATCATTGACCCGTCCGGCATACCACCCGGCGAGTAGATCTCCAGCCGGTCATCGTAGGGGGGGCATCGTTACAGTGTAGCGGCGAAGGGCAACGGGGTCAGGCATCCACAAATTCCCCCTCGCCTGACTGATGGTAACAGGCCGACAACCTCCTGTCAAGGCAACCTGCTTCGCAGGCGTCTACCCTCTGCTATTCTAAATTTGCTGGCTCAGGGTCAGCCAAGGTCAGATTGATGGCCTTCTAACACTGGAAATGCTCAACTTGTTATTGCAATTTGCGCTTTTTGAAATTTTGGAAGTCCGACTGATTTTTCCGGTGGAAAACCGGGCGGCTCTGTGCAATTCGCAAACGGAAACCCTGCGGCAGAGCCTTTTCAGGAAACCGATGGGGCGGTCAGCTCCCCGGTCATTCCTCCGGGGTCTGGCAGGCGCTCATCTTGCGAAGAAAATCCGCAAGGTTACAAGGAGCCATTATTTTTGAGAATCGCCTCCGGCGCTTTTTTGTGCCAGCGCAGGAAGAAATAGGTCAGCTCCACCACACAGCAGCTGACCCAGCCCACCGGGTAGCCAAAGCCCACCAGCAGCGGCGTGTTGGCCACAAAGCGGGTGACGGCGAACAGATACACCTGCCGCACCGCCACAAAGCAGGCCAGCATGATGATCATGGGCCCGCGGGAATCTCCCCGGCCGCGCAGAGCGCCCGCCAGCACATGGTTGACGCAGTTGAACAGCAAAAAGAACACGTTGGCACGCAGGAACAGCACGCCGAACTCCACCACCGAGGGGTCGTTGGTGAACAGCTCCACCGACGGCGCGGCAAACAGATACAGCGCCGCCGCAATCAGCCCGGTGATGCCCACCGACATGGCCACCGTGGTCACGGTGCCCCGGTCGGCCCGCTGCTGCTGCTTTGCGCCGATGTTCTGGCTGACAAAGGTGGTGGCCGCCATCGCCATGCTCTGCATGGGCAGCATGATAAACTGGTCCAGCTTGTTGTAGCAGCTCCAGCCCGCCATGCAGCTGGAGCCAAAGGCGTTGACGTAGGACTGCACAAACACGTTGGAGAACGCGGTGATCACCGACTGGATCCCCGCCGGCAGACCCACCGCAAAGATGTTTGCCAGAATCTTGCCGTCGATGTGCAGGTCGCGCCAGGTCAGCCGGTAGATGTCCTGAGAGCGGGTCAGCAGCAGCAGCGTCAGCGCGGCGGAAATGAACTGGGACAGGATGGTGGCCAGCGCCACGCCCTCGATGCCCATGCCGAAGCCCAGCACGAACAGAAGGTCCAGCAGGATGTTCAGCACGCTGGTCAGCACCAGAAAGAACAGCGGCCGGGAGGTATCGCCCACGGCGCGCAGGATGCCGCTGCCCATATTATAAATGAGCAGGCCGGAAATGCCCGCAAAGTAAATGCGCAGATAGGTGACGGCCTCCCCGAACACATCCGCCGGGGTGGACATGAAGCGCAGCATCGGTTTGACGCCCAGCATCCCCACCGCCGTAAAGAGCAGGCAGAGCACAAACGTGGTGGCCATGGTGGTCTCCACTGCCTTGTGCAGCTGCTGCATGTTGCGGGCGCCGAAATGCTGCCCGATGACCACGCCCGCGCCGATGGAAAAGCCGTTGAAGAAAAACACCAGCATGTTGACGATCATGGTGGTGGAACCCACCGCCGCCAGCGCCTGCGTGCCCACAAAATTGCCCACCACGATGGAATCCACCGTGTTGTACAGCATCTGAAAAACGTTGCCCAGCATCAGCGGCAGCGCAAACAGCAGCACCTGCAGCGCAATGGGGCCGCGGGTCATGTCGCGGGTCGTTGTTTTTTGGGGGCGTACCTCTGTTTCCGTCATGACTCCTCCTTGAAAGACCGATTTTCCTACCTTGTAGTCTACGCCCGTTTTCGGCCGGTGTCAAGAAGGGGGCTGCGTTTGGGGGTTCGCTTTTGAAAACTGAAAACAAAACATTTCTTTCATCAGCATTCCTCCCGGCGGGAAATAAATGATTTTCTCTATTGATAGTT
Organism: uncultured Subdoligranulum sp.; assembly: GCA_945830575.1. Lineage (GTDB taxonomy): Bacteria > Bacillota > Clostridia > Oscillospirales > Ruminococcaceae > Gemmiger. The sequence goes on along the minus strand of CALZZE010000007.1, from coordinate 68,446 downwards.
GGAACAGAATGGTTTATAATAACGAAAAGGTGATATGGTCGTGAGGAAGGAGATGATGCTGGGGCGGTTCTTGAATTGTAGTGTTCTGGCAGTTCTTGGTATGGCATAATACGGTCTGGGCGGCGATTGCGCTGTATTCAGTTGTAGTTCCCTGGCAGTTCTTGGTATGGTATAATCCGCGCACCACTGGCAACAGCGGCGGCGTGCGTTGTAGTTCCCTGGCAGTTCTTGGTATGGTATAATCAGTTTTCCACGTCCATACTCCTTTACAATGTTGTAGTTCCCTGGCAGTTCTTGGTATGGTATAATGACCGGTCTGCAATATCCTCATAGTGGATTGTTGTAGTTCCCTGGCAGTTCTTGGTATGGTATAATCTCCGGTCGTGGTGGTGGTAGTCACATATTGTTGTAGTTCCCTGGCAGTTCTTGGTATGGTATAATAGACTGCCCAAAAAGGGCTTTGGAATGCACTTCCAAAGCCCTTTTTTGCTGTAAAAAATCAGAGAATTGTCAGCTGTTCGTCCGCAAATGGCTGGTCGGTTTGGGTCAGCTCTCCCAGAAGAATTTCAATGGAGGCATACTGCTTTTCCGTGATGACCAGCAGCCGGGCAGCGCCATCGTCCGGCAGATGGTCATACAGCCGGAGGCGATGCTTCTGCACGGCGTCCATTCCGTTGCATACCCGAACATAAACCGAGTATTGCAGCATGGTGTACCCATCCTTCAAAAGAAAATTGCGAAAAGCGGCGGCGTCATGCCGCTGTTTTTTGGTTTGCACCGGCAAATCAAACAAGACAATCATTCTCATAAATCTATTCATAGGAATGGCGTTTTGTTGGCTGAAGCAGTGGCAAGGTCAGTTCGTCTGTCTGACCGTCGGCAGCCTTGCGGAGGCTTTGCACCACCAGCTGTCCAAAGGTGCAGCTGATCCGTGCAGGATTGGCGATCATGATACATCGGTAGGCCATCGAATCGCCTCCTTGGGCTTAACGGAAGGTCTGACGCACCTCTTTTTTGACGGCGGTGATATTCCCCAGAACATCGACCTGATATTTTTTCAAGGATTTCAGCGTCTTGACACCGAGGCCTTTAAGCAGATAGGAATTGTCATGGTTGCGGACGGAAATGGAGCCTGTTGAAATGTCTGTCCCGATATAATACAGCAGCATTTTCTGGACGGTGATCGTCTTTTCCAATGTGCTGTCTTTATTCTGTAACGAGAGCTTCAGCTCCTTTTTGTGCTCCACCTCGATCAAGTCATTGGGATATAACGAGAACAGAAAATCCTCATCGGACATTTCTTTCCACTGGGAATATGGCTTTGCCTGAAGAATGGCCCGATTGGGCAGCTCGCTCTTGACGGTATCTGCCACATAGATGGGCACCAGATAATATCCGTCTCCCGCCACATAGAACACATCCACGCGCACCATGCTGTCATTGTCCGCCGCGCCGCTGCCGCCATGGAGAGAGACCGAAAGGCTGCTTTTTTCAATCAGCTTAACCTTGCGGACGACCGGGCCGGGCGTGCCGTCTGCTTTGGGCTTGTGGAACGGCTCCTCGAACGCCTTTTTGGCGTTGCCGCCGAACTGGATGAGCCGCTGGCGCAGCGCTTCATACAAAAGAGTGTCGCTTCTGTAATTGAAGTAGTCTTTGATCTGCTGGTCCTTGTCCAGCTTCAGGTCGGTCAGGGGACGTTTGACCGTCACGACACCCTCGTTCAGCGCTTTGACGCCCTTGACGGTTTCCTTGTGTGCTGCGCCGGTCACCTTGTGCTGCGGCATGCGGGAAACGAACACCGGCTGAATGGTCCGGGTCTCAAAATTGGCGTAAAACGCCGGGTTCAGTTTCAGCAAATCCTCCTGCGGGCGCTGGCTCATCCGGATGGTCACCTCATCCCGGAAATGCGGCCAGGGGGCAGGGAAGCGTTCCTTTGTCCGGCTGTGTACCGAGCCGGAGCCATCGGGCAGCTGGAGGTATTCCCCCTCGATCCGGTGATAATACCCGGAAATTTGCTGCACCATATGCTGTGTGGCACAGGCGATCACCACAGCGTCCACCGCGTGATGCAGGTCGCCGTCGGCGCGGACCTTGCTCAGCCCCCAGCGCTTGCGCAGGTGCGCGGTGATGCCTCCGCTGAGTGCCGTGACCCGCTGCTTTCCGGCCGCGGGATGCCCGGCAAATTCCAGATGATCCCGGATGTAATTCAGCAAAAACCGCGCCATGTGCTGGGTATCCTGCAAATTGCGCTGCCGGAAGCCGTTCTGCTCCTCCTCCGAAAGGCGTTCTTTCAACAGGTTTTGCCGCTTTTTGTAGCTGCGCACATGGGCTTTTGTCCATACCACGAAGTCGTCCCGTTTCTGTCCCTGCAGGTACTGCATGGGCAGGCGGTTGCCTTTTTGACGGTTTTCGGCGGCCAGCACCAGTACCTTATTGCTGCGGGTGTCATCAAAGCTGATGCTGTACGGGACTATGTGGTCGACCTCCGCATACCCTGTCTCGAACAGGCGGCGGACATCCAGACTTTGCAGAGAATAAGCGCACCGGCCGTCCTGCTCTTTCCACAGCCGGTACTTGACAAGGTCCTGACCGGAAGGCTCCAGCACATGGAAGGTCTCCCGGATCTCTTTCATCAGGCGCTCGTTTTCGGCGGCGTTGTCTTTCATGGACTTTTCCGCCTGCATCCGCTCGTCAAAGGTTTTGCTCAGCTCACGCGCCAGCTCGATGTGTACAAAGACGGGGCTTTCCCCCATTTCTCGGATGATGGCATTCATGACCTTGATGGTCTGGGAAACGGCACGGCGAACCACCGGGCTGGTGATCTCCTCCATTTCCGGCGCGGCGGCGGGCAGCGTCCGGGACTTCTCTTTGCCGCTGTGGCCACGGAAATCGTATCCGGCGGCGGTGCAGGCCTGGTCATAGGTCATGCCCTGTTCCAGAAACGGAATCAGCTTGTCACAGGCCATCGTGGAAATGTGCCCGAAACCGGAGAAATTCAGTCCCAAAAGCGGCTCGATCTCGCATGCGGACAGCCCCAGCGCGAGCAGTGCCTCCCGTCTGGGCTTTTCAGAGCGGTTGCAGGCCAGCGCCTGCGCGATCTCATTGCGCAGGGAACGCGGCATGGCATCAAAACGGGCGCTGCCCAGCGCTTTGCGCAGCTCATGTGTGCCTTTCAGCGGGGGCAACTTGTACTTCTTTTCGCAGTCGGTCGGGGACTTGTCCGGCAGGTAGCGGACATCGTTGAATCGCAGTTCGTCCGGCAAAGCCAGCGCTTTGCGGATGCGGGCGTAGTTCACTTCCGCAGCGGAGCCTGCCAGCGCGCGCACGGTTTCCCGTTCCTCCTGCGTCAGGGCGCGGGTCGTGCCGTCCTGCACAAGACGAAGGTGGTTGATCTTCTGAAGAAGGCTGAACTGCTCAAAGCTGTCGCATTTTTTGCAGGCGCGCAGAGGCCGGGACTCGGTTTCCAGGGTACAGGTGCCGATCTTGTCTTTCCAGCCGCCGCGATAGGGACTGTTGCCGCCGGGGCCTTCATCAAAGGTGCGCTGACGCAGCAGAATGGAAAGATACGCCGCCTCCAGTTCGTCGCTGGCCCAGGACCGGCCAAAGCTGCGCTGCGCCGCAAAGAGCCGGATGACCTCCTCCGCCACCTCTTCCCGCCCAACGGTGGAAAGGTATTCGCCCTTATTGCGTTTGTGCCCGGCAAAAACGGCGTCCCTGTACAGCATTTCGCCGACCGTGCGGTAGCCGTTTTGTTCCATCCGACGGCGATTGGCGCTGACAGCCTGCAGCAGCTGGCCGTCCTCCCCGGAGGAGTCCGCCTGACGGTTGCTCTGAAAGCCGCGCCGCTGGGAAATGTGCAGCAGGATGCGGGCAAATTCCTGCTGGCTGACAGCCTCATCCAATGCCCGCGTGCGCAGTGCATAGATGTCCTCCAGATGCCCCTGCGCAAACAAGGCGGACAATTCCTCCCGGGAGGCAAGGCCGCTTTGTTCCATCAGCGCGTAAATGTCCTGCCTGCGCAGATTTTTGCGGCGCAGACGCCGGCGGGCGCTGCGGGCCTGACGGCGGGGCGCTGCAAGGCTGTCGCCGGTTTTGGGCTGTTCGGCCTTGTCAAACACACGGGAGCCAAGACGGATGATCCCACAGGGATGGGCCTGCTCATCCAAAGCGACGACCGCCCACCCAACAGAGGAAATGCCGATGTCCAATCCAATTCCATAGGGCCATTTCATAAGCAACCAACCTTTCGCAAAAAAAGATGACGCCCCGTCGCAGACGGAGCGTCAGAGCTTTACGGTGTACTACCTTATCATAGTAACCATAGCAGTTCTTGGCATGGTATAAGAACTGTCTTTACTATACCACACTCCGCTGATTTTGTAAATACCTTTTAAGCGCTTTTGGGACACTTTTATTATACACGATCAGCGGGGTGATTGATTGGACTTTTGCAAAAAGCCGGATGACAAAAATAACGAGGTGCTTTTGGATAATTTGACGGAATCCGAACCTCACAGCAACATGCGGAGGCTGTATGCCGTCCGCCCCGCAGATGCAGCGGAGCGGATTTTGCGAAGAAAGAAGAAGGTGGTTATTTGAGGCCCCTGGTGAGGGGGATGAGCATGAGCAGCAGCACGAAGTGGAAAAACGCGGCGGCCATGCATCTGTCCGGTAACAGCAGCAGGCGGCCGTGCAGCGTGAGGATGCCTACGCCGAGATGGTGCTGACTGCTGCCGCCAAGCTGCAGCAAGAGGCGGACCGGCGTAAGGCGTCAGCCGTGAATTGTGAGGTCTTGCCTAAACTTTTTCTTGACAAAACAGCGCATTGGCGCTATAATACCACCATATTTCGGATGAACGTACCGGGAGAGACCGCACACGCGGCGCCGAAGGGGAAAGCAAAATCTCTCAGGCAAAAGGACCGGTTCGGGACGAAACTCTGGAAAGCGTATTTACGCACCGGGGAAGCAATCCGCCCATGGCGGAGAATCTTCCGGGTTAACGGACAGAGGCATCAAACGCTTGCAAAGGCGCACGAGGACTTCTGTCCCGTGCGCTTTTTGTTTTGTCCGCGTTCGCCGGAACAAATAGAGGAGGGGTTTGTTATGGTTCAAGGTTCCGTTGTGGCATCCAGCCCGCTGCTGTATGCCCTCATTGCCGCAGGTCTTGCGATGGTGGTGGTGTTTGCCGTCATCAGCGCGGTGAAGGCCTGCCGCCGCTGTGCCGAGCTTGGCATCCGTCAGGAGGTCATTCAGGGCGTCATCAAGGGCACGGTGGCCTCCGCCATTGTGCCCAGCGTGGCCATCCTGCTGGGCTTTCTCACCCTCAGCGTGTCGCTGGGGGCCGCGTGGCCCTGGTGGCGGCTGTCGGTCATCGGCTCGCTGTCCTACGAGGTCATGGCCACCCAGTACACCGCCAACGGTCTGGGCGTGGTGCTCAATGAAATCATGGACAGCCCGGCCAATGTGTTCGGCGCGGTGATGATGGTCATGACCATCGGCATCATGATCGAGCCGCTGGCCGTGGTGCTGCTGGGCAAAAAGTATTCCACCGGCATTATGAAAGCCAAAACCGGCTCCAACGAGTGGGGCCAGATCATGTCCGGCTGCTTCTTTCTGGCGATGTTCGCGGTGTACCTGCCCATCATGATTTTCAGCGACCTGCCCACCACCCTCACGCTGGTGGTCAGTCTGGGCGTCACGCTGCTGTGCGGCGTGCTGTCCCGCAAGGCAACATGGCTGGGCAACTTCACCATGGCGATCGCCATGATCGTGGCGATGGCGTCCAGCGTTGTGTGGGTCCAGCTGTTCGGCTGAGTTGAGGGAGGAAATGAAAATGGCGAAAAACGAGAAAAAAGAGGCCCTGACCATGGACCCCTTTGTCCAGTGGGCGCATCGGTTCGGCCGGGCCACGCTGGCCTGCTTTGTGGTGTACATGGTGGCGCTGCCCGTCATTGTCTGCACCGTGTATGACTGCATGCCCACCTTCCAGCAGGTGCTGCCGGGGCTGATTACCATTCTGGCCATCATGGTGCCCACCGGCATCGCGGAGATCGGCAGCTTTACCCCCATTCTGGGCTCCAGCTGCTACCTGACCTTTGCCACCGGCAACCTGATGAATCTGAAAATCCCCTGCGTCGTCAACGCCCAGAAGCTGGCCGGGGTGGAGCAGGGCACCCCGGAGGGTGACGCGGTGGCGCTCATTGCCACGGCGGTCAGCTCCATTGTCACCATCGTGGTGCTGGCGGTGGGTCTGGTGCTCATCGTGCCGCTGCAGCCCATCCTCAGCAACCCTTATGTGGCGACTGCCAGCAACTACATCCTGCCCGCGCTGTTCGGCTGCATGTCGCTCAGCCTCATGGGCAACGGCGGCGGCAAGACCTACGTGAAAAACCGCCTGCTCTGCGCCGTGGTGCCCGCCCTGCTGGTGTCGGTGCTCACCATCATGGGCATTGCCTCCAACGGTCTGGCCGGGTATCTGCTCATCCTGATGATCCCCGTCACCATCCTGTGCGCCCGCATCCTGTGGAAAAAGGGCGTGGTCAAGGTGGTCGCCGTGGAGCCGAAGAAGGATTCGGAAAACGTAGCCTGAGAGAAGGCGCTCCCTGCCTGCGGGGAGCGCTTTTTGTGCGGAAAGGAGGACACCATGCCCACGGCCCACTACCACCTGCCCGGCCTGTTCGAGTTTTACGACCTGTACCGCGCCTTTCTGCCGCTGTACCGGACGCACCGGGAGTATTTCTATGACTGGTGCGGCATCGGCTCCCTGTACGGCGCCCCGGCGGGCTGCCTGTGGGGCGGCGGCCGCGCCGGATTCGGGGACGACGACCCCCGCAAGGTGCTGGCGCTCACGCGGGAATACGGCATTTCCGCCCGCCTGACCTTCAGCAACTCGCTGCTGCGGCAGGAGCATCTCTCCGACAGGGCCTGCAACGCCCTCTGCGCCCTGTTTGCCCAACAGGACGGCAACGGCGTCATCGTCCATTCCGACCTGCTGCTGGGGTATCTCAAACAGAAGTACCCCAACCTGTATTTTGTCTCCTCCACCACCAAGGTGCTGACGGCGTTTGACCAGCTCCAACAGGAGCTTGACCGGGAGGATTTCCGCTTTGTGGTGCCGGATTTCCGCCTGAACAAGGCCTTTGACCGGCTGAACGCCCTGCCCCAGAGCCAAAAAGACAAGGTGGAATTTCTCTGCAACGAGTGCTGCTGGTTCGGCTGTCAGGACCGGAAAGCCTGCTACGAAACAGTCAGCCGCAAGAACCTGGGCGAGCCGTGCCCGGAGCATCGCTGCGCCGCGCCGGGCGGCGGGGAGGGATACCGCTTTTCTCGGGCCATGGAGAACCCCGGCTTTATCGGTGTGGGGGATATCCGGAACACCTACCTGCCCATGGGCTTTACCCACTTCAAAATCGAGGGTCGCAGCCTTGGCAGCGCGCTGATCCTGGAATTTCTGCTGTATTACCTGACCAAACCGGAATACCACCTCCACGTCCGGGAGGCCATTTATCTGGACAGTATGCTGGATTTGTTTTAAGGAGGGAATGTGATGATTCTGATTACAGGCGCAGCCGGATTTGTGGGCCGGCGGCTGATGGAAACGGTACCGGGCGCCGTGGCCGCGCCGTCACTGCGCAATGCCTCGCAGGAGGATATCCGACGCATCGTGGAGGAGAGCGGCGCGGAGGCCATCATCCACACGGCGGCCATCTCCGATATCGGGGCCTGTCAGGCCGACCCGGAGGCCTCCTATCGGGCGAATGTGCAGCTCCCCCTCTGGCTCGCCAAGGCCGCAGGGAACCGAAAGCTGATTTGTTTCAGCTCCGATCAGGTGTACAGCGGCAGCAGGGAAGCGGGGCCGTATTCCGAAGAAATGACGGCCCCGGGAAACGTGTATGCCTGCCACAAGCTGGAGATGGAACAGCGGGTGCTGGAAATCCTGCCGGAGGCGGTGATGCTGCGCGCCGAATGGATGTACGACCTGCGCGCCCCCAAACCCAACTATCTTCTGAACGTTCTGCGGGCGGAGGGCACGGTGGCTTTCAGCTCCCGGCAGTACCGGGGTGTCACCTATCTGGGCGAGGTGGCCGAAAACATGGACCGGGTGCTGGCGCTGCCCGGCGGGGCCTACAACTTCGGCAGCGAAACCACCCTGTCCATGCAGGAGCTGACGAAACGGCTGGCGGCGCTGCTGGGCAAACCGCTTGCGGTGGAGGACGCGCCGCCGCGGCACGACCTCTGGATGGACTGCGGCAAGGCCGCCCGGTACGGCGTGGTGTTCAGCGATGTGCTGACCGGCCTGACAAAGTGCCTGCAGGAGTACGGGCTTCTCTGACACGCCCGGCTATATCATGTATTCCACGGTGCGGTCGGCGGTCAGCACCGTGCGCTCGTTGAACAAAAGCACCGCCTCCCGCTCCTCCACCGGGCCAAAAGCGTAGGCGTCGCGGGTCTGCCGCTCCAGATACGGCGCCGGAACGATGCGGTTGCAGACGTCCGGGCAGTCGGTGACCATCCGCAGCGCCGGATCCTCAAAGGGCTGCGCCCGGTAGTAGGGGTCAAACAGGCGGACCTGCTCCCCGGCCAGGCCGGTCAGCAGCACATAGTGCCCGCCGTCAAACTCCACCCGCGCCACCGCCACGCCGCCCCGGTTCTGTCAACCGGGGCGGCGTGGCGCTGTCACCGGGTAGCTTTGAAGAAGCGGATGAGAATGTCCTTGATATAATGGTACCGCCGGGCGTAGCTGTTTTCCACCCGGATGAGCTGGAACCCGTGCTCCTCGCAGATGGCCTCCTTTTTGCGGTCGCGCTTCTGCACGATGGGGTCCTCCCGGTGCTCCCGGCCGTCCAGCTCGATGGCGAACACCGGGCGTTCCTCCCGGCCGTACTTCTGGTACACCACAAAGTCGAACCGCCCTGTGTAGAACAGGTCCAGCCCGGCCTCGTCCTCCACAAACACCTGCGAGATAGGCACCTCCTTGCGCACCACGCAACGACCGCCGTACAGCTCGGCGTTGTCCAGCGCGTGGTTGAGATTTTCCAGAAAGGCTGCCTCGGTCTTGGTGCTGTATGGCTTGATGCCCAGCGCACGGGAGGCGGCCGGCTTTTCTGTCACAACGCTGGCGCCGTTGGTGCGGGTGTACTGCACCAGCTCGTACAGGTCGTCGCTGCTGCCCGCGGCGGCGTGCAGGCGGTCCAGCTCCTTCTGGCTGGACACAATGACCAGCTGCTTCCGCGCCCGGGACACCGCCACATTCAGCAGCTCCTTGTTGTCCTTTAACCAGTTGTAGGTGGCCTGCCGGGTGCGGTCGGTGAGGGCCAGCGAGAAAATGATGACGTCCTTCTCGTCCCCCTGAAAGGCGTGTACCGTGCCGCAGGCGTTGTCGGGCAGCTGGTTGTCCCGCAGCGTCTCCCGGATCAGCGCCCGGTAGGCCAGCACATACAGCCCGTCTTTGGTGGGGATGCTCAGCAGATTCAGCCCCAGCGACACCAGCCGCAGCGGCTCGCCGGGGCGGCGCTTTCTGGTGGTGCGCTGCTGGAACCGCTCCACGATCTGGCGGAACTGCCCGTCCTCCAGCTGGTACACGCCGTTTTGCAGGCGGCTTTCGTCCAGCCGCTCAATGAGCTGGTAGTCCGCCCGGCAGGGGGTGTTGTCCAGCTTGCTGCAGGCGGCCAGATAGTCCAGCACCCGCAGGTTGGCGGTGCTGCCGAACAGCGCGTCATAGCGGCGGGGGTCGTTGTCCATATCCCGCAGCAGCGCCTCATTGCGGGGGCAAAAGCTGCCCTCCACCACCTCGGCCCACTGGATGCGGTCAAGGTACAGCATGCGCTTCTCCACCGTGTGGTCGTGCAGGTGCAGCCCGTCCACGATGAGGGAGCGATTTTTCGCGTCCAGCCCCCGGATGCCGATCCAGAACCGGGTCACCTTGTCGGAACCGTTTCGGTATTCGATGCTCAGCCACTTGCCCTCATGGAGGGCGCGGAACACCGCTCTGGCTACACCGGTCATTCTTCACGCCCTCCTTTCGCGTTTTTCCCATTATAGCACACAAAAACGCACAAAAAAAGATGGGGAGAGAAAAACTCTCCCCACCTCATAATTCGTAAGCCAGACGGGGATCGTTGTCCTCCTCCACGTAGATGGTACCGCAGTGGGCGAATCCCAGCTTGGTCAGAAGTCGCTGCATCACCACGTTGTCCCCGTGGGTGTCCACCCGTAGATGCCCGCATTGGGCAAAGGCCCAGTGCAGGCAGCAGGTCCCCACGCCGGGGACCGACCCGTCCGACGCCAGCCGATGTACCACGCCGTAGGTGTCGCTGCCGCGCCAGCAGCCGTCCTCGATGCGGTCATAGCCCGGCTCCACATGGCCGCCCACATCAAAAAAGAAAGCGCCCACCACCCGGCCGTCCGCCACGCAGAGGTAGCTGCGCCGGCGGGCGATGTCCTGCTCCACGAGTGCGCGGGGCGGCCAGCAGGTCGGCCCCCACTGGTTGGGGTTGCCGTGGTCAGCCATAAAACGGCGCGCCTGCGCGTAAATTTCCATCATCCGCTCCAAATCGGCGGGTTCTGCGTGTCGAATTTCCATGGATTCCTTCCTCCTGTGCGGGATTGCCCTTATTGTACCAGCTTTGAACCGACGGCGCAAGACGGAGATTTGCGGAAAGCTATTTCACCAACCGGCAAAATGTGGTATAATACTAAAGAAATCAGCAAAGGAGCGCGGTGAAAACTATGCAAAAAAGAGGAATTCCGGCACTGGTTCTGGTGCTTGTGATGGCGCTGACCGCCTGCGGGGCGCAGAGCCGTCCTGTCTCGGATGTGGACTACGCCCAGGCGGAAAACTGGGCGTGGTACGGCGTTGGGGAGGACAAGGCGGTGGACGTGTTCTTCGTCTGCCCCACGGTGGATACGCGGGACGAGTGGAACATGTCCCTGACCGATGACAAAACAAAGGCGAAGTTTCTCGGCGCGCTCAACATGGAGCGGGGCATCTACGAGGATTCCGCAAGGCTGTTTGCCCCCTACTACAAGCAGGCGGCCATGAAGGTGTACAGCCAGCCGAGGGAGCAGTGGGAGCCGTATCTGGAGACCGCCTATCTGGATGTGTCGGCGGCGTTTGCCCATTATCTGAAAGAGGAAAACAACGGCAGGCCGCTGATTCTGGCGGGCTTTTCTCAGGGTGCGGCCATGTGCTACCGGCTGATGGAGGAGTATTTTGACGATGCCGCGCTGGCGGAGCAGCTGGTGGCGGTGTATGCCATCGGCTGGCCGCTGACGGAGGAAATGACCCGGCAATCCCCCCAGATGAAGGCGGCGCAGGGGGCGGATGATGTGGGGGTCATCGTCAGCTTTGAGTGCGAGGCGGAGGAGGTGGACGAGAGCTTTCTCGTCCCGAAGGGGACAAGGATGCTGTCCATCAATCCGCTGAACTGGAAAACCGACGGTACCCCGGCCTCTAAGGAGGAAAATCTGGGCGCCTGCTTTCCCGATTACAGCGGCGGCATCCTCCGCGAGGAGCCTGCGCTGTGCGGCTGCTACATAGACGAAGAGCGCGGCGTGCTCAAGGTGACGGACGTGTCGGCGGAGGACTACCCCGCCAAGGTGCCGGGCCTGCCGGAGGGCGCGTACCACCTTTACGATTACCAGTTCTTTTTCCGCAATTTGCAGGAAAATGTGGCACTGCGGGTGGACACCTATCTGGGCATGACCGGGCAGAACGCGGCATAAGCCGTTTTGGAAGAGGGATGGATTTGGGATGGAGCTGGCACTGATCTGTGTGCGGCAGGTGGCCGCGCTGTTTGTCATGATTTTTGCGGGGTTCGTGTGCGTCCGGACCGGCGTGGTGGCGATGGACGCCAAAAAGGCGTTCTCCGACCTGCTGCTGGGGCTTGTGGCTCCCTGCATGATTTTGAACTCCTACATGGCGGAATTTGACTGGCGCACCCTGCAAAACCTGCTGCTGGCCGGCGGGCTGGCGGTGTTGCTGCAGGGCACGGCCATTCTGGCGGCGCGGCTGGCCCGGCCGCTGTTTCACGGCGGCGAGGCGCCCATTCTGCGGTTCGGCTGTATCTACTCCAACGCGGGGTATATGGGCTTTCCGCTGGTGGCGGCGCTGTTCGGGCAGGAGGGCCTGCTGTACGCCAGCGCCTACCTGACGGTGTTCAACCTGCTGCTGTGGAGCCACGGCTGCATGCTGCTGGACCGGGGCGAAAACGGCGAACCCGCGCCCCTTGCCGTCACCATGCGCAACGCCGTCACCAACCCGGCGCTGCTGGCGGTGCCCATCGGGCTGGTGATTTACTGCGCACAGATCCCGCTGCCCGCGGTGCTGGCCACGCCCATCCAAATGATCGGTGACATGAACACGCCGCTGGCTATGTTCATCACCGGCATGATGATTGCAGGCAGCGACCTGAAAGCCGTGGTGCGCAGCGCCGGGGTGTGGAAGGTCATTGGGATGCGTCTGGTGGCGGTGCCGCTGGTGGGCTTTGTGCTGTGCGCCCTGCTGGGGGTCAGCGGCATGGCCCCGCAGGTGGTGGTGCTGCTGGAGGCCTGCCCCACGGCGGCGGTGACCTCGGTGTTCTCCATCCGCTACGGCTACGACGAGCAGCTGGCCGCAGGCAGCGTGGTCCTCACCACGCTGCTCAGCATCGCCACCCTGCCGGTCTTTGCCGGACTGGTGCAGAGCTTCCTGTAAAAAACAACAGCAGAGGGTCGGAAAGGCCCTCTGCTCAGCGTGTCGAAAAACCTGCAGCGTCCCGTGGTGCGTTGCCAAACAAAAAACATCGTAATGACGTAATCTGCCTCGGTCCGGATATATCCGGACCCTACGAATGGTGGCCAGGTTTCTCGTGATGCTTGCCCTTTTTTGACAGTCTGAGCGGGGCATGTCAAGCCCCGCTGTGTGTGGTTCAGTCCACGGCGCTGCTGGCCTGCATGGCCTGAAGGGTGCGGTCGATGAGGGTGGTCAAATCCCAGCCCAGCATGGCGGCGCCGCGCTCGATGACCTCCCGGGAGCAGCCCGCCGCGAACTTTTTGTCCTTGAACTTTTTCTTGACGGACTTCACTTCCATGTCGCTGACGCTCTTGGAGGGCCGCATCAGCGCCGCCGCGCCGGATTTGTCAAGCAGTCTGCCGGAACGGCAGTTTAAAAGTCATTCTTTTGACAAATCCGTTGACAAAGGTCAAATCCTGTGCTATACTCGCCTTGATTTTGGAGCGAGAAACAGAGAAACGGGTCTTCAATGCAATCCCCGGACCACTCCGACAGGGAGTTAAGGCCATACGGACAGCCGGGTCCACTGCCGAAGGCGGCGTTGCGCCGCATTATTGATTGAGTTAAAAGCTCAAATTTTATAAGTTGGTTACTTCATAACCGAAATGCGCTGTGCGCAGACTTGTGAAACGGTCAATAAGAGTGGTAAAAGTGGTTTGCTATATAGACTCTGTCAATCCGTCGCGATCGAAAATCTTTCTCTCTGTCTGTACAGGGGGAGTCGTATCATCGTGGAATCACCGCAAGCTGTGTGACGCACAGCCTGCGGTTTTTTTGTTGCCAACGGTGTGAGGATGTGGAAAACGTGACAAAAAACCGGGCAAGGCTGGATCAGACCCGCGCCCCCATCTATGAGGCGCTGGAGCAGTTCCGGCGCATGCGGGTGGTGCCCTTTGACGTTCCCGGCCACAAGCGGGGGCGCGGCAACCCGGAACTGACGGAGTTTCTGGGCCAGCAGTGCGTGGGCGTGGACGTCAACAGCATGAAACCGTTGGACAACCTCTGCCATCCCGTCTCGGTCATCCGGGACGCGGAGGAGCTGGCCGCCGACGCCTTCGGCGCGGCCCACGCCTTTCTGATGGTGGGCGGCACCACCAGCAGCGTGCAGAGCATGGTGCTGGCCGCCTGCAAGCGGGGGGACGAAATTATTCTGCCCCGCAACGTGCACCGCAGCGTCATCAACGCGCTGGTGCTGTGCGGCGCGGTGCCGGTGTACGTCAACCCCGAGACCGACGCCCGGCTGGGCATCAGTCTGGGCATGCGGCGGGAACAGGTGGCCAAGGCCATCGCGGAGCACCCCAATGCGGTGGCCGTGCTGGTGAACAACCCCACCTACTACGGCATTTGCAGCGATCTGCGGGCCATCGTCCGCATGGCCCACGACGCGGGGATGCTCTGCCTTGCGGACGAGGCCCACGGCACCCACTTTTATTTCGGCGGCGGGCTGCCGGTGTCCGCCATGGCGGCGGGGGCGGATATGGCCGCTGTGTCCATGCACAAAAGCGGCGGCAGCCTCACCCAGTCCAGCCTGCTGCTCACCGGGCCGGGGGTGCAGGCGGGCTATGTGCGGCAGATCATCAACCTGACCCAGACCACCTCCGGCAGCTATCTGCTCATGTCCAGTCTGGATATTTCCCGGCGCAATCTGGCGCTGCGGGGCCGGCGGGTGTTCCATCAGGTGGCCGACATGGCGGAGTACGCCCGCGAGGAAATCAACGCCATCGGCGGGTACTACGCCTTCGGCAAGGAGCTGGTCAACGGCAACTCGGTGTTTGACTTTGACACCACCAAGCTCAGCGTCCACACGCTGGACATCGGCCTTGCGGGCATCGAGGTCTACGACATCCTGCGGGATGAGTACGACATTCAAATCGAATTCGGTGACATCGGCAACATTCTGGCCTACCTTTCCATGGGCGACCGCCCGCAGGAGCTGGAACGCCTTGTCAGCGCGCTGGCGGAGATTCGCCGCCGCTACCAGACCGACGGCGCGGGCCTGCTCAGTCAGGAGTACATTGACCCGGAGGTGGTCACCAGCCCGCAGGAGGCGTTCTACGCCGAAAAAACCAGCCTGCCGCTGCGGGACAGCATCGGCCGGGTATGCAGCGAGTTCGTCATGTGCTATCCGCCGGGCATTCCCATTCTGGCGCCCGGCGAGCGCATCACCGCCCAGATTCTGGATTACATCGAGTACGCCAAGGCCAAGGGCTGCTCCATGACCGGCCCCGAGGATCCGGCCATCGAGTACCTGAACGTGCTGGCGTGAAAGGGGGAGCGTATGGAATTTTGGTTTTCGGAGTTTCACACCCCGGACGTGAAACACAGCATCCGGGTCAACCGGCAGCTGTACTCCAAACAGAGCGATTATCAGCGCATCGACATTTTTGACACGCCGGAGTTCGGCCGGGTGCTGACGCTGGACGGCAACGTCATGCTCACCGAGCGGGACGAGTTCATCTACGATGAGATGATGACCCATGTGCCCATGGCGGTGCATACCGGCATCGAGGACATTCTGGTCATCGGCGCGGGGGACGGCGGCGTGGTGCGGGAGCTGACCCGCTACGACCGGGTGCGGCGCATTGATTTGGTGGAGATGGACCCGCAGGTGGTGGAGGCCTGCCGCGCCTTCCTGCCCGGCAACGCCTGCCGCATGGACGACCGGCGGGTGCACATCTACTTTGAGAACGCCCTCAAATTCATCCGCCGCTGCGAGGAGGAATACGACCTCATCATCGTGGATTCCACCGACCCCTTCGGCCCCTCCGAGGGGCTGTTCACCAAGGAATTTTACGGCAGCTGCTTCAACGCCCTGAAAGAGGACGGCATCATGGTGAACCAGCAGGGCAGCCCGTTCTACCAGCAGGACGCCGACGCCATGCAGCGCAGCCACAAGCGCATCGCCAGCACGTTCCCCATCAGCCGGGTGTATCAGGCGCACATCCCCACCTACGCGGCGGGGTACTGGCTGTTCGGCTTTGCCAGCAAGAAATATCATCCCATCGACGATTTGAACGTGGAACAGTGGAAAAAGCTCAATCTGCGCACCCGGTACTACACCCCCCGGCTGCATGTGGGCGCGTTTTATCTGCCCGCGTTCCTCGAAGAGATGCTCAAGGAGGTGGAGTGATGCTCACCCGCAATGTGGAGACCTTTCTCGGCTGTGACAGCGCCTACCGCCCCGCGCAGGTGGTGCTGTACGGCGCACCGTTTGATTCCACCACCAGCTTTCGCCCCGGGGCGCGGTTTGGCCCGGCGGCCATGCGCCACGAGAGCTTCGGGCTGGAAACCTACAGCCCCTACCAGAACGCCGACCTGACGGATTTTGAGATTTTTGACAGCGGCGATCTGGAATTGTGCTTCGGCAGCGCCGAGAGCGCGTTGAACGACATTGAATCCCGCGCCGCGGAAATTCTGCGGGACGGCAAATTCCCTCTGCTGCTGGGCGGGGAGCATCTGGTGACGCTGGGCGCGGTGCGGGCGGTGCTGCGGCACTATCCCGATGTACACATCGTCCACTTTGACGCCCACGCCGATTTGCGGCAGGACTATTTGGGCGCGACCTTGAGCCACGCCTGTGTGCTGCGCCGCTGCCATGAACTGGTGGGGGACGGGCGCATCCACCAGTTCTGCATTCGCAGCGGCGACCGGGAGGAGTTTTCCTTCGCCGCCGCCCACACCGACCTGCACCCCTTCGGCTTTGACGGTCTGCCGGAACTGGCGGACTGGCTGCGCAAAACCGACGTACCGGTGTACTTTACCATCGACCTGGACTGCCTTGACCCCGGCGTATTTCCCGGAACCGGCACCCCGGAGGCGGGGGGCGTCAGCTTTCCCCAGCTGCTGGACGCGCTGCGTCTGGTCTGCACCGCCCGGGTGGTGGGGGCCGATGTGAACGAGCTGGCCCCCATGCTGGATGCCTCCGGCGTGTCCACCGCCACCGCCTGCAAGGTGCTGCGGGAACTGCTGCTGGCCATCTGCAACAAACATTGAGGAGGAATTACAAATGAGCAAAGTCCTTGTCATCGGCTGCGGCGGCGTTGCCAACGTGGCCATCCGCAAATGCTGTCAGGTCAGCGAGGTGTTCACCGAGCTGTGCATCGCCAGCCGCACCAAATCCAAGTGCGACGCGTTGGCCGCCGCGCTTAAGGGCAAAACCGCCACCAAGCTCACCACCGCGCAGGTGGACGCCGACAAGGTGGAGGAGGTCATCGCCCTCATCAAGGCCTACCAGCCCGATCTGGTCATGAACATCGCGCTGCCCTATCAGGACCTGACCATCATGGACGCCTGCCTGGCCTGCGGCGTCAACTACATGGACACCGCCAACTACGAGCCGGAGGACACCGAGGATCCCGCGTGGCGGGCCATCTACGAAAAGCGCTGCAAGGAGGCGGGCTTTTCCGCCTACTTTGATTACAGCTGGCAGTGGGCCTACCGCAAAAAGTTCGAGGACGCGGGCCTGACCGCGCTGCTGGGCTGCGGCTTTGACCCCGGCGTGACGCAGGCCTATTGTGCCTACGCCAAAAAGCACGAGTTTGACGAAATCGACACCATTGATATTCTGGACTGCAACGGCGGCGACCACGGCTACGCCTTCGCCACCAACTTCAACCCGGAGGTCAATCTGCGGGAGGTCTCCGCCCCCGGCAGCTACTGGGAGAACGGGCATTGGGTGGAGATTCCCGCCATGTCCGTCAAGCGGGAGTACGATTTTGACAAGGTGGGCCGCAAGGACATGTACCTGCTCCACCATGAGGAAATCGAGTCCCTCGCCGCCAACATCCCGGAGGCAAAGCGCATCCGGTTCTTCATGACCTTCGGCCAGAGCTATCTGGACCATATGCGCTGTCTGGAG
The DNA here is from genome assembly GCA_945830575.1 of uncultured Subdoligranulum sp. Taxonomy (GTDB): domain Bacteria; phylum Bacillota; class Clostridia; order Oscillospirales; family Ruminococcaceae; genus Gemmiger. The sequence goes on along the minus strand of CALZZE010000007.1, from coordinate 50,815 downwards.
GATGTGGGGATGCTCTCCACCGCGCCGGTGCTGTTCGAGGGCCGGGAAATCGTGCCCATCAAGTTCCTCAAAGCCCTGCTGCCCGACCCGGCCAGCCTTGGCCCCCGCACCCACGGCAAGACCAACATCGGCTGCATCTTCACCGGCAGAAAGGACGGGCAGGACAAGACCTACTACATCTACAACGTCTGCGACCATCAGGAATGTTACAAAGAGGTGGAGAGCCAGGCCGTCAGCTACACCACCGGCGTACCGGCCATGTGCGGCGCGCTGATGCTGCTCACCGGCCAATGGACCACCCCCGGCGTGCATACCGTGGAGGAGTTTGACCCGGACCCGTTCCTTGACGCGCTGGACAAGTACGGCCTGCCCCGCAGCGAGAGCCACGCCCCGGCGCTGGTGGATTGATGGGCGGCGCCATGGCGCCCTTCGCGGCGCTGGCCGGGCGGGACCCGGCGGCGGTATTCGCCGCCCTGCCCACCCCTTGCTATGTGCTGGATGAAGCCGCCCTGCGCCGCAATGGGGAACTGCTGGCCGGGGTGGCGGCGCGTACCGGCTGCAAAATCCTGCTGGCGCAGAAGGCGTTCTCCAACTTTGCTGTGTACCCGCTGCTGGCGGGCTATCTGGCGGGCACCGAGGCCAGCGGCCTGTACGAGGCCCGCCTTGGCGCAGAGGAAATGCCCGGCAAAGAGGTGCATGTGTTCTGCGCCGCCTACCGGGCAGAGGAATTCAGCGAACTGCTGCAATACGCCGATCACATTGTGTTCAATTCGCTGAACCAGCTGGCAAAATTCGGCCCGGCGGCCAAAGCGGCGGGCAAAAGCGTGGGGCTGCGCGTCAACCCGGAATGTTCCACGCAGGAGGGACACGCCATCTACGACCCCTGCGCCCCCGGCAGCCGGCTGGGCGTCACCCGCGCCCAATGGGACGCGGCCATGACCCCGGCGCTGCTGGCGCTGCTGGACGGGCTGCACTTCCACACCCTCTGTGAGCAGGATGCCGATGCGCTGGAAACCACGCTGGAGGCAGTGGGGGAGCGGTTCGGGGATGTGCTGCCCCGGATGCAGTGGCTCAACATGGGCGGCGGGCACCACATCACCCGCCCCGGCTACGACCTCCCCCGGCTGGAGCGCTGCCTGACGGCGGCCCGTGACCGGTGGGGCGTGCAGGTCTATCTGGAGCCGGGGGAGGCGGTGGCCCTCAACGCGGGCTTTCTTGTGTCCCGCGTGCTGGACGTGGGGCAAAACGGCGGCACCGCCTTTGCCATTCTGGACACCAGCGCCGCCTGCCACATGCCGGATGTGCTGGAAATGCCCTACCGCCCGCCGCTGTGGGGCGCGGACGATGCCGCGGCGTTCCCGGTGCGTCTGGGCGGGCCCACCTGCCTGTCCGGCGACGTCATCGGGGACTACCGCTTTGCCGCGCCGCTGCGGGAGGGGGACCTTCTCTGCTTTGGCGATATGGCCATCTACACCACCTGCAAAAACAACACCTTCAACGGCATGCCGCTGCCCGCCATCTGGCTGCGGGCGGCGGACGGCCGCTTCACCTGCCTGCGCCGCTTCGGGTATGAGGACTTCAAAACCCGGCTTGGCGGTCTTTGCTGAAAAAAATTTCAAAAACCTGTTGACAAATGCCGCCAAAAGGTCTATACTCAACCCATAGAGTTCAACCGACTAAAGCGATGGGAATTTGGAACTTTTGAGGAAAGGAGAAACGCACCATGAAGTATCGCAGCAGCCGTTCCATGATGATGTGCATGTGCAGTGTGCTGTGGCATTCTGTGCCTGTTTCTCCTTGCGCGTCTGAGGCGTAACCGAGAAACCGAAAGCAGGATGCCGTCGGCATCCTGCTTTTTTCTTTGGAGGGGCAGCTGCCTGCAAGCCCGCTGCCCCGAAAAAGGCCCCCCACTGCCGCGGTCCGCGAATTCTGGGAAAGAACATTTTGAAACAAAAGGAGAATGAACCATGAAAAAGCTGATTTCCGCCGTCCTCGCGGGTGCGCTGGCCCTGAGCCTGGCCGCCTGCGGCTCCACCGCCTCCTCCTCCGCCGCTGCCTCCTCCGAAGCCGCCTCCTCTGAGGCTGTTTCCAGCGAAGCCGCCGCCGAGACCAACGACCTGGCCGGCACCACCCTCAAGGTGGCCGCCTCCCCGGTGCCCCATGCCGAAATTCTCGGCGTCGCCAAGGACATTCTGGCCGAGCAGGGCATCACGCTGGAAATTATCGAGTACACCGATTACGTCCAGCCCAACATGGTCACCGAGAGCGGTGAGGTGGACGCCAACTACTTCCAGCACACCCCCTATCTGGATTCCTTCAACGAGGAGAACGGCACCCATCTGGTGAGCGTGGGCGCCATCCACTACGAGCCGTTCGGCCTGTTCGCGGGCAAGACCGCCACGCTGGACGAGCTGGCTGACGGCGCAAAGATCGCCGTTCCCAACGACACCACCAACGAGGCCCGCGCTTTGCAGCTGCTGGCCGCCCAGGGCATCATCACCCTGAAGGAGGGCGCCGGCCTGACCGCCACCAAGAACGACATCGCCGAGAACCCCCACAACGTGGACATCGTGGAGATGGAGGCCGCGCAGCTGCCCCGCACGCTGGCTGATGTGGACTTCGCGGTCATCAACGGCAACTACGCCGCCGAGGCAGGCCTGAACGCCGCCACCGATGCGCTGGCCGTGGAGGACGCCTCCTCTGAGGCCGCCCAGACCTTCGCCAACATTCTGGTGGTCAAGGAAGGCAACGAGGACAACCCCGCCATTCAGGCTTTGCTGGCTGCCCTGCAGAGCGAGCAGGTCAAGAACTTCATCGACGAAACTTACTCCGGCGCGGTGGTTGCTATTTTCTAAAAAATACGCTACAATAAAGGGGAGCGCCGCACAGGCGTTCCCCTCATTTTATGAATCCGGGAGGCTCCCATGATTGAAATCCGACACCTGACCAAACGCTTCGAGGGCAAAAACGGCACCGTCGTGGCGTTGCAGGACATCAACCTCACCATCCGGGACGGGGACATTTACGGCATCATCGGCATGTCCGGCGCGGGCAAATCCACGCTGGTGCGCTGCATCAACATGCTGGAGCGCCCGGAGGAGGGCTCCGTCACCGTGGGCGGCAAGGCCATGGAATCGCTGACCCCCGCCCAGCTGCGTGCCGAGCGGCGGGAGATCACCATGATCTTCCAGCAGTTCAACCTGCTCATGCAGCGCACCTGTCTGAAAAACATCTGCTTTCCCATGGAGCTTTCCGGCACGCCCAAGGCGCAGGCGGAACAGCGCGCCAAGGAACTGCTGGAACTGGTGGGTTTGCCCGACAAGGCCAACGCCTACCCGGCCCAGCTGTCCGGCGGACAGAAGCAGCGCATCGCCATCGCCCGCGCCCTGGCCACCGACCCCAAGGTGCTGCTGTGTGACGAGGCCACCAGTGCGCTGGACCCCAACACCACCCACGCCATTTTGCAGCTCATTCAGAAAATCAACCGGGAACTGGGCATCACGGTGGTGGTCATCACCCACCAGATGAGCGTGGTGGAGGAGATCTGCAACAACGTGGCCATTCTGGACGGCGGCAAGGTCGTGGAGGAAGGCCCCGTGGCGGAGATTTTCAGCCATCCCAAATCCGATGCAGCCAAACGGCTGGTGTTCCCCTCCGGTGCGCCCCACGGCGGGGCCATTCCGGGGCGGCGCTGTGTGCGGGTGGCCTTCAACGGCTCCGCCACCACCGACAAACCGCTGGTGGCCTCGCTGGCGTTGGAATGTCAGGCCATGGTGTCCATCTTAGCCGCCGACACCCGGCAGGTCCACGGCCAGACGCTGGGCAGTATGCTGCTGGCTCTGCCGGAGGATGCGGACGGCGCCCGCCGTGCGCTGGCCTACATTGCCGAGTACCCCGGCATCAGCTATGAGGAGGTGGAAGCATGAGCGAGTTTTTTGCGGGAAAATACTGGCAGACCTTTCTGGAGGTGCTGCCCACCATCCCCATGGAAACATGGGACACCATCTATTCCACCGTGCTGTCCACCGCGCTGGCGCTGGTCATCGGCCTGCCGCTGGGCGTGCTGCTGGTGGCAGGGGAGAAGGGCGGCGTGCTCCCGCTGCCCAAGTGGGTCATGACGCTTCTCAACGGGTTCATCAACCTGCTTCGCTCCATTCCCTTCCTTATTTTAATGATCATGGTCATTCCGCTGTCCCGGCTCATCGTGGGCACCTCCATCGGCACCAAGGCGGCCATCGTGCCGCTGGTCATCGCGTCCTTCCCCTTTGTGGCGCGTTTGATCGAGACCAGCCTGCGTGAGGTGGACGGCGGCGTCATCGAGGCCGCCCAGAGCATGGGCGCCACGCCGTTCCAGATCATCACCAAGGTCATGATCCCCGAAAGCCTGCCCAGCCTTGTGTCCAACATCACCATCGCCGCCACCACCATTCTGGGCTACGGCGCCATGGCGGGCATCATTGGCGGCGGGGGCTTAGGCAAGGTGGCCATCAACTACGGCTACTACCGCTTCAACTGGATTCTGGAATACTTCGCCACCGCCCTGCTGGTGGTGCTGGTGCAGGTGATGCAGAGCGTGGGCACCCGTCTGGCCGTCCGGTGCGACAAGCGGCTGCGGTAACAATTTGTTTGGAAGAGGTTTACAAATCGTTCAAAACCACTTCACCGGGCGGACACAATGTTCCGGTATGCTGTAAGGGAAGTCAAAACCAATCGGAACAGACAAACCTATCGCCTCCCGGCCATGCGAGGGCAGATGCCCGGCCGCGGGGCGGCCAACCAACAAGGCCCGCCCGGCCAGAACATAGAAAAAATCCCCCCGGCGCATTTCTGCGCCGGGGAATTTTTTCACGCTTCCACAACGCCCTCAAAGGCGGTCTCGGCGGGGCCGGTCATCCGCACGTTGTCCCCGTCGTCCACCGTGATGGCCAGCACGCCGCCCAAAAGCGACACCTCAATGGGGACATTCCGGGGACAGATGCCCCGCAGCACCATCGCCGCCGCCGAGGCGCAGGCCCCGGTGCCGCAGGCCCAGGTCTCGCCGCTGCCCCGCTCCCACACCCGCATCACCAGATGGGTGGCGTCCAGCACCTGCACAAACTCCGTGTTGGTGCCTTCCGGGAACGCCGGATGCCGCTCAAACGCCGGGCCGATGGCCGCCAGCGCTGCGCCGGTGGGCGGCTCACCCTGCCACTGCACCACGCAATGGGGGTTGCCCATGCTGACACAGGCCACATCGTAGGTCTCGCCCGCCACCGTCAGCGGCGCGTGGACCAGCGGCCCGCCGCCAAGGCCCACGGCGGGCAAATCGCCCGCCATGGCGGAAAACCGCCCCATGTCCGCCTGCCAGATGCCGTCCCCCATGCGCCGCAGCGTCTTGCGTCCCGCCGCCATGGTGTCAATTTCAATCACGTCTTTCTGCACCCCGTGGGTGTACAGGTACTGCGCCACGCAGCGCACCCCGTTGCCGCACATTTTGCCCTCGGAGCCGTCCGCGTTGAACATCCGCATGGTGGCGTCCCCGTCCGCCAGCAGCGGCGGGCAGATGCAGATGATGCCGTCCGCCCCCACCGAGAAATGCCGCCGGGAAAACCGCACGCTCCACGCGGAAATTTCCTCCGGCAGGCCGGTCTGCCGGCAGTCCAGATACATGTAATCATTGCCGCAGCCGTGCATTTTGGTAAATTGCAGTTTCATAAAGCCTCCCCTCCTTGGGCAACACCGCACAATTCACGGTTAACACCTTGCGCACCGCTCCGACGGCTGCGGCACACCATCTGCGGCCCAAAAATGCTCGAGAATACACAAAGTATTCTCTGCGCTTTTTGGGTCACATCTGGCGCACCTCGCTCGCCGTATCGGCACGCAGAATTATGCGTTGTTGCCCTATCAACTTTATTATATCCGTTTCCGGCGCGAATCACAACCATCTTTGGCCGTATTGTACAAAAAAAGCACATCGGTACTTGACAAGTTTCGCTGAATACGATATATAATTAAGGTAGCATCTGTATATAAAGGAGATTGGACTATGGATTCCGAAGTTTTTGAACGCATCCGGGATTATCTGGCCGACCAGCTGGATGTGGAGCCGGAAAAAATCACTCCCGAAAGCGACATCATCAATGATTTTGACGCCGACAGTCTGGATGTCATCGATATGATCACCACGCTGTCCGATGAATTCGGCGTGGAAATTCCCGATGAGGATATTGAGACCTTCCACACGGTGGGCGATGTGGTCGCCTACGTGGAGGAGCGGCTGTAAGAGGCGGAAGAGGAGAATCATGGCAAACGACAAGAAAAAAATGGTGGAGGCCATCACCGCGCAGGAAGTGGATTTTGCGCAGTGGTACACCGACATCTGCACCAAGGCCGAGCTGGTGGAATACTCCAGCGTCAAGGGCTTTATCATTCTGCGCCCCTACGGGCAGGCCATCTGGGAGAACATCCAGCGGCTGATGGACGCCCGGTTCAAGGCCACCGGCCACGAGAACGTGGCCATGCCGCTGCTCATCCCGGAGAGCCTGCTGAAAAAGGAGGGCGAACTGGTCAACGGCTTTGCCCCCGAGGTGGCGTGGGTCACCGCCGGCGGCAGCGAGGCGCTGGAGGAGCGCATGGCCATCCGTCCCACCAGCGAGACCATGTTCTGCGACCACTGGAGCCGGGTGCTGCACAGCTATCGTGAGCTGCCCATGAAATACAACCAGTGGTGCAGCGTGGTGCGGTGGGAAAAGACCACCCGTCCCTTCCTGCGCAGCCGGGAATTCTGGTGGCAGGAGGGCCACACCATCCACGAGACCGCCGAGGAGGCCCAGGCCGAGACCGCCCAGCAGCTGGACTGCTACGCGGATTTCTTTGAGAAGGAACTGAACATCCCCGTCATTAAGGGCCGCAAGACCGACAAGGAAAAGTTTGCCGGCGCCGAGGCCACCTACACCATCGAGGCCATGATGAAGGACGGCAAGGCGCTGCAGAGCGGCACCAGCCACTATTTCGGGGACAAGTTCTCCCGCGCCTATGATGTGACCTTCACCGGCCGGGACAACACCCTGCAATACCCCTTCCAGACCAGCTGGGGCACCTCCACCCGCATGATCGGCGCCATCATCATGGCCCACGGCGATGACGACGGCCTGATTCTGCCCCCCGCCATCGCGCCCATTCAGGTGGTCATCGTGCCGGTGGCCGCCCACAAGCCCGGCGTGCTGGAAAAATGCCGCGAGCTGGCGGAAAATCTTGGCAAGGTCGCCCGCGTCAAGCTGGACGATTCCGACAAGCAGCCCGGCTGGAAGTTTGCCCAGTGGGAGATGAAGGGTGTGCCGCTGCGCATCGAAGTCGGCCCCCGCGATCTGGAAAAGAACCAGTGCGTGCTGGTGCGCCGGGACACCCGGGAAAAGCAGTTCGTCTCTCTGGACGCGCTGGCCGAGCTGATCCCCCAGCAGCTTGCGGCGCTGGGTCAGGATCTGTACGACCGCGCCCTCGCCAACCGGGAGGCCCGCACCTGGAGCGCCGCCACCATGGACGAGGTGAAGGACATCGTTTCCAAGAATACCGGCTTTGTCAAGACCATGTGGTGCGGCGAGCTGGCCTGTGAGGAGGCCATGAAGGAGCAGGCTGGCCTGTCCAGCCGCTGCATGCCCTATGAGCAGGAGCACATCGCGGACGTCTGCCCGGTGTGCGGCAAGCCCGCCAGCAAAATGGTGGTCTGGGGCATCGCTTATTAAAAGAGGGTCCCTGTGCCGGCGGCACAGGGACATTTTTGAACATGGACATTGTATTCACCCTCACAATTTACGCGCTGGGCATGGTGCTGGCTGCCGTTGGCAGCCGGCTTTCTGCGCGCTGCACCGTCTGGTGCTGCGCGCTGTGCGGCCTGCCCATGTGGGTGGTGGGCGGCATGGTGGCCCCGGTGTGTCTGGCGCTGCCCCAGCTGGTGTTCGCCTTTCTGGCCGCCGGGTCGGAGCTGACCGCGCTGGCGGTGGGCGTGGCGCTGGCCGGGGCCGTCACCGACGTGGGTCTGGTGCTGGCGCTGTGCCTTTTGCGCCGCAGCGTGGTGGTGGAACGGGGCGAATACTGCCGCAAATGTTTGCTGCTGCTGGCCGCCGCGCTGGTGGTGGTGCTCACGGTGCGGGAGGGCCGCCTGAGCTACACCGGCATCGGGCTGCTCATGCTGCTGTTCGCGGTGTTCGTGCTGGAAAGCATTGCCTGCCAGCATCGGTTCCTGTTTGAGCCAACGCTGGACATGATGACGGTGGGGGACAGGCCGGTGCGCCGGGACCAGGTGGAGGGCTACACCGCCCACACCATGGCGTTCCCGGTCATGAGCATCGGCAACAGCCTGAAAAACCTGTTCGGCGTGGTGGCGGGCCTGACGGTGCTTTGCACCGGCGCGGAAATGCTGCTGTACAGCGCGGCCACCATGGCCAGCCTCACCGGCACCATCCAGGCGCTGTGGGCGGCCACCCTCATCAGCTTCGGGTTCTGCCTGCCGCTGCTGGCCGAGGTGCTGCATCACCCCTTCGGCTCGGTGTGGAAACGCTTCTCGGAGCGCTGCCGCACCTATCCGCCCCAGTCGCTGCCCATGCAGATGCTCAACAGCGCCATCGTCAGCCTTACGCTGGCGCTGCCGCTGTCCAGCCTCATGTACCGCCGCCGTCTGCCGCTGGGCGCGCAGTTCCGCATGTACGACCTGCCCGTCACGCTGGCGCTGGGCGCGGTGCTGTTGCTGCCGCCGCTGCTCACAAAACGGCTGTACCGGCGGCAGGGCGCGGCGTGTCTGGGATTCTACCTTTTGTATTTGGCAGGCGTACTGCTCGCGCCGCTGGCAGGGGCGTGATGTATCGGTAAAACGTCAAAAAATCCGATGAAAATTCTACAATTCTCACAGTTGCCGCGCCGGGTTTCCTGTGATAAAATACGATTATGGTAGGTTAAAATGGCAGCTGAAATTCTGATGCTCTGCTCCGGCAAGGGCGGCACCGGCAAAAGCACGGTGTCTGTGCTCACCGGGGCGTCGCTGGCTGCACAGGGCAAGCGGGTGCTGCTCATCGAGCTGGACTCCGGCCTGCGTAGCGTGGACATCATTGCCGGTGTGTACGGCAAAACAGTGTATGATATTGAGGATGTGCTCTGCGGCCGCTGCGAGGGCCGCAAGGCCATTGTGGACAGCCCGCTGTACCCCGGGCTGTCTGTCATCAGTGCGCCCTATGAGGGCGGCGAGGTGGCCCCCGCGCCGCTGCAAAGGCTTGCTGCCGCCGTGCGGCCCTTCTATGACTTTGTGCTGCTGGACACCGCCGCCGGGATGGGCGCGCCCTTTGCCGCCGCCGCGCAGGTGGCCGATCGGGCGCTGCTGGTGCTCACGCCGGACCCAGTGGCGCTGCGGGACGGGCGCATTGTGGCGGACCGCCTGCTGGCTGGCCGCCGCCCCCAGAGCCGGGTGCGGCTGGTGATGAACCGGGTGCAGAAGCATAGCTTTGGCAAAAACGCCCCGGTGGCGGATTTGGATGAATGTATCGACACGGTGGGCGCACAGCTCATCGGGGTCATCCCGGAAAGCCGGGAACTGCAGCAGGCCGCCATGGCGGGCGTCGCGCTGCCCCGGGACTGCGCCGCCGCCGCGGCGGGCCGGGCGCTGGCCAAACGTCTTTGCGGCAATCGCGTGCCATTAACGCTGTGGTGAGGAATACAATAGAACCAGGCGGCGTCCCCGACGCCATAAAATCGATAGGAAAGGCGGGACCCAGCATGACCATCGCATTGACCGCGCATGATTCCAAAAAAGAACTGTTGGCGCAATTTTGCACAGCCTACCGCCGTGTTTTGAGCGAACACCGCCTCATCGCCACCGGCAGCACCGGCCGTCTGGTGAGTGACCGCGCCCAGCTGAATGTGGAACAGTTCCTGCCCGGCCGCCTTGGAGGCAGCCAACAGCTCTCCTCCCGCATCGCCTGTGACGAGGTGGATCTGCTGCTCTTTTTCCGCGACCCCATCCTGTCCAGCTCCAACGAACCCAACGATATGGGCCTTTTGCGCATCTGCGATGTGCACAACATCCCCATTGCCACCAACATCGCCACCGCCGAGGTGCTGGTCCACGGTCTGGAACACGGCGATCTGGACTGGCGCACCATTTTGCACAGCCGCATGTAGAATTACACAGAAAACCGCGCAGCGCCCCCCCGGCGCTGCGCGTCAGACTGTCAAAAAAGTCCAATCACAACGAGAAACCTTGTCATCATCCGTAGGGGCGGGACAGCCCGTAAGGGTGCCCTGCAGTCCCGCCCGCAAAAGGTTGCCTTACAACGATATTTATTGTATGACAACGCCCAGCGGGGCGTCGAGGACGCCGCCCCCTACAAGTGCGCATGCTGGTTTTTCGACAAACTGCCGCGCAGCGCCCCCGGCGCTGCGCGTTCTTTCTTAATTTCACCATAAAATTTTACTAAAAATCCGCAATTTTGTTCTTATTGTCAGCCGCCCCGCTGCGGTATACTATCAGACAAGGAGACCCTTCGCTGTACGGAAGGAAAGGAGTAAATTATGCGCACTGTCACACTGTTAACCAAGGCCCTGTTTGCCAAGCAGGGCGAATCCCTCGCGCCCGTGGCGCTGCCCCATACCTGGAACGCGCTGGACGGCCAGGACGGCGGCAACGATTACTGGCGCGGCATCGGCACCTACCAGATCGAGCTGCCCGCCCCCACCAAGGGCAAGCGCCAGTACATCGAGTTCCAGGGCGCCAACCACGTGGCCACCGTGTACTGCAACGGCCGCGAGCTGGGCACCCACAAGGGCGGCTTTTCCACCTTCCGGTTCGACCTCACCGAGGCCATGAAGCCGGAGGGCAACGTGCTCACCGTGGTGGTGACCAACGCCAAGAGCGACATCTACCCCCAGAACGCCGATTTCACCTTCTACGGCGGTCTGTACCGTGACGTCAACTTCATCGAGGTGGAGCCTGCCCACTTCACGCTGCTCAAGGACGGCACCGCCGGTGTGTTCGTCACGCCCCGCTCCAACGGCAAGACCCGCATCGACCTGTTCCCGGTGAACGCCGACGGCCACACCGTGACGGTGGATGTGAAGGACGCCGAGGGCAAGGTGGTGGCCACCGGCAAGGCCAAGGCCGAGGCGCACACCGTCATCAAGCTGGATGTGAAGAACCCCCACCTGTGGAACGGCATGGCGGACCCCTACTGCTACACCGTGGAGGCCAGCCTGTGCGCCGGCATCGATGTGCTGGAGGTTGCCCCCGTGGATACCGTGACCGTCACCATCGGCTACCGTTCCTTCCATGTGGACCCCAACACCGGCTTCTGGCTCAACGGCAAAAATGTGCCGCTGCACGGCGTTTCCCGCCATCAGGATCGTCAGGACAAGGGCTGGGCCATCTCCAAGGCCGACCACGAGCAGGACATCGCCCTCATCAAGGAGATCGGCGCCAACACCATCCGTCTGGCCCACTACCAGCATGACCAGTATTTCTACGACCTGTGCGACCATACCGGCTTTGCCCTGTGGGCGGAGATTCCCTTCATCAGCCAGTTCATCCCCACCAAGGAAGCCCACGACAACACCATCTCCCAAATGACCGAGCTGGTTGCCCAGAACTACAACCATCCCGCCATCTTCTTCTGGGGCATCTCCAACGAGATCACCATCGCCGGTGAGACCGAGGGCCTGTACCAGAACCTCACCGAGCTGCACGCCCTGTGCAAGAAGCTGGATCCCTCCCGCCTGACCACCATGGCACAGGTGTCCATGGTTCCCATGAACTCCGAGCACACCTACATCACCGATGTGCAGAGCTACAACCATTACTTCGGCTGGTACGTGGGCGATGTGGAGGACAACGGCCCCTGGTTCGACAAGTTCCATGAGCTGAACCCCGACCGCTGCCTGGGCGTGTCGGAGTACGGCGCCGAGAACATCCTCAAGTGGCACACCGCCTTCCCGGACAACCACGACTACACCGAGGAATACGCCAGCCACTACCATCACGAGATGCTCAAGACCTTCGCCACCCGTCCCTACCTGTGGAGCACCCATGTGTGGAACATGTTTGACTTCGCCGCGGACGCCCGTGACGAGGGCGGCGTGCGGGGCCGCAACAACAAGGGTCTTGTCACCTACGACCGCAAGACCAAGAAGGACGCATTCTATATCTATCAGGCCTACTGGACCGACAAGCCGATGATCCATGTCTGCGGCGAGCGGTTTGTGGACCGCGCCCCTGACGAGCGGGACATCACCGTCTACACCAACTGCGATGAGGTGACGCTGTACGTCAACGGCGAGTGCATCGGCGCCAAGAAGGCCGAGGATCACGCGGTGGTGTTCAAGAATGTCGCGCTGAAGGAAGGCGACAACACCGTCACCGCCAAACACGGCGAGGTGGAGGGCAACACCATCACGGTGCGCCCCGTGGCGGAGCACAACTTTGCCTACGATGTGCCGGAAGGCAACCAGGGCGCCAACTGGTTTGACGACCCCGCCGCCGTGGCCGCCCGCAAGGCCATGAAGTTCCCCGCCGGGTACTACTCCATCAAGGACAAGGTGGGCACGCTGATGGCCAACAGCGAGACCGCCGCCGTTCTGAAGGACGCCATGGGCAAGATCCTTGGCGGCAGCGCCTTCGGCATGATGGATGCCAAGAAGCAGACCGAGGACAATCCCATGTCCGGTTTCTACAACATGATGCGTTTGACCGACCTGATGAAGATGGCCGGCAAGAACGTCACCGCCGAGATGAAGCAGCAGATCAACGACGCGCTCATCAAGATCAAGAAGGATTGATGCGCGGCCCTTAACAAACTATTCCCGTCCTCCCTTCATACAGCAAAAACCCCCGGTCGCAAGACCGGGGGCTTTTGCGTGAATCCGATATCCGTCAATTCCCATAATGGGCCAGAAACTGCCGGGTGCGCTCCTCCTTCGGGTGGTCGATGACCTCCTTGGCGGGGCCTTGCTCCACCACCACGCCGCCGTCCATGAACAGGATGCGGTCCGCCACATCACGGGCAAAGCTCATTTCGTGGGTCACAATGATCATGGTGGTGTTGTTGGCCGCCAGTTCCCGCAGCACCCGCAGCACCTCGCCGGTCAGCTCCGGGTCAAGGGCGCTGGTGGGCTCGTCAAAGCACAGAATGTCCGGGTGCAGCGCCAGCGCACGGGCGATGGCCACCCGCTGCTGCTGTCCGCCGGACAGCTGGTGCGGATAATGGTCTGCCCGGTCGCTCAGACCCATCTGGGCCAGCAGGTCGCGGGCCTGCTGCTCCAATTCGGCGTGGATGCGCTTTTTGTTGGCCTTGTAGCCGGGCTGCTCCTTCGCCAGCAGCTCGCCCGCCAGCATCACATTCTGCAGCGCGGTGTATTGGGGGAACAGGTTGAAGTTCTGGAACACCAGCCCGAAATGCAGCCGCTTTTTGCGGATCTCACTCTCGCTCTGGGTGTGGGGGAGCTTGGCGTCCCACAGCGTCTCGCCGCCCACCTTGATGCAGCCGGTGTCGGCGGTCTCCAGAAAATTCAGACAGCGCAGCAGCGTGGTTTTTCCGCTGCCGGAGGACCCGATGATGGCGATGGCCTCGCCCTTTTCCAGCTCCAGCGAAATATCCTTGAGCACCTCGGTGCTGTCAAAGCGTTTGCTGATGCCGCTCACTTCCAGTAATGCCATGGTGCCCCTCCTTTAACGGAAATAGTCCAGCCGCTTTTCCAGCCAGCCGAACAGCAGCGTCAGCGCGCCCACAAAAATCAGGAAGAAGATGGCCGTGGAGAACAGCGGCCAGATGAGGCCCTTGGCGCTGTATTCCTTCGCCATCATGATGATCTCCTTGTTGGAGATGACGTTGGCCAGCGAGGTGTCCTTCACCAGCGTGATGATCTCGTTGCCCATGGGGGGCAGGATGCGCTTGATGACCTGTAACAGCGTGACCTTGAAGAAGATCTGGCTGCGGGTCATGCCCAGCACCTGCCCGGCCTCGGTCTGGCCCTTGGGCACCGCCTCGATGCCGCCGCGGTAAATCTCGGAAAAATAGCAGGCGTAGTTGATGACGAAGGCCGCCACCGCCGCCATCATGCGGCCGCTGCTGTTGGAGGGCCAGGGCGACTGGAACCCCAGCAGGCCGGGGCCGAGGAAGATGACGATGACCTGCAGCATCAGCGGGGTGCCGCGGATGACCCACACAAAGGTCTTGACGGCGGCGCGCAGCGGGGCAAAACGGCTCATGCTGCCGAAGGCGATGACCAGCCCCAGCGGCAGCGCGAAGAGCAGCGTCAGGCAGAACAGTTCGCAGTTCAGCGTAAACGCGCTCACCAGCCGGCCGATGATAACACTGAATTCGGTGCTCATAAACGATTCCTTTTCACATCAAAGAATGCCCCCGGCGGGCCGGGGGCATGGGTGCTTACTCCGCCAGCGTCAGGCCGTACACATCGGCCAGCGCCTGCATGGTGCCGTCCGCGGACAGCTTGGCAAAGATGTCATTGACAGCGGCGGCCACGTCGGAGCCTTTGCGGAACGCCACGCCGTACTCCTCCACATTCAGCTCGTCCACGATCTCCAGACCCTCGTAGTCGGTGCCCTCGCCGATCATGGCGGAGGCCAGCGTCAGGTCCAGCACAGCGGCGTCGGCGGTGCCGGCGGCCACTTCCATCAGGCAGTCGGTCTGGACGGTCTTGGTGACCAGCTCGCCCTGGGACAGGTTCTCGTCCCCGGTGATGGTCTCCTCACCGGCGGAACCGGCCTCGGCCACCAGCGTCTTGCCCACCAGGTCGGCGGTGCCGGTGTAACCGGCGTCCTTCTTCATCACGACCACCTGCGCGTTCTTCACGTAGGGGTCGGTGCAGGCCATGTTGGCCTCACGCTCAGGGGTCAGGGTCAGGCCGTTCCAGATGCAGTCGATGCTCTTGGCGGCCAGCTCGGTCTCCTTGGTGTCCCAGTTGATCTCCACAAACTCCGGCTCCACGCCCAGCTCGGCGCAGACGGCCTTGGCCAGGTCGGTGTCAAAGCCCACGAACTCGCCATTTTCGTTGGTGTAGTTCATCGGCTCATACACGGTGTAGCCGATGACCATCTTGCCATTGCCGAGGATGTACTCCAGATCGCTGTCCTCCGCGGCGGCCTCGGTGGCTTCGCTGGAGGGAGCCTCGCTGGAGGCGGCCTCACTGGACGCGGCCGCGCTGGAGGCGGCGGGAGCGGCGCCACAGGCGGCCATGCTCATGGCCATACCCAGCGCCAGAACGGTGCAAAGCAGTTTTTTCATGTTGGTTTCCCCTCTCAATTCCATTCGCTTTAGTCGATTGAATCAGAATCGACTTCTTTAGTGTAATATAAAATAAGGAAATGTGCAAGAGGTTTCGCCAATTTTTTCCCGATTTGTCACGGACTTATTCATTTATGCAGAAAAGATGAATAAAAATACATAGAAAAAGGCTCGTCAAAACACCGCATTGCCAAAAATGTCTAAAAAGCTGGGAATTGTTGGCGGTTTCCTGTGCAATATCCCGTCTTGAAATGGCGCGGAAATCGTGTATAATAATACTCACAGATGAATAAATATTCAACTTCGTGAGAAATGAGGAATAGAACCATGAAAAAGAGCAAGGATCAGATCAAAAAGGTGGTGCTGGCCTACTCCGGCGGGCTGGACACCTCCATCATCATTCCCTGGCTGAAAGAGAACTACAACAACTGCGAGGTCATCGCCGTTTCCGGCGACGTGGGGCAGGGCACCGAGCTGGACGGTCTGGAGGAGAAGGCCATCAAGACCGGCGCGTCCAAGCTGTATGTGCTGGATCTGAAGAAGGAGTATGTGGAGGACTTCATCTGGCCCTGCCTGAAGGCGGACGCCAAGTATGAGGACTACCTGCTGGGCACCTCCCACGCGCGGCCCTGCATTGCCAAGGGTCTGGCGGAAATTGCCATCAAGGAGGGTGCCGACGCCATCTGCCACGGCTGCACCGGCAAGGGCAACGATCAGGTGCGGTTTGAGCTGACCCTCAAGGCGCTGGCCCCCGACATGGCCATCATCGCCCCCTGGCGGGAGTGGAGCATCAAGAGCCGTGACGAGGAGATCGACTACGCCGAGGCTCACAACATCCCGCTGCGCATCAGCCGGGAGACCAACTATTCCAAGGACAAGAACCTGTGGCACCTGTCCCATGAGGGCCTCGATCTGGAGCTGCCCTCTCAGGAGCCGCAGTACAACAAGGAAGGCTTTTTGGAGCTGGGCGTTTCCCCCGAGCAGGCGCCCGACACCCCCACCTACCTGACCATCCACTTTGAGAAGGGCATCCCCACCGCCGTCAACGGCGAGGAGATGGACGGCGTTTCCCTCATCGAGTACCTGAACAAGGTGGGCGGCGCCAACGGCATCGGCCTTTTGGACATTGTGGAAAACCGGCTGGTGGGCATGAAGAGCCGTGGCGTCTACGAGACCCCCGGCGGCACCATCCTGTACCACGCCCACAAGGTGCTGGAGACCATCACGCTGGACAAGGAAGCCTTCCACTTCAAGGAGATCGTGGCCCAGAAGATGGCGGACATCGTCTACAACGGCCAGTGGTACACCCCGCTGCGGGAGGCTATCTGCGCCTTCACCGACAGCCTGCAGGCCACCGTCACCGGCGATGTCAAGCTCAAGCTGTACAAGGGCAACCTCATCAACGCCGGCGTCACCAGCCCCTACACGCTGTATGACGAGCAGACCGCCAGCTTTGGCGAGGACAACGACTACGACCAGAGCGATTCCGCGGGCTTCATCAACCTGTTCGGCCTGCCCATCGCCGAGCGCGCCAAGCTGGCCAAGAAGTGGCCCAAGTAATTTCACGGGAAACACATACACCGCCGAGGCGGGGGCAACCCCGCTCCGGCGTACTTTGGTTTTATCAGGAGGATACTATGCCGCAACTCTGGCAGGGCCGGGCGTCCAAGGCGGTGGACAGCCGCGTCAATGACTTCAACTCCTCCATCCGGTTTGACGCCCGGATGATCGAGGAGGACATCCAAGGTAGTCTGGTACATTCCGCCATGCTGGCCAGGCAGGGCATCATTTCCGGGGCGGATTTGGAGGATATCCACAAAGGTCTGCGCTCCATTTTGGAGGATTTACACAGCGGTGCGCTGGACATCGACCCCGCCGCCGAGGATGTACACACCTTCGTGGAACAGACCCTCACCGCACGGGTGGGCAACGCGGGTAAGCGTCTGCACACCGGCCGCAGCCGCAACGACCAGGTGGCGCTGGACATCCGGCTGTATCTGCGGGGGGCCTGCGCGGACTTGCAGGCGCAGGTGAAGGAGCTTATCGGCGTTTTGTGCGATAAAGCGCAGGAATCTGCCGGGTACGTCATGCCGGGCTACACCCATTTGCAGCGCGCCCAGCCGGTGACCTTCGGCCACCAGCTGATGGCCTACGCCAGCATGCTGCTGCGGGATCTGGGCCGTTTGCAGGATGCCGCCGCCCGCATGGACGCCGAGTGCCCCCTCGGTTCCGGTGCTCTGGCAGGCACCACCTACCCGCTGGACCGGTTCTACACCGCCGAGCAGCTGGGCTTTGCCGCCCCCTGCCGCAACTCCATTGACGGCGTTTCCGACCGGGATTTCTGCATCGAGCTGTGCGCCGCCATGGCCACCTGCATGATGCACCTGTCCCGCCTGTCGGAGGAGGTCATCCTGTGGTGCAGCTGGGAGTTCAAATTCATTGAACTGGACGACGCTTTCACCACCGGCTCCTCCATCATGCCGCAGAAGAAAAACCCCGATGTGACGGAACTCATTCGCGGCAAGACCGGCCGGGTCTACGGCGATCTGAACACGCTGCTGGTCATGATGAAGGGACTGCCGCTGGCCTATGACAAGGATATGCAGGAGGATAAGGAGGCCATCTTTGACGCGGTGGACACGCTGGCGCTCTGCTTAAAGACCATCACGCCGATGCTGGCCACCATGACCCCGCTGCCCGCCAACATGCGCCGGGCGGCGGCCAAGGGCTTCATCAACGCCACCGACTGTGCCGATTACCTCACCAAAAAGGGCATGCCCTTCCGGGACGCCTACAAATGCACCGGCACCATGGTGGCGGCCTGCATCGCGGCGGACAAGACGCTGGAGGAGCTGACACTGGCGGAATTCAAACAGTACAGCGACCTTTTTGAGCAGGATGTGTTTGCGGCCATCGACCTGACCGCCTGCTGCGAGGGCCGCACAAGTTACGGCGGCCCCTGCAAAGAGAGCGTGCTGGCACAAATCGCGGAAGTACGCGAAAAAATTGGGTGATACCATGGCATACAAAATTTTTATTGACGGTTCCTCCGGCACCACCGGGCTGCGCATCCGGGAACGGCTGGCGGTGCGGCCGGAGTTCACGCTGGTGACCCTCAGCGAGGCCGACCGCAAGGACCCCGCCGCCCGCGCGGCGGCCATCAACGGCAGCGACTTGTCGTTTTTGTGCCTGCCGGACGCGGCGGCAAGGGAAATCCTGCCGCTCATCAACGAGCATGTGCGGGTGCTGGACACCTCCACCGCCCACCGCACCGCCCCCGGCTGGGTGTACGGCATGCCGGAGCTGCACGGCACCCGGGAAAAGCTGCGCACTGCCGCCCGCGTGGCGGTGCCGGGCTGCTACGCCACCGGGTTCATCATGGCGGTGGCCCCGCTGGTGCAGCAGGGCCTTCTGCCCGCCGACCTGCCCATGACGGTGTACGGCCTGTCGGGCTATTCCGGGGCGGGCAAGGCGGGCATCGCCCAGTACACCGCCCGCGACCGCAGCGGCGCGCTGGACAGCCCCCGCCCCTACGGCCTGACGCTGCACCACAAGCACCTGCCGGAAATGCAGGCGGTGTGCGGGCTTTCCTGCCCGCCGCTGTTCTGCCCCGTGGTGGACGACTACTACGCCGGCATGGAGGTGACGGTGCCGCTGCATCTGGCGCAGGTGGGCCGCACCGCCGAGGAACTGGCCGCCGCGCTGGCGGACTATTACAGGGACGAACCGCTCATCACGGTGCATCCCTTGAACACCGCGCCGGATTTCCTGCCCGCCAACACCCTTGCCGGGAAGGACACGCTGGAAATTTATCCCACCGTCAGCCCGGACGGGCAGCGGATGCTGCTCATCAGCCTGCTGGACAATCTGGGCAAGGGCAGCAGCGGTGCAGCGGTGCAGTGCATGAACGTGATGCTGGGCCTTGACGAGTGCGAGGGACTGGCGCTGTAAGAGTGGAAAAGGGGAATGGGAAATGAGTGAGTTTAAGGTAGTTCCCGGCGGCGTGTGCGCGCCCAAGGGATTTTCGGCGTCGGGCGTCCACGCGGGCATCCGGCACAACCCCGGCAAGCTGGACCTTGCCATCATCAAGGCGGAGGTCCGCTGCGCCGCCGCGGGCGTGTTCACCACCAACAAGGTGTACGGCGCGCCCATCAAGGTGGACCGGGCGCATCTGGCGGACGGCTACGCGCAGGCCATCGTGGTGAACAGCGGCAACGCCAACACCTGCGCCGCCAACGGCGTGGCGCTGGCGACCCAGTGCTGTGAACTGACTGCCAAAGCGCTGGGTATCGACGCGGCGGATGTGCTGCCCGCCTCCACCGGCGTCATCGGCCAGCCGATGGTCATCGACCCCTTCGAGAAGGGCATCCCCGAGGCGGCCGCCCAGCTGGAGGCCACCGCCCACGGCAGCAATCAGGCGGCCAAGGCCATCATGACCACCGACACCTACGAAAAAGAGTACGCCATCGAGTTCACCCTCGGCGGCAAAACCTGCCGCATGGGTGCCATCGGCAAGGGCAGCGGCATGATCGCCCCCAACATGGCCACCATGCTGGCGTTCTACACCACCGACGCCGCCGTCAGCCCGGCGCTGCTGCAAAAGGCGCTGCGCACTGTGGTGCCCACCACCTACAACCAGATGAGCGTGGATCTGGACACCTCCACCAACGATACGCTGCTGCTGCTGGCCTCCGGCCTTGCCGGCAACGAGCCTGTGACGGAGGAAGGCCCCGACTACGAGGCGTTTCTGGCTGCGCTGTACGCGGTGGCGGGGCACATGTGCGCCCTCCACGCCAGCGACGGCGAAGGCGCCACCCACCTCATCACCTGCGAGGTGACCCACGCGCCCAGCCACGAAATCGCACGTGCCATCGCCAAAAGCGTGGTCTGCTCCAACCTGTTCAAGGCGGCGGTGTTCGGCCGTGATGCCAACTGGGGCCGCATCCTCTGCGCCATCGGCTACACGCCGGGGGATTTCTCCATCGACCATGTGGCGGTGCGCATCGCCAGCGCGGCGGGGGAGGTCCACGTCTGCGAGAACGCCGCCTACCACCCCTTCAGCGAGGAGGAGGCCGCTAACATTCTGGCGGAGCACGACATCCTTGTGAAGGTGGACATGGGGGACGGCGAGGCGGACGGCAAGGCCTGGGGCTGCGACCTGACCTACGATTACGTGAAAATCAACGGGGACTATCGTACCTGATGGGGGAATACCAATGAAAAATCAGGAAATGGCGCTGCTTTTTTCCGAGGCCACGCCGTATATCCAGAAATACCACGGCAAAACGCTGGTCATCAAGTACGGCGGCAACGCCATGGTGAATGACGAGCTGAAGCTGGCCGTCATGAACGACCTTGTCACCCTCACGCTGCTGGGCGTGCGGGTGGTGTTGGTACACGGCGGCGGGCCTGCCATCAACCAGATGCTGAATAAAGTCGGCAAGGAATCCAAGTTCGTGGGCGGCCTGCGCTACACCGACGCCGAGACCATGGGCATTGTGCAGCAGGTGCTGGCCGGGCAGGTGAACAAGGATCTGGTGGCGCTGCTCAAGGGCCGCGGCGTGGGGCTTTGCGGCATGGACGGCCACATGATCACCTGCAACCGCAAGACCGACATGGACCTTGGTTTTGTGGGCGAAATTGAGCGGGTGGATACCACCCTCATCGAGCATCTGCTGGCGGACAGCTTCATCCCGGTCATTGCCACGGTGGGCATGGACGACAACGGCATCCCCTACAACATCAACGCCGACACCGCCGCGGCGGCCATCGCCATTGCGCTGCACGCCGAAAAGCTGGTCTCCATGACCGACATCGTGGGTCTGCTGTACGACAGAAATGACGAGTCCACGCTGATTTCCGAGGTGGAGGTCTCCGAGATCGACGGCTACAAGGCGGCGGGCGTCATTGCGGGCGGCATGCTGCCCAAGATCGAGGGCATGGCGGATGCCATCTACGAGGGCGTGCATGAGGCGGTCATCATCGACGGCCGGGTGCCTCACTCCATCCTGCTGGAAATGTTCTCCGACCGCGGCTCCGGCACGCTGTTCTACCGCCGGGGCAACCGTTAAGGGAGGTGCACCATGAATAGTGAAAAACTCATCAAACGGGACGAAAAATACATCCTGCACACCTACGCCCGCAGCCCGCTGGCGCTGGTGCGGGGCGAGGGAATGACCGCTTATGACGCGGAGGGAAAGGCGTATCTGGACTTCACCTCCGGCATCGGGGTCAACTCGCTGGGGTTCTGCCATCCGGCCTGGACAGCGGCGGTGGCCGCGCAGGCGGGCGCCCTGCAGCACATCAGCAACCTGTACGTCACCGCGCCGGACGCCAAGCTGGCCAAAAAGCTGTGCAAGCGCACCGGCATGGACAAGGTGTTTTTCGGCAATTCCGGCGCCGAGGCCAACGAGGGCGCCATCAAGGCCGCCCGCAAATACAGCGTGGACCGCTACGGCGAGGGCCGCAGCAAGGTGGCCACGCTGGTGAACTCCTTCCACGGGCGCACGCTGGCCACGCTGGCGGCCACCGGGCAGGAGGTGTTCCACAAGGATTTCGGGCCGTTCCCGGAAAACTTCGTCTATCTGCCCGCCGGGGATTTTGACGCCCTCACCGCCGCCGATGACGGCACGCTGTGCGCCGTCGTGATGGAGCTGGTGCAGGGCGAGGGCGGTGTGGTGGCACAGGACGCGGACTATGTCCACGCCGTGGCGGACTACTGCAAGGCCCGCGACATCCTGCTGGTGGTGGACGAGGTGCAGACCGGCGTGGGCCGCACCGGCACCTTTCTGGCCTGCCAGCATTACGGCTTAAAACCCGACATCGTCACGCTGGCCAAGGGCCTTGGCGGCGGCCTGCCCATCGGCGCGGTACTCATGACTGAGGCAGTGGCGGCGGGCATGGGCCCGGGCAGCCACGGCTCCACCTTTGGCGGCAACCCGGTGTGCTGCGCCGGTGCGCTGGCGGTGCTGGAGACCATGGACGACGCCTTTATGGACAACGTGAACGCCCGCGCCGCCCAGCTGCGCAGGGGACTGGCGGCGCTGCCCCATGTCACCGCCGTGAGCGGTCTGGGCCTGATGGTGGGCATCCAGCTGGATGACACCCGCAAGGCCGCGGAAGTCCGCGCCGCCTGCGAGAAGGCGGGGCTGCTGGTGCTCACCGCCAAGACCCGGCTGCGGCTGCTGCCGCCGCTGATTTTAAGCGAGGCAGATGTGAACGCCGCGCTGGCAATTCTCAAGGACGTTCTGGAAAAGGACTGAGCTATGAAACACCTGTTGAAACTCTCCGACCTGACAAAAGAAGAGCTGCTCCACGTGCTGGACGTGGCGGACGAGGCCAAGCGCCTGCACAAAGAAGGCCGCGACCCCAAGCTGCTGGAGGGCAAAGCGGTGGCGCTGCTGTTTGCCAAAAACTCCACCCGCACCCGCACCAGTCTGGAGGTGGGCATCCACCAGCTGGGGGGCCTGGGCACCTATCTGAGCGCCGCCGAGCTGCAAACCGCCCGGGGTGAGCCCATCAAGGACACCGCCCGGGTGCTGGGGCGGTACTATGACGCCATCGTCTGCCGCACCTACAAGCAGGGCGATCTGGAAACGCTGGCCCGGTACAGCGGCGTGCCGGTGATCTCCGGCATGACGGACTACGCCCACCCCCTGCAGGTGCTGGCCGACCTGATGACGGTGCGGGAGCGCCTTGGCAGTCTGGACGGCGTGCAGGCGGGCTTTATCGGGGACGGCTACAACATGGCCAACTCCCTGATTGTGGGCTGCCTCACGGCGGGGATGCGCCTGACGGCGGCCTGCCCCCGCGGTTATCGCCCGGCGGCGGATGTGCTGCTGCTGGCGCGGCGGTACGGTGACCGGTTCCGGCTGGTGCAGGACCCGGAAGAGGCCGCCCGCGGCGCGCAGGTGCTGTTCACCGATGTGTGGGTGAGCATGGGCATGGAGCGGGAGACCGAGCGCCGCCGCCGGGATTTTGCCGGCTTCACGGTGGACGCAGCCCGCATGGCGCTCACCGCGCCGGGCTGCCTTGTGCAGCATCCGCTGCCCGCCCGCCGGGGCGAGGAGATCACCGACGAGGTGCTGGAGGCCCACGCCGATGAGATTTTTGATGAGGCGGAAAACCGCCTCCACGTGGAAAAGGCGGTTCTGGAAATCCTCCTTGCCGGGAAATAATCACAGCGCCCCCGCGCCGTACGGCGCGGGGGGCTTGTGCTGTTTACGGTTCGTCGTCCTCCGGGGGTTCCCATTCATCAGGGTGCCATTGGGGGCTGTGGAAAAACCGGTCCAGCCCGTCCATGACCCAATAGCCCAGCACGCCCACCGCCAGCAGCACGCATACCAGCACCATTTCCATGTCCGGCCCTCCCTTTGGCCCCTCCGGGTCAGTATTTCAAAAACTTGGCAGCGTCCTCGTTGCTGCTCAAAATCAAAATGCGCTCGTCACTCTGGAACACATGGTCCGGGCCGGGCAGCGGGTCCAGCGCGCTGCCCCGCTTGGTGGCCAGCACGTTGATGCGGTGCTTGCGGCGGATGTCCAGCTGCGCCGGGGTGCGGCCCACCCATTCCCGGGGAAGCTCCACCTCGTAGATGGAATACTGGGGCGTCAGCTCCAGATAGTCAAACACATGGTCGGCGGTGTAGCGCACCGCGGCCCAGATGGCCATCTGCTTTTCGGTGTACACCACATCGTCCGCGCCGTTGTGCAAAAGAAACTTGGCGTGAACGTCCCGGGTGGCCCGGGCCAGCACAAAGGGCGCGCCCTTTTCCTTCAGCAGGTTGGTGGTCTCCAGCGAGCTTTGGAAATCGTCCCCGATGGCCACCACGCACAAATCGAAGTTGCGCACCCCCAGCTCGTCCACGAACTGGGGCACCGTGGCGTCCCCGATCTTGCCCCCCGTCAGGTAGGGCAGGGCGTCGTCCAGCTTTTGCTCGTCCCGGTCCACGCCCAGCACCTCATGGTGCATTTCGTGCAGCTTTTGCGCCATGTGACGTCCAAAACGGCCAAGGCCGATCAACAGTACCGATTTCATACAACACTCCTTATCCCACCGTGACCCGCTCCTGCGGCAGCCGAAAATGTCCCGGCCGCCCGGCGCTCATGGCGTACATCATGGTCAGGCCGCCCACGCGGCCCAGATACATCAGAAAAATCAGAATCAGCCGGGAGGGCGTGCCGAGCAGCGGCGTCAATCCCTGACTCAGCCCCACCGTGCCGATGGCGGAGGCGGCCTCAAACAGCGCGGGCATCAGCGGCACGCCCTCCAGCATGCAGATGGCGGTGCCGCCGGCAAACACCAGCAGCAGATACAGCATCAGCAGGGCCAGCGCACTGCGCAGCACCTCGCCGGGCAGGCGGCGGCCAAAGCATTCCGGGCTTTCCTGGTGGTGGAACACCGCCCAGGTGCCCAGCAGCAGCACCGCCAGCGTGGTGGTTTTCATGCCGCCCGCCGTGGAGCCGGGGGAGCCGCCGGTGAGCATGAGCAGCAGCGTCACCAGCTGGCCCGGCTCGCTGAGCGCGGCCTGATCCACCGTATTGAACCCGGCGGTGCGCGGCGTGACCGACTGGAACACCGCCGCCCAGAACCGCGTGGCACCGTCCATTTCCCGCCACTGGCGGCAGCGGAACTCATAAAAATAGAAAAACACAAAGCCAAAGAGCAGCAGCGCCCCGGTGACGCACAGCACCAGCTTGGCGTGCAGGCGCAGGCGGCGGAAATCGCCCCTGCAGTCCAGCAGGTCCCGCCAGACCAGAAACCCAAGACCGCCCAGCACGATGAGCAGGCAGAGCACCACGTTCAGGTACCCGTCCGCCACGCCCGCCGTCATGGAGGTGAACGGCCCGGTGACGGCGCCCATCAGATCGAACCCGGCGTTGCAGAAGGCGGATACCGAGTGGAACAGCGCGTACCAGAGCCCCCGCAAAAATCCCAGCCGGGGGATAAAATACAGGCAGAGCAGCAGCGCGCCCGCGCCCTCCACACAGGCGGCGGCGCGCAGGATGAACCGGGTCTGCCGCACGATGCCGCCCACCTGCGGCGCGGAGATGGATTCCTGCATGACCCACCGCTGCCGCAGCCCGATTTTACGGCCCGTCAGAATGGACAGCGCCAGCGCCATGGTGACCACCCCCAGCCCGCCGATCTGGATGAGCAGTAAAATCACCGCCTGCCCGAAGGGGGACCAGAAGGTGGCGGTATCCTGCAAAATCAGCCCGGTGACGCAGGTGGCGGAGGTGGCGGTGAACAGGGCGGTCTCCAGCCCGGCGCTGCGGCCGCTGGCGGTGGCAAAGGGCAGGCAGAGCAGCAGCGTGCCCGCCAGAATGATGGCCCCGAACCCCGCCATGATGACCTGTGCAGGGGTGATGTGGCCCTGTTTCCACCGTGCCATTCGCCGCAGCCTCCTTGTTGTTGGTGGCTTTATTGTAGCATAAAGAAAATGAGAACGGCGTTAAGACATTTTTCGCCGCGTTAAGATTGCATTAAAATGAAAAAGGGGAGCGTTTGCTCCCCTCAGCTTGTCAAAAAAGTCCAATCACAACGAGAAAGCTTGCCATCATTCGTAGGGGCGAGGCATGCCTCGCCCGCAAAAGGTGGCCTTACAACGATGTTTTTGGCTTGGCAACGCACCACGGGCGGGACATGTCCCGCCCCTACAAACCGATTATTATATTCATCGCAAACCAGAAAAAGGGTTCTTTGACAAACTGAGGGGAGCGTTCGCTCCCCTTGGTTATTCCCCGCCGCCCACGATCTGTGCCCGGCTGCCGCCGGTGCGGTCCTTGGTGACGATGATCTGCTTGTCGATACGCTCCTTCAGCTCCGAAACATGGGAGATGATGCCCACCAGCCGGCTGCCCTCGGTCAGGCCGGTGAGCGCCCGCAGCGCCTGCTGTAAGGATTCCTCGTCCAGTGAGCCGAACCCCTCGTCCACGAACATGGTGTCCAGCCGGATGCCGCCCGCCGCGGACTGCACCTCGTCGGACAGCCCCAGCGCCAGCGACAGCGACGCCTTGAAGGATTCGCCGCCGGACAGCGACCGCACGCTGCGCTCCGAGCCGTTGTAGTGGTCCACCACGTCCAGTTCCAGACCGCTCTGGCTGCGGTTGTTTTCGGCGGTGCGGCGGCGTTTCAGCTCGTACTGCCCGCCGGACATCACCAGCAGCCGCAGATTGGCCCGCCGCAGGATGCGGTCAAAAAAGGTCATCTGCACGTAGGTTTCCAGCGCAATTTTCTCCTTGCCGGGCAGGTTGCCGTTGGCGGTGTTGGAAAGCGCCCGCACCCACGCGTACCGCTGCTCCAGCGTTTGCAGGCTGGCCGTCCGCTGCCGGATGTTGTCCAGCGCGGTGCGGTTGGTGGTCAGCCGGGTGCGCAGCGTTTGCAGCGCCCCGGCGGCCTGCGCCTTCTGCGCCAGCAGGCTTTCCCGGCGGGCCTGCTGGGCGGCGGCGTCGATTTCCTCGCTCTGCGCCAGCAGGGCGGTCAGCTGCTGGATGGCGGTGTCGATGCCCAGCAGCTCGGCGCTGCTGGCGTGGCAGGCATCCTCGGCGGCCTTACGGGCCGCGTCCAGCTGCTCCATGGCCTGCCGGGCCTGCTGCTGGGCGGCCTGGGAGGCCGCCGCATCGGGAAATTGCAGCCCCGCTTGCAGCGCGTCCAGCTGGGAAGACAGCTCGGCCCGGCGGCTGTTCAGCCCCGCCAGCTGTTCCCGGTCGGCGGCCAGCCGGGCGTCCAGCGCCTGCACCGCCTGCTCCTGCCGGGGCACCAGAATGGCCAACTCCTGCCCCCGGCGCAGCCGCTGCTCCGCCTGTGTGCGCTGCTGTGCCAGCGTGTCCAGCGCGGCCTGCACGTCGGCCAGCGCACCGGCCAGCTCTGTCAGCTCGCGGCCCGGCAGAGTATCCGCCATCTGGCGCACAAGGCCCGCATGCAGCGTTTCCCGCTGGCCCCGCAGCCCGCTCTGCGCCGCCAGCGCCTTGCTGCTTTGCCCGGCCAGCGCCTCCCGCTGCTGCTGCCGGGCTTCAAGGGCAGCTTCCCGCTCCTGAATGGTCTTTCCCAGCGCCTCCCGCCGGGCAATGCGTTCGTCCAGCTTCGCCAGCGCCGCGTCCAGCTTCGCCAGCGTCCCGGTGGTGTCCTCCCGGCACCGGGCCAGCTGTTCGGCGGCGGTGTCGGGGGATGGGTCGGCCGCGTAGGGGGCCATGCCCTCCAGCAGCTGGCGCTGCCGCTCCTCAAAGGCGGATCTGGCCCGCCCCGCCGCAAGGCTTTTTTCCATGGCCTGACGGCGGGCGTCCTCCAGCGCCTCCCGGGCGGCGTTCAGTTCCGCCTCGGTGGGGGCGGTGCGGGACATCTGCGCCGGGGCGGGGTGATGCACCGCGCCGCACACCGGGCAGGGCGCGCCCTCCTGCAGGGTCTGCGCCAGAATCCCCGCCTGCTCGTCCAAAAATGCCTGATTCTTCTGCCGGAAGTCCTCCCCCAGCCGGGTGCCCCGCTGCATGGCGCTCCGGTACGCCGCCAGCGCCGTGTCGGCGGCGCGCCGCGCCTTTTCGCACTGCGCCAGCTGGGTTTGCAGGTCGGCCAGCGCCGCGTCATCGGCACGGGTCTGCCGCAGCTGGCCGCGCAGCTGTTCCCGCCGGGCCTCCAGCCCCTCCTCGGCGTTCCACTGCGCCCGGAGGGTCTGCAAGGCGGCGGTCTCGCCGCGCAGAGTTTCCTCCAGCGTTTCCTGCTGGCGGGCCAGTGCCGCGCATTGGGCCTGCCCCTCCTGCAAGGCGCGGCCCAGCCGCTCCCACTGCGCCGCGTCCTCCTGCAAGGCCAGCAGCGCCTGACGGCGGCTCTCGGCGCGGACGGTTTCGGCGCGCAGACGTTCTTTTTCGCCCTCCGCACCGGCCAGTGCGGAGGCCTCCCGCCGCCAGTCCTCCAGCGCGGCCTGTTTGGCGGCGCGCTGCTGCTCCCCGGCGGCAAGGCCGGCGGCGGTCTGCACCCGCTGCTTTTCCAGCGCCGTCAGGGTGTCCTGCCGCTGGCGCAGCTCCGCGTAGCGGGGAAACTCCGCCTGCCATGCGTGCAGCTGCTCCTCCAACGCCTGCCGTTTGGGCGCGTCGGCCAGCCGTACCTCCAGCGCCGCCCGGTCCGCCACGACCTTGGCACCCAGCGCCTCCCGCTGCTGGCGGGCCTGCGCCAGCCGGGCGCGGGTCTTTTCCAGCTCCTCCGCCTTGCCCAGCAGCGCCGTCACCTCGTCCAGCTGGCCTTCCAGCGCCGCCATCGCCTGCTGGCTGTCCGTCTCGGCCTGCTCGTCGGCGGCAATGAGCTGCTCCACCAGCTCCAGCGTTTCGCCAAAGGGCAGCGCCCCCTGTTTGGCCAGCGTCAGGCGGGGGTCGTCCCCCTGCACGCCGCCAATGTACTGCTGCGCGCTGGCCTGCTCCGCCTCACAGCTGCGCTGCAACCGGCCGGATTCCCCTTTCAGCCGCTCCTGCAGCACCATATAATACCGGGTCTTGAAGATTTCCCGAAAAATCTCCTGCCGGCTTTTGGTGTCCGCCAGCAGCAGCTTGAGAAAATCCCCCTGCGCGATCATGGCGATCTGGGAGAACTGGCTCCGATTCAGCCCGATGATGGAGACGATCTCGGCGGTCACTTCCCGGGGCTTGGTCACCACCCGCCCGGGCAGATGCAGCTCCGCCTCGGCCTTCTGCACCGTGGTGCCGCCGCCCCGGCGGGCGGGGCGCAGGTATTCCGGGCTGCGGCGCACCGTGTAGCGCCTGCCGCTGCAAAGAAATTCCAGCTCCACAAAGGTGGGGGTCTCCGGCAGCGCGTACTTGGAGCGGAACATGGAGGCGTCCCGGTTGTCGCCGCTGGCCTCGCCGTACAGGGCGTAGGTGATGGCGTCAAAGATGGTGGTCTTGCCTGCGCCGGTGTCCCCCGTGATGAGGTACAGCCCCCGGGTGCCCAGCCGGTCCATGGCAAGGCAGACCGTCCCGGCGTAGGGGCCAAAGGCGGAAAGCGTCAGTTTCAGCGGTCTCATTCCTCACCCTCCCAGATGGTTTCAATGAGCGCCCGGGCAAAGTCCTGCTGGTCGGCGCTCATGGGCTGGCCGTTTTGCAGGCTGTAAAATTCCTCCAGCAGCTCCAGCGGCGAGCGCTGCCGCGCATCCCCGCCCTCCTGCACCGCCGTCCCGGCGCGGGTGCGTTTGTTGTCGTAGTCCAGCTTCATCAGATAGGGATACATCACCCGCAGGCGGCTCACCGCGTCGGGAATGTCCTCCTCATCGGTGAGGGTGATGTGCAGGTAGCTGTCCCGGAAGGGCGCACCCTCGTAAAAGCCCCGGAAGGTCAGCTCGTCGTAGCGGCCCCGCAGCTCGGCCATGTCCCGCAGCGGTTTCAGCGGCAGGGTGCGCAGCGTCACGCGTCCCTTTTCGGCCAGCTCCACCACCGTCACG
The DNA here is from genome assembly GCA_945830575.1 of uncultured Subdoligranulum sp. Lineage (GTDB taxonomy): Bacteria > Bacillota > Clostridia > Oscillospirales > Ruminococcaceae > Gemmiger. The sequence goes on along the minus strand of CALZZE010000007.1, from coordinate 21,135 downwards.
GATTTCTGCTGCCCCGCCTCCGAGAAGGAGTATTTCAGCGGCGTGCCGCAGTAGCGCACCGTTTCCCGGCCCGCCTGCTGGGGGCCGTGCAGATGCCCCAGCGCCACATAGTCAAAGGGGTCGAACACGGCAGCGTCCACGTTGTCCGCGCCGCCCACCGACACCTCCTCGGAATCGCACCGGGCGGCCCCCGTAACGAACTGGTGGGTCACCAGCACGCTGCGGCGGGCGGGGTCGGGGTGCATGGCGCCGATGGCGGCGGCGAGGGCGGCGGTGTAGCCGGAGATTTCCTGCTCTGGGAAAAACCGGCGCACCTGCGCGGGTTTTAAGAACGGCAAAAGATAAATGTCCACCGGGCCGTGGCTGTCCTCCAGCGTGAAGGGCGCCACCGAGCCGTCATACACCGGGGCCAGATGGATGCCGCTGTGGGCCATCAGCCGCCCGCCGAAGGCCAGCCGCTCGGGGGAGTCGTGGTTGCCCGCAATGAGGAACACCGGCACCTTTCGCCGGGACAGCTGCACAAGGAAGTCGTCCAGCAGCGTCACCGCCTCGGCGCTGGGCACCGATTTGTCGTACACGTCCCCGGCGATGAGCACGCCATCGGGGCGCACATCGTCCAGCAGGCGCAGAATTTCGGCAAGGATGTACTGCTGATCCTCCAGCATGGAAAATTCGTTGACCCGCTTGCCCAGATGCAGGTCGGACAGATGGAACAATTTCATGGAAAACCCTTTCTGTGGGGAAAGTGGAGGGCGGGCGCAGAACGCCCGCCCCTTGTTATTTGCTGAACCGCTCCCGGACAGCACCGGTCTGGTAGGCACGCACCAGACGGCACAGGTCCTGAATGAGCACCTGCTTGCGCCTGCCCTCGTCGGTGTCCCGCACCAGAATCCGCGTGGGTGCGTTGTAAATGTACTCGATACGGGAATGGATGTCGTCATCCTGCCGGATGGCCTTTTCCGCGCCGGGGAAGGGCTGGTGGGTGCGCAGCGCCAGCCCCCGGGAGTTGAACACCAGCGTGTAGCCCGCGATGCCGGTTTTTTCGTGGTAGGCGTTGCAGAACCCGCCGTCAATGACGATGAGCCTGCCGCCGCCCTTCACCGGGTTTTCGCCCTCGATGGCCCGCACCGGCACATGGCCGTTGATGATGTGGCAGCCCTCGCCCTCCAGCCCGAACTCCCGCAGAATTTTTTCCACGATGCGGGGGTCATTGTACAGGCTGTAGTAGGGGTCTTTCGCCTCGGCGTGGGTGCGTTTGTCGGCAATGTACAGCCGCTCGAAGGTGGTCATGGCACTGCGGCCGAAGATGGGGGATTTCGCCCCGCACCATAAGTACCACAAAAAGTCCTGCCCGGACTGGCGCACGGCGCTGTCCCGGGGCGCAAAGTAGCCCTGCCGGGCGCGGCGGTCGCAGTAGTCAAACAGCGCCTTGCCCGCGTAGGTCTGCCCCTCGAAGGTCTCAGCGGCAAAGTCGCCGTCGGGGGTCATGGGCACCGCGCCGTGGTACAGCAGGTTGCCGTTGCAGATCTTGTACACCGCGCCGTGGCTGTACAAAAACTGCACGTGGCGCTGTAACCGCTCGCTCTCCATGAAGGAGCGCACCAGGTCCCGCAGCACGTTCTGCTCCCGGCGGGTGAGCTTGGAGGGCCGCTCCGGGTCCACGGTGGGGAAGTCCGCGTCCAGCAGCGGATAGACCCGCCCGCCGCAGGTGACGGTGCCCGCCGCGAAGTCCATCTGGTTCAGGTAATCCCGCCCCTGCATCTGGAAATCCGGATTGCGGGCGATGACCTGCGCCTCCAGTTTCAGCATCAGCACCGTGACGGCCTTGTGCATTTTGGCAACCCGGCGCAGGTTTTCCTCGTTGGTGTCGGTGCGCGGCCCGGCGTGGGGCATCCAGCGGGTCACATCGCTGTCGGCGTAGTTTTCCTCCGCCAGATGCTCCAGACACCGCAGATTGATGCCGTAGCCCCGCTCCAGCGTGTCCACATTGTTGTAGGACAGGGTGGTTTTCAGCACGGTGGCGATGCAGATGGGGCTGCCGGCGGCCGCGCCCATCCACACCACGTCATGGTTGCCCCACTGGATGTCCACGTCATGGTGCTCCATCAGCCGGTCCAGAATCACATCGGGCCGGGGGCCGCGGTCGAACAGGTCGCCCACGATGTGCAGCCGGTCCACCGCCAGCCGCTTGATGACCTGACAGAACCGGACAATGTAGGCGTCCGCCCGCTCATAGCGGATGATGCTCTCGATGATCTCGCCGTAGTAGAGGTCCTTGTCGTGGTCCTCAAAGTGGGCGTGGAGCAGCTCGTCCAGAATGTGGCCGCAGTTTTCCGGCAGCACGCTGCGCACGTGGGCGCGGGTGTGCTTGGAGGCCACGAACCGGCACAGGTCGATGAGCCGCAGCAGCGTTTTGCGGTACCAGGCGGGCAGGTCACTCTGACGGCGTTTCAGCTCGGGCAGCTTTTGCAGCGGGTAGTAGATGAGGGTGGCAAGCTCGGCGCGCTCGGGGGCGGACACCGTGTCATCAAAGATGGTGTCGATCTTTTCCCGGATGACGCCGGAGGCGTTGTTGAGGATGTGGGTGAAGGCCTCGTCCTCGCCGTGGAGGTCGCTCATAAAATGCTCGGTGCCCTTGGGCAGGCGCATCAGCGCCTCCAGCTTGATGATCTCGCTGGCGGCGGCGGCCACGGTGGGATATTTTTCCGCCAGCAGCGCCAGATACCGCAGCTGCTCCGGCGAGAGGGACGTGGTGGGCATGGCAGGCTCCTTTCTGGACAATTACCGCTCCTTGTTCTCCCGGCGGTACTGGGTGGGGGTGGTCCCCATGGTCTTTTTGAACATTTTGGTGAAGTAGTTCACGTCAAAGATGCCCACGCTCTCCGCCACGGCGGCGATGGGCAGGTCGGAGCGGGCCAGCCGCCCCGCCGCACGGTGGATGCGCTGGGTGTTGATGTAGTCGGTGAGGGTCTGGTTGGTCTCCTGCTTGAAGATGTTGGACAGGTAGCTGGGGCTGATGTAGCACATGGCCGCCATGGATTTCAGCGAGAGCGGCGTGTCCAGATTCAGATTGATGTGGTTGATGACCTTCTGCACCAGCGGCGAATAGTTGCGCAGAGAGTATTTCTGCACGTAGATGCAGTATTCCTTCACCATATCCCGCACAAGGGTATGATACTCCTTCTCGGAGGTGAGCGCCTCGATGCGCAGGGCGTACTTGGTGCTGATGCGGTCGATATAATACGGGTGGACGCTGGCCTTCTCGATGGTTTTGCGCAGCAGCGTGTTGAAGATAATGGCAAGATTTTTGCGGTGGCGCAGGGGGTTGTTGAACCGCTCCTCCAGCTGGAACCGGCCGCTGCTCTGCATGGCCAGAAATGCGGCGGCGCTGTCGCCCCGGGCCACCGCCTCCAGCATGACGTTTTCGCTCTGGTAGCGCTGCTCAATCATGGCTGCCGGGATGCCCTGAGAGAAGGCAGGCTCGGAAAACACCCGCAGGTCAAGGCGGAAATTCAGCGGCATGAATTCATGGTTGACCACTGTCTCAAACCGGTCTGCGGGATACACCAGCGCCAGCAGCGCGTGCAGCTCGGTGCCGATGGCCTCCTCCGGCAGCAGCTGCACGGCGTTGTAGTATTCCGTCACGGCCCGGTTGCCTTCCTCGGTCAGGTTCTTTGTGCTCCACTCGATGCTCTTTTCGCTGCGCGGCCCGGTGATCCACGGCCCCGCGATGTAGGCCACGTCCTCCTCATTCGGCAGGCGGAACATGGCAAAATGCAGCTCAAACACACCCTCCAGCAGCACCAGCGTGTGGTGGGGAAGGGAATTCAGCGCGTTCTGTCCAAACTCCTGCCAGTCAAACTGCGGGTCCAGCGCCTTGCGCAGCCCGTAGTCAAACTGCTCCAGCCCCTCGAAGGGCGGCGTGACTCTGGTGAGTTGGACGTTATGGACGGTGAGCAGCTTTTCCACTGCCTGAATGAAATCGACCTGCATCGAATTGGTTCTCCCTTCGCAACGGTATACTGGTATTTTACCACAAAAGAACCGAAAATACAACGCCCGGAATTGTGCAATCTATTGCGGATGTGACAAAGGAACCGCCGCCGGGGGAAACCGGCGGCGCAGATGTTAAAACTTTTCCACTTTGAAAACGGCCGCGCCTGTGGCGCGGGCGGCGGCAAGGCCGGTGGGGCTGTCCTCAAAGATGATGGTGTGGGCGGCGTCGGCGCCAAAATGCGCCATCGCCTTGCGGTAGCCTTCCGGGTCGGGCTTGTTGCGGGTCACGTCCTCGCTGGTGACCAGCAGCCCGAACCAGTCCCGGCAGCCGAAGGCCTCCAGAATTTCCGTGACGTTGCGGCGGCTGCCGGTGGTCACCACCGCCAGATCGCAGGTGGGGCGCAGCCGCTCCAGCAGGGCGAACAGCGCCTCGTTTTTGCGGGCGGCGGCCAGGCAGGAGCCGTACAGCTCCTTTTTCCGGTCATGAACCTGCTCCAGCAGCGCCGGATCGGGGTCGCCGCCCATCAGCGGGGGCAGAAAGGTCTTGTAGTGCCCGCCGTCGCAATATTGGGCGTAGTAGTCGTCGGTGATGGTGAACCCCGCCTCGTTGAGGGCGGCCCGGTAGCTGGCGGCGTTCACCGCCACCGTATCAAACAGGGTCCCGTCTAAATCCACACAAATCAGCATACGCCCTCCCCGGGAAATTCCTTCGCCACATCGTTGGCCACCATCACCAGCCCGGCGTAGAACATGGCGGCGCGTTTTTTGTCTTTGGACAGCTTGTAGGGCATCAGCCGCAGCCAGTGGATGACCTCATGCATCAGGATGCTTTCCACCTGCCGGGGGGTGTACCGCTGCCGCAGATACTCCCGCAGCGCCGCCAGCAGCCCGTCATAGGCCGCCGACCGGGTCAGCGCAAAATCAATGCGGTTTTCCGTCACGGTCACACGGGGGGTCATCATCATAAACTCGTAGCTGCCGTGCAGGCTTTGCAGCAGTTTGCCGTAATCCAGAAAGGGACTTTCGTGCAGATTGCCCGTGTTGGGGTCGATGAGATACCAGCCGTCGGAATCGGTGCGGCAGATGATGTTCTCGATGGTCAAATCCCCGTGGATGGTGCAGATGGGATCCTCCGCAAAGAGCCGCTCCAGCCGGTCGTGGTCAAAAAGCCACGACAACTCGTTGAGATTCCGGTAGGGGACGCCGTTCACCCACACCCGGTCGTAGCCCATCAGCTCCCGGATGCCCCGGGCCTCCCGCAGCTTTTGCAGGTTGGCGTCCACCTTTTTGGTGATGTATTCCCGGGTCAGCGCCATGTTGGGGATCGCGGCGGTGGGGGCGTACAGATTTTGCTCCAAGGAGCCCAGCACCTCCCGCAGCAGCGCGGCGCTTTTTTCCACGGGGTTGGAGTGCAGGTACCGGAAAAAACCAACCGCCTGCGGACTGTACGCCATGTCATACCAGCAGCAGCCCGGCTCCTGCTCCGCCCGCAGGATGCGGCACAGCGGCAGCCGACCCTGCTGGGCCTGTAACCAGTCCAGCTGCTGGGCCAATTTGTCCCCGTCCGCGCCGAAGGCGTATTTGCGGTAGAAAGTATCGGTCTTGTCCATGCACAGCATGGTGGTGGCGTTGGACCCGGCGGAGTAGTCCTGCAAAATGGTGATATTTTCGTTGATGGAAAGGAACTTGTCCACGTAGTCCTTGTTTTGCAGGCCAAAATACTGGCTCAGAAACGCCGAGCGGTCCTGCGGGTCCACCTGCGGCAGCAGGTTGCGGTAACGCTCGCCCTCGGCGGCGGGCACCCCGGCGGCCCGGTTCATGGCGCCCCGCCAGGCGGCGGGCAGCAGCGTGGCCAGCCACATCAGCGCCAGCGGCAGCAGATACCAGGCGATAAACCAGCCCCTCGCCGAGGGCGCGCCCAGCTGGTCGGTGATGCCAAGACTGGTGATATTGACGGTGCTGCGTCCAAAAAGCAGGTCGAATACCTGCACGGTGGAGCTGCCCAGCGCCAGCGCGAACACAGAGTAGGAGGCAAGGTACGCCGCCCACATGGCAAGGGTATTGAGCAGCAGCCGCCCCTTGCGCACCCGGCGCAGGTCTTTGAAGGTGTGGATGAGGCTCCAGAAAAACACCATGCCGTCCAGCTTGAGGCTGTCGTTGAAGATGCCGCACACCGCAAGGCAGATTTTTTTCAAAAGGTCCCGCACCGGGTCCAGCAGCACCAGCGCCAGCGCCAGCACCAGCGCCAGCGAGGCCGCCAGATAAAACACCGCCCCCGACAGCACCGGCGCGCCGGTGAGCAGGAACACCGCGTAGAGCAGCGCCACCACCCACACATCCAGAAACCGATCCATGATGACGGTGGCCAGCGCAAAGCCGATGCCGCTCTCCATGCGGCGGCCCACCCAGACGGCCCGGAACAGGTCGCCCACGTGGAACGGCAGCAGAAAATTGACGGCATAGCCGCCGGCCATGCCGCGGAGCAGCTGCCCCCGGGCGGGGCGCTCGTAGATGCGGATGAACTGCTCCCACCGCAGCAGGCGGAACAGATGCCCCGCCAACACCAGCATGACCGAGAGCAGCCAAAGAGCGAACTGGCTCATTGCAGCAAATCAAATCCTTTCGCGTGTTCGGCGGCGCGGTATTCGGCGGGGGTGCCGAAGGGCAGGTGCAAATCGCAGGCAAAGCCCGCCACCCGCTGCCCGTGGGCGGCCAGCACGTTGTACACACCGGAGACAAAATACTCCTTGTAATCGCAGTGATGCAGGTATTCCTCCAGCGCGGCGGCGTAGGTGGCCTTGTCCTTGAAATAGTACGCGCCGCAGATGGCGTCATGGCTCACCACCTGCTTTTCCACCGTGTGGCAGACATTGCCGTTTTCGTCATATTGCAGGTAGCTGTACGCGGGGGAGTCGCTCTCAAAGGTCAGCAGCGCCCCGGCGGGGCCGCCGGCAAACTGTCCCGCCGCGCAGAACTCGTTGAAGGCCTTGCAGTAAAACAGGTGGTCGCAGTCGTTGAACAGCAGCGGCTCGCCCTCCGGCAGGCTTTCGGAGCCCCGCAGTGCCGTGATGGCCGCGCCCTCGGTGACGGCGGGCAGCGCCACGATGCGGGCCTCCGGCCAGTATTCTTTGATGCGGGCGTCGATGGCAAAGTCCCGGATGTGCTCCTCCAGCACCACGAAGGTGAGGTCGGCGCAGTCCACAAATTTCTCGATGGAACGCGCAGCCCAGTAGAAAAAGGGCTTGCCGTTGATCTCAATCAGCGGCTTGGGGCTGATGAAGCCGTTCTCAAAAAAACGGCTGCCCCGCCCGGCCATGGGCAAAATCAGATGCAGCTTGGACATGGCAGACTCCTTTTATTGCAACGCGGCCAGCATTTTACATTCTTCCTCGATGACCCGGCCCAGCCCGGTCTCGATGTCCACCTTGGGGCTCCAGCCGTAGGCATCGCGGGCGTGGGCGTTGTCGCACAGGGAATACTTGTTCACCTCATGGTCCAGAATCTCCGGCTTGATGCCGTAGGCCCCGCCGTACAGCTCGGGGTACTTGGCCCAGTAGTGGTCGCTGGGGCAGTATTTTGCCTCGATGTCCTTTCCCATCAGGCGGCAGGCGGTGGCGTACAGCTCCCGCACCGAGTAGTTCTGGTTGCTGGACACGTTCACCGCGTCAAAGCCGGGATGGCCCACCTCCACCACCCGCAGCGCCAGATCGATGAGGTCGTCCACATAGATGTAGTCCCGGCGCTGGTGGCCGTCGGAGTGGAACTCCGGCGTACGGCCGTAGTACAGCTCCCGGATCATGTAGCCCACAAAGGGGGGCTGCTTGCGCAGGCAGTCGATGTGGGGGCCGTAGACGTTGGCGAACCGCAGACAGGTGACGGTCATGCCGTAGGTATCCGCAAAGGACTGGCAAAAGCGCTCGCCGCAGTATTTGGTGTTGGGATAAATCAGCGTGGGAACGTTGAATTTGTCCTCCGCGGTGGGAAACTCTGTCTCATTTTCATACATGGCGTTGGTGGAGGCCTGCACCACATGCTGCACGCCGGTGCGGCGGGCGCACTCCAGCACATGGACAAGGCCCAGCGTGTTCACCTCCACGGCGGCCACCGGGTCGCTCTGGCAGTCCGGCAGGGGAGCAATGCCTGCAATATTATACACCACATCGAACTTTTCCCGCTCAAACAGGGCGGGCAGCGCCTCCCGGTCGCGGATGTCCATCTTCACCACTTCGCCGCCGAAATCATGGTCGGCAAAGCGCAGATTGTCCAAATTTCCGTAGGAAAAATTGTCGATTCCCACAACGGTGTCGCCCCGCTGCCACAGACGGTGCCACAGCTGCCCGCCGATGAATCCGGCCGCGCCGGTCACTAAAACCTTCATAAAAGACCCTCCTTACAGGTTGGACGCCACCACGGTGCTGGTGTAGTCCTCAATGGGTTTGGCGCGCCACTCCTTGGCCACAAAGGCGTCGCGGCCGCGCAGATATTCGGCGCAGAGCTTCAGCAGGCTGATGCCAAAGCTGGTCAGCTTGTTGTTGGACACCTGATCCTCCTCCCGCCAGCTGATGGGGAAGAACAGCACCTTCTGTTTCAGATGGCACAGCGCCAGAATCATGCAGTCGTTAAAGTACAGTGTATCGGGGAATTTTTTGTAGTATTCGGTTTTCAGCGGCTCCACGGCGTACAGGTTCAGCCCGCTGCCAAGGTCGGTGATGGCTTTGCCCGCCACCAGACTGAACAGCCAGTTGAAGCCGTAGTTGCCCACCACGCGCAGCATGCTGTACCCCTTGATGCGGCTGCCCTTCATGAACCGGGAGCCAAGGCAGCAGTCGTACCGCAGATAAGCGCCCTTTTCCAGAATGGGCAAAAGATCCCGGATGTCCCCCTGGTCGTCCCCGTGCAGCACCGCCACATGGGCGTAGCCGTGGGCGGCGGCGTAACCGAAGGCCACCTTGTGGCTGCCGCCCAGACCGTAGTTTTCATCGTTGCGCAACAGCGTCACCGGCACTTGGGGGTGGGCGGCCATCCAGCGCTGCACAGCGGCCTCGGTGCCGTCGGTGGCGCGGTTGTTCACCACGATGCACTCCCCCAGCCATGGTGTGATTTTCGGGTCCAGCAGCTGCTCCAGCACGCGGGGCACCTGCTTTTCGCAGTTGTAGGCGGGGATAAACACCAGCAGTTTTTCAGGTTTCATGCAAACGGCTCCTTTTCATGGATTCACGACCAGCACTTCCAGCTCCGCGGTGCCGACCGTCACATCGTACCGCTGGGCAATGGGCAGGCTTTCCTCGATCCAGCGGTGGAATTCCGCTAAATCACGGTTGTCGTTCTTGTCATACAGCACCACATCCGGCAGCTTTTCGGGCAGCTCCTCGTAGTAGGCGATGAACCGGGGGTCGCTGTCGGTGCCGGAGATCACCGACGCCTGCCCCACCGTCATGGTGCCGTCATTCATCAGATAGGCAAGGCCCTCCGCCTCCCCGATGGACTGCAAAAGCTGCTTTCCCGCAAACGGCTCCAGCGCCAGCGCCAGCGCGTCCTGCCGGTCGGCCTCCCGCTCGTCCATCCAGATGCCCGCCGCCGGGCCGGAGGTCACCTGCCGCAGCGGGGTGTCCCACGCGGCGTGGGGCTTCCAGCCGGTGGTCATCATGAGGCAGACGCGGCACACCACCACAAACAGGAACACCAGCACCAGCAGTGTGTGGCACAGCTTGTTGGCGCGCAGCGCGGTTTCGGGGCTGTCCGCCCGCAGGCAGATGGCCAGCACGCCGCACACCGCGGGCCACATCAGATACATAAAGGTGGGAGCCAGCCCCAGCAGCGTGGAGCGCAGAATCATCAGATACGCCGCCACGCCGGGCAGCCAGCCCAGCCAGAACAGCAGCGCCCGAGTGCGGCTGTTTTCCTGCCTGCGGTCCGCCCGGAAGGTCCAGCCGCCCAGCAGCACCAGCACCGGCAGATACTGCCGCATGTCCATGCTGCGGTCTGTCAGCGCGCTGGCCAGACAATACACCACCGACCACAGGGCAAACCCGTGCAGCCAGGTCTCAAAAAACCGGCGGCGGCTGCGCCAGCAAAGCCCCACCGTGAACACCGCCGACAGCAGCGCCGGCTTGGCCAGCATTTTGCCCACGTCCGCCGCCTGCGCCGCCAGCCGGGCCAGACGCTCCCCGGTGGTGAAATTGTACTGGGGGTCGTTCAGAATCATCATAGCGCGGGAGACAAGCTGGGAGAGGGGCAGCCCCCGCAGCACAAAGGCCACAAAGGCCAGCCCGCAGACCACACAGCTGCCCAAAAACACCCACGCACCCTTGCCGCGCCGCTGGCGGTCCAGCACCAGCATCCCGATAAAATAGACAGGAGCGGCAAAAATACTTTGGGGAAAGGCCAGAAAGCTGAAACAGGCGCACACCGCGCCCAGTGCCGCCCAGCCCGCCGGGCGGCCGCTGTAATACAGCCACAGGCACAAAAACGCAGCCACCGTAAAGTGGAACTGCTGGCTGATGTAATCCGGTCCCAGAAACCATTTGGGGGTGTACACCAGCAGTACCAGCGCCGCCCAGAAGGCCACCGGCTGCCCCAAACGGGGACGGACGGCCCGGTAAAACAAGAAGGACAGCCCCGCCTTGCACAGCAGCGTCACCGCCCGCACAAACAGCAGGATGCCGGCGGTGCCGCCCGTCACGGCCATGAACAGCGCCAGCACCGGCACCAGCGGCAGGCTGGAAAGCTGGTGCGGCTCCCACATGGAGTAAAACAGTGCATCGCCGCGCAGAAGGCGGTAGCTTAAAGACAGCGCGTACTGCTCGTCAATTTCCAGCCCGGTGAACAGGCTGCGGCCCAGCGCCAGCAGTGCCAGCGCCAGCGGAAACAGCCGCCACAGCGGGCGGGCGGTTTTTGTGTCCATGGCGGCCTCCTTTCGCGGTCATACTCCTTGTATTGTACCGCAGAATCACCTTTGTTTCAACACTTTTTTGCCCAGCGCCGCGTCCCGCGCCCGCCAGAGATAGGGCAGATACTTCTCCCGGAAGGCGTCCCATTTCCGCTCCGCAAAGCCCATTTCCCGCCGCGCGCCCTTGACGGCGGCCATGTCCAGCACCTTGTTTTTGTCCCGCACCAGGATTTTCTGTTCAAAGGGCATGTCCCAGCCCTCCGGGTACCAGTAGGCGGGGGGTAACAGACGGTAATGGGCCGGGTCGGTCTCGGCAATGTAGCGGTTCAGCTGGCTCTCGTCATGCCACAAAGGGGTCACCCCGGTGGCGATGTCCGCCTCGGTGCGGGCGTCCAGCTCCCGGCACAGGTCCATGAAGGCCGCGCCGGTGCCGCCGTTCAGCCCGCCGCTCACATAATCCCGGCCGCAGTTGTAGGGGATGTACGCCGTGCAGCGGGGGTTGCGGTCGTAGGAGAAAAACAGCGGCTGCTTGTTCCAGAAGCCCGGCTGCTGCACCACCAGCAGCGTTTCGCCCTGCGCGGGGCGGGGCAGAAATTCCTCCGCTGTCACGGTCTTTTGGCAGACCAGATTGGCGTTGAAGAAAAACACGAAATCAAAGCCCCGCAAAACCTCCTCCCGCCGCAGAAAGACGGAAAACCGTTTCATGGTGGAGTAGGGCCAGGGCAGCGCCTCCTGCCCGATGACTTCCACGTTGGCGGCGTCGGCAAAGGGCAGGCTTTCGGCATCGGTGAACACGAAATAGTGTTTTTCGCAGTCCGGCAGGAAATGCGCCTCAAAGCTGCGGTAAAATTCCGGCCAGAACACCTGGTATTTCCCGGTGCAGAGATACAGCATGGCAACACGGGTCATTGTGGTTTCCTCCGTTGGTTCAGTTTTTGCACCAGCTCGGCGCCGCGGCGGCGCAGATAGGCGGCGTCCGGCGTCCAGAGATAGCAGGCCAGATTCACCGCGTTGGGCACCACGCAGACCACCGCCGCCCGCAGCACCACGCCCAGCCAGCCGCCGGGCAGCAGGCCGCACAGCCAGAAGGTGAGCAGCATATCCGCCGCCAGCGTGGCCAGATGCACCAGCTGCACCCGCAGATACCGCGCCCCGCAGCCCACCATGTAGTGGCGGCAGACCACTCTGGCCCGGCCCACCCACATGATGCTATGGGCGACCACCGTGGCGGCAACGATGCCCGGCACGCCCCACACGGCGCCCAGCGCAAAGCTCAGCGCCAGATTGGTGACGGCGGAGGCCACCATGAACCACTGGTCCTCCTCGAACCGGCCCAGCACGGCCCGGTAGCTGCCCACCATGCGGTGGTTCCAGCCCACGTACTCATTGAGGGCGAAGGCGATGACGAACCCCATGGACAGCATGTATTTTTCGCCCATCCACGCGGCCATGAAGGGCTGGAACAGGCACAGGTACGCGGTGGCCACAAAGCTGCCGAAGCAATAGCTGAACAGATCCATGCCCCAGAACACCTCTTTGGCATGGTCGGTGGCGGCGGCGTTTTTGTCGTAGACAATGTTGCCGATGGCGGCGGCAAAGCTGTCCATGATCTTGTTGCCGATGTTGGTCACGTTATCGGAAATGGTGGTGTAGGAGCCAAGGTTGGTCACCTGCACCGAGCCTTCCATCCGGGAGGTGACGATGACGTCCGACGAGCCGTAGATGGTGTTGGACAGTCGGTGTACCAGATAATACCGCAGATCCCGGAAGATGCCCAGCGCTTTGAAATCCGCCAGCGAGACGGGAACCTCATGCAGCTCCGGGAAATCCTTTTTGTAGCGCCGGGCGATGATGAGGTTGGCGGACACCGAGGTGACGATGGTGACGCTGAAATACAGCACGTAGTTGGGCAGCCACAGCGCCACCGCGATGCGGGCCAGATAGTTGAAGATGGTGCAGACCATGTCGATGCGGGTACACAGATACCCCTGCTGGGTGCAGGTGTACATGAGCCGCCGGGTGACGAGGAAATAGCTGGAAAGTGTCGATACCACGTTCAGAATATAGATGGTATAGACGGTGGGCAGATCCTCGCCGGGCATGATCCACGGCAGGGCGAAGGCGCACAGCCCCGCCAGCAGGCAGATGACCACGCCCACGGCCCGGTAGCTCCACTTGTACATGGACATGTACTTGCAGATTTTTTCGGTGTCTTTGGCGGCCACCTGCTCATACAGGCGGTAGCTGATGACCGAGCCGACGCCGAACTCCGCGATGGAAAAGAAGGTGAACAGCTTTTCCACCACCGAGGCCGCGCCGGACACGGTAGGCCCGAAGTTGACCACCAGCAGCTTGCGGGTGACAAGGCCCAGCACCAGCACCACCACGCTGGACAGCAGCGCGTAGGCAAGATTGAGTAAGGTTCGTCTGGTTCGCAAGATGGGTTCTCCTTAATGTTTGAACAGGCTGACCGCCCACAGGGCAAAGCGCGGCCCGAAGGTGGACGTCAGCCATTGGAAGACCCGCCAGTCCCGGCGGGTGCGCACCTCCCGGCCGTAGGGCAGCAGCGCCCCGCACTGGGCCAGCCCCGGCAGGCAGGCCCGGCGGAGGGCTTTGTCCCGCACGGCGGCGGTGCGCACCTGCGGCCACAGCACATCGGCGGCGCGGTGGCGCATCTCCTCCAACTCCGCGTCGGTGGGGTCCAGCGCCGCCAGATGCCGCCACGCCGCGGCGATGCTGCCGAACCGGCGGGGCAGGTTGCCCGCATCGGTGAGCAGACTGCCCGCCCGGGCATTGCGGTAGACGGTGAACACCGTGTCGGTGAAATACAGCCGGTCGGTACAGCGCAGCAGTGCCAAATCAAAGGGCCAGTCCTCCGCCCAGCGCACATCCTCCCAGAACCGCACGCCGCTGGCGCTCAGCCAGTCCCGCCGGATACAGTATTTCCACACCGACCAGTGGGCGGCGTCATACAGCCGCGCCACCCGGGCGGCATAGTCGCCGCTCTCAAACGGCCCCGGCACAAAATCCAGATGGGTGGGGGCCAGCGTCTCGCCGGTATCCTCAAAATATTCCACGTAGCGGCCCACCAGCCAGTGCTCCTCCGGGTGGGCGGCAGTCTCTGCCCGCAGCGCCTCCAACAGACCGGGGGCCATTTTGTCGTCACTGTCCAGAAACAGCACCCACTGCCCCCGGGCCGCGTCCAGCCCGGTGTTGCGCGCCGCCGAAAGCCCGCCGTTTGGACGGTGCAATGCCTCCACGCCGGGCACCTCGGCGGCCAGCGCGTCACAGATGCGGCCGCTTACATCGGTGGAGCCGTCGTCGATGAGCAGGCACTCCCAGTCCGGCGCGCCGGGCTGGTTTGCCACCGAGGCCACGCAGGCCGCCAGATACTTCTGCACATTGTACACCGGCACAATGATGGAAAACAAGGGTTCGCTCTCCCGGCGCATCCCGTCACCCCCCGCAAGGAATCCTGGTCATGCCCTGCTGATACAGGGCGGTCTGTTTGGTGTGGGCGTACCAGCGGTCCGGCACCAGCACCAGCTTGTCCGGCGCGTCACAAAGGTACTGCGCCCACCAGCTGTAGGTGGAGTTGCTCAAAATGAAATGCCGGCAGCGGCGCATCCGGTCAAGGTCCTGCGCCGCGTCGCCCCGGGGCAGAAACACCGTTTCCAGCCCGGCGGCGTCCAGATTGTCCTGCGCCCACGCCACATCGTCGGAAAACACGTACAGCACCGCGTCGGGGCAGCGCTCCTTCACGGCCCGCACCGCCCGGGCGTAGTAGCCGGGGGTGCATACCTGTAAGATGGCGTTTTCCGGGTTCTGGTAATCCCCCCGGCGCAGATGCACGCACACCGGCGTGCCCTTTGTCTCAAAGGGCGGGGAAAACCGGGGCAGCAGCTCCCGCCGGATAGCGTCCGCCGCATCGGCAAAATACGCCTCGCCCTGAAAATATCCCCATGCCAGAAAATCCCGCGCAGGCCCCCGGCGCACCGGCACATAGCCGTCGGTGGCAAAGTGCAGGCCCAGCGTGTTCAAAAACGGTGCGGCGCGGCGCTCAAAGCCGTTCCAGTCCCGGCTGAGCATACCGCTTTTTTGCTCATATTTGATCATCATCGCCTTGGCGGCGTTCTGCACTGGCAGATGCGCCTTGGCAAAGCCCGGCTCCGCCGCGATGGCCACATCGGGGCTTAGGGCAAGCGCCCCCAGCGCGCAGGCGGTGTGAGCGGGCGCGCCGTCCCGCCAGTCCTGCCGGTCCAGCAGCGTCACGGACTCACCGCAGCGCAGCCCCAGCGCCCGGGCAAAGGCGTAAATGAACATCTGGTTGCCCAGCCCGCCGGCCAATTCCGCGTAGATCATGCGCCGCCTCCCAGCTTGTCATACAGGGTCTCCATACGGCGGGCGGCGGTTTTCAGCTCATACCCCGCCGCTTCCAGCACCGGCCAGTGGTCGGCGTGGGGGCCGCTGCCCGCAATGGACGCCGCCTTGGCGGCCCACTCCTCAAAGGGGGCGCTCAGCGGCAGAAAATGCACCAGCTCGGTCACCGAGCCGTCATCCGGCACGTTGGTGGAGGCCAGACACGGCACCCCGCAGCCCTGCGCCTCCACCAGCGTCACGGGGCTGCCCTCAAAGTTGCTGGGCAGCAAAAACACATCAAAGGCGTTCATGAAAGCGGGCACATCGCTCTGCACCCCCGCAAAAATGACCCTGTCCGCCACGCCGTACTGCCCGGCCAATTCCCGCAGCACCGGCTCCTTTTCGCCGCCGCCCACCAGCATCAGGTGCCAGCGGGGGTCAGCTTTCGCCATTGCCGCAAACACGCCCAACAGAAATTCCGGGTTTTTCTGGTGGTTCAGCCGCCCCACAAAGCCCGCCAGCCGGTCGGCGTCCGACAGGCCGTACCGGGCGCGGACGTCTGCTCTGGCGGCGGCGTCCGGGTGAAAGCGGCGCTTGTCCACTGCGTTGCAGGCCACCGCAAAGTTTTTGCGCCGGTCGATGCGGTCGCCAAACACGAACCGCCCCGCCGCCACGCCGCAGCCCAGAAAATAGTGGGCGGACAGCTGGTAGATGCCGTGGGCCAGCCGCCAGGTCAGCGTCATGGGCGGGTAGACGATGTGGCTGTGGACGATGAGCTTGGCCCCCGGGCAGAGCAGCCGCATCATGGCGCTCACCGGCGCGCCCACCTTGCTGGCGGTGTGGTAGTGGATGATGTCGTAGTCCCGGTGCTGCCGCAGATGGTGATACAGCGCGATGATGCGGTCTTTTTTGTGGTCAGGCACCGGGAAAAGACGCACCCCGGCCGCCTCCAGCGCCGGGGCGGTGGAGGCCTGATCCGGCGGGCACTGCCCCACGAACAGGTCTACCTGATACCGCCGGGTATCCATATTCAAAAGAAGGTTCTGCACATACCTCTGCACGCCGCTCTGCACGCCCAGATGGTTGGAGATCATCAGGATGTTCACCAGTAGCTTCCTCCCTCCACCCGTTCCTTGTGCCGGGGCTGCTCGGCGGCGGCGGGGCGCACCCACGCCTCGTTGTACAGCCTGCCAATGACCGGGTGGCTGTCCCACCGTTTGCCCTTGATGCCAAACAAAAGCTGGGTGGCGCCGCTCATCTGCACCGCCATGTGGCCGGTCTCCTTGGCGTACACCGCCAGCGGCAGGCTGTACGCCCCCGCGCCGAGGATGGCCACATCATACGGCTCGGCGTCCATCTGCTGTTCCATGGCGTCCAGCGCGGCGAACCAGTCCGGGTAGCCGGTGTCCTGCCCGGCCAGCCCCTGCACCGCCTGCACCACCCGCAGGCTGGCGAATTCCGGCAGAATGTCGGTGCCGGGGAACAGCTGCTCCCGGCGGGCGTACTGCTGCAAAATGGTCTGCTTGAAGGGATGCACCACCAGCACCCGTTTGCCCGCCAGCGCGGCGCTCCACGGTTTTTCGTGGTAGTAAGGCTCCAGCGCCCGCAGCTGGGTGAACCGGGCGGCGGTGCAGCCGTCAATGACCTGCCGCTCCGCGCCCACGTCCCACAGCGCCAGCAGGTCGGTGCGGTGGACGCAGTCGATATACAGCCGGCAGAACCGGGTCAGCGTGTCGTCGTCGGTGGGGAACACGCCGGACAGATTCTGAATGTCCTGCCGCGCTTTTTCAGTAAAGCCGCCCCCCGCCAGATACTCCGCCACGGTGCGCATCTCGGTGGCGCCGCACCGCCCGAAAGCCCACGGCCTGCCCAGCAGCAGCGCGTCTTTGGCAAGGGCGTTGCCGTCCGCCGCGTCCAGCACCCGGATGCCCCGGTATTTCAGCCGGAAGCGCAGCCCCTTGTAGGTGTTGCGCAGCAGCTCCAGCAGCTTGCCGTCATTGTCCACGGCAATGCACCCCCTTCTGTTCCAGCATGGCCAGCGCGGTCTCGGCGCTGTTCTGCCACAAAAAATGCTCGTTGATGCGTTTTTGCGCCGCCCGGCCCATGGCCTCGTCCGCCTGCCGAACCCCGGCGGCCAGCTGGTCCACCGTGTCGCACAGAATCCCGGACACCCCGTTTTCAATGATGAGGTCCGGCCCCGGCGCGTGGCGGGCCACCGGCGGGCAGCCCGCGTACATGGCCTCCAGCAGGCTCATGCCGAAGATTTCCCGGTCGTTGAGGTTGACGAACACATCGCAGGCATGGTAGTAGGCGTGCACCGCGTTGTTGTCCAGCCGGGGAATGCGGGTCACCCGGCCGGCGGGCAGGCGGGCGTCCAGCTCGGCGGCCAGCGCGCCCTGCCCGATGATGACCGCCCGCCACTCCGGCAGGTTTTCCAGCAGCGGAATCAAATCCAGCGGCCGCTTGTAGGCGTCCAGCCGCCCCACGAACACCAGATAGTGCGCGTCCGGGTCAAGGCCCAGCGCGGCCCGCGTGGCGCGGCGGGAACCGGGAATGGTGGGGATGATGGCGGTGTCCAGCCCCACCGGCATCACCCCGGCGCAGGGGATGCCAAGGTCTTGCAGCTCCTGTGCAAGGGCGGGGGTTTTGGCGTAGGTGGGCGTTTTTTTGTAGATGCGCCGGTTGGGCAGGCTGAGCGCGTCCATCAGCACCCGCACCGCCGCCTTGTCGGAGGCGCTGCGGATGGCCCCCAGCTGGCTGTAAAAGAAGATGCCGTGGGCGCAGCAGAACCGGTACAGCCCCGGCACGCCCAGCGAGTTGTCCCCCATCACATGCACGGCGTCCGCCTTTTCCTCCAGCAGCACCTGCCAGCTTTTGAAAAAAGCGTGTACGCCCAGCGCCCGCGCAGGGCAGTAGTAGATTTTGATGCCCGGCTCGGGGGTCTCCACCCGGGGCGCGGCGGCCTGCACGTCGGGGTACAGCACCACGGCGCGGCAGCCCAGCGCCGCAAAGGCCCGGGCCAGCCCCACCTCCTGCCGGTTGTAAGCGCCCTTTTGCCCGGACGCACCGCAGTACAGCTGCGGAATGGCGATGGTCAGCATAAAAACCTCTTACTCGATTTTCTTCAGATACCGGGCGTCAATGACCTCCACGGCATCGTCCCGGCAGTAGGTATGGATGCCGATGATGTCGGCCCTGTCCAGCCCGGTGATGGTCACATTGGTGGGGGTGGCGGCGCACAGCGGGACCTCGCTGGCCCCCCGCCGGGCGAAAAATTGCAGATACACGCCGTAATCCACCGTGGTGCTCACCTGCGTGGGGTGGATGGTCTGGCCGTCCAGCAAAAACAGCGGCCCCGCGTTGCGGCTGGTCAGGCTGAACTCCCGGTTGCGCAGATTGAACGCCTCGTCCTCCTCCAGCGCAAAGCCCTCGCCGGTGCGGCGCAGTGTGTAACGGCGGTAGCGCACATACAGCTGGTTTTCCGGCCGGGTCTCGCTGCACAGAATGGTCAGCGCATCGTCGGTTTTTTCGGTGAGGATGGCGTCGCACAGCTCGATGCCCACCTCAAAGCGGGCGGCACATTCCCATTGTCCGGGAAATTCCACGCACCGGTACAGCCGCAGGGTGTGGTTCTCGCTGGTCTCGGGAATCATCCAGATTTCGCCGTTCCAGTCAAACACCATGGGGAAGGACAGGTGACAGTCCTCCTGCAGCACCACCTGGGGCTGGGTGGGCAGGCCGTGTTCGTCAAAGCGGAACACCGCGATATCCCCCCGGTGGGCGGCCATGTCAAAGGCCTCGCAGAACAGCACCCGCTCCCCGCCGCGGTGATACAGCAGCGGGTCGGCGTACCACACGCCGGGGGTGTAGGGCAGGGGGGTGTAGGGCGCGTCGCCCAGCGCGGGCAGCGGCGCGGCGCCCTCCGCCGTGGGCAGGGGGCGTACCGCGATGGTATAGATTTCCTTGCAGCCAGTGAGCTTTTTCACCAGCCGGGGCAGCGGCATGTGCAGCGCCCGGTACAGCTGATTCATGGTTCTGCCCTCCTTATGGGTTCGCGCCGGCGGCGCGGTAAATCTGCATGAGGGTCTGGTAGTTTTCCTCCGGGCTGATGCGGATGGCGGCCTCGGCCCGGATGGCGGTGCGGTCAAAGCGGACGGTGTCCAGACGGCGCACCGCCTGCGCCAGCGCGGCGGCGTCGCCGGGGGCAAAATGCAGCCCGTTGAAGCCCTCGGTCACCGCGTCCCCCACGTTGCCCAGATCGCTGGCCAGCACCGGCACGCCCAGCGCGTGGGCCTCGGCGGGCACCAGCGCAAAGCTCTCGTAGCACAGGCTGGCGGCCACCACCGCCTGGCTTTCCGCCATGGCGTGGTGCAGCCCCGCCCGGGTCAGACGTCCCACAAACTCCACCTGCGGGGTGGCGTTGTCTCTGGCCCAGCCCTCCAGCGGGCCGCTGCCCGCCACCACCAGCCGGGGCGCGTCATCGCCCAGCAGCTTCCAGGCCTCCAGCACGGTGCGCAGGCCCTTCAACTCCTCCAGCCGCCCGGCGTAGAGCAGCTGGTTTTTCACCGGAACCTCCCCCGGGTCGGCAATGGTCACCGGGTTGGGCTTCACAAACAGGCGGTCTTCGTCAAAGGTGGGGCACAGCCGGTTGAATTCCACCAGCTTGCGGCGGTCAAATTCAGTGGGCGTGAGCAAGGTCACCCCCCGGAAGGTCCCCGCCGCCCGGTGCAGGCCGTATACCGCCGCCACCAGCGCGCTCAGGGGCTGGCTGTCCCGGTAGCAGGCGTGGCGCACCGCGCACGCCGCCCCCTGCCGGGGGCAGTCCTCGCACACGCGGCCCTGCCGCAGCAGCACCCCGTTGGGGCAGAACAGCCGGAAATTGTGCAGCGTCTGCACCACCGGCACCCCGGCGGCCTTGGCGGCGCACAGCACCGCGGGACTGAGCCGCAGCAGCGTGTTGTGGACATGGACAAGGTGGATGTCCCGCTCCCGGATGAGCCGCCGCACCTGCGCAGCCGCCGCCGGGTTGTACAGCGCCGCCAGCGGCAGCAGCGCCTTGGACACGCCGGACACATCGTTGGTGCTTTCCAGCACCGTCACGGTATGGCCGTGGCGCTCCAGCATGCGGCGCTCGTCCTCAAACACCGCGTCCTCGCCGCCCGCCAGCCGGTAATGGCAGTGTACCAGCAGAATGTTCACCCGCAAAGGCCCCCTTTCGCATACTAATCCAAATACATTATACGATATTCATGGGGCAAAGTAAAGCCTTTACAAACGCTGCGCTCCGTGGTACTATGGTTCCAAAAAGGAGGCGGTTTTTTTGAACACACAGACCGAGGAAGGCCGTCAGACCATGAAAAACAGCGTGGGACGGGGCGTTCTGGTGGCCGTCAGCGTGCTGCTGCAGGCGGCATGGCTCGTCTGGCTGTTTATCCGTCTGAATCAGTATTACGGCGTCATTTCGCTCATCACCAGCCTGCTCAGCCTGCTGGTGGTGCTGCACATCTGCGGCGATAAAATCAACAACGCCTACAAGCTGTCCTGGATTGTCCTGCTGCTGCTCTTTCCCATCACGGGCCTGTGCCTGTTTCTGTTGTTCGGGCAGGAGTCCAGCACCTTTGTGATGAAGCGCAAATTCGGGCGCATCGGGCAGGAATTGCAGGGCTGCCTGCCGCAAAACCCCGAGGCCGCCGCCCGTCTGGAGGCGCTGGATGCGGGCCTTGCCAACCAGTTCCACTACTTACAGCGCGCCGCCGGATACCCGGTCTACGACGACACCAAGGTGACCTTTTACGGCGACACCAACGAGGCGCTGGAGGCCCAGAAGGCCGCCCTGCGCAGCGCCGAGCACTTTATTTTTATGGAGTACCACGCCATCGAGGATTCCACCG
>CALZZE010000006.1 GCA_945830575.1 uncultured Subdoligranulum sp. | reverse complement strand
AAGGAAGCCGGACTGGCAGCCCGGCTTCCTTGTCCAAATATATTGTAATAGAAGGAGTGAACAGAATGCTGGAAAAGATGTATGTAGAAGATTATGGACTGACCAGATATGAACTGGGTGATGGACCAGGGGCGGATCGTGGAACAGGGCAGCCATAAGGAACTTCTGGACCGTCAGGGAAAATACTACGAACTTTACATGACCCGGTTTGCGGGATTTGCAACATAAGCGCCGATACCTTGAAAAACACCGTACGCCATGCTATAATGGCAACAAATGTCTGAAGAAGGTGTGCTATGCGTTTTAGGAAACTGCCTATGCGCCGTGCGGCGGTGATGGTGTTGGGCATCCTCATCATGGGGATGGGCGTGGCGCTGTTCAAACTTTCCCTGATGGGCAATGACCCCAACAGCGCGATGGTGATGGCCGCCGCCGACCGTATCGGCATGGATTTTTCGGTGGTGCTCATTCTGGAAAACAGCCTTGTTTTTATTGTGGAGCTGTTGCTGGGACGCAAATACATTGGTCTTGGCACCTTTGTCAACTGGTTTGGCGTCGGCCCGCTGACCACCTTGTATCTCGGGTTGATCCATGCGCACTGGCAGGTGCCGCAGAGCGTTCCGGCGCGGCTGCTGCTGATGGCGGCGGGGGTGCTGGTGCTCAGCCTGTCCGCCTCCCTGTATCAGACGGCGGATCTGGGCATAGCGCCCTATGACGCGCTTTCCATCATCATGGCGGACCGGCTCCCGCTCCCATATTTCTGGTGCCGCATCCTTACGGATTCCCTTTGTACCGTGGCGGCGTTCCTGCTGGGCGGCATCGTTGGTCTTGGTACGCTGGTCTGTGCGCTGGGACTGGGGCCGTTCATCGCATTTTTCAACCGTCATGTTTCGCAAAAGCTCTGCGGCGTGACCGCGATCAAGGAGTAAAACAATGAAGGAAATATCCATTCGGGAGTTTGAAGGTCTGAAAATCGGCAGCGCGGAAAACACGCAGGCGGCCACCGGCTGCACGGTGTTTTTGCTGGGCGAAAACGGTGCGCCGGCCGGGCTGGATGTGCGCGGCGGCGGCCCCGCCAGCCGGGAGAGCGAGCTGCTCAAGCCGCTGGCCGCGGCACAAGGCATCCATGCGATCCTGCTTTCCGGCGGCAGCGCCTTCGGTCTGGATGCCGCCGGCGGCGTGATGCGCTATCTGGAGGAACGGAACATCGGCTTTGACGTGGGCGTCACCAAGGTGCCGCTGGTTTGCCAGTCCTGCCTGTTTGATTTGACGGTAGGGGATGTCCACACCCGCCCGGATGCCGCCATGGCATACCGGGCCTGTGAAAATGCCGAGGCAGGCAATTATCGGGACGGCAACTTCGGCGCGGGCACCGGCGCCAGCGTGGGCAAGCTGATGGGCATGGAACACTGTATGAAATCCGGCATCGGCAGTTACGCGGTGCAGGTGGGTGAACTGAAAGTCGGCGCCGTGGTGGCTGTGAACTCGCTGGGAGATATTTACGACTGGCGCAGCGGTGAAAAGGTGGCGGGCCTGCATACAGGGGACGGAAAGACGTTTCTGGATTCCGAGGCGGCGGCCTTCTCCGCCTACGAGCCCCACGACAACAAATTTGTGGGCAACACTACCATTGGCGTGGTGTTTACCAATGCCAAGTTTGCCAAATCCAGCCTGTGCAAGATCGCGGGAATGGCCCATGACGGTTACGCCCGCGCCATCCGGCCGGTGCACACCACCGCCGACGGTGACAGCATCTACGCGGTCTCGCTGGGGGAACTGGCCGCCGATCAGGACATTGTGGGCGCTCTGGGGGCGCAGGTCATGGCGGAGGCCATCCGGCGTGCCGTCCGTGCCGCGGAGCCTGCCTACGGCCTGCCTGCCGCGCAATAACGAAATTTTTCTGCGCATTCCCGACAGGGAATGTGCAATTTTTTTGTTCAATTTTCATAAGATTGTCAAAATATCCAAAAAAGAATTGACAATTTTCAATAACACTGGTACACTGTACAGTAGCGCAACAGTTGCGCATAAAATATGTCCAGTTGCGCAAAAGGAGGAACGGTATGCCTCAGCAAGCGACCACGATCAGCGATGTGGCCCAGGCTCTTGGAATGAGTAAAACCACGGTATCACGTGCGATATCCGGGAAGGGCCGCGTCAGCGAGGAAACGCGCCAAAAGGTGCAGGAGTATATCCAGCAGCACAACTATCGTCCCAACGCAGTGGCAAGAGGTCTTGCGCAGAGCAAAACCTACAATATTGCGCTTGTGATTTCCAGCCAATTCTCCAATTTTGACCTGCCGTTTGTGCGCAAAAGCATGACGGCCGTGTGCGAGGCGGCCTCCCAGACGGAATATGAAGTGCTGCTGACCATCGCGGATCGGCGCAGCTCCACGCCGCTCCGCCGCTTGCTGGACAAGGGCAAGGTGGATGGCGCACTGCTCACCAGTGCGGTGGAGGAAGACCCGGTGACTGACCTCCTGCGGAGCAGGGAAGTGCCCTTCGTGGTGATGGGGCACCTGACCGACAAGAGCATCCTGCAGGTGGACAACGATCAGGTGTCCGGCTGCCGGGAACTGACCGCGCTGCTGCTGAAAATGGGCCGCCGCCGCATTGCGCTGTTGGGCGGTACACAGCGGTATACCGTCAATACCAGCCGTTTACGCGGCTTTGAGGAGGCTCATGCGCAGGAGGGCGTCCCGGTGCAGAAGGAACTGGTCTACATGGATCTGGAGAGCGTTCCGTCCCAGCTGGCGGCGGTGGAGGACGCGCTGACGAAGGAGCCGGACTGCCTGCTCTGCATGGACGACAGCCTTTCGCTGACGGTGCTGAAATACCTGAAAGGGCGGGGGATCCGGGTGCCGCAGGACATTCAGCTGGCCTCCATGTATGACAGCGAGGCGCTGGAGGAGAGCGACCCTTCCATCACGGCGGTGCAGTTTGACGCAGACAAGCTGGCCCGCACGGCCTACCAGATGCTGCTGGACACCATCAACGGAAAATCCGTCAAAAACTGTCTGGAACTGGGGTATCAGCTCGTGATACGGCGTTCCACGCTGTAACAAGGAAACCGTTTGCGCACGTTCGGTAAAATGTGGTAAAAATGCACAAAAAATTATTCATAAATTTGGAACGTTGTGGCGTTGACGGCAAGGGGAAAAGGGGCTATAATTGAATTGTTAAGCAACCGGTTGCGCAATTATAGAACCTGCGCAACGGGATCGGCCATGGAGGATATGGCAGGACAAGGGATGCTATTTCGGAACAACAGGTGAAGGGAACCTGCCCGAAAAGTCCGGCGGACTGCCGTGGACTGCATGAATTAAAGAAGGAGATGCAACTTATGAAAAAAGCGATTGCTCTGACCCTCGCCGGCGCTATGGCGTTGAGCCTGGCGGCCTGCGGTGGAAGTGCCAGCGTGGCAGCTTCCGAGTCCACTGCTCAGTCTGGTGCCGCGGAAAGCACTGCCACCGGCGCCATTGAGGACGTCACCCTGACCATGTGGGGCGCCGAGGAAGATCAGGATCTGCTCCGCCAGATCTCTGACAAGTTCATCGAGGAGAACAAGGATAAGGTCAACCTGACCATCAACATTGGTGTTCAGTCCGAGTCCGAGTGCAAGGACACCGTTCTGAACGACCCCGAGGCCGCTGCCGATGTGTACGCCTTCGCGGATGACCAGCTGAACCAGCTGGTGGCCGCCGGCGCTCTGCAGGAGATTCCTGCCGAGATGAATCTGGAGGACGTCAAGACCCGCAACTCTCCCGCGTCCGTGGACGCCGCCACCATCGACGGCAAGCTGTATGCCTACCCCCTGACCGCTGACAACGGCTACTTCATGTTCTACGACAGCTCCTTCTACACCGAAGAGGATGTCAAGAGCCTCGACACCATGCTGGAGAAGGCTGCTGCCGCCGGCAAGAAGGTCTCCATGGATCTGGCCAACGGCTGGTACCTCTACAGCTTCTACGCCGGCGCTGGTCTGGAGCTGGGCCTGAATGAGGACGGCGTCACCAACTTCTGCAACTGGAATGAGGCCCCCGGTGCGGACGTCACCCAGGCCATCATCGACATCGCCAAGAACCCCGGCTTTGTCAGCCTGAAGGACGAGTCCTTCACCGGCGAGCTGAAGGCCGGCAACCTGGTGGCCGGCGTGAACGGCACTTGGCGCGCCAATGATGCCGCCGAGGTCTGGGGTGACAACTACGCCGCCTGCAAGCTGCCCACCTACACCCTGAACGGTGAGCAGGTCCAGATGGCTTCCTTCTCCGGCTTCAAGCTCATCGGCGTCAACCGTCACAGCAAGAACGTTGGCTGGGCCATGATGCTGGCTGACTACGTCACCAACGAAGAGAACGAGACCCTGCGCTTTGAGATGCGCGGTCAGGGTCCCTCCAACCTGAAGGCTCTCGAGAACGCTGCCTCTCCCGCTCTGACCGCTGTGGTCGCGCAGAGTGAGTTCGCCAGCCTGCAGCGCGTTGGCAACAACTTCTGGACTCCTGCCGAGTCTCTCGGCTCCATCCTGGCCAAGGGCAATGCCGAGGGCAAGGATACTCAGGCTCTGGTGGATGAGGCTGTCGCCGGTATCACCGCTCCTGTGGCCTGATGCGGGCAAGTCTGTCTGATGCCAGTGTTGTAAAAGCATAGGTAAACCGGCCCACATATATACAGCAAAACTGTCGGTATGTGGGCCGGTTTTATCCTCGAACCCCCTTTCCCGGGCGTGTGGATGCGCCAGAACCGTAAGAAAGGAGAATTTCCCTGTGGCAAAAACTGCTGTGAGACTGGACAGCGGTGAGAAAGGCTTTTTCGGCTCCTTTGGGGAGGCTTTTGTAAAAGGCGATATCTTCACCAAATTGTCCTTTGTGATCTGGGGTCTGGGTTATATCGGCCACGGCCAGCTGATGAAAGCGCTGCTGGTCACCTTTGTGCAGGGGCTGGGTCTTTATTTCCTGGCCACCTCGGGTATCCAGAGCCTGATGAAATTCGGCACCCTCGGCACGGTCAAGATGGAATCCACCTTCGACTTCGCCACCATGAAAAACGTTGTCAACAACTATGACAACTCCTTCTCCATCCTGCTGCTCAGCGTGGTCTCCATCATTGTCATCGTGGCGATGGTCGCCGCCGGCATGATGGTGGTCGCCTCCAACTACGATCTGCAAAAGATTCGTGCGCAGGGCAAAAAGACCAACACCTTCCTGCAGGATGTGAACGTCTACTTAAACGAGAAGTTCTACGTCACCCTGCTGACCCTGCCGGTGCTTGGCGTGGTCATCTTCACCATCGTGCCGCTGTTCATCCTCATCGCGGTGGCCTTCACCAACTATGACCAGCAGCACATGCCGCCCAGCGACCTGTTCACATGGGTCGGTTTCGCCAACTTCCTCACGCTGTTTGGCGGCGGCGGCCTGACCGCGACCTTCGGATACTCCTTTCGCAAGGTGCTGACCTGGACGCTGGTCTGGGCGTTCTTTGCCACCTTCACCACCTTCTTTGGCGGCGTTCTGCTGGCAATGTTCATCAACGACAAAAAGACCAAGCTGCCCAAGCTGTGGCGTACCCTGTTCATGGTGTCCATTGCGGTGCCCCAGTTCGTCACTCTGCTGCTGGTGCGCAACTTCTTCTCGGACACCGGCATCTTCAACACCATGATGGCAAACTGCGGTGTGACGGGCCTTCTGCGCAACATGGGTCTGATCCACACCACCTACATCCCGTTCCTGACGGATCCCGGCTGGGCCAAGTTCACCATCATTATGATCAACATCTGGATCGGCGTGCCGTATCAGATGCTCATTGCCACCGGCGTTCTGATGAACATTCCCGCCGACATGCTGGAGGCCGCCAAGATCGACGGCGCCAACCCGGTGCAGATGTTCTTCCGCATCACACTGCCGTACCTGCTCAACGTGCAGGGCCCGGCGTTGGTCACCGATTTCGTCAAGAACATCAACAACTTCAACGTCATCTATCTGCTTACACAGGATGTGTTCGCCACCCATGACCAGGCTTTGGCAGCCTCCAACGCCAAGGAAGTGGACCTGCTGGTCACATGGCTGTTCCGTCTGACGCAGGAATACTACAACTACAAGATGGCGGCCGTCATCGGTATCATGGTGTTTATTGTCTGTGCCGTGTTCACCGTTGTGAGCTTCCGATTCATCAATAAGAGGGAGGCGACGTTCTCGTGACAGCAACCAATGCAACCGTGGAAAAGCAGCTGCAGCAGGGCAGAACCAAAAAGCTGGTCGGCTCGCTGTTCCGCCACCTGTTTTTGGCAGTGCTGGCCGTTATCTGGCTGGTGCCCATCGCCTGGTTGGTGCTGACCTCCTTCTCTACGGATAAGGGCATCAACTTCAAGAACTTTGTGCCGGAGGGCTTCACTCTCTGGAACTACACCAACATTCTGTTCAGCTCCGACACCGTCACCCAGTTCCCGCGCTGGTTCATGAACACCTTCGTGGTGGCATGCTTCAACTGCGTGATCTCCACCTGCTTCGTGCTGATGGTGGCTTATGCATTCAGCTGCTGCCGGTTCAAGAGCCGCTCCTTGCTGCAGAACCTTTCCGTGACGGTCAACCTGTTCCCCGGCGTGCTGGCGATGATCGCCGTGTACTTCGTGCTGAAGAACCTGAACCTCACCAACTCCCATGCCGGCCTCATCATGGTCTATGCCGGTTCGTCGGGCCTTGGGTATCTGATCTGTAAAGGCTTCTTCGATACGGTGCCGGTGGCGCTGCGGGAGGCCGCCAAGCTGGACGGTGCCTCCGAGGCGCGCATCTTCTTCCAGATCGTCATTCCCATGTCCCGCCCCATTCTGGTGTACACCATCATCAACTCCTTCATGATGCCCTGGACGGACTTCGTGATGGCCAAGATGATTCTGAACTCCGGCCTGTCCGAGAACTGGACGGTGTCCATCGGCTTGTACAACATGCTGGGCAAAGCCCTCATCAACAACTACTTCTCCCGTTTCTGTGCGGGCGGTGTTCTGGTGTCCATTCCCATTTCCATTCTGTTTGTTATCATGCAGAAGTTCTATGTGGAAGGCATCACCGCAGGTGCAGCCAAGGGCTGAGTTGTGCGCTTTCGTCAAAAAGTGCGTTCCCCTGTGTGGGAACGCACTTTTTGCTCTGTAAAGCGGCGCTACTTTACATTTAAAAGGATGGGGAACTCTGCCCGATACCCCATTGATTTATGGCAGATTTAGGGGTATAATAGGGTTACTATGACAACGTGTGGGGTTTGGCCCCAAGCAGGAGGCATTTGTGTCCAATTTACCAGCACAAAAACAGGAACTGGTTCGCTACTTCACCGAAGGCTGCAAACCTCAGGGCAAGCTGACCCTCGGTGTGGAGGTGGAGCATTTTGTGACCCATACTGATGGCTCTCCCGTGACCTTTGAGGAGGTTCAGAGAGTCATGCAGGAGATGCAGGGGACACACGACACGCCTGTGTACATTGACGGGCTGTACATGGGGTATCACAACCCGCTGTACAGCGTTTCGCTGGAGCCTGCCTGCCAGCTGGAAATCAGTATCGTTCCCAAAACCGAGGTGGATGACATCCTCACCATCTATCAGGCCTTTGACACGGCGCTGGCGATCATTCTGGCCGGACACAGCCTGCAGGCCCACACGGTGGGCTACCATCCCACCCGCAGGGCGGAGCAGCTGCCGCTGATCCCCAAAAAGCGCTATCAGGCCATGGACGCCTATTTCCAGCAGACCGGGAGCCGGGGCATCCAGATGATGCGGGCGACCGCCTCCACACAGGTCTGCATTGACTATTACAGTGAAAAGGACTGCGTGCGAAAATTCCGCGCCGCCTGCCTGCTCAGCCCGCTGTTTGCACTGCTGACCGACAATGCCGCGATGTATCAGGGACTGCCCAACCACACCTATGGCGTGCGCACCCATGTTTGGCAGGATGTGGATCATGTCCGCTGCGGAATTCCGCCCTGCCTGATGGACGAGACCTTCGGCTTTGACGCCTACGCGGAGCTGCTGCTGAATACGCCGCTCATTGTGGCCAGCCGGGACGGTGTGACCGAGGAGGTGGGCAGCCGGACCGCGCCGGAGGTGTACGGCCCGGCGCTTTCCCGGAGCGAGATGGAGCACATCCTCTCCATGGTGTTTTTTGATGTGCGCCTGAAATCCTATCTGGAGATACGGGTGGGGGACAGCATGCCTGCGCCGTATATTGCTGCCTATGTTCAGCTGATCCGGGCTGTGTTTTCCAGTCCTGCCGCGCTGGAAGGGGTGCTGCGCCATTATGCGGGCGCCACCGTGGCGGATATCGAGGCGGCGCGGCAGGCGGTCTGCGCCCATGGCTACGGCGCCGTGGTCTATGGCCGCGCCATCATGCAGGAACTTGCGTGGCTGCTGGCGCAGAGCAAAAGCCGTCTGGCTTCGGCGGAGGAACGCCGTCTGCTGGACCCCTTCATCCATCTTGTGAACGAGAGAAAGACCATACGGGAAGAAGATAACGAACATGAATGAACTGCAAGCCCTCAACCGGGAATATCTGGACAACGCCCTGCGTGACCCGCAGGCGCTCCATGCGGATTTCGACCGCATCACCGAGTATATGAAAGCCTCCACCGCCATCCATCACGGGGAGTATGTGCGCACCTGCTACAAGCCCAAGCTGTTTACAGAAAAAATTTTTGCTGATTTTGCTGCGGATATGAAAATCCTGTACGGCATTTTTGCCAAAATCATGGATGCGTATTTTGCCGATGCCTCCTATCGTGCGCTGTTCGGTTTTGATGAACGCACCGAACAGCTGATTTTGCGTGCCGACCGAAGTGTGTCCATGCTGCCCATGGCGCGCATCGACTTTTTCTATAATGAGGATACCGGCGAGTACAAATACTGTGAATTCAACACCGACGGCACCAGTGCCATGAATGAGGACAGGGAACTGCACAACGCACAGCGGCTGTCCGCCGGGTATCAGGAATTCACCGCGGCCCACGCCACCCGTACCTGTGAGCTGTTCGACAGCTGGGTAGATACGGTTCTGGCGCTGTACCGCAAAAAGACTGGCGGCAGCGGCGTTCCTTCCGTTGCCATCGTGGATTATCTGGAATGCGGCACCGTCAACGAATTTGAGGAATTCCGCCGCCATTTTGAGGCAAAGGGCATTCCCGCCGAGGTCTGTGATGTGCGGGCGCTGTCCTATGACCCGGCGGCCCGTGTGCTTTCCGGCCCCGCGGGGCGACCCATCAACGTCATTTACCGCCGTGCCGTTACCAGCGATGTGCTGTCCCATTACGGGGAAAGCGCCGCGCTGCTGGAGGCACAGCGGGACGGCGCGGTGCTGCTGCTGGGGGACTTCCACACGCAGCTGGTGCACAACAAGACCATTTTCCGGGTCATGCAGGCCCCCGAAACGCTGGCTATGCTCACGGAGGAGGAACGGGCGTTTGTGGCCGCTCACGTTCCGATGACCAAGCGCTTTGAGGAACGCGACCTGCCCGAGGTGCTGGCCCACAAGGACAGTTGGATTTTGAAACCGCTGGATTCCTACGGCTCCCGGGGCGTCCATGCGGGCGTGGAGCACAACGATGCATGGTGGGAGCATTTGGCCCGCAAATCGCTGGGGGAGGATTATCTTCTGCAGGAGTTTTACACGCCCTATGTCACCGAAAACTACGGCTTGAAGGACGGCGTGTTTGGCCGCAATCCCTATTACAATCTGACCGGCGTTTACGTATATGACGGAACGGTGCAGGGCGTGTACTCCCGGGTATCGCTCAGCCCCATCATTTCTTCCCAGTACAGCGAAAAAACGCTGCCCACGCTGCTGGTGCAGCCGTGAAAGGAATTGCCATGAGAAAAATTGCGCTGCTGTTCTGCCTTGTGATGGCGTTGGCGGGCTGCCAACGGGCCAAGGAATCTGCCCCTGTCTGGACGGCGGAGCTGGACGGCGGAGGCACGGCGGTGCTGTCCGGCTGTACGCTGCTTTCGGAGGAAACGGCGGTTTACACGCCCAAAGGGGAGGGCACAGGGCAGACACTGCCGATGCTGCGGGTGGAGGGACTCCCCGTGCTGACCGTCACCGGCATGGAACCGGAGCAGGTGGATGTACAGTTTGCCCACCAGATGACAGAAAACGCCTACACGGATGAACGCAGTCAAACGCTGCCCAAGGCGGATTATCGCATGACGGAGCAGGAGGACGGCAGTCTTGTGATTTTTCTGGATACTGTGTATGATTTCCGCGTCCAAATCGGGGAGCAGAACTGGATCCTGATCTGTTACCGGGAGGGTCTGCGGGAGCCATGAACACCCTTTTCGGCGTAAAATTTGGTTGTACCCCTTGACTTCTTTGCAAAAATCTGTATACTAATAGTGTTGCGCTTGCTTGTGTGGCTCAGTTGGTAGAGCAGCTCACTCGTAATGAGCAGGTCGCCGGTTCGAGTCCGGCCACAAGCTCCAGCACAAAGCCCCTTCACCGAAAAAAGTGAAGGGGCTTTTCTTTTTTATATGAAAGCTTACGGAGTGTCCGGGCCTTGCGCCTCCTCGACACTTTCCGGCTCGGAGAGCACCGGGATGAACCGCTTGACAAAGCTGCCTTTGCCGCGCCCGCGCAGGTAGAAGAATCCGATGACGGAAAACACCAGCGCGCCGATGAAGTTCACGAACAGATCCTCCATGGTATCCATGAGTCCCACATCCAGATAGCCGCCCAGCCCCAGAGAAACCTGCGTGCCGTCCGCCTGTACCACGATCACATCGGTGATGTTTTTCAGAACGGTGGGTCGGTTTCCGCCGGTGGGGTCCAGCATGATGCTGCCGATGGCCGGGATCACGTTGTCCTTCTGCATATCCAGCAGGAACAGCTGATCCATGGAAAACTCAAAAAACTCCCACAGCACGCCCACCGTCATGGAAAAGCAGAACGCCATCAAAGCCAGATACACCGGCGAAAGATGGAATTTGATGTTGCCCCGCCGGTTGAGAATATCCAACATGGAAAACCCGATGGCCGCGCACAAAAAGCCGTTCAGCGTGTGCAAAACGGTGTCCCAATGGGGAAAGGCCACGTAATATGCGCCGATCTCGCCCAGAATCTCCGCCGCATAGATGAACAGCAGAATGATGATTTCCAGCGTATCCGGGAAATCAATGCGCAGATTGCGCTCCAGCATGGTGGGCATGGTGAACAGAAACAGTGTGAGAACGCAAAGAAACACGTTTTCATAGTTTCGGTTAAAAACCTGTGCGATCAGCACCAGAATGACTGACAGACGCAGGATCAACGAGACCACCGTCACACCGCGCTTGGTGTTCCATGCGTGGAGAAATTCCTCTTTTGCGGAGCGGCGGGGGTGTTTTTTCTTTTCCATTCGATTCTTCCTATTCTTCCAATGTGAAATCCGTGGGATCCATCAAGGGCAGTTCCTGCCGGTGCGGCACCCGCAGAAGGGGGTCATAGCGGAAACGGCGGCAGGAATAATAGGGGGATACCACGCCCCGCCGTGTGCAGAGCACCATTTTGCCATCCGGAGCAGGGGAACCGAAGGCACAGTAGGAACAGGACGGAGCGATGCTGCTGCCATACGGCACGCGCCTGAACATAGTGTTTCACTTCCTTTCCCGGATGATACGTCCCAAAGCATATATTACTTATTATAGAACTTTTTCCCGCTGTTGTAAAGTGCTGCACAGAGGAATGCCGCGGTGATGACGGCGGCGTCAGGCGCCAGCCGCACAGTGGGGATGACCCTTCCCTGCAGGCTGGAAAATACCGATGCTGTCCCCGGCGAAACCCGCAGGCAAAGCCACACCAGAGCGGGATAGACGGTACAGTGGAGTGCGCGGCTGATCAGCAGCGGGCCAAGGCTGACGCAGCCGTCCAGCAGCAGCGCCAGCTGCGCCCAGACCGACAGCCCCAGTACGCTGATGCAAAAGCAGCAGCCGAACAGTGCGGCCCGCCCGCCCAAAGCTGCAAAGGCGGCGCATCCGGCGCTGACCTCCAGCAGAGCACTTCCCACAGCCCCCCAATGCAGCACCGCCCCGGCCATGCGGAAAAACACCACACAGCCGCAGACGCTCAGGCAGCTGTCCACCCCGCGTCCGATGGCTTGCGGCAGACTGACGGGAGACAGGAAATTTTGGACGGCGGCAACCGCGTTCCCGGGGGGCGGCAAAAACGGAACCGCCGCCGCGGCGCAGAGCAGATTGGCGGCCAGCTGCACACCGTACAAAAGAAGGCCCAGCCGCACGCTGCCCAGCAGCAATCCGCCCACACAGCCCACTGTGAACCCCGGCCCGGCACAGCAGCCCAGAAGAGTCAGCAGAGCGGCCTCCCGGTCACTGAGCTGCCCCCGCAGCCGATGCACTGTGGCGGCACAGACCGCATAGCCGCCCAAGAGGGAGAGCAGCAGAATCATGGGTGCGGCGTCGCTTTTCAGACCCAGCAGCCGTAACGGCGCACCCAGACGGGAAGCAACACGGCGGGCGGCGGGAGAGCAGGCTGCCAGCTCGCACACCACGAAAAAGGGGAACAGTGCAGGCAGCACGCTTCCGGCGCACAGACGCAGCCCCTCAGCAAATCCCGCAGCGGCCGCCGCGGGCTGTGCCAGCACCAGTCCGCACAGCCCCAGCGCGCCCAACAACACGAATGGATTCATAACCGGCCCACCCCTCGACTATATTTTGGTGAACAGCTTGCGGAAAGGGGGCAGCCATGAAACACAGAAAGCCGCGCCCCCGGCGTTCCCGCCAGCGCTTTGATCCCGGCTCCCTGCTGGCCCAGCCGCCCCGGCAGTTTTATTTTCTGCCGGAACTGGAGATCCGCGGCGGCCTCATCATCACCGATGGCTGCCGCCGGGTGCTGGATTTCACGCCACAGACCATCTGTCTGGATTTGGGAGAGGGGATAGTAACATTGTATGGGCAGGAATTGCGAATAGAATCGCTTTCCGGCAAAAGGCTGGTGGCGGCGGGCCGGGTCCACCGCATCGAACTGAAAAACAAATGGGGGACCGACCATGAAACGCTGTGACACATGGCGGGCGGACCGCGTCCGTTTTGCGGTGAGCGGACAGGGCGCGCAGCATTTTCTCAGCGCGGCAGCGGCAAGGTGCGTCCGGCTGGAGAATATCCGGTGTACCGGCACAGGGTATGAGGCCACCGCCGCAGGTGCGGATTTGCTGGTCCTGTACGAACTGGCGGACAAAGGCGGCTGGGAGATGACGGTGCGGACCCGCCGCGGCCCGGGCCGCTTTGTGGAGCGCCTGCTAGCCCGCCCCGGCGTGCCGGTGGGGGCGGCGCTGTTTCTGGTGCTGGTTCGGCTGCTCACAGGATTCGTATGGGCGGTGGATTTCGGCGGCGTGGAGCCGGAAACCATTCCGGCGCTCCGTCAGCTGCTGGCAGAGCAGGAAATCTGGGAGGGAGCCTGGCTCACCAAAGAAAAGCTGAGCACCGCCCAGAACGCCCTCTCTGCGCAAAGCGAGCTGTTCGGCTGGACGAGTCTGAACTTCACCGGCGGGTGTCTCGTGCTGGAGAGCGCTCCTGCCGAATTCCGGCAGGTTCAGCCACAGCCCAGCGCCAAGTCTCTGACCGCCAAGGCCGGGGGTGAGGTGCTTTCGGTGGAGGTGGAAAGCGGGTTTGCGCTTGTCAAACCGGGTCAGTATGTGACGGCGGGACAGGAGCTGGCGGCCTCCCAAAAGCTGGACAGGAACGGCACGCCGGTGACGCAGGCGGCGCGGGGCCGCGTGATCGCCAGAGTGACGGCGCAGTACAGCGCGGAGATTCCGCTGAAGCAAACGGGTTTCATGCTCACCGGCCGGCGGCAGGAACAGACCACGCTGCACCTGCTGGGAACCACCCGGCAGAGCGAAGAGCCGGACATTTTTGCAGAAGGCATCACACAAATCGAATGGCTCCCGCTGACGGCAGGACGGCTGGCGCTGCCGGGGTGCCGCTGTCGTGTGACCCGGTGGGAACAGGCGGAACAGACGGTATTTCACAGCGAGGAAACGGCGCTGGCGCTGGCCCGGCGGGACTGCCGCCGCCAACTGGGGGAACAATTTCCCGATGCGGTCATCAGGGAACAGCAAATGGCACAGGAGTGTGACGGAAAAATTGCCCGCTGTACCGTACAGTATGTGTTTGCGGCAGACATTGCCATGGAAGAGGAGTGAATTTGAAAAAACGTAGAACGGAAGCAGAAAATTTTGTACAATATTCATAGTTTCTTTTGCAAAATTCTGTGATATAATCTAAGAGGAAAGATTTTACTTTGGGAGGAACGGCATTTGGCAGAGACATCGGTGGAGCTGGACAGCATCGAACTGGCGGCGGCAATTTTCGGCAGTGGGGATCAGAATGTGCGCCTGCTGGAGCAGGAATTCCGTGTGACGGCGGTATGCCGTGGCTCTCAGCTGAAATTTGTCGGGGAGCCGGAGGGCGTTGCCGCCGCCGCCCGCGCTGTGGACGGCATGATGACACTGATGCAGAACCATACCCCGCTGGAGGAACAGACGGTGCGGTACTGCATCAGTCTGGCCAAAGGCGGCGAGGAAAAACGTCTGCGGGAACTGACCGATGATTTTGTGGCCGTCACCGCGAAGGGCCGCCCCATCCATCCCAAAACGCTGGGCCAGAAGGAGTATCTGGCGGCCATCCGCAAAAACGCCATCACCTTCGGCGTGGGGCCCGCGGGCACCGGCAAAACCTATCTGGCGGTGGCCATGGCGGTCAAGGCGTTCAAGAGCAAGGATGTGTCCCGCATTATTCTGACCCGCCCTGCCGTGGAGGCCGGGGAAAAGCTGGGATTTTTGCCCGGCGACCTGCAAAACAAGGTGGACCCCTATTTACGCCCGCTGTATGATGGATTGTTTGATCTGCTGGGCGCGGAAACCTTCCAGAAATTGTTTGAAAAACAGGTCATCGAGGTGGCGCCGCTGGCTTATATGCGCGGTCGCACACTGGATGATGCCTTTATCATACTGGACGAGGCGCAGAACACCACGCCGGAACAGATGAAAATGTTTTTGACCCGCATGGGCGTGGGCAGCCGGGTGGTCGTGACGGGGGATGTGACCCAGATCGATCTGCCGGATAAGGTGCGCAGCGGCCTCATTGACGCGCTGGAAGTGCTGAAGGATGTGGACGGCATCGCGCAGGTGCGTCTGACCGAGCGGGATGTGGTGCGTCACCGGCTCGTCCAGCAGATCGTTCGTGCATACGAAACTGCTGCCCGGAAACGGCAGCAAACCATCAAATAACGCAGAAGGAGGAATGGACCCATGTCCAATAAAGTGTTGATCAGCAATGAACAGAATGCCGTCAAGATCCCTTCGGGGCTGCGCATCCTCATTCGCCGCAGCTGCAACGCGGTGCTGGAATACGAGCATTTTGACGGCCCGGCGGAGATCAGCGTGACCTTTGTGGACAATGCCCGCATCCACGAACTGAACAAGGAGTACCGGGACAAGGACTCCGCCACCGATGTGCTTAGCTTCCCTCTGGGACAGGACGGCCAGTATGATGTGGATGAGGACAACGGCTGTAAAATATTAGGAGACATCGTCATTTCCATGGAGCGCGCCATGGAACAGGCCGAGCTGTACGGCCACAGCCTTCAGCGGGAGGTGGCCTATCTGACCGTCCATTCCATGCTGCACCTGCTGGGCTACGACCACGAGACCAGCGGTCTGGAGGCCGTGCGCATGCGGGAAAAGGAAGAGGCCGTGCTGGTACAGCTGGGACTGCCCCGCACCGTGTCCTATACCAATGATGAGATCTGAGTTCAAGCGTTTCGGCAAAGGGTTCGTCTACGCATGGAACGGCATCCGCGCCGCGGTGCGGGAGGAGCGCAACTTCCGCTTTCATTTGTGCGCCGCCGTGTTTGTCTACATGGCCGCCGCGCTGGCCGAGATCAGCCCGGTGGAAACGGCGCTGCTGACCATCTGCGTGTTCCTTGTCATGGCGCTGGAATTGATGAACTCCGCTGTGGAGCGCGCCGTGGACAAGCCCGATACCTCCCACTGGTGGAGCGCCGGCGCCGCCAAGGATATGGCCGCCGGTGCGGTGCTGGCGGCGGCGGTGGGGGCCGTGGTGGTGGCAGTTTGCGTGTTCGGCACGGCAGGCCGCCCCGCTCTGCTGTGGCACAAGCTGACCGATGCGCCCCTGCGGCTGGCAGGCCTGCTGGCTATGCTGCTGGTCTCGGCCGTGTTTATCTTCCATAAACCCAATCAACAACAGAAAGGCCAATAAATTCCTATGCCCAAAACCATTCAACAGCCCAGCAGCGTCTTTGTGGCGCTGGTGGGCCGCCCCAATGTGGGCAAATCCAGCCTGACCAACCATCTTGTGGGGGAGAAGGTGGCTATTGTCACCAAAAAGCCCCAGACCACCCGCAGCCGCATCACCGGCATCATCACCAAAGGCCCGGTGCAGTATGTGCTGATGGATACCCCCGGCATCCACGCGGCCCGCAACCGTCTGGACAGCCGCATGACCCAGACCGCCGCCGCCAGCCTCAAGGACGTTGACGTGACCATGATGCTGTTTGAACCGGCGGGGGATTTCACCGAGAGCGAGCTGGGCATGGTGAAGGCCCTGCAAAAGGGCGGCCCGGCCATTGCGGTCATCAACAAGGTGGACCTTCTGGACAATTTTGCCGCGCTGGAAGCCCGCAAACGGCAGATCGAAGAATTCGGCTGCTTTGATAAGATCGTCACGGTCTCCGCGAAAGACGGCACCGGCTGCGAAGAACTGTTTGCCATCCTCGCGCCCTACGGCAACGAAGGCCCCCACTATTTTGATGAGGACGCCTTCACCGATTTGCCGGAAAAGGAGCTTGTGGCCGAACTGATCCGGGAGAAGGCGCTGCTGTTCCTGCGGGAGGAGGTGCCCCACGGCATCGCCGTCACGGTGGAACGATTTAAGGAACGCCCCGATTCCGACCTCATCGATATTGACGCCAGCATCATCTGCGAAAAGAAGAGCCACAAAGGCATGGTCATTGGCAAGGGCGGGCAGATGCTGAAAAAAATCGGCAGCGCCGCCCGGGCCGACATCGAGGAACTTCTGGGTGCCCGCGTCAACCTGCAATGCTGGGTCAAGGTGCGGGAGGACTGGCGGGACAACGACCAGCTGCTCAACAGCCTGGGCTTTGCCAAACCCTAAGGCAACACCGCCCTGTTTGGACATCTTTTCCATGAATCCTCTGTTATGATAACGGGGTATTCTATTCTCAGATAAAGAACGGAAAAGAGGTGCCGCAGATGGACCCGACCGCCGGGGCATGGACGCAGTTCACCCAAACGGGCAGCGTGCAGGATTATCTGGACTATAAATCTCAGCAGGAGAAAAACACCAATGCCGATTGCAACCATGGGTCTGGTGCTGCGTCAGGTCCGCGTGGGGGAGGCAGACCAGATCCTGACCCTTCTCACCCCTGATCTGGGGGTGATCTCTGCCTCCGCAAAAGGCAGCCTGCGGCTGAAAAACAAGCTGTTCAGCGCCTGCGGGCTGTTTTGTTATTCCGAATTCACCCTCACCAGCGGCCGCAGCCACTATTTTGTGGATTCCGCGCAGGTGCGCCGGGTGTTCCATGGCCTGTCCCAGTCCATTGAGGGCATGGGATTGGCCGCCTATATGGCGGAGATCGCCGCCGCGCTGTCCCCGGCGCCGCCGGAGGCAGAGGCACAGCTGCGCCTACTGCTCAACTGCCTGTATCTTCTCAGCGAGCAGAAACGCACTCCCGGTCAACTGAAATCTATCTATGAGCTGCGGGCCATGACGCTGGCCGGATACATGCCCAACCTGCTGGCCTGCGAGGACTGCGGAAAATATGAGGGCGGCGAATTTTATCTGGACCCGCAGGAGGGAACGCTGCTGTGCGCCGACTGCGCCGAGAAAGCCCGCCATGTGCCCAATCTGGACACCGGCGCGCTGTATGCCCTGCGCCACAGCTGCCTTTCGGAGGATAAGCAGCTGTTCAATTTCAAATTGTCGCCGCCGAGCCAGCGGCTGCTGAACAAGGCCAGCGAGCAATACCTGCTGGCCCATCTGGAACAGTGCCCGAAAAGTCTGGACTTTCTGAGAACAGTGCTGTCCTGAAAAGACAAAGGAGTTTTCAACCATTTATGGATACCGCATACCAACATACGCTGGAGCTGGATAAAATTTTGGCCCGGGCGGTGCAGTTGTGCGCCTGTCAGGAAACCAAAGAGCTGATGAAAGCCATCCAGCCCTGTGAAAATACCGAGGAGGAGCGCTGGGCGCTGGCGCAGACCAACGCCGTCAACACGCTGCTGCTCAAAAACGGCAGCCCCCGTTTTGGCGCGGTCAGCGGCGGCAAACGCATCGCCGCCCACGCCGTCAAAGGGGGCATTTTGTCCATGGGCGAGCTGCTGGAACTGGCCGCCGCCCTGCGCAATTTTGACGGGCTGCAAAAATGGTACGGCCTGACCGACCATGAGATGCTGCCCACCGACGATCTGTTTTTCGCCCTGTCGCCCCAGCCGGTGCTGGAACGCCAGATCACCGATTCCATCCTCTCGCCGGAGGAAATGGCGGACACCGCCAGCGTGACGCTGCGGGATCTTCGCCGCAAGATCCGCCAGACCGAGGATGGCATCCGCACCAAGCTGGACGCCATCATCAAAAATTCCACCACCAACAAATTTTTGCAGGATGCCGTGGTGTCCATCCGCAACGGCCGCTACGTGGTGCCGGTGCGGGCGGAATACCGGGGCGAAGTGGGCGGCGTCATCCATGACGTGTCCTCCACCGGCGCCACGGTGTTCGTGGAGCCCACCTCGGTGGTGGAGGCCAACGCCCGCATCATGCAGCTGCGGGCACAGGAGCAGGAGGAAATCACCCGCATCCTGTCCTCCTTCTCGGCGCAGGTGGCCTCATTGGAGCCCCAATTCAGCTACAGCTATGACGCCATGCTGCAAATC
This sequence comes from uncultured Subdoligranulum sp., assembly GCA_945830575.1. Classification (GTDB taxonomy): domain Bacteria; phylum Bacillota; class Clostridia; order Oscillospirales; family Ruminococcaceae; genus Gemmiger. The sequence goes on along the minus strand of CALZZE010000006.1, from coordinate 88,906 downwards.
GACCTGCTGCTGGCCAAAGCCCGTCTGGCGGTGGAACAGAACGCCTTTATGCCCGCCGTCAGCGATACCACCCGGTTCAAGCTGTGCAAGGCACGCCACCCGCTCATCGACAAGAAAAAGGTGGTTCCGGTGGATATCGCTCTGGGCGAGGAGTATGACACCCTTGTCATCACCGGCCCCAACACCGGCGGCAAGACCGTTACCTTAAAGACAGCGGGCCTGCTCAATGCCATGGCGCAGTATGGATTTTTGATTCCTGCCAACGAGCACAGCACCGTCTGTCATTTTGAGGAATATCTGGTGGATATCGGTGACGAGCAGAGCATCGAGCAAAGCCTGTCCACCTTCTCCGGCCACATGAAACGCATCACCGGGATTCTGGAACTGGCCGGTCCCGGCACGCTGACGCTGCTGGACGAGCTGGGTGCCGGCACTGACCCGGCCGAGGGTGCGGCGCTGGCGGTCAGCCTGCTGGAGCAGCTGCGGCGGCAGGGGAGCCTTGTCATGGCCACCACCCACTATGCGGAGCTGAAGGTCTACGCGCTGGAGACCCCCGGCGTGGTAAACGCCAGCTGCGAATTCGATGTGGAGAGCCTCATGCCCACCTACAGGCTCAGCGTGGGTGTGCCGGGCAAATCCAACGCCTTTCTCATCAGCGCCAAGCTGGGCATCCCGGAATCCATCATTGACGCAGCCCGCAGCCACATGTCCAGTGATGATAAGCGTCTGGACAGCGTGCTGGCCCAGCTGGATGACTTGAAGCTTCAGCTGAAAGCCGCGCAGGATGAGGCGGAGAAGGCCCGGTACGAGGCGGAACACGCGCTGGAAAGCGCCGAGAAAAAGCGGGACGCCCTCATTGCCAAAGGCCAGCAGGAGTTGGAGGACGCCCGCCGTCAGGCACATGAACTGATGCAGAGCGTACAGAACGAGGCATACGCGCTGACCGACGAGCTGCGCAAGCTGCAAAAGGATGAAAAGACCGCCGCCGCCCAGCGTGCGGTGCGCGCCCGGGAGATCGCCCGGCGTGATACCGAGACGCTGCTGAGCAGGACCGAGGCCAAGCCCCGCCCCGTGAAGGAGTATGTGCCCTTGAAGGAGGTGCGTGTGGGGCAGGAGGTGGTCATTGCCGAACTGAACCAGACTGCCACCGTCACCGCCCGCCCCGACCGGGACGGCATGGTGGAGGTGCGCGCCGGCATCATGAAAACCAAGGTGCCCCTCAAAGGCTTGCGCGCGCCGGACAAGATGGAGAAACGTCCCAAACAGCCGCCGCGCACCCAGACCCGCGTTCAGCTGGACCACGACCGCAAATCCAGCATGGAGATCAACCTGCTGGGGTATACCGTGGAGGAGGCGCTGGGCGAGGTGGACAAGTTCATCGACAGCGCGGTGCTGCGCAACCAGCAGACCATCTATATCATCCACGGCATCGGCACGGGGGCGCTGCGCACGGCCATTCAAAAGCATCTGCGCACCCACAAGGCCATCAAGAGCTTCCGCCTTGGCCGCTACGGCGAGGGTGAAGCAGGCGTGACGGTGGCGGAACTGAAATAACCGCACAGTTTGCAGGGTTTGTCCATAGAGACCGCCCGTCAAATGTGGTACACTGTTCCATGGATTCTGAACGGAAAGCGAGCTGACGTCTTTGGCAATGGATTACAACAGCATGCGCAGCTTTACCATCACGCTGGCACACCGTGCGGTGGAGGACATCCGCCGCGGCGGGTTCCGGCAGCTGCGCAACTATGTGGATTTGTGTTCCACTCTGGCCCGCAAGCCGGGTATGCGCATCTTTTTTGACTATGCGCAGAAAGCGCTGGAGCGCACCGACAGCTGCTATTATAGCCTGATCCAGCGGCTGCTGGATTCCGTGGACGAGGAACGCCTTTGTACATTCGGCGTGAATTTTGGATTCAGCGGGCTGATCTACGGCGCGGGCCAGCAAAAGCAGCGGGCGGAGCAGGAGGGCGGGCCGGTCTTCTGGCTGATGGCTGGGCGCTGCGGTGACGCGGCGCTGCAAACGCGTGTGCCGGAGGAAATGCAGGAAAAGCGTTTTGTCTGGGTGCTGGACGCCACCGGCGGCGACCCTGCCGCCGCGGTGCCGCTGGCCAAAGCCAATCCGAACTGCGCCTTCGGCGTGCTGGCGGAGCCTGCGTCGCTGACCCCGGAGACCATCACGGCGCTGGCCTCCTGCGATAATCTGGCAGTCATGCCGCTGCTGCAAAGCCCGGAACTCACGGGCGAGTTGTGCGGTGCGCTGCATCTGATGCGCCGCCGCAAAATGCTGTACATCCTGACCGTTTTGCTGGATGACGAGGGCGCCTCGGTGGCGCTGAGCACCGACTGGCTGGAATGCATCGCACAGGAAACGCTGTTCTGCCTGTACGCCCATCGCCCGGAGCTGACCGCATCCGCCGCGAAAAAGCTCTACCGCGGCGTGGTGGACAGCCGTCTTGAGACCGGAAACCCGGTGCTGCTGCTGGACTGGGACATGGACATTTCTGCCATCGGCCAGTCCATCTGGAAGGACACCTGTATTGGCAGCGCCCTGCCGGAGGGTGCCGGATTCCCCCTGCAGATTCACTGAACAGGATACAAAAACCGCCGCTCCTTTTCGAAGGGGCGGCGGTTCTTCATGCAAAGGGACTGGTGCTGATGAGCTTTTGGGCGAATTCTCCGCTGGAGAGCAGCTTGATCCACGAGGCGTCGATGGGCAGCTTTTCTTTCATGCCGCCCTTTACCCAAGGGAGCAGCAGACCCAGAAACGCCCCCGACAGAAAATGTCCCACCGGCGTCAGGTTGGATTCCGGCAGATCGGGTATGGACTCCCGGGTGCGCTGGATGAAAATGGCAGAAAAGAACTCAAACATGTATTCCTGCAGGCAGTTCTGGCCGGTGTATTGCAGCACCCTGGTATAGAACTGCTTGTTCTCCCGGAAATATTCCTCCATGGCAAACAGCAGGGATTCCCAGCTGGTGTAGCTGCTGCGGTTGACAAGAAATTCCGTGACGCCGCTCTGGAAATACCAGTTCACAAGATCATACTTATCCTCAAAATGATAGTAAAAGGTATTCCGGCCGACCCCCGCCTGCTCCACGATGTCGTTGACCGAGATTTTTTCCAGCGGCATGGTGGCAAGCAGCTCCTGCAGGCTCTGGGCCAACAGATGTTTGGTTTGTTTGGAACGGGGCATGAAACTCTCCTTTTCTGAGAATCAGGTACAGCGGTTTGGTACCAGTATAGCACGTTTTTTTGTCTGCGTCCAGTTTCGGGAGCGGATTATGACAAAATCCGCAATTCGTCCAAGTTTATACTGGAAAGGACGATGTGTGCGTTTATTAACCGAACAAAAGCCGGGTTTTGCCCATGTACAAACTGCGGTCTCAGGTGCAAAATATGGTCAATCGAAAATTCGCTGCAAGAAAAGGAGAGTATTGCTATGCCGATGAATCCTGTTGTACACGCCGCCGAACGCGCTGCGTTCAGCAAGGCGCTGGATGCCGCCATCCATGCCGTGCGGGGCAAAGGCCCCGAAAAGATGGCAGAGAATGCCGTGCGGCTGGTCAATCTGGCCCAGCCGCTGCTGAACCATCGTTTTCCCGGGGCCGACTGGGATGCAGTACGTGCCTTTGTGTCTGATCCGGACGGCAAATGGATGCAGTTTGCCTACCGGGCCATCAACGAGATCGACCCGCACATTCTGAAAATGAACGCGCTGAATCTGGCCTATGAGGGAATGTTCGCGGGCTACAACTATGTGGAGGAACTGCGGGAACAGTACGACTGCAACATGCCGTGGATCCTGCTGTTTGACCCGACCTCCGCCTGCAACCTGCACTGCAAGGGCTGCTGGGCGGCGGAGTACGGCAACAAGCTGAACCTGTCCTATGAGGACATGGAGAAGATCGTCACCGAGGGCGAGGCGCTGGGCATCCACTGGTACATGTGTACCGGCGGCGAGCCGATGTGCCGCAAAAACGACCTGCTCAAGCTGGCGGCCAACCACCAGACGTCGGTGTTCCACCTGTTCACAAACGGCACCCTCATCGATCAGGAATTCTGTGACGAGGTGAAAAAGGTGGGCAACATGGCCTTTTTCATCTCGGTGGAGGGGCTGGACGACGCCACCGATGACCGCCGCGGGGAGGGCGTGTTCCAGAAGGTGGTTTCTGCCATGGAGCTGATGAAGAAAAACGGGCTGCTGTTCGGCACCTCCATCTGCTACACCAGCGCCAACTACAAGGCAGTCACCAGCGATGAATTCATGGATATGCTCATCGACCATGGCGTGCGGTTCAACTGGTATTTCCACTATATGCCCATCGGCGACGGCGCGAATGTGGACCTGATGCTCAACGCCGAGCAGCGCGCCTATATGGTGCGCCGCGTACGGGAGATTCGCGGCTATACCGGCGGCAAGCCTATTTTCTGCATTGACTTCCAGAATGACGGCGAGTTTGTGGAGGGCTGCATTGCTGGCGGCAAACAGTACGCCCACATCAACCCGGCGGGCGATGTGGAACCCTGCGTGTTCATCCACTATTCCGGCGCGAACATCCACGACAAGAGCCTGCTGGAATGTCTGCAGCAGCCGCTGTTCAAAGAGTACCACAAAGGCCAGCCCTTCAACGGCAACCACCTGCGGCCCTGTCCCATGCTGGAAAACCCCGAACTGCTGGGGGAGATGGTGGCGCGCAGCGGTGCGCACAGCACCGATTTGGAAAAGCCGGAGGGCACCGGCGATGTTTACCGCCGCTGCAAGCCCTACGCCGACCAGTGGACTCCGGAAGCCGACAACTTGTGGGCACAGCTGCACCCGGAATGTGCCGCCTGCACGGCCTGCCAACCCTGACAGCCTCATAACCTCCCAATCCGGCCTGTTCCCGCTACGGGGCAGGCCACTTTTTTTGCGCATTTTTTTGCCTGGTATGGAATACAATGGAACCGCAGAGGGGGGGGTGACGCATGAAAACAGTGATCTATCTGGATGTGCTGCTGCTCGTCAACTTTCTCATCGCGTGGTTTCTGCTGCTGGCTGCGGGGGCGGTGAGCGGCCAGCGGGCGGGTGCGGCGCACATGGCGGCTGCCTCGGCACTGGCGGCGCTGTCATCGCTGATTCTGCTGGCCCCGGAGCTGCCGTATCCCGTTCAGCTGCTGTACAAGGCGGGCACAGCGGCACTGGTGGTGCTGGCGGCGTTTGGGTGGCACGGGCCGCGCCGCTTTGTAACCGCAGTGTGCTGGTTCACCGCGTTTCATCTGGCTCTGGCGGGATTGGCGATGCTGACGGTGCTGCAAAGCGATACCGAACTGGTGCAGACCGGCAATCTGGCGGTATATCTGCGCATTTCGCCGGTGCTGCTGCTGGTGCTGTCCGGCATCTGCTGTCTGGGTGTGGAACTGCTCACCCGGGCGGGCAGCCGCCCCTCCAAAACCGAAACGGCAGGCATGGAGCTGGAGCTTTGCGGCACCACCATCCATCTGCGGGCGGCGCTGGACACCGGCTGCCACCTGAAAGACCCCATCACCTGCCTGCCGGTGCTGCTGGTGAGCTATCCCGATGCCAAAGGCCGCCTTCCGGCGGAGGTGAGCGCCTTTTTGGAAGACTGGTTTGCGGGCACGCGGCAGGTTCGGCCGCCGGGACAAAGCAGCCTGCGGCTGATTCCCTGCAGCACGGCGGCCCAGCACAGCCTGCTGCCGGGGTTCGCGGTGGGAGAAATTCGTCTTATCACGCCAAAAGGGGTGCTGGGACTGGGCCGCTCGGCAGTGGCGTTTGCGCCCCAAAGCTTTGAAAGTGACGCCTATGAGGCCCTGTACGGGCCGGATTTTTTATAGGAGGGAACCATGGCAAACTGGAACATTTTTGAATGGCTCATAAAACTCACCACCGGGCAGGGATTGTACTACATCAACGGCCCCGACACACTGCCGGCCCCGCTGACGCCGGAACAGGAAAAGGAGGTGTTCGCCCGCCTTGCTCAGGGGGACGCCTCCGCCCGGGACCAGCTCATCACCCATAATCTGCGTCTTGTCGTGTACATTGCCAAAAAGTTCGACACCGCCACCGCCGGGGTGGAGGATCTGATCTCCATCGGCACCATCGGGCTCATCAAGGCGGTCAACACCTTCCAGCCGGGCAAAAACATCAAGCTGGCCACCTACGCCAGCCGCTGCATTGAAAACGAAATTCTGATGTATCTGCGCAAAAGCTGCAACCGCCGGCAGGATGCCAGCATTGACGAACCGCTGAACATCGATGCCGACGGCAACGAGCTTTTGCTGATGGATGTGTTGACGGACGACCAGCCGGAAGTGGGCGAGGCGCTGGAACGCAGCGCCGAACGCACCGCACTGCGGGGGGCGGTGGCCCGGCTGTCTGCCAGAGAGCGGCAGATCATGGAACTGCGCTTTGGCCTGAGCGATGGCGTAGAGCACACTCAAAAAGAGGTGGCGGACGCCATCGGTATCTCCCAAAGCTATATTTCCCGGTTGGAAAAACGCATCATCAAACGGCTGCGCCGGGAACTGGAGGCCACCGTTTAGCCGGTGGTCTGGGTGTCGGTGTTGCGCACAAAATTCTGAGCCAGACCGCCCAGCAGGTTCATGTCCGGGTTGGGGGTCAGGATCACATAGTCAAAGCCGTTTTTGTTCCAGGTCACAAGACCCCGGCGGCCGGGACTCTGGTACACCGTCACCTTGATGCCGTCCACATCGTACTCGGTCTTGCTCTCATAATGCTCCACCAGATAGGCGTCCGGCACCCGCAGCGTGTTGGGCTTGGCAATGCGCAGTTCCAGAACATTGTTGGGCACCACATTGTACAGAATCTCGGCGGTATCGCCGCTCACAAGGAAAAACTGGTTTGCCTCGCTGATCTCGTCATCGAGGAAGGAGGTGATCTGGAACCCCGCCGTTTCGGTAAAGTCCGGCGTGGCGTACTCCACCCACTCCTCCCGGGTCTGGGGGCCGCCGGCCACGCCGCTGGTGCTCACATCCACCGAGCCGACACTGGTCCCGCCGGTGACGCTGCTGGGATGCCCGGCGCTGTTGTCCACAGTAGCGCCCGGTTCCACATCCTCGCCGGTGCTGGTATTGTTGCTGTCACTGATGGTGCCTTCGGCGGCGGTGGGCACGGCAGGCTCCTCCATGCCGGGAATATCGTCTTTCCGGCGCTGATGCACCAGCGCCCACAGCACCGCGATGACCGCCACCACGGCCACCGCAAGGCTGCCCAGAAAATCAAAGATGGAATTCATCATGCTACCCCTCCTCCTTTCGCCATGGTATGCGCCGGCCGGGCGGGGGGTGCAATATTTGCCAGCTGTTTGCATACCGTTCTACCCGCCCATACTTCCCCATAAGGAGGCTGGTAGTATGTATGCAGGAAAAGTGGAGCTTTGCGGGGTGGACACCGCCCGCCTTCCGGTGCTGAACGAGCAGGAAAAGGCGGCCCTGCTCAAGGCGGCGCGAGCGGGGGACAAAAAGGCCCGTCAGCAGATGATCCAGGGCAATCTGCGGCTGGTGCTGAGCACCGTCCAGAAATTCGCGGGCAGGGGCGAAAATCTGGACGATCTGTTTCAGGTGGGGTGCATCGGCCTCATCAAGGCCATCGACAACTTTGATCCGTCCCTCAACGTGCGGTTTTCCACCTACGGCGTGCCCATGATCGTTGGGGAGATCCGCCGCTTTCTGCGGGACAACAACGCCGTGCGGGTCAGCCGCTCCATCCGGGATCTGGCGTACCATTCCATGCAGGCCCGGGAGGCGCTGCAAAAGGAACTGAACCGGGAACCCCGCCTGTCGGAAATTGCCCAGAAGGTGGGCGCCGCGCCGGAAAATGTGGCCATGGCGCTGGAATCGGTGGTGGAGCCTGCCAGCCTGTATGAGCCGGTCTATGCCGACGGGGAGGATGGCCTGTCCATCATGGACCAGATCCGGGATGCGGGCGGGGAGGAAAGCTGGATCAGCGACATCATGTTCCGGGACACGGTGCAGGCGCTTTCCGAGCGGGAGCGGCGCATCATCTCGCTGCGGTATCTCTCCGGCAAGACCCAGACACAGGTGGCCCGGGAAATTGGCATCAGTCAGGCGCAGGTGAGCCGGCTGGAGAAGGGTGCGCTGAGCCGTATCCGGGAGCAAATTTCTGCGGGGTAACAAGCATCCCCGGTTCCTTGCGGGAACCGGGGATGCGGTCATTTTTGGGGAGATTCCTTCTGTTCCGGCACCCAGACCTGTTTGGCGGGCAGGTGGATGCCACAGGATTCCAGCGCCCGGTTGAAGGATCGGGGATTTTTGTACAGGATGCCGGTGATGCCTAAGTTGAAGGCCGCCTGTGCGTTGGCGCGGTTGTCATCGATAAAGATGGATTCATCGTAGGCCAGATGGCAGGTCTGCATCAAAGTGGTGAAAATTTCCGGCTCCGGCTTGCACAGATGAACGTCACAGCTGGCAATGCCGCCGTCAAACAGGGGGAAGAAATCCCGCTTTTCCAGATTGCCGTGCATCACATCGCTGGGAATGTTGGACAGATAATACAGCCGGTAGCCCGCCAGTTTCAGCTTGCACATGGTCTTGACGGTGGGCTTTTTGGTGCGCAGCATGCCTTCCCATTCCTCAATGACGGTGCGAACCTCAAACACCCGGTCCACGCGGGCGGCGTTTTCCAGCATGATGCGGTTGGCCTGTGCGCGGGTGATGACGCCCCGGTCAAGATCCTGCCATTCCTTGCTGCCGAAGGTCAGGTCGTACACGATGTCCTCGGTGCGCTGGCTGGCAAACCGCTCCATCAGGAAATTTTTGGGGTCGAAGTTCACCACTACGCCGCCCAAATCAAAAATAATATTTCTATACATACCATGTCCTCCCGGCGGAATCCATTGTCATTTTATACCAGTATACCACAAACCATACAAGGAAACAAATGAATTTTTGACGCATACAATAGAGGAAGAGGGGAGGCGTGTGCCATGACGCTGCGGGAGCTGAGCGAAAAGGATGTGATCCGCATCAAAACCGGGGAAAATCTGGGACGCATCGACGATCTGGAATTTGACGAGGCCACTGCCGCCTTGTCGGCGGTGATTCTGCATGGACGGGGCCGCGCCTTCGGGCTGCTGGGGTATGAGGAAGACCTGCGCATCCCATGGCAGGCCATCCGGAACATCGGCACCGATGTGGTGATGGCGGACGCCGACCCGCCCGCTGCGGGACCGCCCCGGCGGCGCCGGTAAAACTTCTGTAAAAGGGTTCATTTTTTTAAGGGGATGTGGTATAATTGGCAATAAGAGAATCCACAGGGAGGAATCGAGTGTGGAAACGCAGGACAGTATTTTTATCAACCGGGAACTGAGCTGGCTGGACTTTGACAGCCGCGTGCTGGCCCTCGCCAAGGACAAGACCGTGCCGTTGGGGGAGCGCATCAAGTTTGCCGCCATCTTCGCCAACAACATGGACGAATTTTTCATGGTGCGGGTCGGCTCGCTCTATGACCAGACGCTGCTCAAGGGCAACAAGACCGATGTGGTCACCCATATGACCGCTTCGGAGCAGATTGCCGCCATCACGCCGCGGGTGGCGGAGCTGCAAAGCAAATGCGACAAATATTATCAGCATCTTGTGGACGCGCTGGCCAAGCAGGGGTACCGCAAGGTGGATTTCACCCATCTGAGCAAGGAACAGGAGCATTTCTGGAAAACCTATTTCCAGCGGGAGCTGTTCCCCATGCTCAGCCCGCAGATCGTGGATCAGCGGCACCCCTTCCCGTTTCTGCGCAACAAGGAGACCTATTACATCGTTCAGCTGAACAACAAGACGGACGGCGTCCATTACGGCATCGTGCCTATCTCCAGCCAGTTTGAGCGAGTGCTGTTCATCAAGGACGGCGAGGCGACCTGCTTTGCCTTCGTGGAGGAGCTCATCGCCCATTACGCGGCCTCGGTGTTCGGCAAGAGCGCGCCGCAGCATTCCTGCCTGTTCCGGGTGACCCGCAACGCCGACATCACGGTGGACGAGGGCATGATGGATCATGACATCGACTTCCGGGATGTGATGAGTGAACTGCTCAAAAAGCGCCGCAAGCTGGCGGCCATCCGGCTGCAGTTCTGGCCGGACGCGCCGCAGGACATTGTGAAATTCCTGCGGGACAAGCTGGTGCTGCCCGCCGACCGGTGCTATGCCCAGACCACGCCGCTGGATCCGGGCAGCCTGTTCAAGCTGGCGTCCAAAATCTCCTCGGACGGCAAGGCGGAGCTGTTCTATCCCGTGGCAAAGCCCATTCAGGCCCCGGCGGGGTACGACTTATATGAGGAGGCCCGCCGCCGCGATGTGCTGCTGGCCTATCCCTACCAGAGCATCCGCCCCTTCATCCGGATGCTGCTGCGCGCCGGCGCGGATCCCAACGTGGTGTCCATCAAAATGACGCTGTACCGTATGGCCACTGACTCCCAGATCGTGCAGGCCCTCATTGCCGCCGCTGAGAACGGCAAGGAAGTGGTGGCCATGGTGGAGCTGCGCGCCCGCTTTGACGAGCAGAACAACATTGACTGGTCCAAGCAGCTGGAGGATGCGGGCTGCACCGTGTTCTACGGCTTTGACGATTACAAAGTCCATTCCAAACTGACCCTCATCACCAGCCGGGTGGGCGGCAAATACAGCTACATTACCCAGATCGGTACCGGCAACTACAACGAAAAGACCAGCGAGCTGTACACCGACCTTTCCTTTATCACCTCCCGGCAGGACATTGGCGAGGAGGCCAGCGCCGTGTTCAACAACATGGCGGTGCAGCGCCTGACCGCCGAGGCGGACACCATGCTGGTGGCGCCGCTGCGGTTCAAATCGGTGCTGCTGTCCGAGATGGACAAACAGATCGAATTGGCCCGGAAGGGAAAGCCCGCCTCCATGATTCTGAAGAACAACTCCATCAATGACCCGCAGATCATTGCCAAAATCAGCGAGGCCAGCTGCGCCGGGGTCCGGGTGGACATGATCGTGCGGGGCATCTGCTGCGTGCGCGCAGGTGTGCCCGGCAAGACCGAAAACGTTCACATCCGCAGTCTGGTTGGACGGTATCTGGAGCACTCCCGCATTTATTGCTTTGGCGATGCCGAGACCGGCAGCGTCTACATTGCCTCCGGCGACTTCCTCACCCGCAACACCGAGCGGCGCGTGGAGGTGGGCGTGCGGGTGGATGATCCCAAGATCGCCCAGAAGCTGCGTGGGATTCTGGAACTGCAATTGAAGGATACCGTCAACGCCCGCATCATGCAGCCGGACGGCAGCTACACCAAGGCCCATCCCGGAGAGGGAGAGGCCCCTGTGGACAGCCAGATGGCCATGTATGCCTATTTTCAGGATGATTTCGCCGTGCAGCCCGCTGCCCCCAAGCCGGCTCCGGCGGCTCCCAAACCCGCCGCAAAGCCTGCGGCACCGTCCCGCCCGGCGGCAAAGCCTGCTCCGCAGCAGCCCCGCCGTCCCGCGGCAGCCCGCCCGGCCCCGGTCAAGACCAGCCTGCTGGATCGTCTGCTGGGCCGCAAAAAACACTGATAAAGAGGTACATCATGAAAAGCTGTGTGCTGACCGAAAATTTCAGCTGTGACCCCAACCGTCTTTGGTTGTATCTGTCCAAGCCGACCCTGAGCGGTTGGCGCAGCGATGTGACCGGCAATGAGGAAAGTGATGACGGAATGAACGCCAAAGTCACCAACCGGGATGGCAGCGTCACCGACATCCATTTTACCCGAAAGGAAAAGCCCCGGGCCATGAACGGTACCTTCCAGAACGGACGCAAAAAAGGCACCTTTGCGTTGATTTTGCTGGGCGGCGGCGATGCCGCCAGCGTGGAATGTACGCTGGAAATTGACGGCATCGGGTTGTTCGGCAAGCCCAAAAAGCTGCTGGAGGAGCGGATGACCATGCTCCACAAGGCTGTGGGAGACTGATGTTCGGCATCCCCGCCGCACTGCGCGGCGGGGATATTTTGTTGTGCGGGCGCATACCTTTTGAAAAAGGAGGTGTCCGCCATGTGGGAAAACGGCACCCCGGCGCCGCCGCCGGAGCAAAAGCCAAAACCTCAAAAGTCCGGGGAGGACCTTGTGCTGTGGGCGCAGCTGTTTGTCTGCGGTCTGGCGCTGGCGGTGGCGCTGGCGGCCAGACAGCTGGCGCTGCCGGTGTATCCGGCGCTGCGCAGCGGCTTTCGTGCGGCGCTGTCTGCGTCGGAGAGCCAGCTGCTGGAAGATGAACGCCGCCTCATGAAATTTGCAGAGCTGACCTTCTCGGAGCTGCGGGGCGCGGCCAGCGAGGTGTTTGCCCAGCTGAGCAGCGCCACGCCGGAATCCGCCCGCACTGCCCATGGCCGCCACACCGAGGACAGTTACCTTCCCGCTTTTCCGCTGACCTTCCCGCTGTCCGGCCGGGCCTGCGAAAAGACCTCCGCCTACGGCTGGCGCACCGACCCCATGGGCGGGCAGGGAACGGATTTCCATACCGGTATCGACTTGGCCGCCGCCGAGGGCACGCCGGTGCTTGCGGCGGCGGACGGCGTCGTGCGCACGGCGGGCTGGCATCAAAGCTACGGCAATTATCTGAGAATTCTTCACAAAAACGGCGATGAAACGCTGTATGCGCACATGCAGTATCTGTTTGTCGCCGGCGGAGAGCGGGTGACGGCCGGGCAGGTGCTTGGCACGGTAGGGCAGACCGGCAACGCCACCGGGCCGCATCTGCATTTTGAGATTCTGCATGAGGGAACCCGCTATGACCCGGCGCAGGCACTGGAAACCGCCTCCTGACCTGCCGATGCCCGCGCTGTTCTGGCTGGCGCTGCTGCTGGCGCTGGACGGCACCGGGCTGGTCAGGCTGAGCCTTTTGTGTGCGCTGCTGCATGAGAGTGGGCATGTGGCGGTGCATCTTGTGCTGTTGCACCGTCTGCCACGCCTGAAAGTCTCTCCCACGGGGATCTGCCTTTCGATGCGCGGGGTGCTGCTGCCCTCCCAAAAGGCGCTGCTGCTGGCCGCCGCAGGCCCGTTAATGAATCTCATCTGTTGTGCATCCGCGATTTTCTGGATGGAACTGGCCGGGTACAGCTACCGGGGCTACTGGTTTGCGGCGGTGAATCTTTTGCTGGGAACCGTCAATCTGCTGCCGCTGCCAAGTCTGGACGGGCAGCGAATTGTGGAGGCCCTGTTGCAAATCCCGAAAAAATAGGGTACAATAGGAGCATTATAGAAAGAGGAAGGTTTCACAATGCCGGAAGTTGTCAACACGATCTCCCCAAAGCTGCGCGAGGCGCTGGGACAGGTGCAGAAACCGGGCCGCTACACCGGCGGCGAACCGGGCTGTACCTACAAGGATAAAAGCGAAGTGGATGTCCGCATGGCGTTCTGCTTCCCGGACACCTACGAAATTGGCATGTCCTTTCTGGGCGAAAAAATCCTGTATGAGCTTTTGAACCGCCACGAAAACTGGTGGTGTGAGCGCGCTTTTATGCCATGGACCGACATGAAGGCAGAGATGGAGCGGCTGGGGATTCCGCTGTACTGTCTGGAGAGCAAGGACCCGCTGACAGATTTTGACATCGTGGGATTTTCGCTGGAATACGAGCTTTGCTACACCAATGTGCTGGCCATGCTCAGGCTGTCCGGCATCCCGCTGCGCGCCGCCGACCGGGATGAGCGCTGGCCGCTCATCATCGCGGGCGGCCCCTGCGTCTGCAACGCGGAGCCTATGGCGGATTTCTTTGACATCATGCAGCTGGGTGAAGGCGAACAGATGCTGCAGGACATCTGCGCCACGGTGGAGCAGGGCAAAAAGCTGGGCTGGAACAAGGAAACACTGCTGCTGGCGCTGGCCAAAATTCCCGGCGTATATGTGCCTTCCTTTTATGATGTGCGCTATCTGGAGGACGGCCGGGTGGAGAGCATCCGCCCCAACCGTCCCGGCGTGCCGGAGCGGGTCACCAAGGCCATCATCAACATGGACGATTACACCCCGCCGGAAAATTTCGTGGTGCCCATGGTGGGCGCGGTGCAGGACCGCGCCAGCGTGGAGGTGCTGCGCGGCTGCGTGCGCGGCTGCCGGTTCTGTCAGGCGGGACAGATTTACCGCCCCTTCCGGGAGCGTTCGCCCCAGCTCATCAGCGACAGCGCCCGGGTGCTCTGCCACAACACCGGCTACGATGAACTGAGCCTCACCAGCCTGTCCACCTCGGATCATTCCCGGCTGGAGGACATTCTGGACGGTCTCAACTCCTGGGCGGAGCAGGATCACGTGAGCCTGTCGCTGCCCAGTCTGCGGGTGGACAATTTTTCCCAGTCTCTGGTGGAAAAGACCACCAAAGTGCGCAAGAGCGGCCTGACCTTCGCCGCGGAGGCGGGCACCCAGCGTCTGCGGGATGTCATCAACAAAAATGTCACGTGGGAGCAGATCGAGCGGGGCTGCCGCATCGCCTTTGAGGAAGGGTATACCTCGGTCAAGCTGTATTTTATGATGGGCCTTCCCACCGAAACGCTGGAGGACATCAAGGGCATCGCGGACACCGCCCAAAAGGTGGTGGATCTGTACTACTCCCTCGACCACGCCAAAGGCAAGGGCGTGCAGGTCACCTGTAGCGTGGCCTGTTTTGTGCCGAAGCCAGACACCCCCTTCCAGTTCTGCGCGCAGGACCGGCGGGAAACGCTGCGGGAAAAGCAGAAATATCTGCTCAGCTGCGTACACTCCCGCAAGATCAAGGTCAACTACCACGACAGCGCCACCAGCGTGCTGGAGGGCGTGTTTGCCAAGGGTGACCGCCGTCTTGGCAAAGTCATTGAGACGGCCTTTGAAAACGGTGCGTTCTTTGACACATGGGAAGAATATTTTGACTTCGACCGCTGGCAGGCTGCCTTTGCCGCCTGCGGGCTGGACCCGGATTTCTACAACTACCGACCGCTGGGGCTGGATGAGGTGACGCCCTGGAGCCATCTGGACGTGGGCGTTTCCCACGGTTTCCTTGTGCGGGAATATGAGAAAGCGCTGCGGGCCGAGACCACGCAGCCCTGCAACCGCCAATGCAATGGCTGCGGCGCAAACAAACTGCTGGGAGGGCCATGCTTTGACTACAGTCAGGATCTTCTTTGAAAAACGCGGCGAAGCCGCCTACATCTCTCTGCTGGACCTGCAGCGGGTATTCCACCGTCTGCTGAAGATCAGCGGTCTGCCGGTGTGGTATACGCTGGGCTTCAACCCGCACATTTACCTGTCCTTTTCCTGCCCGCTCTCGCTGGGGCAGGAGAGCATCTGTGAAAGCTGTGAGGTCAAGACCGAGGCCCCGGCGGTGGATGGCGATGCCTGGGCGGCGGCTTTGCAGCCCCTGATGCCGCGGGGAATCCGCATTTTGCGGGTAGCTCCGGCGCAGGATAAGCCCGGCGAGATCGCCTCGGCGGAGTACGCCATCACCATGCCGGCGTCCTCGGCTGCCGCGCTGGACGCTTACAATGAACGCACCGGCGCACCGGTGGTGAAAAAGACCAAGCGCGGCCAGAAGACGCTGGAGCTGAAAGAATACCTGCCCCGGGTGGAGTACCAGCTGGAAGGGGAGAGCCTGCATTTCACCCTGACGCTGCCCAGCGCCAGCGGGGAGGGCGTCAACCTGAATCCGGCGCTGCTGCTGGGGTTTCTGGAAACGCTGGGCGGTGCGCCTGCATGGCAGTGTACCGTGCTGCGGACGCATCTTTACACAAAAAACGGCAAAGATTTTTGTTGAAATGGCAAAAAAGCCCTTGCAAAACCCCAAAGACAGTGGTATAATACTAAAGCGTTAGTGCCGCCGAGCCATCGGCGGGATAATGACACATCATTAAACAGGCGGTCCTCTGCCGGCATGGGTTCGGGCATGAACGTCGAAACAAAATGGAGGAATTCAGTAATGGACGCAATGCAGAAAATGACCGAGGGCATGATCAAAGAGAACAAGCCCAAGTTTGAGGTCGGCGACACCGTTCGTGTGTCTGTCCGCATCAAGGAAGGCGACAAGGAGCGTATCCAGGCCTTTGAGGGCACCGTCATCGCCAAGAAGCACGGCGGTATCGCCGAGACCTTCACCGTTCGCCGTACTTCCTACGGTGTTGGCGTGGAGCGCGTGTTCCCCATCAACAGCCCCTTCGTGGAGAAGGTGGAAGTCATCCGCCGCGGCAAGGTTCGTCGTGCGAAGCTCTTCTACCTGCGTGAGCGCACCGGCAAGGCTGCCAAGGTCAAGGCTCGCATCTGAGTTTCATCAGAAAATCGGGAGAACGGTGGCCGTTCTCCCTTTTTTCGTATTTCATTCCACGGAGGTGACTGCCGTGAGCGAACATAAAACGACTCCCAAAGGCCGCAGCAAACGCAACAAGGAGTTTCTGGAGTGGATGGATGCGCTGGTGCTGTCCATTCTGGTGCTGGTGCTGCTGTTTACCTTTGTGGTGCGCCCCGTGCGCGTGGACGGCAGCTCCATGCTGCCGAACTTTGTTGACGGTGAACGTGTGCTGGCGTGGCAGCTGGGCTACACGCCCGCACACGGGGATGTGGTGGTTGTGGATGCCTACACTCCCCACGGTAAGACCCTCATCAAGCGGGTCATCGGCGTGGCGGGGGACACCATCCACATTGATTTTCAAAACGGTATCGTTTATCGCAACGGCGAGGCACTGGACGAACCCTATACCGCGGAACCCACTTACCTGTATGAGAGCGTGGATTTTCCGGTGACGGTGCCGGAGGGCTGTCTCTTTGTGATGGGGGACAACCGCAACAATTCCAAGGACAGCCGGGACACGGACATCGGCTTTGTGGATGTGCGGGATGTGCTGGGCAAAGTGGTGTTCCGCCTGTCGCCGCTGAACAAGATCGGGGTGATTTCATGAGCCAGAACGACATCATCAACCGCCGGGTGATCCAGTGGTTCCCCGGTCACATGACCCGCACACTGCGCGTCATGGAAAAGGAAATCAAAAACGTGGACTGCGTGCTGCAGATTCTCGACGCCCGCATTCCGCTTTCCAGCCTGAACCCCGAGATCGAGCGCATCACGGCGGGCAAACCCCACCTATATGTTCTCAATAAGGCGGATCTGGCTGACCCGGACATCACCAGACAATGGCTGGCCTACTTCAAAAGTGCCGGAGCCGGCTGCCTTGCCATGGATTCCAAGCAGCGGGGCAAGGCCACCGCGGTGAAGGCTCCCATTGAGAGGGAGCTTTCCCAGCTGATGGAGCGCCGCCGCCGCCGCGGCATGGTGGGCGCCACCATTCGGGTGATGGTGGTGGGCATCCCCAATGTGGGCAAATCCACCTTCATCAATTCTTTTGCCGGAACCACCCGCGCCAAGGCCGCCGACAAGCCCGGCGTGACCCGCGGCAAGCAGTGGATCACGGTGGATGATTTTGAACTGATGGACATGCCCGGCGTACTGTGGAAGAAATTCGACAGTCTGGAGACTGCCTCCAATCTGGCGTTCATCGGCTCCATCAAGGATGATATTCTGGACATTGAAGAGCTGGCCTGCGGCCTTTTGTCCAGCGTTCGCGGCATTTATCCCCAGCAGCTTCTGGCCCGCTACAAGCTGGATGAAAGCGCGCTGGTACTGCCGCCCTATGACTTGCTGCAGGCCATTGGCGCCAAGCGGGGCATGCTGGTTTCCGGCGGTGAGGTGGATACCGAGCGCGCCGCCAAAATGCTGGTGGGCGAGTTCCGTGCCAGCAAATGGGGCCGGCTTTCGCTGGAACGTCCGCCGCAGCGCACACAGCAGGAGGTGCCGGATGACGAAGAAGATGAGCAGTAACCCGGCACTGTACGAGTTTGACAGTCAGATGCGGAACGTCCATGGCGTACTGTGCGGCGTGGATGAAGCGGGCCGCGGCCCCTTGTGCGGCCCGGTCTGCTGCGCGGCGGTGATTCTGAACCCGGAGGACCCCATTGAGGGGGTCAACGATTCCAAAAAACTCACCGAAAAACGGCGGGAACTGCTGTATGACGAGATCACTCGCCGCGCTTTGGCGTGGAAGGTGGAATTTGTCAGCCCGCAGGAGATCGATGAGAAAAATATCCTCTGGGCGACCATGGCGGGCATGGCTCGCGCCGTGTCCGGGCTGGACATCACGCCGGACTACGTGCTGGTGGACGGCAACCGCTGCCCGCCCGGGCTGGAACAGCCCGCACAGGCGGTCATCAAGGGGGACGCCAGCAGCGCCTCCATTGCGGCGGCGTCCATTCTGGCGAAGGTCAGCCGGGACCGTTATATGCTGGAGCTGGACAGGGAATACCCCCAGTACCAGCTGGCCAAACATAAGGGATATCCCACCAGACTGCATTATGAGCTGATCGCCCGATACGGCATCCAGCCATTCTACCGCCGCAGCTTTCTGAAAAAGCAGGGGTACTGGCATGAATGAGCTGGGCCGCACCGGGGAGGCAGTGGCCGCCAAATACTATCAGCGGCAGGGCTGGCTGCTGCTGGACCACAATTACCGCACCCGGTTCGGGGAAATTGACCTGATCCTGTATAAAGAGGACACACTGGTGTTCGCGGAGGTCAAGACCCGCTCCGATGACCGGTTTGCCGCTCCCGCGGAGGCGGTGAACGCCGCCAAGCAGCGGCGCATCATCAAAGCGGCGGGGCAGTATTTACAGCACAGCCCCTATGGGGATTCGCTGGTTCGATTTGACGTTGTGGAGGTTCTGCCCGCCGCGGGCGGATGGCAGATCCATTGTATCCAACACGCCTTTGAGGCGGATTGAATGAGGTGTTTTTATGAAACTTTACAGCACGCGGGACCCGCAGAAAACAGTCAACGCCGCAGAGGCCATCGTGCGCGGCCTTGCGCCGGGCGGCGGCCTGTACATACCCGAAAACTTCCCCAAGGCAGATTTGGAAGGTTGGAAATCCCTCAGCTACCCGGAACTGACCGAAAAGGTTCTTGCGGGCTTTCTGACGGATTACTCCCCGGAGTTTCTGAAATCTGCCGCGCAGGCCGCCTACGGCCCGGCCTTCGGTGAAAATGCGGGAAAGACCGTCAAGGTGCAGGATGGCCTGTATGCGCTGGAGCTGTGGCACGGCCCCACCTGTGCCTTCAAGGACTATGCGCTGCAGCTGATGCCCCGCCTGCTGGTGGAAGGCAAGCGCAGCTTGCAGCGCACCGAGACCACCCGGATTCTGGTGGCGACCAGCGGCGATACCGGCAAGGCGGCGCTGGCGGGCTACGCCGGGCTGGATGGCATTGAAATTCAGGTGTTCTATCCCAATGCGGGCACCAGCGAGATCCAGCGCCTGCAGATGGCCACCCAGACAGGTGACAATGTGCGTGTCTACGCGGTTTCCGGCAACTTTGACGATGCCCAGACCGGCGTCAAGCGGGTGTTCGGCGACGCCGACGTGGCCAAGGGACTGGCCGCCCGTGGTATCTGCCTGTCCAGCGCCAACTCCATCAATTTTGGCCGTCTGGTGCCGCAGATCGTTTACTATTTTTATTCCTACTTCCGTCTGGCCGAGGAGGGCGCAGTCCAGTGGGGAGATCCGGTGGATTTCTGCGTGCCCACCGGCAACTTCGGAGATATTCTGGCGGGCTGGTACGCCAAGCAGATGGGGCTGCCTGTGGGCCGCCTTGTGTGCGCCTCCAACAAAAACAACGTGCTGACGGACTTCATCACCACCGGGCATTATGATGCCCGCCGGGAGTTCTACAAGACCACCTCTCCCTCCATGGATATCCTCATTTCCTCTAATCTGGAGCGTCTGCTGGCCCATCTGGCCGGCCCCGGGAAGGTCCGGCAGTGGATGGCGGATCTGTTCGCCACCGGCAGCTACACGGTGGACGCCGACACGCTGGCGGCGCTGCAAAAGGACTTTGCCTGCGGCTGTGCCTCTGATGCGGATGGCGCGCAGGAGATCCGTTCCCGTTTCGAGGAGGATCATTACCTTTGCGACACCCACACCGCCGTGGCGTTCCACGTGGCGGAGCGCTGCCGCACTGACGCGCCCATGGTGGTGCTGTCCACCGCCAGCCCCTTCAAGTTCCCGCGGGATGTGCTGGCCGCGCTGGGCAGGGAGGTGCCGGACAGCGACTTTGACGCCATGCGCGCATTGACGGAGGCCACCGGCTGTGAGGCGCCCCGGAGCCTGTCGGCATTGGATTCGCTGCCGGTGCGCTTTACCGAGGTCATCCGTCCGGAGGACATTCGCACCGCCGCGCTGAACTGAGTGAAAAGGAGGGAGAGACTATGGCCGTTTACGCAATCGGAGACCTGCATCTCTCCCTTGGCGCTGACAAACCGATGGATATTTTCCCCGGCTGGGAGGGCTATCTGCCCAAACTGGAGGCCAACTGGCGGCGCCTCATCGCGCCGGAGGACACCGTCATTCTGGCGGGAGATACCAGCTGGGCCATGACTTTGCAGGGCACGGGGGCGGATTTCGCCTTTCTGCAAGGTCTGCCGGGGCAGAAATGGCTGCTGAAAGGCAACCATGATTACTGGTGGACCACCGCCCGCAAAATGGAAACCTACCTTGCCGCCAGCGGCTTTGACAGCCTGCATATTCTGCACAACAACGCCTGCTTTGTGGGCGATACCGCCTTTTGCGGCACCCGCGGCTGGCCCTTTGACGAGGTGGTGCAGGACGCGCAGGCCGCCAAGATCATGGCGCGGGAGGCGGGCCGTCTGCGCATGAGTCTGGATGCAGCGGGGGATGCAAAGGAAAAAATCGTGTTTCTCCATTACCCGCCGGTCTTTCCCGGTTCCTCGGCCCAGCCGCTCATCGATGTGCTGAAGGAATACGGCGTTCGCCGCTGCTACTACGGTCATCTGCACGGCAAAAGCATCCACTACGCCGCACAGGGCGTGCTGGACGGCATCGAGTACCGGCTTGTCTCGGCGGACGGATTGGGCTTTTGCCCGCTGAAACTTGGATTTTGAACGAAAAAACAGGAAAAAATTTCAAAATAAGACTGGTAAAGCCCGAAAATATGTGCTATAATAAATTGCATTTCTATGTTTGGAGGATTTTCAAATGAAACTGATCTCTTGTGAAAAACTCGAAAAAAGCATGGTCGAGCTGCAGTTCTCGATCGATGCCGAAACGTTCAAAGACGCTGTCGCCAAGGCTTTCAAGCGCGAGAGCAAGAAATATGCCGTTCCCGGTTTCCGCAAGGGCAAGGCTCCCCGTGCGATGATCGAGAAAATGTATGGCGCTGATCTGTTCCAGTATGACGCTGTGAACGATTTGTTCCCCGCCGCCTATGAAGAGGCTGTCAAGGAGGCCGGTATCGAGGTCGTGAGCGCGCCCCAGCCTGAGGTCGTTTCCATGAACGAGGCCGACGGCGCTGTGCTGAAGGTCAAGGTCGCCGTCAAGCCCGAGGTGGAGCTGGGCGAGTATGCCGGTTTAGAGGTCACCAAAAAGGTCAAGACTGTGGATGAGGCTCAGGTGGAGGCTGAGATCAAGCGCATGCAGGATCGCAACGGCCGTCTGTTGACCCGTGAGGGTGAGGCCCAGAACGGCGACACCGCGGATATTGACTTTGAGGGCTTCGTGGACGGCGTGGCCTTTGAGGGCGGCAAGGCGGAGCATTACTCTCTGGTGCTCGGCTCCGGCTCCTTCATCCCCGGCTTTGAGGATCAGATCATCGGCCACAAGGCCGGCGACGAGTTCGACATTCAGGTCAAGTTCCCCGCCGAGTATCAGGCCGAGGAGCTGGCCGGCAAGGACGCCACCTTCAAGATCAAGCTGCATGAGGTCAAGTACAAGGAGCTGCCCGAGCTGGATGACGACTTTGCCAAGGATGTGAGCGAGTACGACACGCTGGAGCAGCTGAAGGATTCCATCCGCGCCGGCATCGCCGCCAACAACGAGAAGCAGGCTGACCAGCAGGTGGAGAACGACCTGATCGAGAAGGTCGTGAACGGCATGAAGGCCGATGTCCCCGCCGCTATGATCGAGAGCCGCGTGGACGAGCTGGTGCAGGACTTCGAGTACCGCATTCAGCAGCAGGGCCTCAAGCTGCAGGACTACCTGAAGTATATGGGCATGAACATGGATGCCTTCCGCACCCAGTTCACCGAGCAGGCTGAAAAGCAGGTCAAGACCCGTCTGGCCATGGAGGCTGTCGTGGTCAAGGAGAAGATCGAGGCCACCGAGGAGGAGTTCGAGGCCGAGGTCAAGCGCATTGCCGATGCCTACCAGATGGAGGCCGACAAGGTCAAGAGCATCGTGGACGCCGCTGCCGTCAAGGCGGATCTGGCTGTCAACAAGGCCATCGACTTTGTGAAGAATGCCGCCAAGATCTCCGTGGAGACCGAGGACAAGTCTGACGAGAACAAGGACTGAAAATAATTCTCACCGGACCGATACGGTGCGTCTGCCGCCGTATCGGTTCAGTTTATCGCAGACGATATTTTACGAACCGGGAGGGAAACCGACATGAGTTTGATTCCTTACGTTGTGGAGCAGACTGCCCGCGGCGAGCGCAGCTATGATATTTTTTCCCGTCTTCTCAATGACCGCATCATCGTTTTGAGCGAGGATGTGAATCCCAACTCCGCCAGCGTCATCGTGGCCGAGCTGCTGTATCTGGAAGGGCAGGACCCCGAAAAGGACATTTACTTTTATATCAACAGTCCGGGCGGCTCCATCTCGGACGGCATGGCCATCCATGATACCATGAACTATATCAAGTGCGACGTCTCCACCATCTGCGTGGGCATGGCGGCGTCCATGGGCTCCTTCCTGCTGGCCAGCGGCACCAAGGGCAAGCGGTTCGCGCTGCCCAATTCGGAAATTCTGATCCATCAGCCGCTCATCTCCGGTCAGGGCGGCGGCATTTCCGGTCAGGCCACTGACATCCAGATCCATGCCAACCACATCATTCACATCCGGGAACGGATGAACACCCTGCTGAGCGAGTACACCGGCCAGCCGCTGGAGACCATCCAGAAGGACACCGAGCGCGACAACTATATGACCGCCCAGCAGGCCAAGGAATACGGCCTGATCGACGACATCCTCACCAGACACTGAGGCAGGTCAAAAACGGAGGACAGCTATGGCAAAACAGACGTCCGGTAGGGACGGAAACGGCCGCGAACTGATTTGCAGCTTTTGCGGCCGTTCGCAAAATGAGGTCGAGCAGATTCTGATCGGCCCCGGTGTGAATATCTGTAAGGACTGCATCGATATGTGCTATCATGCCCTGTACAAGGAGGAGCGTCCGGCGCCTCCCCGTGCGGGGGCGAGCCGCAGCCGCCAGACGGCGGCCAACAAGGCCCAGTACGGCACCAATCCTCTGGAAGGCATCAACATCCTGACCCCTGCCCAGATCAAGGCGGGGCTGGATCAGTATGTCATCGGTCAGGAGGACGCGAAGAAGGTTCTTTCGGTGTCGGTGTACAACCACTATAAGCGGATCCTGTCCGGCAGGGAAAGCGATGTGGAGCTGCAAAAATCCAACGTGCTGATGCTTGGCCCTTCCGGCACCGGCAAGACGCTGCTGGCACAAACGCTGGCCAAAATGCTGGGGGTGCCCTTCGCCATTGCGGACGCCACCACCCTCACCGAGGCCGGCTACGTGGGCGAGGATGTGGAGAATATCCTGCTCAAGCTCATTCAGGCGGCGGATTTTGACATCCCCAAGGCAGAGATCGGCATCATCTACATTGATGAGATCGACAAGATCACCCGAAAGAGCGAGAACCCTTCCATCACCCGCGACGTGGGTGGTGAGGGCGTGCAGCAGGCGCTTTTGAAAATTCTGGAGGGCACTGTGAGCAACGTGCCGCCCAACGGCGGACGCAAGCATCCCCAGCAGGAGTTCATTCAAATCAATACGAAGAACATTCTGTTCATCTGCGGCGGCGCGTTTGACGGGCTGGAGAAATTCATCCAGCGTCGCACCGACAACGCCTCGCTGGGCTTTGGCAGCCAGCTGCGCACCAATCTGGATGCGGACGAGACCCGCCAGAAGCTGCTGCGCAAGGTGGAGCCGGATGACCTTGTGAAGTTCGGCCTGATTCCCGAACTGATCGGCCGTCTGCCCGTGGTGACGGTTCTCGACCCGCTGGATGAGGACGCCATGGTGCGGGTGCTCACCGAGCCGAAGAACAGCATTGTGCGCCAGTATCAGGAACTGTTCCGGCTGGACAACGCCGAGCTGAGCTTCACCGAGGAAGCGCTGCACGGGATCGCCAAAAAGACCATCGCCCGCAAGAGCGGTGCACGTGGCTTGCGCAGCGTGGTGGAAGAACTGCTGATTCCCATTATGTACGACATCCCCTCCGACCCCACCATCGAAAAGGTGGAGGTCACCGAGGAGACCGTCAGCACCGGCGAGCCGGTGCTGAGCAGGGGAAAAGCGCGCCAGCGCTACCAAAATCAGACGGTGGAACAATAAAAAACAGCGGTACAGAAAGAAATTTCCGTGCCGCTTTTTTTGTTCACAAAAGTTCATAAAAATTTTATATGGAAAAGTATTGACACTTTGGCAAGAAGGCGCTAAAATAGCTTTAGCACTCAGAGATAAAGAGTGCTAAACAGCGTTATAAAAAATCTTATATATAGGAGGACTTTGTCTTATGAAAATCAAACCTCTTGCAGACCGTGTTGTCATCAAACTGGTTGAGGAAGAAGAAACCACCAAGGGCGGCCTGATCCTGTCCGGCTCCGCCAAGGAGAAGCCCCAGATCGCTGAGGTGCTGGCTGTCGGCCCCGGCGGTATGGTGGACGGCAAGGAAGTGGAGATGATCGTCAAGGTGGGCGATAAAGTGCTCACCAGCAAATACTCCGGCACCGAGGTCAAGGTGGACGGCGAGGAATGCACCATCGTCCGCCAGAACGACATTCTGGCCATCGTGGAGTAAGAACAACATTACAGATAGGAGAGATGTATCATGGCTAAACAGATCAAACAGGGCGAGGACGCCCGTAAGGCACTTTGCGCCGGCATCGACCAGCTGGCCGACACCGTCAAGATCACCCTTGGCCCCAAGGGCCGCAACGTGGTGCTGGGCAAAAAGTTCGGCAGCCCCGTCATCACCAACGATGGCGTCACCATCGCCAAGGAGATCGAGCTGAAGGATGAGTTCGAGAACATGGGCGCTCAGCTGGTTCGCGAAGTCGCCACCAAGACCAACGATGCTGCCGGTGACGGCACCACCACCGCCACCGTGCTGGCACAGGCTCTGGTCACCGAGGGCATGAAGAATGTCACCGCCGGCGCCAACCCCATGGACATCAAGCGCGGCATGCAGAAGGCTGTGAACGCCGCTGTGGAGGCCATCAAGGCCAACAGCCAGAAGGTCAAAGGCTCCAAGGATATCGCCCGCGTCGGCACCGTGTCTGCCGGCGATGCCGAGATCGGCCAGCTGATTGCGGACGCCATGGAGAAGGTCACTGCGGATGGCGTCATCACCATCGAGGAGAACAAGACCACTGCCGAGACCTACACCGATGTGGTGGAAGGCATGCAGTTTGACCGCGGCTACGTGACCCCCTATATGGTCACCGACACCGAGAAGATGGAGACTGTCTACGATGACTGCCTGGTGCTCATCACCGACAAGAAGATCAGCGTGTTCCAGGACATCGTGCCCCTGCTGGAGCAGATCATCCAGTCCGGCCGCAAGCTGCTGCTCATCGCGGAGGATGTGGAGGGCGACGCGCTGTCCAACCTCATCATTAACCGTCTGCGCGGCGGCCTGAATGTGGTTGCCGTCAAGGCGCCCGGTTTTGGCGACCGCCGCAAGGAGATGCTGCAGGATATTGCCACCCTCACCGGCGGCACTGTCATCTCCAGCGAGCTGGGCTATGAGCTGAAGGATGCCAACATCCAGCTGCTGGGCCGCGCCAGCCAGGTGAAGGTCACCAAGGAGACCACCACCATCGTGGGCGGCGCCGGTGATAAGGCGGCCATCGCGGACCGCATCGCCCAGATCCGTAGCCAGATCAACGTGGCCACCTCTGATTTCGACAAGGAAAAGCTGCAGGAGCGTCTTGCCAAGCTGGCCGGCGGCGTGGCCGTCATCAAGGTCGGCGCTGCCACCGAAGTGGAGATGAAAGACAAGAAGCTGCGCATTGAGGACGCCCTCAACGCCACCAAGGCTGCCGTTGAGGAAGGCATCGTGGCCGGCGGCGGCACCGCCACCATCAATGCCATCCCCGCCGTTGACAAGCTGGTTGCCGAGCTGGAAGGCGACGAGCGCACCGGTGCCAAGATCGTCCGGAAGGCTCTGGAGGCGCCTCTGCGCCAGATCGCGGCCAACGCCGGTCTGGAGGGCAGCGTCATCATCAATGACATCCTGAAGGCTGCCAAGCCCAACTACGGTTTTGACGCCCAGAAGGAGGTCTATGTGGAGGACATGATCGAGGCCGGTATCGTGGATCCCACCAAGGTCACCCGTTCCGCTCTGGAGAACGCGGCCAGCGTTGCCTCCATGGTTCTCACCACCGAGAGTCTGGTCGCTGACCTGCCAGAGCCTCCGGCCCCCGCCGCTCCCGCCGGCGGTGACATGGGCGGC
Source organism: uncultured Subdoligranulum sp. (assembly GCA_945830575.1). Taxonomy (GTDB): domain Bacteria; phylum Bacillota; class Clostridia; order Oscillospirales; family Ruminococcaceae; genus Gemmiger. The sequence continues at coordinate 62,400 of CALZZE010000006.1, read as the reverse complement.
ATGTACTGATATAACGACTATCCCGAAATTTTGGGCCGCAGCCGCAGGGCTGCGGCCCTTTTCTGTGTCTGATGGTTTGACGAAAGGCGGGAAAGGACATATAATAGAAAAAAGGAGGGGAGAACATGAAAAAACGAATGGCACTGCTGGCAACCGTGGGCGTCATGGCAGCGATTTTTTTCTTTTCCTCCCAGCCGGCGGAGGTATCCGGTGCGCTCAGCAACTCGGTGGAACAGACCTTGCACGGCACCGGAGCGGAATGCTTTATTCCGGAATGGTTCAGCCCCAACAGTTTTGCCAATGTGCGCAAATGGGCGCATGTTTATGTTTTTCTTGCGCTGGGCGTATGCATGGCCTGCACCGTGCAGGCGTATCGCCCGGCATGGAGCGCCCGGAAACAGGGACTTGTCGCCGTCGCCGCGTGCGTTTTGTACGCGGTCAGTGATGAAGTCCATCAGTATTTTGTGCCGGGCCGGGCCATGCTGGCGAAGGACGTTTTGTTGGATGCCATCGGCGTGTGTCTGGGCGTTTTGTGCGTGTTTCTGGTCAGGTTCTTTTGGCGCTGCTGCAAAAAGCAGCCTTAAGGCAACACCGCACAATTCACGGCTAACGCCTTGCGCACCGCTCCGGCGGCTGCGGCACACCATCTGCGTTGCAAAAATGCTCGATAATACAAAAAGTATTATCTGCGCTTTTTGCTTAGCAGCTGGCGCACCTCGCTCGCTGTATCGGCACGAAGAATTATGCGGCGCTGCCTTAAATCGGTTTGCCGCTCCCTTTCCATGGGCATACTAAGCCCGAAAGGGGGCGGTTTTTTGTGTCGGTGCGTCGCCTGAGCTTTGTCTGCTGTACACTGCTGGTTCTGTTTGCGGTGGTGCTGTGCCGGGTGTACTGGGTGGGAACCGAGACAGCCTATGCCGCCAATGCCGGTTCCCAGACGGTATGTGAGACGGAATTGCCTGTCAAGCGAGGAGACTTTACAGACCGGAACGGCCGCCTTCTTACCGGCGCCGCCAAGCGCTGGTATGCGCTGTGCGTCCCCGGGGACTCCAGTTACTCCACCCTGTTTCCCTATGTTTCCTACGAATCCCAGACTCTTTTGTATGAGCGGCGCAACACCTCCTCGCCGTTTCTGGTGGAGACGGAACGGGACTTGTCCTCTCTGGGGATTTTTACCTGCGAGGATGCGGCGAGGAGCCTCCAAACGCCCATTGCAGTCCACCTGCTGGGATATCTGAACGGAGAAGGACATGGTGTGACAGGGATGGAAAAAGCCTTTGATTCCGTTCTTTCCGGCTCCGGGAACCGGCAGGCCGTCCGATGCAGGACCACCGCCCGGGGCGCGTTGCAGGCGGGGAGCCAGCCGGAAATCGTAACGCTGGAACAGGGAACCGGACAGGGGGTGCGGCTCACATTGGATGCGGATATCCAGCGCATCTGTGAGGGCATCGCGGCGCAGGACATGCCGCGTGGCTGTATTCTTGTGATGGACACCGCCACGGGCCAGCTGCTTGCCAGCGTGAGCATGCCTGCTTATGATGGGGAACGCGTGGCGGACAGCATCCAGGCCAACGATACCTCCCTCATCAACCGGACGTTTTCCGCTTTCAGTGCAGGGTCGGTATTTAAGGTGGTGCTGGCTGCGGCTGCCTACGAAAACGGGCTGGACTGGTTCAGTTACGACTGCACCGGCAGCGTGGAGGCGGCGGGACAAACATACCGCTGCGCTCTTGGTCGCGCCCACGGGGAGGTAAACCTGCGGGGCGCTCTGGCGCAAAGCTGCAACTGCTATTTTGTGGAACTGGGACAGCTGCTGGGCGGACAGGCAATTTTGCGAACGGCGCAGGAATTTGGATTCGGAACCGCCTGTACAGCAGCGCCCGGGCTGGTGTCTGCCGCGGGGGTCGTGCCGGACGAAGAAGATTTGGAAAACCCGGGGCAGTTAGCGGTGGTCAGCTTTGGGCAGGGCGCCTTGACGGTCACGCCGCTGCAAATCACAGCCATGATGAACGCGGTGGCGGACGGCGGGGAGTATCAAACGCCCCGGTTTGTTCTGGGCGTCACCGATGCGGCAGGGGCTATTCTGGAACCCTGCCGGACACGGGAGCCCCACCGCGCCTGCTCCGCTGATGTGGCCCGCGTGCTGCGCAGTATGCTGTGTACGGTGGTGGAGGAGGGCATCGGCGGCGACGCCGCGCCGGAGGAAGGCGGGGCGGGCGGCAAGACCGGAACCGCCCAGACCGGGCAGTTTACGGCGGAGGGCGAGGAACTGCTGAATTACTGGTTCAGCGGCTTTTACCCGGCAGAGCAGCCGCACTACACCATCACGGTTCTGCAGGACGGCGTGTTGGAGCCAGCAACCTCCAGCGCGGCAATTTTTGCCCGCATCGCCAACGCGCTCCATGTGCTGGAAAATTCTTATTGACTTTATTTTGGAAGTGTGGTATAAAGTGAATATGCGAAGATGGGGCCAATGCCGATGAACGGCCAACAGAGAGGGTGCGGCAGCTGAAAAGCACCCGGCAAAGCGTTCGGCAAAGCCACCCCGGAGCAACCCGGCCAATCCCGGGCGCGTCTGCGGCGTTATTGCAGCCAAGAGTGGCGGTGTATCTGCACCGCAAATAGGGTGGTACCACGGAAGCGACAAGCCTTCGTCCCTTTGAGAAGTAACGGGAAAATCCCATCATGACCGATGGAAAGCCGATGCTTTATGGGGCGGAGGCTTTTTGTTGGGGAAAAAAGAGGAGAGAAGCAACATGAAATGGACCGGACTGAACGAACTGCGGGAACGCTACCTGCACTTTTTTGAGACGAAAGACCATCTGCGTCTGGGCAGCTTTCCGCTGGTGCCCAAGGATGACCCCAGCCTGCTGCTCATCAACAGCGGCATGGCGCCCATGAAAAAATGGTTTCTGGGTCAGGAGGAGCCGCCCCGCCACCGCGTGACCACCTGCCAGAAGTGCATCCGCACCCCCGACATCGAGCGCGTGGGCATCACGGCCCGCCACGGCACCTTCTTTGAGATGCTGGGCAACTTCAGCTTTCAGGATTACTTCAAGGAGGAGGTCATTCCCTGGGCGTGGGAATTCCTGACCAAGGAACTGGAGATCCCCGCGGAAAAGCTGTATATCTCGGTCTATCTGGATGATGACGAGGCCTACGACATCTGGACCAAGAAGGTGGGCATCCCCGAGGATCACATGGTTCGTTTCGGCAAGGAGGACAACTTCTGGGAGCACGGCTCCGGCCCCTGCGGCCCCTGCTCCGAGATTTACTATGACCGCGGCCCCGAGCATGGCTGCGGCAAGCCCACCTGCGGCGTCGGCTGCGACTGCGACCGCTATATGGAGATCTGGAACCTGGTGTTCAGCCAGTTTGACTCTGACGGCAAGGGCACCTACACCCGTCTGCCCCGGCCCAACATCGACACCGGCATGGGTCTGGAGCGTCTCGCCTGCGTGATGCAGGATGTGGGCAACCTGTTCGAGGTGGACACCGTGGCCTCCGTGCTGCACCATGTGGAACGCATCTCCGGCAAAAACTACGGCGACAACGAGAAGGACGATATCTCCATCCGCGTCATCACCGACCATATCCGTTCCACCGTGTTCATGGTTTCCGACGGCATCCTGCCCTCCAACGAGGGCCGCGGCTATGTGCTGCGCCGTCTGCTGCGCCGCGCTGCCCGCCATGGCCGGATGTTGGGCATCCATCGCCCCTTCCTCACCGAGCTGGTGGATACCGTCATCGAGTCCAGCGAGGAGGGCTACCCCGAACTGCGCGAGCATGAGGCGTATATCAAGAAGGTGGTCGCCACCGAGGAACTGCGGTTCCTGCGCACCATTGATTCCGGTCTGAGCATCCTCAGCGGCATGGTGGAGCAGCTTAAGGCTGCCCACGAAAAGGTGTTGTCCGGTCTGGAAGCCTTCAAGCTGAACGATACCTTCGGCTTCCCGCTGGATCTCACCAAGGAAATTGCTGCCGAGGCCGGTCTGGAAGTGGACGAGAAGGCCTTCCACACCGAGATGACCAAGCAGCGGGAGCGCGCCCGTGCCGAGCGCCTTGCCAAGGACATCTCCGGCTGGGCCGCCGACCTGTTCGGTGAGCTGGACGCCGCACCCACCCAGTTTGACGGCTATGAGACGCTGACCGAGCAGGCTGCTGTGCTGGCGCTGTCCGAGGGCGAGGAACTGTCGGAGGGCGTCTCCACCGACTTTGAGGCCAAAGAGGGCGTTCTGGTTGTGCTGGACCGCACGCCGTTCTATGCCGAGATGGGCGGTCAGGTGGCCGACCACGGCACGCTGACGGCTCCCGAGGGCAAGCTGCGCGTGGAGCAGGTGAAAAAGACCCCCAAGGGCTATTTTGTGCACACCTGCACGCTGCTGGAGGGTAACATCAAGGTGGGCGACAGCGTCACCGCTGCGGTGGACATGACCCGCCGCATGAACATCTGCCGCAACCACACCGCCACCCACCTGATGCAGAAGGCACTGCGAGAGGTGCTGGGCGACCATGTGCATCAGGCTGGCAGCTATCAGGATGACAAGATCACCCGCTTTGACTTCACCCATTTCAGTGCCGTGACTCCCGAGGAGCTGGCCGAGGTGGAGGCCCGCGTCAACGAGCAGATTTTCGCCTCCCTGAATGTGGAGATCAAGAACCTGCCCATCGAGGAGGCCAAGAAGATGGGCGCCATGGCTCTGTTCGGTGAGAAGTACGGCAGCATCGTCCGCGTTGTGGACGCCGGCGGCTGGTCCACCGAGTTCTGCGGCGGCACCCATGTGAAGAACACTGCCCAGATCGGCTGCTTTAAGATTCTGAGCGAGAGCAGTGTGGCGGCGGGCATCCGCCGTGTGGAGGCCACCACCGGTTACGGCGTGCTGGCCCTGCTGGACGAGCGTACCTCTGAGCTGGTCCACACTGCCGCGGCGCTCAAGGCCAACAACATGAAGGATGTTCCCGCCCGTGCCGAGGCAGTGATGGCGGAACTGAAAGAGACCGGCAATCAGCTGTCCGCCGCCAAAGCGGAGCTGGCCTCCGCCAAAATTGACGGCCTGTTTGAGAATGCCGCCAATGTGGACGGTGTGCGCATCGTCAGCGCGTACCTCACCGGCACCGGCAGCGATACGCTGCGGGAGATGGTGGACCGCATCCGCGACAAGGCCGCCAACTGCGTGACCGTTCTGGTGGGCGGTGACGGCACCAAGACCACCATGGCGGTGGGCGTTGGCAAGGAGGCGCAGGGCCGCGGCCTGAAAGCGGGTCTGCTGGTTCGCCAGATCGCGGCCATTGCCGGCGGCAACGGCGGCGGCAAGCCGGACTTCGCCATGGCGGGTGTGCGCGACACCAGCAAGATCGATGACGCGCTCAATGCCGTGCCGGAGATCGTGGCTGCCTCCATGAAGTGATTGTTGAATCGACCTTTTTGGAAAGGAGGAATCCCGATGGATTGTCTGTTCTGCAAGATCGCGGCGGGGGAGATCCCCTCCAACAAGCTGTATGAGGATGATACCCTGCTGGCCTTTTATGACATTGACCCGCAGGCTCCGTTGCATTTTCTGGTCATCCCCAAGCGCCACATTGGTTCCGCGGCCAAGCTGACCGAGGAGGATGCGCCCCTGCTGGGCCATATTTACGCGGTCATTGCCAACCTGTGCAGGGAACTGGGCGTGGACGAGAGCGGCTACCGTGTTGTCACCAATGTGGGCACGGACGGCGGCCAAAGCGTCAGGCATCTGCACTTCCATGTGCTGGCAAAGCGCGGTCTGGCCTGGCCTCCGGGCTGATCAGGAACGTTGAAACGCAACTTGATACGAAAGAAAAGAGGATACGACCATGGCTGATACCTATACCCTGCATGTGGCGGGGCTGACCCGGGACCTGCCCATCTGCAAGGTCAATGACCACATGGACATCGCCGCATTCATCATGTTCAGTGACGTGGAACTGACGGTGGCCTGCGCCGAGGCGCTTTTGAAAAAGTGCCCGGAGTTTGATGTCATTCTGACCGCCGAGGCAAAGGGGATTCCGCTGGCCTATGAGATGGCCCGTCAGAGCGGCAAGCAGTGGATTCCGGCCCGTAAAGGCCCCAAGCTTTACATGAGGGAACCGGTCATCATTGAGGACCAGTCCATTACCACGGCAGGCAAGCAGACGCTGGTCATTGACAAAAAGGACATTGAAACTATGAACGGCAAGCGCATCCTCATTGTGGATGATGTGATTTCCACCGGCGGTTCTCTGCATGCGCTGGAGACGCTGGCCGCCAAGAGCACCGGCACCGTGGTGGGCCGCTGCGCCGCGCTGGCGGAGGGGGATGCGTCCAAGCGCACCGACATCATCTTCCTCGAACCGCTGCCGCTGTTCTTCCACTGAGATATGAGCCGCAAACTGGCGGGGCTTGGGTTTTCCTTCGCGCTGGCAGTATTCGCTGCGGCACTTCTGCCGCCGCCGGGACTTTTCCTTGCGGCGGCTGTTTGTGTTGTATTGGCGGCTGTGCTGCGCACCCGTCCGGCGGTGTGGGTGTTTGCAGGCGCGGTGGCAGGATTTCTGTGGTTCCTGCTGTTCTCAATCGTGGCGGTGGAGCCGGTACAGAAACTGGCGGGCCAAACCTGTACCGTCACGGCGCTGGCCGAAACGGACTGCGTCTACAATTATACCGGCGAGCAGCTGCGCGGTACGGTTCTTGTGGAAGAACTGGACGGCAGGCGTGTGCATTTCAAGGTATACTGCGGAAATATCCCCGTGCGGCAGATCGGGGAGCGGTTCACGGCGCAGCTGACCTTCTCGCCGTTGGAACAGGACCGCTACCGGCTTTCCAGCATGGCGAAGGGACAGTTTTTGCAGGCGGAGGCTGCGCAGGGGCAGCGCCTTGAACGAAGTACCGCGCTGCGGTTCCGTCTGCTGGACCTGCGCACCGAACTGTCACAGCGGCTGCGGCTCTGGCTGCCCAAACGGCTGGGCGGCGTGGCGGCTGCCATGGTGCTGGGAGACCGCTCGGCGCTGGATGACCGGGACACCGACGCGTTCCGCGGGGCGGGTGTGGCGCATCTGCTGGCGGTTTCGGGCCTGCACATCGGCCTGCTCTGCGGTCTGCTCACCGACAAACGCCGCCGCTTTTACCGCCCTGCCATTCTTGCGCAGGCGGTTGTGCTGGTGGGATACATGCTGCTCACCGGCTGCGGGGTATCGGTGCGCCGTGCAGGTATGGTGTTTCTGTTCGCGCTGGCGGGCGATTTCCTGCTCCAGCCTTATGACCCGCTCACCGCTACCGGTGCGGCGGCACTCCTTTTCTGCATCGTCAACCCCTATGCGCCCTGTGATGTGAGCTTTCAGCTGTCCTTCAGCGCCGTTCTGGGCATCCAGATCGGACTCAGGCGTTCTGCCAAAGCAGGGAACGCTCCATGGTATCAGGAACTGGCGGAAAAGCTGGCGGATACACTGCGCATCTCGGTGCTGGCCGCACTGGCCACGCTGCCGGTATTGGTCGCCAATCAGATGACGGTGAGCGGCGCGGGGATTCTGTGCAATCTTCTGGTGGTATGGATGCTCCCAGGTGTGCTCGTGCTGGGCTTTGTGGTTCTTCTGCTCTCGCCGGTTCCCTTTGCCGCCCACGCGGCCAGCCTTTTTCTGGGCGTGTGGCTGCGATGGATGATGCAGCTGATTCACTGGTGCGCCTCTCTGCCCTTTGCCCATCTGAATCTGCCCAGAGGATATACGCTTGTCGTGCTGGCACTGCTGGCGGCGGCTGCGCTGCTCTGGCATCGGTTTGTCAAAAATCCGGCGCTGCGCAAAGCGCTGGTGCCGGCTCTCGCGCTGCTGGCCGCAGCCGCAGTCTTTGCAGGGGTGCGTCTGCAAAGGGATGTGGTGCGGGTGGAGCTGGTGGGCCGAGCGGGAACGCCCTGTGCGGTTATCACACAGAATGGGCAGGCAATCGTTGTTTTCCGGGGCGGCGCGGCCAATCTGAATCAGGTCAATCAGGCGCTGCAGGAGCAGGGAAATCCCGACCTGACGCTGCTGGTGGATCTGCGTGAGGACCCGAAGGAACTGGATTTTCCGCAAGTTCCGCGCCTGACGCTGGAGAACGAGACTGCCTACGGCAAGCAGACGGTTTTGACAGACCTGACATTGGAGTGGTACAATACAGGCAGTGCCAATCTGCTGGTGCTGGAAACCGAAGGAGGAACCATCGGCTTTATGGCAGGCAACATCCGACTGAAAGAGCCGGTGGCGGTGGATGTGTTCTGCGCGGCGGGCGCTCTCAGTGACAGCGTGCAGTGCGGCGCCATCCTCTGTACCTCCAAAACTCCGTCATGGCTGGAGGCGGCGGGAACAACGCCGGTCTGCTATGGCAGCAACCCCGTGCTGGTTCTGCGCGGGGGAAAGAATATCGCTTATGAGGAGGTGACGGCTCTTGCTGTACAGTGACGGTGAACTGAAAAAACGCATCAAGGCGGGCTGCGGCGTGTACTATTTTTACGCCTCGGACGAGGCACTTGTGCGCGGCGCCGCTGCAAAGGTGGTCAAGGCGCTGGAAAAGGATGACCCGGAAACCACCACGCTGGACGGCCCAACCCCCACGGTGGAGGAGATCGTGCTGGCGGCAGGTACCATCTCCTTTTTTGGCGGCCGGCGTCTGGTGCTGATGCCGCTGCTCCAGCCCTCCAAATATTCCGACAAGGATTTGGCGGAGCTGTGCGACACGCTGGCAGACACCGAGAATGCCGTGTTCATCATTACCACGGTGATGGAGGAACGCTACGGCAAGCTCAGCCCCGGCAAACGGGAAAAGAAGCTGCTGGATGCCTGCGAAAAGCTGGGCTACTGTGCCCAGCTGACCAAACCCGGCCGGAGTGCGCTGCAGGGACTCTTGAAGGAATGGGCGGCGCAAAGCGGTGCATCGTTTGCCCCCGGCGCAGACAAGCTGCTGCTGGACCGGTGCGGTGAGGACCAGTTTCTTTTGCAAAATGAGGTGGAGAAGCTGGCGGCGCTGGCCGATTATGGCACTGTGACCGAGGAGATGGTGCGCCAGCTGGGAACGGTGACGCTGGACGCCGATACCTTTGACATGGTGCGTCTTGTGACGGCGGGCCGGGCCGGGCCGGCGGTGCAAAAGCTGAACACCCTGCTGGCGCTGCAAAACGACCCTATCCTGATTGCGGGCGCGCTGGTGGCCAATTATATTGATTTGTACCGGGTGGTGCTGGCCCATCGCAGCCGCCGCCCCAGCGGGGAGCTGGCCAAGGATTTCGGCTACAACGGTTATCGTCTCAAACGCATTGAGGAAAGCGCCCAACGCCTGCACAAAAGCCAGCTGGAGGAAAGCCTGCGCATTTTGCAGGAACTGGATCTGGACCTGAAAAGCAGTAAGCTGCCGGAGGCGCTGCTGCTGCAAACAGCGGTCTGCCGTCTGGCGCTGGCAGGGAGGCGCCCATGATGCGGCTGAGCCGTGCCCTCGTGGTGGAGGGAAAATACGATGCCGCCCGCCTGACCAATCTGGTGGAGGGAACCATTCTGACCACCGACGGCTACCGGGTGTTCAAAGACCGTGCGCTGCAGACACTTTTGAAGAAAATTGCCGCAGCGCAGGGACTTGTGATCCTCACGGATTCCGATGCGGCCGGATTCAAGATCCGACATTTTGTCACCGGTCTGGTGGGGGCACAGCGGGTGCTGCAAGCCTATGTGCCTGCCGTGGAGGGCAAGGAACCCCGCAAGGAAGCCCCGGGCAAGGAAGGACTGCTGGGGGTGGAAGGCATCTCCGACACGCTGATTCTGCAGGCGCTGGAAACCGCTCTGGCAGGGGAACCGCAGGGGGAGAGCCCTCAGAATCCCCGGCCCATTACCTACTATGACCTGTATGAGTGGGGAATTTCCGGCACGCCGGACAGCGCAGAACGGCGCAGAGCACTGCTCAGGCAGCTGGGTCTGCCGCCGCGTCTGAGCAAAAAAGAGCTGGTGCAGGTACTCAATACGCTGTACACCTATGACGGTTTACAGGCACAAATTGACCGGGGCTGATACCAGTCCCGGTCTTTGGTTTATTCCGACTGACGCAGACGGTCGACAATGCTCTGCCGCTGCGCGATACGGCAGCAGGCCAGCAGGGCATAGAAAAGCCCCTCGGTCATCAGCATGACGTTCAGCTGGCGGTTCGTCATGCCAACCGCCTGCAGGACGGCAAATTCCCGGCGGCGGGACAACATGGAGGTCAGTACCGCGTTCAAGAAATTCAGCACACCCACCAGCGCCACCACGGCCGACAGCACACCACCCAGCAGCAAGAAGGTGCTGCGCAGCTGTAAAAAGGTGGAGATGTAGCCCCTTTGGAGTGTCAACCCTTGCGGGTTGGCACGAAAAAAGCGGGGACATAAAGCGCGCTTTATGTCCCCGCACCCCTGTGATGGTGGTAGGCGGGCGGTCGGGTCTGCAAGGGCGGTCATGGTCACTTCACCATTTCATAGGCGGAAACCTTGCCGAACCGGGTAAACTCGAAGTCGAACACGTGACCGACAAGATTCTTGACCTCGCCGCCGACATCGGCAATCAGTTCGGCGGCCTCCTCAGACTTGATTTTGACGGTCTGCACCTCATAGCCGTGAACCTTGGCATTCTTTTTCAGACAGTGCAGGTTGATGTTGTCATAGTGGTACGCGGTGCCGGGCTTGTCCTGCGGCTTGAAATCACCAATTTTGCGCTCGACTCCAACAACTTCATACTTCATTTTGTTTTACCTCAACTTTCTTTTTGGGCCGCACAACTCCAATTTTGTTTCGGGAGTGGGTGCGGCTTTTGTGTTTTTGGGGTTTAATAGGCCGTAGTTGGTCTATACGTTGAGTATAAAACTTTTTACCTGACAGAAAAATGCAAAACTACGGCTTGTGCTTTCCGCTCAGATTTGCTATAATATTATGGTATATCTGGAAGTTGTGTCTATTTACAAGGAGTAAGATTTTGGAAACGTTGACCTATTCCCATAATGCGCAGGCCGCGCAGATTCTGGCTGCGTATTATGAAACACCGCCGCTGGCTTACGTGCACAGCTACGGCTGCCAGCAGAACGTGAATGACGGCGAAAAGCTGCGCGGCGTTCTGATGGATGTTGGCTTTGGCATCTGTGACAACGTGGAGCAGGCGGACCTCATCCTGTTCAATACCTGCGCGGTGCGGGAACACGCCGAGCAGCGGGTGTTCGGCAACATCGGTGCGCTGAAAAAGCTCAAGCAGAGCAATCCGCGGCTCATCATCGGTGTCTGCGGATGCATGGCCCAGCAGCCCCATATTGTGGAAAAGCTGCGCCAGAGCTACCCTTATGTGGATCTGGTGTTCGGCGTGGACGGCATTGACCGTCTGCCTGCCATGCTGGCCCAGCGCATCAGCAGGGGAAAGCGGTATCTGGAAACGCCCGCCTCCCGCAACGCGGTGGTGGAGGAACTGCCCATCCGGCGGGATTCCGGGTTCCGAGCGTGGCTGCCCATCATGTACGGCTGTGACAACTTCTGCACCTACTGCATCGTGCCCTATGTGCGCGGGCGGGAGCGCAGCCGGGAGCCGGAGGCGATTCTGGCGGAGTTCCGGGAGCTTGTGACCAAGGGCTACAAGGAAATCACCCTGCTGGGCCAGAACGTGAACAGCTACGGCAAAGGGCTTTCCCGCGCCATTGATTTTGCGGATCTTGTGAACCTGCTCTGCGAGGTGGAGGGGGATTACCAGATCCGCTTTATGACCTCCCACCCCAAGGACGCCAGCCGCAAGCTGCTGGACACCATCGCCGCGCAGCCTCATCTGTGCAAGCACATTCATTTGCCGGTACAGTCCGGCTCCGACCGGCTGCTGAAAGAGATGAACCGCCATTATACGGTGGCGCAGTATCTGGAATTGGTGGACTATGCCCGGCAGCAGATTCCCGGTGTGACCTTCTCCAGCGACATCATTGTGGGATTCCCCGGCGAGACCGAGGAGGATTTTGAAAAAACGCTGGAGCTGGTGCGCAAGGTGGGCTATATGCAGCTGTTCACCTTTATTTACTCCAAGCGCAGCGGCACCAAAGCCGCCGAGCTGCCCGACCCCACCACCCACGCCGAAAAGGCCGCCCGCATGGAACGGCTTTTGAAAACGCAGGATGAGATCGCCTTTGCCGCTGTGGCCGCCATGGCGGGGCAGACGGTGCGGGTTCTGGTGGAGGCCGCCGGCCGCACACCGGGCACCGTCAACGGGCGGTTGGACAACAACCTTGTGGTGGAATTTCCCGCCGACGAGACTCTCATCGGCAGCTGGGCCACGGTGCGCCTGACTGGCTCCCGCGCCGCGCTGCTGGTGGGTACACTTTGTAATGTAGAAGGAGAATGACAATGGATTGCATTGATTTGTTTAAGAAGGCCGCCGCGGCCATGCAGACTGACCCCCGCTATCTGGAGCTGGATGCTGCCCGCCGGGAAAACGACATGGACGAGGAACTGCAAAACCTCATCGGGGAGTTCAATCTGGCCCGTCTGGACCTGAACAACGAGGCCTCCAAGATGGAGAGCGATGCAGCCCGCATTGAGGAACTGAACAAGCGGGTCAACGACCTGTACGGCCAGATCATGGCCAGCGAGGGCATGGTGCGCTACAACACCGCCAAGGCGGAATGTGAGGCGATGGTGAGCTATATCGATGCCATCATCAACACTGCCATGAACGGCGGCGACCCCATGACGGTCAAGCAGCCGGAGGGCGGCTGCACCGGCAGCTGCTCCACCTGCGGCGGCTGCCACTGAAACGAGAACGGCACAGGAGTGTGAAACATGGCTGAACAAGCGGTTTCCCCGATGATGCAGCAGTATTTCGACATCAAAAACCAGCATCCCAACGAGATCCTGTTTTATCGCGTGGGCGATTTTTATGAGATGTTTTATGATGACGCACTCACTGCGTCCCGGGAACTGGAACTGACCCTCACCGGCAAAAACTGCGGCAAGGAGGAGCGGGCGCCCATGTGCGGCGTACCCTATCACTCCTACGAAACCTATGTGGCCCGGCTCATTGCCAAGGGTTACAAGGTGGCCATCTGCGATCAGGTGGAGGATCCGGCGCTGGCCAAGGGATTGGTGCGCCGGGATGTCATCCGCGTGGTGACGCCGGGCACTGTCATCGAGAGCAGCATGCTGGCGGACGATAAAAACAACTACCTGTGCAGCATTTACACCAAACGGGTGCGGGGCCGCTGGCGGGCGGGCATCTGCTTTGCGGACATTTCCACCGGCGAGGCCTACGCCACCGAGCTGACGGCGGAAAAACTGGGTACGGCCATCATCACCGAGCTGTGCCGTTACATGCCCAGCGAGATTCTTATTTGTCCCGCCATGCTGGATTTCAAGGATGTGACCGCCTACATCAAGCAGCACACCAGCGCACTGGTGGAACTGCGGGAGGATGCCTGCTACAAGGATGCCGTGATGCAAAGTGCCATGCAGACCCAGTTCGGCGCGGACTGGCGTGCTGCGGGGGGCTATGAGTCCGACGCGCTGGTGCCCTATGCGGCAGGGGCCATGCTGAACTACCTGCATGAGACCCAGAAGCATGGTGTGGAGCGCATCAAGGCCATTCAAAATTACGCCGATGCCCAGTATATGCGTCTGTCCCCGGTGACCCGGGCCAATCTGGAACTGACCGAGACCATGCGCGGCCGGGAGAAAAAAGGCACCCTGCTGTGGGTGCTGGACAAGACCGAGACTGCCATGGGCAAGCGGCTGCTGCGCTCCTGGGTGGAGCAGCCGCTGGTGGATTCCGCCGCCATCAACAAACGGCTGGACGCGGTGCAGGCGCTGTATGCCGCCAGCATCACCCGCGCCGACTTAAAGGACGCGCTGGGTCATGTGTTTGATATTGAACGCCTGACCACCCGCATTTTGTACGGCTCTGCCACACCGCGGGAAGTCAAGGCGCTGGGGGATACCTGTGCCCAGCTGCCAGAGATCAAAGCACAGGCTGCCGCGGGCGGGGCCGCGCTGCTCACCGAGCTGGCGGCGCAGGTGGACACGCTGGAGGACATCCGGCAGCTCATCGCCACAGCCATTGTGGACGAGCCGCCCACCAATATGAAGGACGGCGGCGCCATCCGCCCCGGTTTCAACGCCGAGGTGGACGAGCTGCGGGACATCATGCACGGCGGCAAGGGGATTTTGTCCCAGCTGGAGGCCAAGCTGAAAGAGGAGACCGGCATCCCCAAGCTGAAAATCGGTTTTAACAAGGTGTTCGGCTACTATATCGAAGTGAGCCGTTCCTATGTGGATGCGGTGCCGGACAGCTTTACCCGCAAGCAGACGCTGACCACCGGCGAGCGGTACATCACCCCCGAACTGAAAGAACTGGAAAACAAAATTCTGGGCGCCAACGAGCGTCTGCTGGTGCTGGAGCATCAGTTGTTTGCCGATTTGCTGGAGGCCATCTCCGCCCAGCTGCTGCGCATCCAAAAGACCGCAGCGGCGGTGGCGCAGCTGGATGTTCTGGCGTCCTTCGCGGAGGCGGCGCTGCAAAACAACTATGTGCATCCCACGGTGGATGACGGCGAGGTCATCGAGATCCGGGAGGGACGGCACCCGGTCATTGAGCAGATGATCAAGGGAGCGCTGTTCGTCCCCAATGATACTCTGCTGGATGAGCATGAAAACAAAATGCTGCTCATCACCGGCCCCAACATGGCGGGCAAATCCACCTTTATGCGCCAGAATGCCCTCATCACGCTGATGGCGCAGATCGGCAGCTTTGTGCCGGCCGCCTCGGCCCACATCGGCGTGGTGGACGCTATTTTCACCCGTGTGGGTGCCTCGGATGATCTGGCGGCCGGCCAGTCCACCTTTATGGTGGAGATGACCGAAGTGGCGGAAATTCTGCAAAAGGCCACCCGGCGCAGTCTGGTGATCCTGGACGAGATCGGGCGGGGCACCTCCACCTTTGACGGCATGAGCATTGCCCGCGCCGTGGTGGAGCATATCTGCCAGAATATCGGATGCAAGACGCTGTTTGCCACCCACTACCACGAACTGACCTCCATGGACCGGGATGTGGAGGGAGTGAAGAATTATAATATCGCCGTGAAAAAGCGGGGAGAGGACATCACCTTTCTGCGCCGCATCGTGGCAGGCCCCGCGGACGACAGCTACGGCATCGAGGTGGCCAAGCTGGCGGGACTGCCCGGCAGCGTGACCAGACGGGCGCACACCGTACTGCGCCAGCTGGAGGCCAGCGCCCCCGGACGCAGCCGGGCCGTCCAGCTGGATTTTGAGACGGTGGAGGCCTACAACAATCCCACCATCCCCAGCGAGGTGGTGGACAGGCTGAACACGGTGGACATTGAGACACTGACGCCGTTGGAGGCTCTCAACTTTTTGTATGAACTGAAATCCGTCATGCCCAAGTAAGTGCGGCGTGACGTTGTTTGGAAAGGCAGGTGGAAGGTATGGCAGAGATCCGTGTGCTGGACAAGCACACCGCGGAGCTGATCGCCGCGGGTGAGGTGGTGGAACGCCCCGCCTCGGCGGCCAAGGAACTGCTGGAAAATTCCATTGATGCGGGCGCCACCCAGATCACGCTGTCCATCACCCGGGGCGGCATCGCTCAGCTGGAAATCGTGGACAATGGTAGCGGCATCGAGGCAGAATACATCGATAAAGCGTTTATCCGACACGCCACCAGCAAAATCGCCACTGCCGATGACCTGACCCACATCCACACGCTGGGATTCCGAGGCGAGGCGCTGGCGTCCATCGCCAGCGTTGCCAAGGTGGAGGTGCTGACCAAAACCGAGGCGGACGAATACGCCTGCCGGTATCGTATTGAGGGCGGCGTGCCTCAGGGGATGGAGCCCGGGGCGCGGCCTGTGGGAACCACCATCACGGTGAACGACCTGTTTTACAACACCCCCGCCCGGATGAAATTTTTGAAAAAGGATGCCAGTGAGGCCAGCTTCGTAGCGGACACCGTTCTGCATGAAGCGCTGTCCCATCCGGAAATCTCCTTCCGTTTTATAAAAGACGGCAAGCAGCAGTTTGTTACGCCCGGTGACGGTGACCTGCGCAGTGCAGCCTACGCGGTGCTGGGCAGGGAATTCGCCAAAGACCTGCTGACGGTGGAGGGCGGCATCGAACTGTATAAGGTCACCGGTCTCATCACGCCGCCCCGAGCTTGCCGGGCCTCCCGCGCCGCCCAGCATTTTTATGTCAATGGCCGCTATGTGAAAAACCGTACCATGATGGCCGCGCTGGAGAATGCCTACAAGGGCACCATGATGCAGGGAAAATTTCCCGGTGCGATTTTGATGCTCACCTTACCCGCCGACATGGTGGATGTGAACGTGCACCCGGCCAAAACCGAGATACGCTTTGCCCGGGAAAGTGATGTGTTCGATGCGGTCTACCGCTCAGTGCGGGACGCGCTGGCCACCCCCGGCAGCGGGGAATGCCGGTTTTCTCTGGAAAAAACGGCCCCTGCAAAATCGGCTGCCCCGGCTGCGCCTAAGCCAACCGCACCCCGGCAGCATTTTGCCACGGTTTCCGCAGCGGAATACCGGGCTATGCAGAATCTGACGGCGGCTGTTCCGGCCCGTCCGCTGTCCAAGCCTGCTCCGTCCCATACGATGGAGCTGTGCAGCGACCCGTTTGTGGAACTGGAGGAGCCGGAACCGCCTGTCCAACGCTCTGCGCCACTTTCCGCACAGGAGTCCGTGCTGGACATCCTGCCGGACCTGCCGGAGGAACCGGCACAGATGGCGCTGAGCGCCCTGCCGCAGCCCGAACAGACCACCTTCGCCCCGCCGCCGGAAACCGAGCCGCTTCGTCTGGTGGGGGAAGTGTTCAAGACCTACATCGTCACTGAGCGGGCAGGGGAACTGTGCCTCATTGACAAGCACGCTGCCCATGAGCGCATCCTGTTTGAAAAGCTGTCTGAGGATTACGGGCAGGTGCCCTCCCAGCTGCTGCTGATTCCGGTACAGGTCAATCTCAGCGCCGAGGAAAAGCAGGCGATCCTGCAAAATGCGGAACTTTTGCAGGATGCCGGCATCGAGACGGAGGATTTCGGCGGCAGCACCGTGCTGGTGCGCGCCGTGCCTGCGGACGTGCCGGTGGACGATGTGGAGGACATGCTGGTGGAGCTGGCGGCCAAGCTGGCGGCCGGCAGCAGGGACGCGCTGCGGGAAAAGACCGAGTGGGTGCTCCACTCCATTGCCTGCCGCGCCGCTGTGAAAGAGGGGGACCGGACCAGTACCGAGGAGATGGTGGCGCTGGCGCAAAAAATCACGGACGGCACGGTGCCGCCCTTCTGCCCGCACGGACGACCCTGTGTGTTGAAGATCACCCGGAAGGAGCTGGAAAAGCAGTTTGGCAGACTTGTGTGAAAAAACGCGTGTCATCGCCATCGGCGGTCCCACCGCCACCGGCAAAACCGCGCTTTCGGTATCGCTGGCCAGGCAGTTTGACGGGGAGATCATCAGTGCGGATTCCATGCAGATCTACAAAGGGCTGACCATCGGCACCGCAAAGGCCAGTGAGGAGGAACGGCAGGGGGTTCCGCACCACCTTCTGGATATCCTGCCGCCGGAAACGCCATACAGTGTAGCGGACTTTATGGATGCCGCTGTGCCGTTGGTGGAGCAGCTTTCGGCGCGTGGCAAGCTTCCCATTGTGGCCGGTGGAACGGGACTGTATCTTACCAGCCTGCTCAACGGCATCACCTTCGCGCCGGAAAAAACCGATCCGGCATTGCGCACTGCCCTGCAAAACCGTGCCGAAACCGAAGGCCCGGCTGCGATCTATGCGGAATTGCAGGCCATCGACCCGGTCTACGCGGCCAGAGTCCATGCCAATAATCTGCCCCGCGTCATCCGTGCGCTGGAGCTGTACCACACCACCGGCCGCAAAATGAGCGAGGAACAGGCGGAGTCCCGTCCTGCGCAGCTGCCCTACCGCTCGCTTTGCCTGTGCCTGACCTGCCGTGACCGGGCGCTGCTGTATCGCCGCATTGATTCCCGCGTTGACAGCATGGTGGCCGCAGGAGTGCTGCGGGAGGCGGAGCAGGTCTGGCTGCACCGGGAGCAGTGGCCCACGGCGGCGCAGGCCATTGGATATAAGGAATTCTTCCCTTATTTTGAGGAGCAAATGCCGCTGAATGACTGCGTGAACCGTCTGAAACAGTCCACCCGCCGCTATGCCAAGCGTCAGCTGACATGGTTCCGCCGCCAGACCAACGCTGTATGGCTGTATCTGGAGGATGGCGATGTGCCGCAGCGTTCGGCTGCGCTGGTGGAACAATTTTTGCAGAGTTAAAGGAGAGGAGGCGCGCCGATGCCGCGTTCCCAGCAAAGCAAACCGCCGGTACGGCGTGCCGCCACGATGGCGGTCACGGCCCTTCTGGCTGTGGTGCTTTTTTATCTGGCTGTCCAGCTGTACACCATTTTTCACCGCAGCTACAAAACCGAGACCGCCATTGCCTACACCATGGCGGACAGCGTGGAATTGACTGGTGTGGCCGTGTTTGACGGCGTGGATGTATCCGGCGGGGGAAATCTCGGCTATCTTGTCCGGGACGGGGAGCGCGTGACCGGCGGCACTGTTGTCGCAGAGCACTACACCGACACAAATCAGGCCCTTTTGCGGGAACGGCTGGATACGCTGGAGCGCAGCATCGCGCTGCTGATCAAATCCCAGAACTCCACAGGCAGCGAATTGTCGGTGCTCACCAGTCAGACGCGCACTGCCCTGTATGACTTGCTGGAATGTATGGACACCTCGCGCTATGATGGCATCACCGATGCGCAGGAAAATTTTCTGCTGGCCCAGAACCGGCTGCAGATCAGTACAGGTCAGGCAGAAAATTTTGACGCTGTGGTGGCCAATCTGCAAGGAGAAAAGAGCGCCATTGAAAGCCAGCTGGGGGAACTGGACACGGTGACCGCCTCCACCAACGGCTATTTTGTCTGCGGAGAGCTGGCCCCTTCCATTGAACCGGAGCAGGAGTCGTTGGATGCGGCCAGTCCCGCAGAATTGCAGGCCATGCTGGACGCGGGCTTTCCCGCCGCCGATACCAGCCGGGCGGGACGCATCGTGACGGGGTTTTCATGGCGGTTTTACGCGGCCTGTCCGATTGAAACAGCGGAACGGTTCCAGCAGGGGAGCACCGTGCAGATCAGCGTTCCCGGCAAACAGAATGACCCGCTGAACGCCACAGTGGAGAGCATCACCAAGGACGAGGAAACCGGGCTTGCCAAGCTGGTGTTTGAATGTCAGACCATCAACGCGCAGGTGCTGCGCCTTGGGGTGGAAAACGCCCGCATCGACCTGAAAACCTACGAAGGCATCCGCATTGACAAGAATGCCATGCACATCGTCAATGGCGAGAAAGGCGTGTATGTGAAGTACGGCAACCTTCAGAAATTCCTGCGCATCACAGTGCTGTATGAGAATGACACCTACCTTCTTGTGCCCAAAAATGGCGCGCCGAACACCGAAAATGAGGTGCGATTGTACGATGAAGTCATCGTAGACGGTACAAATTTGCGTGATGGGCAATTATTATAGCCTGTTTCGTATTGACATTTGCGCAAAAAAAGAAGATAATATTTAGTGAATATCACTGAATTACAGTAAGGAGAAGCACCATGTCCATGTTTGACGGTTTGAAAAACGCACTTGGTATCAATCAGGACCCGGATGGGGACGAATATCTTGACACCGAAGATGACGTTTTTGCTGGCGCTGCACCGGGGAAGAACGTTTCGCAGGACTATGCTCCGCAGGAGTCCAAGCAGCATAACAAGGTGGTCAACATCAATGCGACCACGCAGCTGCAGGTGGTGCTCGTAAAACCGGAGCGTTTTGATGACGCCGCCACCATCGCGGACCAGCTCAATGAAAAGCGCACAGTCGTGCTGAATCTGGAATCCACCGGCAAGGAAGTATCCCGCCGGCTTATTGACTTTTTGTCCGGCGTGGCCTACGCCAACAATGGTCAGATCAAGCGGGTGGCCACCAGCACCTTCATCATCACTCCCTACAATGTGGACATCATGGGAGACCTGATCGATGAACTGGAAAACAATGGCGTCTTCTTCTGATTGCCCGGTGCGTGGCTTTGTGCCGCCTCAAAATGATCAGGAGCGTCTTTTGATGCGCAGGGTGGAGGAGCTTTGCCGCACCGCTGAGACCCGGAATATTCCCCGCTATACCGGCTTTTTGTCAGACCGGGAACAGAGCCTTGCACAGGCTGCCGCCAACCGGGCGCAGTGCCGCTGCCTCCGGTTCTGGGGCGGGTACGAAGGCGCCGAGCGTGCTGTGCTGTGTGTGGAACCGCCTGATTCGTGGCAGGAGGAACCTTTGACGGTTCTGCGGTTTCAGGCAATGGGGACGCCGCTGCCCGGCCATCGGGAGTATCTCGGTTCCATTCTGGGTCTGGGTCTGGAACGCGCCTGTGTGGGGGACCTTTTGCAGGACCCTCAGGATGAAACGATCTGTTACGGGTTTGTGCTGCAGGACAAAGGGGAACTCATCTGCAATGAGCTGACCTCCGCGGGGCGGTGTCCTGTCCGCGCCTGCCTGTGTGACGCGGTTCCCGATTCCGTATTGCAGGGGCCGCAGCGTCAGATTCAGCAGGCCACGGTGCCATCCTTGCGGGCGGATACCGTTTTGTCGGCGATGCTGCACACCTCGAGGAGCAAGGCCGCCGAACTCATCGCCGCAGGCAGAGTGGAAATCAATCATCTGCCGCTGCACGCCGCTCACGAGACCGTCTATGCACAGGATCTTTTTACGGTCAGAGGGATGGGACGGTTCCGCTTGCAGGAAATTGGCGGCAAAAGCCGGAAAGACCGAATTTTTATCACCTACTTTCAATACTGAACAGGCAGGGAGGAATCTGGCATGATTACATCGGAGGATGTCCGCCGCGTGACCTTTGACCGCGCCATGCGCGGCTACCGGTGCGAGGATGTGGACGATTATCTCAAGCAGGTGGCGGACAGCATGGATGCGCTGGCGGCCGCCAACGCGGAGCAGCAGAAAAAGCTGGTGCTGTTGGCGCAGAGCGTGGCTCAGTACCGTGCGGAGGAGGATACCCTGCGCACCACCATGCTCAATGCCCAGCGCATGGGAGATAATGTGATCCATGAGGCCAAGCAGAGTGCTGCCGAGATCATCCGCAACGCCAACATCAAGGCGGAGGACAGGGAACGCAGCGCACAGGATGCGGTGGAACTGGCCCGTCAGGAGATCGTTACGCTGAAAAAAGAGGCGGACGCGTTCAAGAAAAATCTTCTGGATATGTATTCCAAGCACATCAAGCTGCTGAGCAAGATTCCTGAGTACGCGCCGGAATCCGCCCAGCCCGCCGAGACTCAGCCGGAACCTGTCAGCCAGCCTGTGGCGGAATCGGCTTACCAGCCGCCTGTGTATCAGCCGCCGGTCTATCAGTCCGCGCCCCCTGTGCAGGAGCCTGCCTATCAGCCGCCGGAGCCTGTCTACCAGCCGGAGCCGCCTTATCAGGAACCGGGGTATCAGGAGCCTTCTTCTTATTATGAGCAGCCGCTGAGTGCTGAACCGGAACAGCCGGTGGATACGCTGGAGTTTGCGATTTCGCCCTCCGGGAGCGTCTCTTCCGCTGCCGCTGCGACCGCCGTGGCGGAGCCTGTTGTGGCAGAGGAGGAAGTGCCGGATTCCCGGTTCAACGAATCGGTGGCTGGATTGTACGGGGCCGCGGAGCCTGCCGCCGCTCCCAAAAAGACGGTGCGCAGCAAAAAGACCCGCGCCAAAAAACCTGCCGCTGCTCCCGCAGAGGAACTGCCGGAGGCGTATGACGGCTTCAAAGATTTAGGTTATGACAGCTGAGCTGTCCAAATATAATAGAGGAGAGTTGGAAATCTTGGCCCAGAATTATAACGACACCATTCATAAAATGCAGACCCCCTTTGAAATGCGGGCCGGTCTGCCGAAAAAAGAGCCGAAGATGCTGGAGGATTGGGAAACCAACCGTGTCTACGAGCAGATGATCGAAAACAATGCGGGCAATCCTCAGTTAATTCTGCATGACGGCCCTCCGTATGCCAACGGTTCCATTCATATGGGCACCGCGCTGAACAAGATCATCAAGGATATCATCATCCGCTACAAGAACATGGCGGGTTTTCAGGCTCCCTACGTGCCCGGTTATGACACCCATGGCCTGCCCATCGAACTGAAAGCGCTGGGGTCTCTGGGAGACAAGAAATCCGGCGTATCCAAGCTGGAACTGCGCCGCCTGTGCCGGGAGTTTGCCACCGAGCATATTGACGTGATGAACTCCCAGTTCAAGCGTCTTGGTGTGCAGGGCGATTTTGAGAATCCCTACCTGACGCTGCGCCCCGAGTTTGAGGCGCGGCAGGTGGAGATTTTCGGTAAAATGGCCGAAAAAGGTTATATCTACAAGGGCATGAAGGCTGTTTACTGGTGCCCCGAGGATCGTACCGCGCTGGCCGAGGCGGAAATCGAGTACGCCGAGGATGAGTGCGATTCCATCTATGTGCGCTATAAGCTGACGGCTGACCCCAAGGGCGTTCTGGCCAGACATGGCGTCGAGCTGGACAAGGCCTGGATCGTGATCTGGACCACCACTACGTGGACGCTGCCCGCCAACGTGGCCACCTGTCTGAACCCCTCCATGGAATACGCCTTTGTCAAGATCGGTGACGAGGTGCACATCATGGCGGCTGGACTGGTCAAGGCCACCATGGACGCCTGTCATATTGAGGAGTACGAGGTTCTGCCCGATGTGGTGCTGGGCAGCGAGCTGGAACTGCTGGAATATCAGCATCCCTTCCTGGACCGCACCGGTCTGGTGATTCTGGGTGACCATGTCACGCTGGAGGGCGGCACCGGCTGTGTCCATACCGCGCCAGGTCACGGCGTTGAGGACTTTGAGGTCTGCGTCAATCACTATCCCCAGCTGCCCATCGTGGTGCCTGTGGACGATGGCGGCTATCTCACCGAGGAGGCGGGCCAGTTTGCCGGTCTCAAGGTGTGGGCGGCCAACAAGGTGATTCTGGAGCATATCAAAGAGACCGGCCATCTGATGGGCGTGCAGCACATCACCCACCAGTATCCCCATTGCTGGCGCTGCCATCATCCCATCATCTTCCGCGCCACTGAGCAGTGGTTCTGCTCCATTGACGCCTTCAAGGAGGATGTTTACAAAGCCATCGACAGCGTGCAGTGGCAGCCCGCCTGGGGTCATGACCGTATGACCGGCATGGTCCGCGACCGCAGCGACTGGTGCATTTCCCGTCAGCGTGTCTGGGGCGTGCCCATCCCGGTGTTCTACTGCAAGAAGTGTGGCAAGTACCATATCACCGAGACCTCCATCAAGGCTGTGTCCGACCTGTTCCGCAAGGAAGGCAGCGATGCATGGTACAAATATGACGCCAACGACATCATGCCCAAGGGCGAGGTGTGTGAGTGCGGCGCTGCTGACTGGGAGAAGGATCCCGACATCATGGATGTCTGGTTTGATTCCGGCTCCACCTGGAGCGCTGTCTGCCGCGAGCGTCCCGAACTGACCTGGCCGGTGGATCTGTATATGGAGGGCGCGGACCAGTTCCGCGGCTGGTTCCAGTCCAGCCTGCTCACCAGCGTGGCCACCGAGGGGATCGCTCCCTACAAGGGTGTTCTGTGCCATGGCTGGGTCGTGGACGCGCAGGGCAAGCAGATGCACAAATCCGCCGGCAACGGTATGGAGCCTGCCGAGATCATCCGGGATTACGGCGCGGATATCATCCGTCTGTGGGTGGCGTCCAGCGACTACACCGTGGATGTGCGCGCCGGCAAGGAGATCTTCAAGCAGCTGTCTGAGGCGTACCGCAAAATGCGCAATACTGCCCGCTTTATGCTGGGCAACCTTGGCGACTTTGATCCCGCCAGAGATATGGTGGACGAGGCTGACCTGTTTGAGATCGACCGTTGGGCGTTGGAGGCCGTCAACACGCTGACCGCCACCATGCGGGATGCCTACGACCATTACGATTTCTCCCGTGCGTACCATGCACTGTACAATTTCTGCGTCATTGACATGTCCAACTTCTATATGGATGTGATCAAGGATCGTCTGTATTGTGCGGATGACCACGCCCGCCGCTGTGCTCAGACGGCACTGTACCGCATTCTGGTGGACTTCACCAAACTGATGGCGCCCATCCTGTGCTTTACCAGCCAGGAAATCTGGAGCTACATCCCCAAGGTGGAGGGCATGAAGGCCTATGTGGTGTGGGAGCGGATGCCCGAAGCCCGCTCCGCTGCGGATGAGACCTTCACCGCCAAGTGGGATAAGATCATGGCTGTGCGCGATGATGCCAAGAAGGTTCTGGAGCAGGCCCGTGCGGACAAGCTCATTGGTTCTTCGCTGGAGGCGGCGCTGACGCTGTACTGCGGTGAGGCGGTCTATGACTTGCTCAACGCCATTCCCATGGACGAGCTGGCCGACCTGTTCATTGTTTCTCAGGTGGAGCTGGTGAAGGGCGAAGGCGGCGTCAGGGGTCTGGTGGAAGGTCTGGGCGCTGAGGCCCGCCGTGCTGCCGGTGCCAAGTGCCTGCGCTGCTGGAAGTATGACCCCGCCGTGGGCGAGGAGGGCCTGTGCCCCCGCTGCGCCCGTGTGCTGGGCTGAGGCGTTTCGGCAGTCTGACGATAACTGACCATCAGCGGTGCTTTTTCGGAATCCAAACGAACAAGCACCGCTTTTTTGATTGAGGCTTTGACTATGACCGCGAAACTTATTTCTTTGGTGGCAGCCGCACTGCTGGTGGCCGCAGACCAGGGCATCAAAGCGTGGGCCACCGCGCAGCTGATGCCGGTGGGCGTTATGGCGGTGCTGCCCGGCATTGTGGAACTGCGCTATGTTCTTAACGACGGTATGGCGTTTTCCATGCTGGCGGGCAAACAGGGCATCCTCATCGGGGTGACCTCCCTCATGCTGATCGGTGTTCTGGTGTGGCTGGTGCGCGGTGATATGCCGCTGCTGGAGCGCATTTCCTGGACGCTGGTGCTGGGCGGCGGGATCGGCAATCTCATTGACCGGGTGCTCAACGGCGTGGTGGTGGATTACATCAATGTGCTGTTCATGCATTTTGCCGTCTTTAATTTTGCGGATATCTGTGTCTGCTGCGGTGTGGGTCTTTTGATTCTCAGCATCCTGCTGGATGGCCGCCATGGAAAGGCTGCGTCTGATGAGACAGCTTGACCTGATCGTGCCGGAGGAAGCTGCCGGGCAACGTCTGGATGCATGGACAGCCGCGGCCTGCGGGGAACTTTCCCGCAGTGCGGTGCAGGTTCTGGCAGAGCAGGGGAGCGTGTTGTGCGACGGCCGGCCAGCCAACAAAAAAGAGAAGCTGCGCCCCGGCCAGACCGTGACAGTCCTGCTGCCGGACCCCCAGCCCATTGAGGCGCAGCCCCAGAACATCCCGTTGGAAATCGTCTACGAGGATGAGAACCTGCTGGTGGTGAACAAGCCAAAGGGAATGGTGGTCCACCCGGCTCCCGGAAATCCGGACGGCACGCTGGTGAACGCGCTGCTGTACCATTGCGGTGGCAGCCTGTCCGGGATTGGCGGCGCCATCCGTCCCGGCATCGTTCACCGTATCGACAAGGATACCAGCGGTCTTTTGGTAGTGGCTAAAAATGACGCTGCCCATCAGAGTCTTACCGAACAGATGCGCGTTCACAGCATCCACCGTGTCTATCAGGCGGTGGTGTACGGCAATCTGCGGGAGGAGGAGGGCTTTGTGGAAGGCTTTCTTGGCCGTGACCCCCGAGATCGCAAAAAGATGGCCGTTCTGCCGGAGAGCGCCCATACCAAGTACGCCTATACGGGTTGGCGGGTGCTGGAACGGTTTGGAAACTTCACCTATGTTTCCTGTCAGCTCAAAACCGGCCGTACCCATCAGATCCGGGTGCAGATGGCCTCCATCGGCCATCCGCTGGCAGGGGACGGCGTATACGGCCCCCGCAGTGTGGATCAAAAACTGGGCGGCCAGTGTCTTCATGCCAAGGAACTGGGCTTTGTCCATCCCGCTACAGGGCAGTGGATGCAGTTTTCCTCGCCGCTGCCGCCTTATTTTACAGAGTTTCTCCAACGGTTGAGAAAGGAATCCAGAACATGAACCAGAGCCTGCGCAGCTATCTTGTGTTTTGCGATATGGACAACACGCTGCTGACCGCCAAGGAAGGCGTGCCCTCCTGCAATCGGGCGGTCATCAAGCTGTTCATTCAGTTGGGCGGCCGTTTTACGGTGGCCACCGGCCGTCCGCCGGAATCCATTCGTGCAGCATTGGGGGATATCCCCCTGTCGCTGCCGGCCATCTCCTGCAACGGAGCGCTGCTGTATGATTTCTCCACCGATGCGGTGCTGCGTCATGCGACCTTGAACCGGGCGCAGGCCAGCACGGCTATTCGGGACATTATGCTGAAATTCCCCGGCATCGGTGTGGAGGTCATGGCAGGCGCTGGGGAGATGTACGTGGTGCAGGCAAACCGCTATACCCACGCGCATCAGGTGGATGAAGGGCTGTCCAGTGTGGCCTGTCCTCTGGATTCTGTGCCGGACGGCTGGGTCAAGGTGGTGTTTGCTGCTGACCCGGAGACCATCCGCAAGCTGGGCCAGTTCGCCAAAACCCGCTTTTATGGCCGGGACAACTATTTCCTTGCCACCAACAGCATCTATTTGGAGATCATGCCCACCGGTGTGGGGAAGGCCACCGGCATGCGGGACCTCTGCGCTTTGCTGGATGAACCGATTGAACATACCATTGTGATCGGTGATTATTACAACGATCTGGAGATCATGAAAGAGGCGGGACATTCCGTGGCGGTCGCCAATGCGCCGGCGGAGGTGAAGGCCACCGCCGATGAGGTGACCATCTGCAGCTGCACCGAAGGCGCGGTGGGGGAATACTTATACAGCCTGATCCGCAAGGCATCGGAATAAGGAGGGACGTTGTATGCGGGCCTGTGAACTGCTTAGTCCCCAGAGCATTCTGCTCAACGCAAAGATCGACAACCGGGACGATGCGCTCGGCATCCTTGTGGAATTGCAGGAGAGCGGCGGTGTCATCACCAACGGAACAGCTTACTACAACGCGGTGTTCGACCGGGAGACTGCGGGCGGCAGCACCGCCATCGGGGAGGGCATCGCGCTGCCGCACGCCTGTAATGCCGGCGTGGCGGCGCCGGGTCTTTCCGCGCTGACGCTGGAGGAGGGCATCGATTGGGGGGCGCCGGACGGCCGTCCGGTGGATCTTGTGTTTATGCTGGCGGTGCCTCCCGGACAGGAGAGTCTGCGGCTGCTGCTTCTGGCCCGGCTTGTGAATCTGATGAGCAATGAGGAGCTTGTCCGCCTGCTGCGCAGTGCCCGGACTCCGGCGGAATTCATAGAGAAAATGTCCCGGATCGAGCAGGATGTTTTTGCCTGAAATGAGAGAATTTTGGAAAAATTCAGCGTTTCCGACAAAAAATGAACTGCGGAAATCATCCGGATTTGTCATGTTGCATCTTGTCAGGGATTCGTTTGTGTGTTATACTTTAAAGCATTGAATTGCCCGTGAGGGACCGCACCATGCGGGCGGGCGACAAACGAAATTGGGAGGAATATCCAATGAAAAAAGCAATTTCCATGTTGACGGCAGCCAGCCTTGTTCTGGCGCTGGCCGGCTGCGGCGCCACCGCCACGGCCTCTTCCGCGGCATCCTCTGAGGCAGCGTCCTCTGAGGCTGCTGCCTCTTCCGAGGAGGCGCAGGGCGATCTGCCTGTTTACGTTGTTGGCGTGTGCCAGCTGGTGCAGCATGAGGCTCTGGATGCTGCCACGCAGGGCTTCAAGGATGCTTTGACCGCCAAGGCTGAGGGCAAGGCGATTGTGGGCTTCGATGAGCAGAATGCCTCCGGCGATTCCGCCAACTGCTCCACCATCATCAACGGCTTTGTGTCCTCCAATGTGGACCTGATTCTGGCGAACGCCACCGCTCCGCTGCAGGCTGCCGCTGCTGCGACCTCTGAGATCCCCGTGCTGGGCACCTCCGTCACCGACTACGCCACCGCGCTGGAGATCGATGACTGGAACGGCACTGTGGGCGGCAACGTTTCCGGTACCTCCGACCTGGCCCCGCTGGATCAGCAGGCTGCCATGATCCAGGAGCTGTTCCCGGATGCTGCCAACGTTGGCCTGCTGTACTGCTCCGCTGAGCCCAACTCCGTTTACCAGTGCGACGAGATGGAGAAGTTCCTGACCGATGCTGGCTACACGGTTGCCCGCTACGCCTTCACCGACACCAACGATGTTTCCTCTGTGGCCCAGACCGCTGCGGACAACTCTGACGTGATTTACATCCCCACTGACAACACTGCCGCTTCCAACACCGAGGCCATCGCCAACGTGGTTCTGCCCGCCGGCGTGCCCGTTGTGGCCGGTGAGGAAGGCATCTGCAAGGGCTGCGGCGTTGCCACCCTGTCCATCAGCTACTATGACCTTGGCTACACCACCGGCGAGATGGCTGCCCAGATCCTGTTCGATGGAGCTGACATCAGCACCATTCCTGTGCAGTTTGCTCCCGAAGTTACCAAGAAGTACAACGTTGCCAACTGCGAGCAGCTGAACATCACTGTTCCTGACGATTACGAGGCTATCGCTGCCGACTAAGTAAAAGTCCCTCAAGCAGCGGAAAAGGGGCCAACCTTTTTCCGCTGCTTTTCGCTGTTTCATCAATTTCAAAAGGGAGGACCCTCATGGATTTCTTCACATCCCTGCTCAATTCCATGCCCGGCGCTGCGGCACAGGGCTTGATTTGGGGTATTATGGCCATTGGCGTGTACATTACCTACCGCATTCTGGACGTGGCGGATTTGACGGTGGACGGTTCTCTGGCCACCGGCGGCGCGGTTTGCGTTGTGCTGACCCTCAATGGCGTGCCTGCGTGGCTTGCCGTGCTGGCCGCGGTGCTGGCGGGCCTGCTGGCCGGTCTGGTGACGGGTCTTCTTCATACGGCCTGCGGCATCCCTGCCATTCTGGCCGGCATCCTCACGCAGCTGGCGCTGTATTCCGTCAACCTGCGCATCATGGGCTACGGCACGGGCGGCGGCAAGGCGAACCTGCCTGTCAGCGTGGATAAGTATCAGCTGGTGGTCTCCTCCCGTCATGTGCGTACGCTGGGACTGAAAAACCCCATCTTTGTGCTGGTGATTATCTGCATTGCGCTGGTGGCGCTGCTGTACTGGTTCTTCGGCACCGAGATCGGCTGCGCCATCCGTGCCACCGGTGCCAACCGGAACATGTCCCGCGCACAGGGCATCAACACCAATGTGACCACCGTCCTTGGATTGATGATCTCCAACGGTCTTGTGGCACTGGCGGGCGCATTGCTGTCCCAGTATCAGGGATTCTCTGATATCAATATGGGCCGCGGCGCCATCGTGATCGGTCTGGCGGCTGTCATCATCGGTGAGGTCATCTTTGCCAAGGTGTTCCGCAACTTTGCGCTGAAACTGACTGCCGCCATCATCGGTGCGATCATCTATTATGTGGTGATTCAGTTTGTGCTGCGTCTGGGCCTCTCCACGGACGACCTGAAATTGCTCACTGCGCTTGTGGTGGCGCTGTTCCTGACGGTTCCGTACTGGAAGGGAAAGTATTTTACCCGTCCCACCGTGAAAAAGGGAGGAAACAACAATGCTTGAGATCAAGAATGTCTACAAGACCTTTAACGCGGGAACTGTCAATGAAAAGGTCGCCTTGAACGGCCTGAATCTGACGCTGGAGGACGGAGATTTCTGCACCGTCATCGGCGGCAACGGCGCTGGAAAGTCCACCATGCTCAATGCGGTGGCGGGTGTCTGGCCGGTGGATATGGGCAAGATCATGATCGACGGCAAGGATGTGACCCGTCTTTCGGAGCATCAGCGTGCCAAATACATTGGCCGCGTGTTTCAGGACCCCATGATGGGCACCGCCGCGACGATGGGAATTGATGAAAACCTTGCGCTGGCGGCACGCCGCGGCTCTTCCCGCACACTGCGTTCCGGCATCACCAAAAAGGAACATGAGGAGTATTACGAACTGCTCAAAACGCTGGATCTGGGCCTTGAGGAGCGCATGACCAGCAAGGTTGGATTGCTCTCCGGCGGTCAGCGCCAGGCAGTCACGCTGTTGATGGCCACGCTGAAAAAGCCTCAGCTTTTGCTGCTGGACGAGCATACCGCCGCTCTGGATCCCAAGACCGCTGCCAAGGTGCTGGCCCTGTCCGACAAGATCGTGCATGAAAACCATCTCACCACGCTCATGATCACCCACAATATGAAGGATGCCATCAAGTACGGCAACCGCCTGATCATGATGTACGAGGGACACATCATTTACGATGTGCGAGGGGAGGAAAAGGCATCACTGCAGGTCAAGGATCTGTTGGCCCGTTTCGAGCAGGTCAGTGACAGTGAATTTGCCAACGACCGCATGCTGCTCTCCTGAGTGAACCAAAAAGCAGGCTGCTTTCGGGCAGCCTGCTTTTTGTTACCAAAATGACATTTCATTAAATTCTTGTGAAAGCATTTTCAAACAGAGTTTTTTATGCTATAATATCCTGTATGGATTTTACCATGGGCGCTCTTGCGCTCATTGCATCATGGAAATGTTGGAGGGAAAATACGTCATGAACCGCAATTCACCGCGTTTCAGCCCGATGCAGCGTAAGGCCTGCATTGTGTTGCTGTGCTGCGCTCTTGCTATTGTGGCCAGTTTTGTGGCGGCTTGGGTGCTGCCTTCCAGGCTGGATTTCAGCTTTGGTTCAAGCAGCTATGACAAGGACGCCTACCCGCTGGATACCTCCCTGAGCTGTGTTCTGCCCCAGAGCAGTGAGGCGGATGCCGGTTACATCACCTCCACGGTGTTTGTGGGGGATCAGTATACCGTCAGTCTGCAAACCTCGAATCTGATCACGCTGGATCAGTACGTGGGACAGAAGGATCTGAAAATTTCGGAGGTACTGTCCACGGCCTGCGTCAATTTTGCCAATGACCCCAACACCTATACCATTCCGCAGGCACTGGCCCAGATGAAACCCCGGCGCGTCATCATCACGCTTGGCAGCAACGATGCCGCGGAAGGTGTCTCCCCGGAACTGTTCGTGCAGGATTACCGTCAGGTGGTGAACTCCATTGCAACGGCCTATGCATACAGCGATATTATTGTCAATGCTGTTCCTCCGGTGCTGAAAGGCAGCGAAAACGCAGGGGAGAGGCAGACTTATATTGACCAGTATAACCAGAAGCTTGCGGAACTCTGCGAGGCGATGGGCTGGAAGTTCCTGAACAGCACCGAGATGCTGAAAAACAGCTCCGGTTTTGCCGAGGAAACCTATTTTGACCGGGGCGCCGGAACCTTCTCCGCGTCCGGCGTCAATACGCTGCTCAGCTATGTGAAGAGCCATGCATGGCAGACCAACGACCAGCGGCCCGACACCAACGATATTCCCAAACGTGCTGCCAGCGCGGCAGGGAATGTCACGGCTGAGCCTACGCCCACGCCTTTCAAGCATAAAGTCAGTTATGCCGTGGAGGAGGGGAAGGGCACCCTCACCGGAAACGGACAAACCGGCGTCTCCGCCATTGAATTTGAGGTGAACGACAAGGAAACCGTGTCCATCACTGCGGTGGCGGCTTCCGGGTATACCTTCTACAAGTGGAGCGATGGCCAGACCAGCGAGACCCGGTATGATGTGGTGACACAGGATCTCTCTGTGACGGCAATGTTCAATGACGCCCGGGTGGATCTGACGCTGGATCGCGGCGACACCACCATGAAGAAGGATGAGAGCATTTCCATCACGGCCAATGTCAAGCTGGGCGGCAAAACCTACGATAACAGCAACGTGCAGTGGGCGGTCAATGGGGATTTGCAGCAGAATGGCGGAACCTTTACCTTCACCCCCACCGAGGCGGGCAGCTATGAGATCAAGGCCGGTATCGAGATCAACGGAACCTACAAGAGCGCGCAGATCAAGGTGACGGTGACCGGCGATCCCACGACCGTCAGCGTTTCCGGCACCAGTACCATTGAGGCGGGCAGTGCAGTGACATTGAATGCCAGCGTGCAGAACCAGAAGGGGGATATCACCTGGACCTGCGATCAGACCGGGTGGACGGCCACCGGCGCGCAGGTGCAGTTTACTGCCAATGAGCCGGGCACCTACACGCTTCGTGCGAAGAACAACGGAGCGGAGGGCATCTTTACGCTGACAGTCAATCCCCGCGCTACCGCTGCGCCGACACCGACGCCTTCCCCCACGCCCGCACCGGAGGAGCCTCAGGGAGGAGAAGGGCAGGAATGACCGCCGCGTCTCCGTGCCGCATAGAATGGCATGGAGGTGAGAAATGTGCTGTTTTTCTATGACTGTGACGCCGGCTTTGTGCCGGACAGCGGGGAACCGCCCATGACCAACGGCAGTGTGGAAAATTATCCCACTGACTGGGACACTGCGGAAGAATCAGACACGAATCAACAGGATCAGGAGTAATTATGGCAAACTATACCTGTCTTTTGCTGGATGTGGACAACACGCTGCTGGATTTTGATGCGGCGGAACGTCAGGCGCTGACGGAAATGCTGACACGCTACGACCTGCCCCATGACGAGCAGGCTTGTGCAATCTATCATGAGGTCAACCGCCAACTCTGGGACAGCCTCGCCAAGGGGGAACTGACCCGCAGCAAGCTGTTTCACATCCGTTTTGGCCGATTTATGAAGGCACTTGGCGTGGCGGACAACGGCAAAGGCCCTGAAATGAACGATGTATATGAGGAACTGCTGGCAACCCATGCGGACATTCTGCCGGGAGCTATGCAGGCACTTGTAGAGCTGAGCGAGGTAGCCACGCTGGCCATTGTCTCCAACGGCGCTACCAAGGTACAGCAGTCCCGCATACAGGCATCCGGCATTGACCGGTATATGGACGGCATCTATATCTCCGAAAAGATGGGTACCGCCAAACCCAATGCGCGTCTGTTCGATCTGGTGTTGAAAGATCTGGGCCTTACCAACCGCAGCCGTGTGCTGATGGTGGGGGATGACCTGTATGCGGACATCAAAGGCGGACTCAACGCCGGTCTGGACACATGCTGGGTGAATTTTGGCAGAGAGGAAAACAAAACCGGGATCACGCCGAAATACGAGGTGCAGTCCTTTGAGGAACTGTACCGCATTGTGATGGAGCCGGAGGAACTGGAAAACATCGGCGTGCGCAACCGCCGCCATCAAAACGAAGCTCTGCTGTAATGTTGGCGGGGCAGCGGGCCGTTGCCGAAAAACTGGCAGCGGCCTCTTTGTGTGAAGGAGAATGGAAATCACTATGTTGATGGAATTACAGGATCTGGGCAAGAGCTTCGGCGTCCATGAGGTACTGCGCGGCGTTACCGCCGGGGTGGAACGGGGAGACCGCATTGGCATCATTGGCGCCAACGGGACGGGAAAAACAACATTGCTGCGCATTTTGTGCGGGCAATCCCAGCCGGACAGCGGCTCTGCGTCCTTTGCCAGCGGCATTACCTGCGGGTATCTGGAACAAAATGCCGTGTTGGATCCCAGCCATAATGTTTATCAGACCATGGAGGAGGCGTTTGCCCCGGCAACGCAGGCGATGCAGCGGATGGAGGAACTCCAGCACCGGATGGCTGTCGCGCCGGACCCCCTGCTGACGGACAAAATCGCGCAGTGTACCGCCATCATTGACGCCATGGATGCCTATCATATGGATGTGCAGATCAGAAAGGTGCTGAGCGGCATGGGATTTCCCGCCGACACATGGACAAAACCTGCCCGTGTCCTCTCCGGCGGAGAACAGACCCGCCTGCGTCTGGCCCGGCTGCTGCTGGAACGCCCTGACCTGCTGATTCTGGACGAACCTACCAACCATCTGGATCTGGAAACCATGGGATGGCTGGAAACCTACCTGAAGACCTATCGCGGCGCGGTCCTTGTGGTCAGCCATGACCGATTTTTTCTGGATGCGATCTGCACAAGGATCTGGGAACTGCGCGGCAAGACCATCAAGACCTACCGCGGCAACTATTCCGCCTACCTGCCTCAGAGGGAGGCGGCAGATGAGCGCCAGCAGAAACAGCATGAGGCGGACATGGAAAAGGCGGCCAAGCTGCAGGATTACATCGACCGGAATCTTGTACGGGCCTCCACCACCAAGATGGCGCAGAGCCGCCGCAAGCAGCTGGAAAAGCTGGAGATCACTGAGGCCCCGCAGGCGGAGGCGTGGGAACTGAATTTCCGTTTTGAATATGACATTGAACCTTACGATGAACTGGTGATGATGAAAAATCTCACCGTCCGCATCGGGGAGCGCACGCTGTTGGATGGGCTGGATTACACCGTCCACCGGGGTGACAAGCTGGTCATTGCAGGGCCAAATGGAACGGGAAAATCCACGCTGCTGCAGGTGCTGGACGGAAAACGCCGTCCCAGTGCGGGCATGGTGCGCCTTGGAACCGGCGCCCGGCCCGGCGTTTTTACGCAGCAGCAGGCCAGACGGGCGGGGCGTGTGATCGATGCGATCTGGAATCAGTATCCCCGCTTTACGGAACTGGAAGTGCGCAGTCATCTGGCACGGTTCGGGTACCGGGGAGAGGAAGTGTTCAAGGACTGCGCCACTCTGTCCGGCGGTGAGCTGGCCAGGCTCCGCTTTGCGGAACTGGCGCTGGAACGTCCCAACCTGATGTTTCTGGACGAGCCTACCAACCATCTGGACATTTTCATGCGGGAAAGCCTGACCAAAGCGCTGGATGCCTACACGGGCACACTGCTGCTGGTCACCCATGACCGGTATCTGATGCAGACGCTGGGCTGTCCCATCCTGTATCTGGAAAACGGCAAGGCAGTCTTTTACCCGGACTTTCATGCCCTGAATAACCGGACCAACGGTCAGACGGTCGAGCAGAAAAAAGCCGAGGATGGCGCAAAAAAGCAGGCCTACGGCAAAGAACAGCGCCGCCGCCGTGCGGAGGTGCGTGCCCGGCTGAAAGCGGTGGAGACCGAAATTGAAGAGATTGGTGCTCATATCGTGGAACTGGAAAACGAGATCAACGATCCGGAGGTCCTGCGGGATCATCTGCTTTTGCGGGAGAAATGCGACGA
Source organism: uncultured Subdoligranulum sp. (assembly GCA_945830575.1). GTDB lineage: Bacteria > Bacillota > Clostridia > Oscillospirales > Ruminococcaceae > Gemmiger. The sequence continues at coordinate 27,234 of CALZZE010000006.1, read as the reverse complement.
ACTGGACGACGCCCGATTCCACCAGCAGGAATTGTTGGAGGAATGGGAGAAGCTGGCCGAAGAACAGGAACAGTTTGACAGCGAAAGCGACTCGTAAGGCATTTTTCACTTGTATTCCGGGTCAAATGCGGTATACTAAATGGGAGCCGAGGGCGCGGTGCGCCCGCCTGATGGAATCATCCGACATGGAAAATGAGGACCCTGCTTTGCAGACAATAATTCTTGTAGCCACACACAAACCCTATTGGATCCCAGAGGATGCCATGTATCTCCCGGTTCAGATGGGCCGCGCATTGCATCCCGAGATCGGTTATCCCGGTGATGACACCGGGGAGAATATTTCCGAGAAAAATGCCAGCTTTTGTGAGCTGACAGGGCTGTATTGGGCTGTGCATAATGTACAGGCTGAGTATATCGGCATTGTGCATTACCGACGTTATTTCGCCAGCCGCAAGCGGAGCCGCTTTGCGCCCAAAAAAGAGCGGGTAATCAGGCGCGAGGAGCTTGAGAAAATTTTGGCGGCCGCCAATGTGGTGCTCCCGAAGGAACGTCATTACTTTATAGAAACAAACTATACGCAGTATATCCACGCCCATCACAAAAAAGATCTGGAAGTGACCCGCGCCATCATTCAGCGTAAATGCCCGGAATATCTTGCAGCCTATGATCTGTATATGTCCAAGACTCATGGGCATCATTTCAATATGTTTGTGATGAAACGGGAACTGCTGCAGCATTATTGCAGCTGGCTGTTTGACATCCTGTTTGAACTGGAGAAGGAACTGGATACCTCCCATTATTCGGACTATGACAAACGTGTATTCGGGTTTGTGAGTGAACGGCTGCTGGATGCCTGGCTGATGACCAATCACATTTCTTTTGAAGAGCTGGATATCGTGTATCTGGAACATCAAAACTGGCTGCGAAAGGGTGGGACCTTTCTGCGGCGCAAATTCTTTCCCCGCAGCGATGGGTAGCGTCAGAGTCGCAGCGGTGGTCGTGACCCACAACCGCTGCGAAGTGCTCCTTCAATGCCTGCATGCGTTGGCACGGCAGAGTGTTACGGCGGATATCTGGGTCATTGACAACGCCAGTACCGATGGAACTGCGGCGGCGGTGGCGGCGCTGGAAAACAGCCAGCTGACTTACCGCAGCACAGGAAAGAATCTGGGAGGTGCCGGGGGCTTCGCCTTCGGCATCCGGGCCGCGGCCGCACAGCCCTATGACCTGCTGTGGCTGATGGATGATGACACCATTCCCGAGCCAACGGCATTGGAAGCCCTTTTGCGTGTCCATGAACGCCTTGGGGGAACCTATGGATGGTTGTCCTCCCGGGCGTTGGCCCCGGACGGCACCGACCAGCCGATGAACCGCCAGCGCGCCACCATGTACCGGGACATTGCCGGGTATCAGGGAGAACAGATCCCCGCGGTGATGGCCAGCTTTGTGTCACTGCTGGTGCCAGTGGAAATGTTCCGACGATTTGGCCTTCCCATTGGGGAATTCTTTATCTGGAGCGATGACTGGGAATTCACCCGCCGGCTGTCCCGTCAGTGTTCCTGCTATGTGGTGCCGGACAGCCGGGTCATCCATGCCATGAAGTGCCCCGGTGTGGTGAACATTGCCACCGATGCGCCGGAGCGCTGGGACCGTTACCGGTGGTTTTACCGCAATGATGTGGTGTTATACCGCCGGGAGGGGCTTTGCGGCTGGCTTTGGCTCCTTGCCAAGGATCTGTGGCACAGCGCACAGGTGCTTCTTGACCGAAGGGGGCATCGTCTGCAGCGAATCACTGTGATCTGGAAAGGGTTTGCCGCAGGAGTGCGGTTTCATCCGACCATTGAGTTTTTGCCATGAATGTGACGGAAAAGCTGATGAACGCGGCACAAGGCTGCTCTGTGGTGGCCTTTGATGTGTTTGATACGCTGCTGAAACGGGATGTATCCACGCCGGCGGCGTTGTTTGCGCTACCGCTTTTCCCCGGTGATTTTGCCACGCGCCGCCGGCAGGCGGAACGGCAGGCCCGCGCTGCCGCAAACGGAGAGATAACGCTTACCCAAATCTATGCCAGCCCACTTTTGAAGGGGGAGAACCCGCAAAACGAGCTGGACGCCGAGCTGGCGGCCTGTACATCCAATCCTGCTGTGATGGAGGCAGCCCGCGCCTGCCACGCACGGGGACAGAAAATATATGCGGTGTCCGATATGTATCTGCCCGCATCGCAGATCGAGACAATGCTGCGGCACTGCGGCGCAGATTTTCTGGATGGGGTGTTTGTCTCCTCGGAATACGGTGTGCAGAAACGCAGCGGTGGGCTGTTCCGGGCGTTTCTCCATGCCACCGGGCTGAATCCCAAACAGGTTTTGTTTGTGGGGGATGATTTCCGGGCAGACCGTCTGGGCGCTGCACTGGCCGGGATCCGCAGCGTGGGCGTGCCTGAGCCGGAGCCCCCCATCTACACAGAAAAAGGAAATCTGTCCGCCTTTGTCCGCAACCGTCAGGGCAGTGTGTTTTATGAAACGCTCGGCCCGCCGGTGACGGCTTTCGCCCGCTGGGTCGGGGAACAGCGGCGGCGTTGTCCACAGATGCCGCTGCTGTTTCTGGCCCGGGATATGGAGCTGGTCTACCGGGTCTATCGCCAGCTCTGTCCGCAGGATGACCGCTGCGGATACCTGCGGGTCTCCCGCCGGAGTCTTTGCCCGGCACTTCTGGCCGCGGGACAGTATGTACTGGCTGCGGATGCCTTGCCCCGGCAGGAATTGACGGCGGGGCAGATCGCCCGATACTGTGGTGCGGATATTCCGGACAATGCCTCACGGATGTTTTCTCTGCGGCAGGGCCGTACCGGGGAGGTTGTGGACTTTTTGCAGACCCTGACGGTGGATCCGGAGGCTGTGGAGCGGACGCTGCGCTATTTACAGGAACAGGGTGTGGGACAGGGAACCCTGCTGGTGGACATTGGCAGCGGCGGCACCATTCAGCGCCTTCTGGAGGGGCTTTGCGGCGTTTCCCTGCAAGGGTTGTATCTGGCCTGCGATGAGCGGCTGGATCATTCCCGTGCGCAGGTGTTTCTGTTTGACGGTCAGTCTGCACCGCTGACCTACTGGGCGGCTCAGCCCGTTCTTGAAAAGCTGATCTCGGAGCCGTGCGGCCCGACGCTGGGCTACCGCGAGGAAAACGGACGGGTATTTCCTCTTTGCGGCCATGCCTCGATGGACCCGGTCTGCACACAGGCGCACCGGGATGCGCTGCGTTTTGCGGTGGACTGGAAACACTCGATTTTGTATTCCGTCCCCCTGACAGCCGCGCAGGCGATACAGCCCTTTTTGCGGATGATGCAGTCGCCGCGTCTGGCGGATGCGGTGCGGCTGGGCAATCTGATTTTGGAGGATGGTGACAGCCATCACGCTCCGGCCGCAAGGCCGCGCAGACGGCGAACCTACCTTTTCCGTCCTGGTCAGTTCTGGGACGACCTGCACGCCGCACGCTGGAAGGTGGGTTTTCTGCGCAGAGTGTTCCGCCTGCCGCTGCCCTATGACCGGCTGTACGCCGCGTGGAAGGGAGGACGCCCGTGACGCTGAGTGTCATTATGCCGGTTTTCAACGCCGCGAAAACCTTGCGGAAAGCGGTGGATTCCGTTTTGTCCCAGCAGGTGGAGCTGGAACTTCTTCTGGTGGATGATGGTTCTACGGATGGCAGCGCTGCGGTGGCTGAGAAAATCGCTGCACAGGATGCCCGCGTTCTGGCGCTGCACCAGAGCAACAAGGGCATCTGCGCCGCACGCAATGCCGGTCTGAAACAGGCAAAAGGAACATATGTAACCTTCTGTGATGATGATGACGAGGTGCTCCCGGGGGCCTATGCGCATCTGCTGGCGCTGGCAGAAACCAGCGGCGCACAGATCGTGCGGGGAGAGTATCGACTGCTGCGGCAGCATCCGGATGGCAGCGTGTCAGAACTGCTTCATGGGGTGAAAAGCAGTTGTACTTTACAGCAGGGATACGGCGCCTTTTTGCGGGCCAGCGGCCCCCAGTTCGTATGGAACGCGTTGTACCGGCGGGATGCATTGCGGGGCGTTTGGTTTGATGAACGATGCCGCAGCGGGCTGGAGGACTTTCTTTTCAACGCAGAGCTTTACGCTGTGGTAGATTGTGCTGTATTTGATCCGCAGCCGGTCTACTGCCATACCGAGCGCACGGACAGTGCTTCCCGCAGCTGGTCGGCAACCGCCATGAGGGAGCGTTTGCAGGCTGTGCCGCTGTGGCTGGCGGCGGAATACCGAGCGGTCTGCCGTCATGAGCAGGGAGTGCGCCGTCAGCGGCTCTGGAATGAACGCCGTGCACAGGCGGTCACCTTTTTGATGCACATGCTGCGGGATGGCCGTGCCAGTGAGCCGGTGCGCCGTGAGGCGTGGAGCACTTTGCGGCAGGCGATGGGGCGGTATCCCCGCGGCCTGCGGGGAACCTACGGCAAACAGGCTCTCGCGCTGCTGTTGTTTGAAACGCATTTACAAGATCTGTATGAACTCATGCCAAATCGGGAGGAACGCCGATGAGAACCATTCTTGTGACTGGCGCGGCCGGATATATTGGCCGCCATGTTGTGAAAAAGGCGCTGGATCAGGGATATGCTGTCATCGCGTCGGATTTTGCATTCAAGGGTGTGGATGAACGTGCGGAATTCTGCGACTATCCGCTGTTTGGCGGAGAGAAGGACATTTACCGCCGCCTTGGCAGCCCGGACGTCTGCATTCATCTGGCATGGCGGGACGGGTTTCGTCACAATTCCCATGCCCACATGAAGGATCTTTCCTCCCATGTAACGTTTTTGAACAACATGGCGCAGGGAGGCCTTCCCGCATTGACTGTGATGGGTACCATGCATGAGGTGGGGTACTGGGAAGGCTGCATTGACGAGAACACCCCCTGCAATCCCATGAGCCAGTATGGCATCGCCAAAAATGCGCTGCGTCAAAGCCTGATGCTGTCCTTGCAGGGCACCGGCTGCACACTGCATTGGCTGCGAGCCTACTATATCACCGGCGACGAGGCCCATGGTTCCTCCATCTTTGCAAAGCTGACGCAGGCGGAGCAGGATGGCAGGAAAAGCTTTCCCTTTGCCAGCGGCCAAAATAAATTTGACTTTGTGGACATTGATGAACTGGCCGACATGATCGTGGCGGCCAGCGTGCAAAATGACATCAACGGGATCATCAATGTGTGCAGCGGCGTTCCGGTGCCGCTGGGGGAACGGGTGGAGCAGTTCCTGCGGGAAAAACAGTATCGGATTCGGTTGGAATACGGCGCTTTCAAGGATCGTCCCTATGACAGCCCCGCGGTGTGGGGAGACCCCACGAAGATCCGTGCCATCATGGCACACCGGCAACATACGGAGCAAACGCAATGAAACGACTTGGAATCTTTTTCTTTTTTGAGAAAAACGGTTATGTGGACGATTTTATCCCGTATTATCTGCGGGATTTGAATAAAAACCTCTCGGAACTGGTGGTAGTCTGCAACGGCACGCTCAGTGAACAGGGACGTGCCGCATTTTCGGAATTTACCGACCATATCATCGTGCGGGAAAATAAAGGGCTGGACGTCTGGGCCTACAAAACCGCGCTGGAAGCCTACGGCTGGCAGAGGCTCGCGGAATTTGACGAGGTGGTGATGACCAACTCCACCCTGATGGGGCCGGTGCGTCCCTTGCAGGAGATGTTCGACGCCATGGCCCAGCGCCCGGAGTTGGATTTCTGGGGGCTGAGCATGCACCACGGCGCACAGAGCAATCCGTTCAAGGGCAGGCATCTGTACTCCTATCTGCCGCCGCATATCCAGTCCCACTTTATCGTCTACCGCAAAAAATTTCTGCAAAGCCCCGAATTGCAGGAATATTGGGACAACATGCCCATGATCGAAGGCTACACGGACTCCGTGCAGTGCTATGAGGCGGTATTCACCAAAATTTTCGGTGACAAGGGTTACCGCTGGGATGTGTACGTCCAAACGGAGGATTTACAGGATTTTACCGATTATCCCATGCTGGTCTGCCCCGTAAAGCTGCTGCGGGAACGCCGCTGTCCGCTGTTCAAACGGCGCAGCTTCATGCACAGTCTGGAGGCGTACTTGAACGATACCGCGGGGAATCCGGCCCGTGAGCTGTTTGAGTATCTGCGCACCGAGACCGGATATCCCATGGAGCTTATCTGGCGCAACATGATCCGCACCATGCACCCCTATGACTTTACGCGGGATCTGGGCCTCACGCGCATCATTCCGCCCCGGATACAGGAACCGCAGCTGGCCGATTCGGTGTGCGTGCAGCGGCGCATCGCCCTTGCGATGCATCTGTATTTCATGGAACTGCTGCCCCAGAGCTGCGCGTTTGCGGCCAGTTTTCCGCCGCAGACGCAGGTGTTCATCTCCACCGACAGCGAGGAAAAGAAAGCCTGCATCGAACGGGCGTTTTCTCAGCTTACACTGGCAGGCGTCACAGTGCGTGTGGTGGAGAACCGGGGCCGGGATGTGGCGGCGCTGCTGTGTGATTTATTCCCGCTGCTGAGGGACTGCGATTACGTCTGCTTTATGCATGACAAAAAGGCCGTGCAGACCAAACCCGGCAGCGTGGGCGCAGGCTTTGGCTGGGTCTGTACCGAGAACGTTGCCAAAAACGCGGCGCATGTGAAAAATGTGCTCTGCGAATTTGAGAAGGACCCTTATCTGGGCATCCTTTGTCCGCCGTTTCCCACTCATGGGCTGTATTTTATGAACCTCTGTTCCGGCGGCTGGGGGCCCAACTTTGACAATACCCGCAAGCTGGCCAAAGAACTGGGGCTGAACGTGCCGATGTCCGGCGAGAAAACGCCCATTGCACCCTTTGGCAGTGTGTTCTGGTTCCGTCCCGCCGCGCTGGAGCCGCTGCTGGCCCGAGGATGGGAGCACAGCGATTTCCCTGCGGAACCTTTGCCGGGGGACGGAACCATCAGCCACGCCATCGAGCGCATTTATCCCTTTGCTGCGCAGCAGGCGGGGTATTATCCGGCGGTGGTGATGAGTCAGGATTTTGCTGTCACGCGCATCGATACCCTGCAAGCGTACGCCAACGGTCTGGTTCGTCCGCTGGCCCGGGTGTTTGACTGTACCACCTTTTACTCGGCGGTGTTGTCGGCCAGCGGTTTCGCCTCCCGAAAGCACTGGTTCTCCCACTACGGGCTGTACGAAAACAGCCGCCGCCGCAAAGCCCGCAACTGGCTGCGGGATCATCTGCCCAAGGAAACCTACGAGGGAATGATGAAAGTCAAGCGGGCGGTGTTCGGCCCGCACGAAGGCCCCTATGAGGATTGAGCATTGAAACGATTTACCATCTATTTTCATTATGACGGGCAGGGGATTCTGGACACTCCCTGCCGTCTGGCGGCGCAGGCGTTCCGGCAGGTATCGCAGGGGATGCTGCTTGTCTCCAACGGTGTGCTTGCCACGGAAAGCCGCAGCTGGGTCAATCAGGCCGGGATTCCAGTGCTGGAGCGGCTCAACAGCGGTCTGGATGTGGGCGCCTACCGGCAGGCGCTGCAGACGGTTGGCAGGGAAGTGCTGGCCGGATTTGACGAGCTGGTGCTGGTCAATTACACGCTGGCGGGTCCGCTGGGGAACCTGGAAGATTTGTTTGCCCGGATGGATGCCCGCACGGAATTGGACTTCTGGGGTCTGACGCGCCACTATCCCATGAAAAGCCGTCGTTTCGGAGGGCAGGTGCCGGAGCATTTGCAGTCTCATTTTCTGGCGGTGCGGGGCAGAATGCTGCACAGCGATGCCTTTTGGTCTTACTGGCAGAACATGAAGGAACCGGCCACCTATGAACAGTCCGTGATGCTGCATGAGACCCGGTTTACCTCGGAGTTTGCCGCGCTGGGCTATTGCTGGGACACGGCGGTGGACACGCAGGATCTGCGGGAAGTGTTCGTCAATCCCATCATGGCCTGCCCGGCGGAGCTGCTGCGGCGGGGATGCCCCTTTTTCAAACGGCGCAGCTTCTTTACGGATTTTGAGGAGGAACTGCGGCGCACGGACGGCACCGCCGCCAGAGAATTGTATGATTATCTGAAAGAGAATACCGGGTATCCGGTCGATGCATTGGTGCAGAGCCTGCTGCGCACCCAGCCATTGCATGCGCTGGCGCAGAATCTGAATTGGAACACGGTTCTGCCCCGGGAAAGCGGCCCGCTGGAAGGTCTGTCGGTGGTGCGCCTTCCCATTGACTGTGAGGTACAGCCGCTGCGCTGGTATCTTGAGCAGCGCGCCGTTTGGGCGCAGGAACAGCTGAGCCGTGCTGCAACACTGTTTGCCCGTGACCCGCTGCTGGGTGCGGCCGCGCCGGCGCTGCCCCTGCTGCCCCGGACGGAGCGGTGGGCGGCCCGGCAGTGGAAGGCCGCACAACCCCTTTTGAAAAGCGCCGGACTGACGGTGCCGTGGGAGGATACGGTTCCGCCGCCCGCCGCGGGCGCAGGGTGGTTTCTGGTGCGCGACTGTGCGTTTCCGCAGGGCGTGCCGCAAAACAGCTGGCTGCTGCCGCTGGCCGCCCAGCAAAACGGCTACACCACGGTGACTTTTATGCCGGAAAGCGCCGCCGCAGCCCAAGGAGATCTGCTGGCGGTGTACGCCCGTGCGGCCAACCGGCCTGCGGCGGTGGCAAAGCAGCTGGCACGACTGGCGAGGGACGCCGGAAAGAGGAAAGCATGACCACAAAAACCAGACGGCTGTTTGATCTTGATCTGATCCGTGCTGTGGCGCTGGGATGTATTCTGGTGGTACACTTCAACGCTGCGGTGACGGGCTATTTCACCTTGCCCCATAAGCTGTTCACCAGCACACTGCCGCTGGGCATCTATCTGGGCGATTTTGGCTCCTCTCTGTTTTTCATGGTATCCGGCGCGGCGCTGGCCTACACCGTACCGCCGGATACTGCGGCCGGGACGTTTTACATAAAGCGGGCGCGGGCACTGTATCCCATGTTCTGGCTGGCGTGGATCCTCTGTTTCTCGGTACGGTTCGTCACCCACCCCGGGTATTATGCCGCCGCGCCCACATGGAGCTTGCTGTTTACCGTTCTGGGACTGGACAGCTTTGCGGTTTCCGCCGGATGGGTAGTCCAGAGCTTCGCCTGCGTGGGTGAATGGTTTTTGGGGACATTGCTGTTGCTGTACCTGCTGTTTCCGATTTTGCAGCGTGCTCTGCGCCGCCATCCGCTTTTGTGCTGGGCGGCGGCGCTGGCGGTCTGCCTGCCGTTGGAACTTTCGGGGCTGGACCGGCAGCTGGTGGCTGTCCATGTGCTGGAATTTCTCTTTGGAATGTCGTTTCTTTCCCTTAGCGCCCGGCAAAAAGCCGCTGCCGCAGGAATCTGTATGATTGCAGCGGTTCTGGTGCAGGGGGATACAAAAATCACCTGCGCGCTGGTCAGCGCGGCGGCCTTTGCGGTGCTGTCGCTGGCGGCGCCGCTGCTGGAAAATGAACCGCTGCGCCGTCTGGGTTCATGGCTGAGCCGCTATTCCTATCCGCTGTTTCTTGTGCATCATGTCATCATTTTGCGTCTGGCGGAAGGCTTTGACCTTGCAGCACTGTCACGCAGGGATACCGCCATACTGTTTTGTGTCTATCTGCTGTTTTCCTTCACGACAGCCGTCCTTCTGGAGAAACTCTGCCGTAAGCTGTTGAGCAATGTGCAAAAATCCTGCCGGTAATGGCGGGATTTTTTTGCCAAAGCCGCTGTACAAAATCCCGTTGATAGGGTATAATAAGAACCAAGAATGGCCCGCTGTGTGTCGGGGCCGCCGAAAGGGGCGAACCGCCGTGTCTGAATTTTCCGTATCTCTTGCAAAGCTGGCCGATGAGGCCAACCTCACCACCGCCTTTACCCCCTGTGATCTGAAGGAGATCAAGGTCACTGCCAGCGAGGTGTACCGGCCTGGTATTTTTCTGGCCGGATACTACCAGTATTTTGACTGCACCCGCATCCAGATTTTTGGCTTGACGGAAATGTCCTATCTGGAAGAGCTGGAGCCGGAACTGCGCCACTCACATCTGGAAAAGCTGTTTTCCTTTGTGCCGCCCGCCATCATTTTCTCCCGGGAATTACAGCCCACGGAAGAAATGCTGCAGCTGGCCAGACAGTACGGCGTTCCGCTGCTGCTTTCCAACGAAATGACAAGCCCGCTGATGGGCGCGCTCATTACCACGCTGAACACCGAGCTTGCTCCCCGCATCACGCGCCATGGCGTGCTGGTGGAGGTCTACGGCGAAGGCATCCTCATTCTGGGAGATTCCGGCGTGGGCAAAAGCGAAACGGCCATCGAGCTCGTCAAGCGCGGACATCGCCTCATCGCGGACGATGCGGTGGAGCTGCGCAAAGTCAGCAGCCGCAAAATCATGGGCTGCGCACCGGAAAATATCCGCCATTTCATTGAGCTGCGCGGCATCGGCATCATCAATGTGGCCCGCCTGTTCGGCATCGGCTCTGTGAAAAACAGCGTGGAAGTGGAAATGGTGGTTCAGCTGGAACCCTGGGACCGCACCAAGAACTACGACCGTACCGGTCTTGAGACCAGCACCTATGACATTCTTGGCGTCAAGGTGCCCCATCTGCTCATTCCCGTGATGCCGGGACGGAATCTGGCCGTGGTGCTGGAGACCGCCGCCATCAACAACCGCCAGAAGGAAATGGGCTACAACGCCGCACGGGAGCTGATGAACCAGCTGGGTCTTCAGGCGGACGTATTTTAAGAAACAAAGGACGAGTCAACATCATGCAGCTGATTGCTGATCTGCACACACATACCTGCTGTACTACCCACGCCTATCAGACGCTGAACGAGATGGCGGCCGCGGCCAAAGCCTGCGGCTACCGGGCATTGGCGGTCACGGATCACGGACCGGCCATGCCGGACGCACCGCACATCTGGCATTTTGGAAACTGGAACATCCTGCCCCGCTGCATTGACGGCGTTGCCATGCTGTACGGCGTGGAGGCCAACGTGATGGATATTTTCGGCGGGCTGGATGTTTCGCAGAAAATGCTCGCTGACATGGACTGGGTGGTGGCTTCCATTCACAGTCCCTGCGTGCCCGGTACGCTCTCCCGCAAAGAAGCGGACCGTCTCTGGCATGGCGTGGCGGAGAACCCGTATGTGGACTGCATCGGCCATTCCGAGCAGCAGCACTACCGTTATGATTATCAGGAACTGACCAGACTGTTTGCAAAGCATCACAAGGTTGTGGAACTGAACGGCAATTCCTTTCGGGTGCGCCGGGACGGATTGCCCAACATGAAAGCCCTGCTCACCGCCTGCATGGAAAACGGCTGTTCCATCGCTGTGAACAGCGATGCCCACAACAGCGGCCAGCTCTCAGACGGCCTGTCCTCCGTGACGGGACTGCTGGAGGAACTGGCGTTTCCCCAAGAACTCATCGTCAATGCGGACGCGCATACATTCGTACAGGAACTGCGCCTTCATCAGAAGTCCTGCGCAGAGGAAATAGGAGGAATTCTTTTATGAGCTACACTATCGGTATTGATCTTGGCGGCACCACCATGACCGCCGGCCTTGTGAACGAAGACTACGAGATCGTTGGCAAGATCACCTGGGCCACCCGGCTGCCCCGTCCCGCGGAGGATCTGGAAAAAGCGATGGCCGATCTGTGCCGCGAGGTGGCAAAGCAGAACGGTGTGGATTTCAGCGAGGTGCGCTATGTGGGCATCGGAACTCCCGGCAGCGTGAACTTCACCACCGGATTTGTGGGCTATAACACCAACTTCAATTACTATGACTGGAACCTTGGCACCGATCTGGAGGCGCTGCTTGGCTGCAAGGTCTACGTGGAGAACGACGCCAACGCGGCGGCGTTTGGCGAGTACATTGCAGGCGGCGCCAAAGGGTACAAGGACGCGGTGGTCATCACGCTGGGCACCGGCATTGGCAGCGGCATCATTCTGGACGGCAAAATCCTGCGCGGCTTCAATTTTGCCGCGGGCGAGATGGGCCACACGGTCATCGTGAAGGATGGCCGCAAATGCAACTGCGGCCGCCACGGCTGCTGGGAGCGGTACGCCTCTGCCCGCGCTCTCTCCGAGGACACCAAGGCCGCCATGCGGGAGCACCGGGACACCATCATGTGGGACCTTGTCAAAGACATTGACCATGTGAACGCCAAGACCAGCTTTGACGCCATGGAAAAGGGCGATGCGCTGGCTAAACAGGTGGTGGAAAACTGGATGGAGTATGTGGGCTGCGGTATTGCCAACGTGGTGAATACCTTTGAGCCGGAAGTCATCTGCATCGGCGGCGGCGTGTCCAATCAGGGCGAAACGCTCCTTGGCCCCGTCCGTGCCTATGTGGAGAAAGAGACCCACGACATTACCACCGGACGCGTTCCGGAGATCCGCGCCTGCGTTCTGCGCAACGATGCGGGCGTCATTGGCGCGGCCGCGCTGGCAGATTCCATCTGACATTCCGAGAGGAGCGTTATGCTTTCTGATTTGATTCGTGCCCTTCGCACGGAACAACTGGACTTCGTGGAAAAGGAGCCGCTTTCGGCTCATACGACGTTTAAGATCGGCGGCCCTGCCGCGGTATTTTGTACGCCGGCATCGGTTGCCGAGCTGGTTCGCGTTCTGGAACTGTGCCGTGAAACGGGCGTGCGCCGGTATCTTTTGGGCAACGGCTCCAACATGCTGTTTTCCGACAAAGGCTTTGACGGCGCGGTCATCAGCCTGTGCGGCGTCAAAAGCCGCTGCACCGTGCAGGACGGGAAACTCACCGCGGGAGCGGGGGAACGGCTTGTCTCGATTTGCCGCGAGGCGGAGCGCCACAGCCTGACGGGGCTGGAATTTGCCTATGGCATTCCCGGCTCGGTGGGAGGCGCGGTGTATATGAATGCCGGCGCTTACGGCGGTGAGATGCGGGATGTGCTGGAATCCGTCACCTTTCTGGACGAAAATCTCCGGCTGACGACGCTGCCTGTGGAGCAGCTGGCGCTGGGCTACCGCACCAGCATTTTTGAGCGGCAGCCGTGGTGTATTCTGGAGGCCACATTCCAACTCACTCCCGGCAATGCGGAGCAGATCTGCTCCAGAATGGAGGAGCTGATGGAACGCCGCCGCAGCAAACAGCCCTTGGAACTGCCCAGTGCGGGCAGCACCTTCAAACGGCCGGAGGGCGCGTTTGCCGGCAGCCTGATCGAGCAGTGCGGTCTGCGGGGCTATTCCGTGGGAGGCGCACAGATCAGCGAAAAGCATTGCGGCTTTGTGGTGAACAGGGGCGGCGCGACCTGCGCCGATGTGGTCGCCCTCACCGAGGAAGTCCGCCGGATCGTGGAAGAAAAAACCGGTTTTGTGCTGGAGCGGGAGATCCGCGTGGTAGAGTAAAAGTTACAAGATAAAGGAGAGTCCCATGAGCTTTTTGATCGTCACCGGCCTGTCCGGCGCGGGAAAAACGATGGCTGTCAACGCATTGGAGGATATCGGATTTTTCTGCATTGACAACATTCCTGTGGGGCTTTTGCCGCGTATCATCGACTTCGCGTTACAGGGCGAAAACCAGCTTTCCCGCGTGGCGGTGGTGATGGACAGCCGCGGCCTGCGCTCCGCTGAGGAGGTGGAGACGGCGCTTGCGGAACTGGACGAAAAACAGACACCCTATGACATTCTGTTTCTGGACGCCAGCGATGCCGTCATCCGCCGCCGCTACAAGGAGACCCGCCGCCAGCATCCTCTGACGGTCATCACAAAAATACCTCTGGATGATGCGATTTCGATGGAACGCAAAATTTTGCAGCCATTGCGGGAGCGGGCCAAATATGTCATTGACACCTCCCTTCTCAGCACCGCCCAGAACAAGGAGCGGGTATGCAGCCTGTTTTTGGACAAAGGCCAGTGCCCGATGGCGCTCAACGTCATGTCCTTCGGGTTCAAGTTTGGTCTGCCGCAGGAGGCGGACATCGTGCTGGATGTGCGCTGCCTGCCCAATCCGTTCTATGTGCCGGAACTGAAAAATCTCACCGGTTTGGATCAGCCGGTGGTGGATTATGTGATGGCCAGCGAGCAGTCTCAGGAACTGCTGCGCCGCATCGAGTCCATGCTGGAATATGCGCTGCCGCTGTATGTCAAGGAGGGCAAGAGCCAGCTTGTGATCGCGGTAGGATGTACCGGAGGCAAGCACCGGTCCATCACCTTTGCGCGTAAAATCGGTGAATTTTGCCAGAAGATGGGGTATCAGCCCAGCATCCAGCATCGTGACGCACACCGCACCAGCTGACGAAGGGGGCTGCTGTGAGCTTTTCTCAAGACGTAAAAAACGAAATTCTGCGCCGCAAGCTGACCCGCCGCTGCTGTACAGTAGCGGCGGCTTATGCGGTGGCGTGCTTTGGCAAATATTTTGATGACCGGGGCATCGTACTGCAAACCGAAAATGAGGGCGTGGCCCTCTTTGCACAGAAAATCTATGCAAGACTCGGCATAGAGGGAACCATCCTGCGCAAAGATCGCCCCACCGGGTCTGTGTTTGAATTCAGCGTCAAGCAGCCGGAGCAGGTGTCCAAACTGCTGGAACTGTTTGGACACAATGGCCGGGAACCGGCGCTGCGCATCCGGCCGGAAAACATCAAATGCCAGCATTGCGTACAGGCATTTTTATCCACCGCGTTTTTGTGCTGCGGGACGGTGATGGACCCGGAAAAAGGGTACAATCTGGAATTCCTCTCCACCCGGCATTATCTCTCGCAGCAGCTGGAGGCCATGCTGGCGGAGCACGACTTTCATCCCCACCGCGCACTGCGCAAGGGAGCCAACACCGTGTACATCAAGGCGGGGGATCACATCGAGGATCTTTTGACCTTTATGGGTGCGGGCGGGGCCGCCATGCAGGTGATGAACCAGCGCCTGTATAACGAGATGCGCAACAAAACCAACCGCCTTTCCAACTGCGAAACGGCGAATCTTGGCAAGAGCGTACAAGCGGCGGTGCAGGTGCAGCTGGCCATTGACACGCTGCGCAGGGCCGGAGCGCTGGAGACCCTGCCGGAGCCTTTGCAGGAGACCGCCCGCCTGCGTACCCGGTATCCGGACCTGCCGCTGGCAAAGCTGGCAGAAAAATTTGACCCGCCGGTGAGCAAGGCGGGACTTTCCCACCGATTCAAGCGGATCCAAGAGGCCGCGCAGCGGGTGCGGGAAAAGCAGTAAAAGGAATCGCCTATGCCCGAACAAGCAAGACAATTTACCCATCTCCATGTTCACACCGAGTACAGCCTGCTGGACGGTGCCTGCCGCATTGACCGGCTGTTTGAACACATCAAGGCGAACGGCCAGAACGCCATCGCCATCACCGACCACGGCGTCATGTATGGCGCGGTGGCATTTTATGATGCGGCGGTGGCGGCGGGGGTCAAGCCCATCATCGGCTGTGAGGTCTATGTGGCAACCCGTACCCGGTTCGACAAGGTCAACCGCATTGACGGCAACCATCATCTGGTTCTTTTGTGCAAAAATGAGACCGGCTACAAAAATCTCATCAAGCTGGTGTCGGCGGGGTTTACCGAGGGCTTTTACTCCAAGCCCCGTGTGGACAAAGAACTGCTGGAAAAATACCATGAGGGTTTGATCTGCCTCTCCGCCTGTCTGGCCGGCGAGGTCCCGCAGGCGCTGCTGGCAGGAGACTACGAGCGTGCCAGGCAGACGGCCTTGTATTACCGCGACCTGTTTGGCGAGGATAATTATTATATTGAATTGCAGGACCACGGTCTGGAGGAAGACCGGGTGGTGCTGCCGGCTCTCATCCGTCTTGCGCGGGAGACCGGCATCCCCATGGCTGCCACCAACGATGCCCATTATATCGCCAGGGAGGACGCCAAAATGCAGAGCATCCTGCTCTGCATCCAGACGGGCAAGACCATTGCGGACGCTGACCGCATGGAATTCCAGACCGATGAATTCTACCTCAAAAGCACCGAGGAAATGTACGACCTGTTCGCCATGGTGCCAGAGGCCTGCGAAAACACCAATAAAATTGCGGAACAGTGCAATTTTCAGTTTACCTTTGGCGAAACAAAGCTGCCGTATTTCAAAGCGCCGGGCGGCATGGAAAATCAGGAGTTTTTTGAAAAGCTCTGCTGGGAGGGACTGGAACAGCGCTATCCCGGCCGCTCCGGAGACGAGACGCTGCGGGAACGCCTGCAATATGAAATTGACGTGGTCAAAAAGATGGGGTACACAAACTATTACCTCATCGTGTACGATTTCATCAATTTTGCCAAGAGCAGGGACATTCCGGTGGGTCCGGGACGAGGCTCCGGCGCGGGCAGTCTGGCGGCTTACTGTGTGGGCATTACCGACATTGACCCCATCCGGTACAACCTGATTTTTGAACGGTTCCTCAATCCGGAACGTGTTTCCATGCCGGACTTTGATGTGGACTTCTGCTATGAACGCCGGCAGGAGGTCATTGATTATGTCAACGAAAAGTATGGCAGGGATCATGTGGCGCAGATCGTCACCTTCGGCACCATGGCCGCACGGCAGGCCGTGCGGGATGTGGGCCGTGTGATGGGCATTTCCTATCAGGACACGGATAAGGTGGCGAAGCTCATTCCCACCGAGCTGAAAATGACCATCAAGCGGGCACTGGAGGTTTCGCCCGACCTGAAACAACTCTATGAAAATGACCCGCAGGTGCGGGAACTGATCGACACATCCTTAAAGGTGGAGGGAATGCCCCGCCACGCCTCGACCCATGCGGCGGGCGTGGTCATCACACGGGAATCGGCCACTGAATACGTGCCGCTGGCCACCAATGACGGCCTGCCGGTCACCCAGTTCAACATGGTGGAAATTGAGCGTCTGGGTCTGCTCAAGATGGATTTTCTTGGCCTGCGTACCCTCACGGTCATCCATGACACCGAGGCGGAAGTGCGCCGCCACACGCCGGAATTCCGTATGGCAGGCATCGATTACGATGACCCCGCCACCTATGCCATGCTGGACAACGGCGAGACAGAGGGTGTGTTCCAGCTGGAATCCGGCGGCATGACCCAGCTGCTGGTGAACATGCAGGCCAAAAATCTGGAAGATATCATTGCCCTGATCTCGCTGTATCGTCCCGGGCCGATGGATTCCATCCCGGAATATCTGCGCAACCGCCGCGAACCGGACAAAATCCAATACAAAACGCCCCAGATGGCCCATATTGTGGATGTGACCAACGGTGTGGTGATTTATCAGGAGCAGGTCATGCAGATCTGCCGGGAACTGGCCGGGTTCAGCTACGGACAGGCAGACAATGTGCGCCGCGCCATGAGCAAGAAGAAGCACAAGGTCATGGAGGCGGAGCGCGCCCACTTTATCAACGGCTGCACCGAGCCGGGCAAGGAATGTCCCGGATGCGTCAAAAACGGGATCCCGGTACAGGTGGCCAACGGCATTTATGACGATATGGTCAGCTTTGCCTCCTACGCGTTCAACAAGTCCCACGCGGCCTGCTATGCGTATGTGGCGTTCCAGACGGCCTATCTGAAATGTCATTATCCCAAGGAATTTATGGCCGCGCTGCTCACCAGCGTGCTGGACAACACTGGCAAGGTCATTGAATATTCCGCCGAGTGCCAGCGTCTTGGGATCAAGGTGCTGCCGCCCAACATCAATGTTTCCCGAGGCGGCTTTACGGTGGATGGGGACGCCATCCGTTTTGGTCTCAACGCGGTGAAAAGCGTGGGGCGTGACCTCATTGACGCGGTGGTAAAGGAACGGCGCAGCGGAAATTTCCGCGGCCTGTATGAATTCTGCAAGCGGATGCACGGTACAAACATGAACCGCCGCGCCGTGGAAAATCTCATCAAAGCCGGGGCGTTTGACGGCGTGGATGCCGACAAACCCAGTCGCCGCGCCCTGCTGGAGAGCGTGGAGGGTATCCTGAAAAGTGTGGAGAACGATGCCCGCCGTAATCTGGAGGGACAGCTGGATTTGTTCGGCATGCTGGGCGGCGAGGCGGAGCAGTCCGCCAACGAATACCGCATCCCCAAAATGCCGGAATTTCCTGTGGATCAGCTCCTGAAGGATGAAAAGGAGGTTTCCGGTCTGTATCTGTCGGGACATCCGCTGGACGCTTACCGGGAACAGATCGCCCGATATTCCACCTGCACCATCGCCCAGCTGCTGGGGGAGGACGGCAAGGATTACGACAACCGCACGGTGACCATGGTCTGCACGGTGGTCAAAAACCGGCAGATGACCACCAAGTCCAACACCCAGATGGCTTTTACCACGGTGGAGGATCTGACCGGCACCATGGAGCTGATCGTCTTTCCCCGGGTGTGGCAGGATAACCACGCGTGGTTACAGGAAAACGCTGTAGTGGTCGTCACAGGACGGGTCTCCGTCAAGGAGGAGGAAGCCGCCCGCCTTTTGGCGGAAAGCGTCCGTCCCATTGCCGGCCTTGGCGCGCCGGAAGGACAGCCGGCTGTGCAGCCCAAAAGCGCTGCCGGGGAGGAAAAACCGGTGATTGGCCTGTGGCTGCTGGTTCCCGGGCGGCAGTCGCCGGAAATGCACCGCATTGAAAATCTGCTTCACAACATCTTTGATGGGCCCACGCCGGTATATTTCAAATTTGAAGACAGCGGCCAGCGGGTGCGCGCACCGCAAAGCCTTTGGTGCAACGATGTTCCTGTTTTGCGGCAGGAATTGGAACGGATTCTGGGGGAGAACCACGTAAAAGAGCAGCGTGCAAAATAAATCCATGTGTTTTGCAAGAATTGTCCATAATCGAAAAGGCATTCTTGTGGTATAATGATGATGTTGGGTTAAATAATTTTTTGTCAATGTCAAATTTGTTCCTGTTAGGAGGGGCACTGTTATGGCAAAGGAAATTAAGACGATCGGCGTTTTGACCAGCGGTGGCGACGCGCCCGGCATGAATGCTGCGGTTCGCGCTATTGTGCGTGCCGGTATTTCCAAGGGATACCGTATGATGGGCATCCAGCGCGGCTACAACGGCCTGATCAACGGTGAATGTTATGAAATGAATGTGCGCAGCGTGTCGGAGATCATCCACCGCGGCGGCACAATCCTGTATACAGCCCGCTGCCTGGAATTCAAGACGCAGGAAGGGCAGGCCAAGGGCCTTGCCCGCTGCAAGGAGCTGGGCATTGATGCGCTGGTCGTCATTGGCGGCGACGGCTCCTTTATGGGTGCGCGGGCGCTGGCCAATCAGGGGATTCCCTGTGTGGGCATTCCCGGCACCATCGACAACGACATCGCCTGCAGCGAGTATACCATCGGTTACGATACCGCAATGAACACTGCGGTGGAGGCCATCGACAAGCTGCGCGATACCACCCAGAGCCATGACCGCTGCTCCGTTGTGGAGGTCATGGGCCATCACGCGGGTTACATTGCCTTGAATGTTGGCATCGCTACCGGTGCCGTGGCGGTTCTGCTGCCTGAGATTCCGTTTGACTTTGAACGGGATATTCTCGAGCGCATGCGTGTCACGCAGGTCACCGGCAAAAAGCACTTTATCGTCATTGTTTCGGAGGGCGTTGTGGACGCCCAGATGTTGGCGAATCAGATTCAAGCGGCTACCGGTGTGGATTCCCGCGCCACCGTTTTGGGTCACATCCAGCGCGGCGGCTCTCCCACCGTGCGTGACCGTGTGAACGCCTCTCTGATGGGCTATCATGCCGTTGACCTGCTGGACAAGGGCATTTACAACCGCGTTGTGGCGGTCTCCGGCGGCCAGATCGTGGACTATGACGTCAATGTGGCGCTGTCCATGCACAAGAATATTGACCGCGAGATGATCGAGATCGCAAAGGCCATTTCCATCTGATTGTCAAAAACAGGGCTGCCGCTTCTTTGCGGCAGCTTTTTTTGCAGATTCAGCGGATTTTTTTCAAAAAATACTTGCATTTTTCTATAGATTGTGGTATTCTATCAAAGCAATACACACGCATTGCGTTGTTTTTTTGTGCGCTTTTTTTGTGAAAGCGGAAATTGCGTTAGAAAGCATCTACGCAGTGCGGAGGGTAAAAACTAAATTATTGGAGGAAATTACTATGGCAGTCGTATCTATGAAGCAGCTTCTGGAGGCTGGCGTCCATTTCGGCCATCAGACCCGCCGCTGGAACCCCAAAATGGCGAAGTATATCTTCACCGAGCGCAATGGTATCTATATCATTGACCTGCAGAAGACCGTGAAGAAGCTGGACGAGGCCTACAACTTTGTCCGTGACGTTGCCGCTGAGGGCGGCGAGATCCTGTTTGTCGGCACCAAGAAGCAGGCGCAGGAATCCATCCGTGACGAGGCTACCCGTTGCGGCATGCACTTTGTCAATGCCCGCTGGCTGGGCGGCATGCTCACCAACTTCCGCACCATCCGTAAGCGCATCGACCGCATGGAGCAGCTCAAGACCATGCAGGAGGACGGCACCTTTGATCTGCTGCCCAAGAAGGAAGTTGTCAAGCTGGAGCTCGAGATGGAGAAGCTGGACAAATATCTGGGCGGCGTCAAGAACATGAAGGGTCTGCCCAAGGCCATGTTCATTGTGGACCCCCACAAGGAGCGTATTGCGGTTTCCGAGGCTCGCAAGCTGCACATTCCCATCGTTGCCATTGTTGACACCAACTGCGATCCCGATGAGATCGACTACGTGATTCCCGGCAATGATGACGCCATCCGTGCTGTCAAGCTGATTTCCGGCGCCATGGCTGATGCCGTGCTGGAGGGCAAGCAGGGCGTGCAGGAGGCTCCCGCTGCCGAGGAGCTGGCCAAAGCTGAATAAGTTCATCCTGACGGCAAATTAACAGATAGAGAGGATAAGTACAATGGCTGCTTTTACTGCGAAAGACGTTATGGAGCTGCGCCGCCAGACTGACTGCGGCATGATGGAGTGCAAGAAGGCGCTGACCGCTGCCGATGGCAACTTCGAGAAGGCTATTGAGATCCTGCGCGAGCAGGGCCTTGCCACTGCCAGCAAGAAGGCCGGCCGCATTGCCGCTGAAGGCATGGTTTACGCTGCCGCTTTTGACCACTGCGCCGTTGTGGTCGAGGTGAATGCCGAGACTGACTTCGTTGCCAAGAACGAAATGTTTGTGGACTTCACCAAGAAACTGGCGAAGGTTGTTGCGGACGAGAACCCCGCTGATGTGGAGGCTCTGTCTGCCTGCAAGATGGGTGACATCACCGTTGCTGACGCTCTGACTGAGCTGATCCAGCGCATCAAGGAGAACATCAAGATTCGCCGCTTTGCCCGTTACGAGGGCAACTGCGCCGCTTATGTCCATGGCGGCGGCACCCATGGTGTCATCGTAAAGTTCGAGACCACGGATGAGGTTGCTGCCAAGCCCGAGTTTGTCGCTTTCGGCAAGGACATCGCCATGCAGGTTGCGGCTGCCAACCCCAGCTATCTGGATGAGGCCTCTGTGCCTGAGTCCGTCATTGCCAAGGAGAAGGAGATCGTTTTGGCTCAGATGGCTAACGATCCCAAGACTGCGAACAAGCCTGATGCCATCAAGGAGAAGATGGCCATCGGTAAGCTGGGCAAGTTCTTCAAGGAGAGCTGCCTGGTCGATCAGGCTTTCATCAAGGACGGCAACATGGACGTGAAGAAGTACGTTCAGGCTACTGCTAAGGAGCTGGGCGGCGACATCAAGATCGTTTCCTACACCCACTTTATCAAGGGCGAGGGCCTCGAGAAGCGTAACGAGGACTTTGCTGCTGAAGTTGCCGCTGCCATGAAGGGCTAAGCTATTGTTTCTCGTCTTGATTAGAAACAAGATGAGTCGAATAGCCGCGGCTAAAAGAAAAATATAGAAATATACAGAAAAGACACGTGTGAACGTCAAAAGTTTGCACGTGTCTTTTTTTGTTTGTCGTTTTGAGCAGGGGAGAAGGCCCCTCCGCTGCCCTCCAAGTCCCTCCGATTCCCTCACCGGAGAAAATCAGAAAAGACCTTGGAAGAAAGCGGAATCATCCCAGCCCCTCCGGGGCGACTCCGGGCCGACAAGAGATGAATCGGAGAGGAAATGAACGACACAACGTCAAGAATCAGAAAAGGACCGGAAGGGCAAAGAAGGGCATAAGCTCCGTCGTCCCGCTCAAAAGCCCTCTCACCCTCTCTCATTTCCTCTAAAAACTGCCCCAGAATGGCCCGGAGAGGCCCGGAAAACGACTCCATTGTTCCTCTCATTCCTTCGGATTCCCCCCTCATATCCCGCCTCTCCTATTTCGCCCTCACATCCGCCTCTTTATTCGCCGTTTCTCTCTGGATATGAAGCTAAATCCGAATCGTATGAGGGAGAAGAACAGCTATTGTTCCTCGTCTCGATTTACCACGAGGCGAGTCGAATAGCTCGAGCAAAAAGCAAAATATAGAATAATACAGAAAAGACACGTGTGAACGTCAAAAAGTTTGCACGTGTCTTTTTTGTTTGTCGAAATCAAGAGGGGAGAAGGCCCCTCCGGGATGCCAAGAGATTCATCAGAAAAATACAGCGAGCAAGCGATAAAAACATAAAAAAATAACGAGGAAAAGCTCCTGCTTATCACATGAACTTTGCTATATGCTCCGAGAAAAAATCCCCCATGCCGTGCATGGGGGATAAAGAAAGGAAAACTCATTCGCTGGGAGTCGGAGTAGGCGTACCAGCCACCACTTCATCACCGATTTTATAAACCTGACCATCGTACACACAGGTGGGATTACCATTATATGTAACACTCGTGATTTTACCTTGCTTATTGTACTTGATTTCTCCAATCTTGGTGGAATCGACTTCTGCGAGAGCAGCAATCGTGGCTTTCAAAGTGTCATCAGCGGTAGTGCTGTCAGCGTCGTCAATCGCACCCGTGGAATACAGAGTGGAGATTTCGGTCTGAGCGGCCATGACTACTTGACGGGTGGCGGCAACAGATTTCTGCTGATTCGCTTTGTTGATGTACCCGGTCAGAGCGGGCACCAGCAGCGCGGCCAGAATGGCCAGGATGACGAGAACAACGATCAGCTCCACCAGTGTGAAACCGGCCTTGTCTTTCAAGTTCTTGCGGATTTTGTTCAGCATGCGAATTCCTCCAATTTTATTTGAGTGTTTACCCCGTAAGCGAAGCAGGAAAAGAGG
Source organism: uncultured Subdoligranulum sp. (assembly GCA_945830575.1). GTDB lineage: Bacteria > Bacillota > Clostridia > Oscillospirales > Ruminococcaceae > Gemmiger. The sequence continues at coordinate 4,086 of CALZZE010000006.1, read as the reverse complement.
GCTGAAGATGCGATCTTTCTTACAAATCCGCAAAACAAGGTTTGTTATTATTCTACAATAAATTTCATGATTTTACAAGCGAAATCTGAAAAAAATTATCATATCTCGGCGTTTTTTGCAACAATATCATTACTTTGCATAACAAGTTACATCAAAAAACAAATCCATTCTATAAGAGTTTGAATTCAATACTAACGATATTGTAAGCACCTATTCATTTTCAGCATCTGCTGCCAATCTTTACAAAAAGCGTAAAATGTGGTAAATTGAATTCGTATTTTAAGGAAAAGGAATGGGAAATGATATGACAGGTACGTTGGTCAATGCCGCCGCTATTGTTGCGGGCGGTGCTGTAGGGCTGCTCGCCAAGAAAGGCATCCCCACCCGCATGGAGGATGCCCTGCACAAAGCCATAGGGCTGGCAGTTATTGTGATCGGCATAAATGGTGTGATCACCAACATGGTGACCGTTGGCGCAGACGGCATCCTGTCCAGCAGCGGGGAACTGCTGTTGGTGTTCAGCCTTGTGCTGGGGGTTCTGGCGGGGGAGTTTTTGCAGATTGAGGATCGCTTGAACAGTCTTTCCGGTCTTGTGGAGCAAAAGCTGCATCTGACAGGCTTTGCCGCCAGTTTTGTGAGCGGCACTCTGATTTATTGCGTGGGCGCTATGGCAATCATCGGCTCCCTCAATGACGGACTGCGGGGTGACCCCAGCATCTTATTTGTCAAAAGTACGCTGGACGGCATCTCCAGCATCGTTCTTGGAGCTACCATGGGGCCGGGAGTCATTTTTTCAGCCATTCCGGTGGTGCTGTATCAAGGCGCAATCACGCTGCTGGCCGGGCTGCTGGAGCCGGTATTGCAGGGCGCACTGCTGGGACAAATTTGTGCAGTGGGGTATGTGCTGGTGGCCTGCATCGGTGTGAACTTTATGGGACATTTCCACATCAAAACTGCCAATTTCCTGCCCGCACTGTTGGTGCCGCCGCTGTGGACCTTCCTGCAAACACTGATACGCTGACTTCACCAACGACGGCGATACTCACCGGGAGATACGCCCTCCACCTTGCGGAACACCCGTGAAAAATAGTTGGCGTCACACAAGCCACATTCCTGACCGATTTTTTCAATGCTGGCGTCGGTGAACCGCAGTTGCCGCTTGGCATGGGTAATGCGTATCTGGGTCAGATATCCGTTCACCGATACGCCGAACTGCTCCTTGAACACGCGGGTAAGATAAAATTTGTTCAGATAAAAGCGCTCCGCAAGATCATCCAGCGTGATTTTCTGGGAATAATTCATGTCAAGATATTCCTTGATCTGCTGCAGGTTCTGTTTTTTGGCCCCGCGGCGGGGAATTGCCCCCGGCTGCCAGCTTTCCTCCATCAACAGCGTGAGCAGTGCGGAAAGGTGCTCGTTGATGTACATATCCCGCAGATAACTGTCGGAATCGGCAGTCTGATACAGTTTGTCCAGCAGCCGGGCATACGCCTGGGGCTGCTTGGCCTGACAACAGGGGCGCCCGCCGCGCTCCTGATATTTTTTGTGGATGGCAGACAGGTTCGGCCCATAAAAATGTACCCATTGCAGCTGCCAGAGATCCGACCCGGTGCGGTGGACATATGAGCGGCGGCAGTCCAGAAAAACCACATCTCCCTCATGGAGGCTGTGCAGAGCACCATCGTATTCCAATTCCCCGGAGCCTTTGCATACCAGAAAACACAGGTAAGAGGGAAGATTCTGACGCCGGCTTTCGTGGGGCTGGCGCGCCTGCAGGCGGCCCACCTCCTGCAAATGCAGCAGATTGGCCCGGGCAAAAGGGGAGGGAGTATAGATGATGCGGCTGTCGTGCACGGTCTCACCGTCAAACAGGGCATTTGTCATTTGGAAAACACCTCGTACACCCAGTATAGCATAAAAGTCAATTTTGTGCTACTCCTTTGCAAGAAAAACCCTTTATCTTTGGAGAAAATAGCATTACAATAGGTTCAGCCAAGATAAAAATCCCACAGGAGGGTCATTTTATGAAAAGAGCACTGATCACCGGCGTGACCGGTCAGGATGGCAGCTATCTGGCGGAATTTCTGCTGGAAAAAGGCTATGACGTACACGGCATCATCCGCCGTTCCTCGGTGGATTACCGGGAACGTATCGCACATCTGGAGGGCCGTCCTCATTTCCATCTCCATTACGGCGATCTGGGCGATTCCATGAGCCTTGTGGCGGTGATCGGCAAGGTGCGTCCCGATGAAATTTACAATCTGGCCGCGCAGAGCCATGTGCAGGTCAGCTTTGATGTGCCGGAATTCACTGCCGATGTGGATGCTACCGGAGTGCTGCGCGTGCTGGAGGCGGTGCGCCTGTGCGGCTTGGCGGATACCTGCCGTATTTATCAGGCATCCACCTCTGAACTGTACGGCAAGGTGGAGGAAGTCCCGCAGAACGAAAAGACGCCCTTCCATCCTTACAGCCCTTACGCGGTGGCCAAACAGTACGGTTTCTGGATCACCAAGGAGTATCGGGAAGCGTACAATATGTTCTGCTGCTCCGGTATCCTGTTCAACCATGAATCCGAGCGCCGCGGCGAGACGTTTGTCACCCGCAAAATCACCTTGGCTGCCGCCCGCATTGCGCAGGGAAAGCAGGACAAGCTGTATCTGGGCAACCTGTCCAGCCTGCGCGACTGGGGCTACGCCAAGGATTATGTGGAATGTATGTGGCTGATTTTACAGAACAAAACGCCGGAGGATTTTGTCATTGCCACCGGTGTGCAGCATTCTGTACGGGAGTTCTGCCAGCTGGCCTTCCACTACGCCGGCATTGAGCTGGAATTTTCTGGCGAGGGAATGGAGGAAAAGGGAATCGATAAGGCCACCGGCAGGGTGCTGGTAGAGGTCAGCCCGGATTTCTACCGTCCCACCGATGTGGTCAACCTGTGGGGCGACCCCACCAAGGCGAAAACAGAGCTGGGCTGGAATCCCACCAAGACCAGCTTTGAAGAACTGGTGCGCATCATGGTGGAGCACGACATGCAGAAAGTTGCCGTGGAGCGAGCCGAGGAGCATATCCGTACCAATCTGGAGGAATATCTGGAAAAGGGCGTCAACAAGTAAGAAAGCGTGACGAACATGATGGAAAAAAACGCAAAAATTTATGTGGCGGGCCACCGGGGCATGGTTGGTTCCGCCATTGTCCGGGAGTTGGAACGGCAGGGTTACACCAACATCATCACCCGCACCCACAAAGAGCTTGATCTTTGCCGTCAGGAGGATGTGGAGCGGTTCTTTGCCGAAGAAAAGCCGGAATATGTGTTTCTGGCGGCGGCCAAGGTGGGCGGCATTGTGGCCAATCAGGAGGCGCTGGCTGATTTCATGTGGTTCAACATGACGCTGGAAATGAATGTTATCCACTCCGCATGGCAGAACGGCTGTAAAAAGCTGGAATTCCTTGGTTCCTCCTGCATTTATCCCCGCATGGCACCTCAGCCCATGAAGGAGAGCTGCCTGCTGACCAGCGAACTGGAAAAAACCAACGAGGCCTACGCGCTGGCAAAAATTTCCGGTCTGAAATACTGCGAGTATCTGAACCGTCAGTATGGCACCGATTATATCAGCGTGATGCCCACCAACCTGTATGGCCCCAATGACAACTACCATCCCACCCACAGCCATGTGGTGCCCGCGCTCATCCGCCGGTTCCATGAGGCCAAGGAGCAGAACCTGCCCACTGTGACCTGCTGGGGCGATGGAAGCCCGCTGCGGGAGTTTCTGTACGTGGACGATCTCGCCAATCTGTGTGTGTTCCTGATGAACCACTATTCCGGCAACGAGACCGTCAACGCGGGCACCGGCAAGGAATTGACCATCAAAAAGTTGACCGAGCTGGTGGCGAAGGTGGTAGGGTACACCGGTGAAATCTTATGGGATGCCTCCAAACCCAACGGAACGCCCCGCAAGCTGCTGGATGTCTCCAAGGCAACAGCGCTGGGCTGGACCTACAGAACCGAACTGGAGGACGGCCTGCGGCTGTCCTACGAGGATTTCCTGAACAACCCCATGCGTGCGGAACGGTAATTGAAACATAAAA
>CALZZE010000005.1 GCA_945830575.1 uncultured Subdoligranulum sp. | reverse complement strand
GTGCAGGAGACCGCGCCGCTGCATTAGGTTATTCGACAAACTGAGGCCGCCGCCCTGTGCAGCGCGGCGGCCTGAGTTTGCTTATTGCCAGCCTTTGGCGATGTTGACCCAGCCCGCAAAGTGGTCTGCGGCGGTCTGCAGTTCCTCAATGGTCAGTCTGACCGCGCTGGCGGCGCTGCCCGCCGCCGGGTAGACGATATCGAACCGTTTCAGCGATTCGTCCAGATACACCGCCACACCCTCCTTCACCGCGAAGGGGCAGACACCGCCCATGGGGTGGCCCACCTTGTCCACCAGTTCCTCGGGGCGGATCATCACGGCCTTGGTGTGAAACTGCGCCTTGTAGCGCGGATTGTCCACCTTGCCGTCCCCGGCAATGACCACCAGCGTGGGGGTGTCCCCCACCTGAAAGGCCATGGTCTTGGCGATGCGGGCCTCCTCACAGCCCAAATCCGCGGCGGCCTCCGCCACCGTGGCGCTGGACTGGTCAAATGTAATGACCCGGTCCGCCAGCCCGAACCCCTCCAGATACTCTTTCACAACAGCAACAGACATTTTCTCTTCCTCCTCTATTTTGGTTTACCCAGCAGTTTGGTACGGATGTGGGCAAAGCAGGCGTCCTCTCCCTCATCCCGCAGGATGAGCAGACATTCCTCCAACTGGGCGCGGGTCTCGGGGTGTAAAATGTAGTGATCCCGGCTGTGGTCGTAATACTCCCACGCGGCGGCATCAGTGTAGGCGTCACCCTTGTAGTTTTTGCTGGCGGCGATGCGGTCGCACACCATCTCCGCCACATATTTTTCCGGCATCCGCATGCCCGCCATGGGCGCACCTTCGCCCTTGGCGTCATAGTCGATCCAGTATTCCAGATGATGCTTGTTGCGGCCCTTGTGATGCAGCCACGCGGCGCTGTAGCCCTCCACCCGGCGCTGGACGTTGTTGGGGCTCTGGGTGCCCTGCCAGTATTTTGCTCCCGCCAGAAATTCCACCGGGGACAGCTTGCTCAGGTCATGGGTCAGCCCCTGCCAGTACAGCCCGCACCGGAAACAGTGCCGCAGTACCAGCATTTTGTGGTGATGGATGGTCCGGTAATGCTTTATGGGGTGCCACATGAACGCCGCCTCCTTTTCCAAACGGTTTGCAGCAGCACCGCCCACAGGATGCAGGTGCAGGGTACAAACGCAAAATGCCACAGCATGGGCATCAGATGGGTGTGGACGGCGGAATGGGTCTTGGACAGCACCATCCAGCTGACCGGCCCCAGCAGGCTGATGCCCCACACCACCGCCATGGGCAGCACCTCCCGCCAGCGGAGCAGCAGCGCCGCCGCCAGAAGCACTCCCGTGACGGCCAGCAGCCCCCGCACCGTCAGCGAAAACGGCCCCAGCTGCAAAAGCGGGGTGGCGTCCTGCACAAAATACAGGTGCAGCACCTCCCCCACGGTCACAGTGCTTTCCGGCAGCGACGCCGTTTCCAGCGCCGTGACGCGCAGGCTGACCGTCCGGGCAATGTTGTCGGCACTCTGCGCCCAGCTGCCGAAATACAGACGCCCCTGCCACAGCCAGACCCCCAGCGCCGCCGCCACGCCGCCCACCGCAGAAAAGCCCACGCCGGTCATGCGGGCAAACCAGTCACGGCGCTGCTCCTGGCAGGCAAAAAAGTCATAAACCAACGGCAACTCGCACAAAATCAGCAGTGCGGAGATAAATTCAAAGCCGCACAGACACCGCACCAGCACCGCCGCAAACACCACCGCATAGCACCAGCGGCGGCGCAGGCGGCAGACCAGCAGCGCCGCCAGCAGCGGCAGCAGCCATGTCCACAGGCACCAGTACAGGTCCTTCATGCCCCGCTGCACCCAGGGGGCCAGCAGCACCGCCGCAAGGCAAGCCGCGCCGGGCAGCGCCCCCACCGCACGCCAGACCGCCAGACACACGCACAGCGCCGCCGCGTAAAACAGCACGCTGTTCACGGTGTACAGCATGGTCTCCCGCCGGGCGCCGTCGGGGAACAGCCCCAGCAGGCCCCGGTTGACCAGCCCCAGAAGCGTGCCCTGCAGGCCGCTCTGGTGGGTGTAGCTGACAAACTCCGTCGCCGCCGGGGCCGCGCCGTCCCGGAACAGCCTTCGGTTCTGGGTATCGCCCCATTCCGGCGTGTAGGAGCCGAGGAACCCGCCGGGGACGCTCTGCCCCTGCTGCATCTGCAGGATGCGGCCAAAGACAAGGTCCTGAGAGTACCTGTCCCAGTTGCCGGTCAGATAATCGCTTGCATTATGACGCCACATCGTCAAAAACACGCTCAGCACCAGCACGGCGGCGAGGGTGGCGGCCCGCTGCAGGAAGGGGTGCCGGCTTTCCGGCCGTCTGCGATTCATCGTTCCCATTTGTCACACAAGGCGGCGATCTGGTCGGCAAATTTGGCCAGATCCTTGTTGGCGCCGCCGCGGCTGCGCTCGATGATGGCCATGAGCCGTCTGCCCATGCTGAGCAGCCGCTCGTAGGCGGCGCTGCTGCGGGGCGCGGGCTGGGCGGCGGATTTGACCAGCCGCTGGGTGTTGCCGGTCTCACAGCAGGCTGCATGCCCCCCGGCCAGCAGGTATACCCCGCCGTTGTAGGGCGCTTCGGCGGCGTAGCCCTCCTCTTGCAGACGTTTGGCCCAGTGCTGCGCCACTGCGTCATCACCGTGGTTGACGAACACAAAGCCCGGCTTTCCGGAAAAGCTGTGAAGCCAGTCCGCCAGACCCTCCTGGTCCGCGTGGCCGGACAGGCCGCTAAGCTGCCGCACCGAGGCGCGCACCGCCACCGGCTCCCCGAACAGCTTGACTTCCTTGGCCCCTTCCAGCAGGGTGCGGCCCAGCGTGCCCGCCGCCTGATACCCCACGAACAGCACGGTACATTCCGGCCGCCACAGGTTGTATTTCAGATGATGGCGGATGCGGCCCGCATCGCACATGCCGGAGGCGGAAATGATGACCTTGGGCGTGGTATCGGTGTTGATGGCCACCGAGTCCTCCTTGGTCTCGCTGATGTGCAGCCCGGGGAAGGACAGCGGATTCTGGCCGTTCTGCACCAGCGCCAGCGCCTCCTCGTCAAAGCAGTCGCTGAAATTTTCCCGGAAGATGGTGGTGGATTTGCTGGCCAGCGGGCTGTCCACCACCACCGGGAACCCATCGTGGCCGTGGATGCGTCCCTCCGCCTTGATCTTGCGGAGGAAATACAGCAGCTCCTGCGTGCGGCCCACCGCAAAGCTGGGGATGACCAGATTGCCGCCCCTGTCCAGCGTGGCCTGCAAAATTTCTGTCAGTTCGGCCACGTAGTCCGGCTTGGGGCCGTGGCTGCGGTCGCCGTAGGTGGATTCCATCACCAGATAATCCGCCTCGCCGGGGCAGGCGGGGTCCTTGATGAGCGGTTGGTTCCGGTTGCCGATGTCTCCGGAAAAGACCAGCAGTTCGGGGCCGCGGCCCTCCTCGGTGATGCGCAGCGTGATGGAGGCGCTGCCCAACAGGTGGCCCACATCGGTGAACCGGGCCTCGATGCAGCCTGCCTCGCCGTCAAACAGCGTCAGCCATTGGCCGTAGGCCTGGGGCCGGAACTGCTTCATCACGTTCACCGCGTCCTGCACGGTGTAGTCCGGCTCCACCGGGTCCCGCCCGCTGCGCTGAGCCTTGCGGTTTTTCCACTCGGCCTCCTGCTCCTGAATGTGGGCGGAATCCTGCAGCATGATGCCGCACAGGTCGGTGGTGGCATCGGTGGCGTAGATGGGGCCGCGGTAGCCGTTTTTGTACAGGTACGGCACCCGGCCGCTGTGGTCAATGTGGGCATGGGTGAGCAGCAGCGCGTCCAGCCGGGCGGGCGCAACGGGCCATTCCACGTTCTGGTAGACGTCCTTGCCCTGCTCCATGCCGCAGTCGATCATCAGAATATGCCCCGCCGCCTCCAGCAGCGTACAGCTGCCGGTCACTTCCCGGGCGGCGCCCAAAAAGGTCAGTTTCATGCTTGGGCCTCCTTTTACGAAGTTCGTCCCGCGCCCAGATTGGGCGTTTCGGGCAGGCAGAGGGAACCGCCCTCGCCGCCCGCATCATCCAGCAGCACCATGCGCAGGTTCCAGTACACATCGCCATAGTCCCGCACAAGGGTGTAGTCCCCCTCGCCCAGCAGCGTCAGGGCGGCGGTGTCGGTGACCAGCAGCACTTCGCCGGCGGCATCCCAGGCGGTGAGGCTTTCCAGATAGGTCTGCACGCCGCCGTTGTCCAGCAGCTTTTGCACCGCCTCGCCGGTGGTGCGCACCAGTTGGATGCGCTGGGCCGGGCCGGGCAGCGCGTTTTGCAGGTCGCCCCGGGTCACGTCGCCGTAGGCCAGCTCCTGCACGCCGCTCACCACCGCCTTGACCGGCTCGCCAACGTCCGATGCGGCGATGTTCTCATAGACCTGCGCCACATAGTTGCCAAAGCTGATGGTCTGCCGGGTCCGCGTGGCGCCGTAGGAAACATAGGTGTTTTTCTCCAGCGTAAACAGCGTATTCGTCAGCACGGAGGCGTCGCTCTCGGCCTGGTCCTTCAGCTTGCTGTCGGCGCTGTTGTAGGCGGTCTGGGCCGCTTCGCTCAGGCCGCTGCGGGCGGAGGCCAGCGCCCCCGCGCTGACCATGGAGCAGGCGGCCGACACGCTGCCGTCCGCGGCGAAGGTCAGCTCCAGCTTTGCCACGCTGTCCAGCCCGGTTTTGGCGCCCAGCACCGGCAGCGGGGGCTTGGCGGGGGTTTCGCCGGCGGCCAGTCCGCCGCAGATGACCGCATCCACGCCCAGATTTTTCAGTTCTTTCAGCAGCGCGTCGTCGGGGATGCAGTCCGCGCCCAGCAGGCAGACCACCGCGTCCACGCCTTTGGCCCGCAGCGCCGCCGTCTGCTCCGAGGCGGTCTGCACCATCTCGTTGGCGAAGGGGGTGTCCTCCCGGGGGACGTTCACCCAGCCGTTCACCGCGTCCGCACTGGACAGCGCAAAGAATCCGATCTGCTTGCCGGCCTCCTTCAGCACGGTGTTCATGCCGTTGGACACCCGGTTGCGGTTCCAGCTGGTGGAGCGGTAGAACAGCGGCGCCCCATCGGCGGCGCGCAGGTTGGCCGCCAGCGTGGAGCCGGAGGCACTGTTGATGTCGGACAGCAGGCGGGCCACGCCGAAAGCCATGTCGGAGGCGTCAAACACCTGAATGTCATACCCCGCCGCGCCCAGCGCGCCGGTCATGTTCACGCCGCCGGTGAGGCTGGTGGACGCCGTGCCGTGTACGCTGGCGCCGGTATCCACCAGAATGGCGTCCTCGGTGCCTGCCTTGAGGGCGGCAATGTCCGCAAGACTGATGCCGTCATTGCCGGTCTGGCCGTTCAGCGCGCCGGTGGCAAAGACGGGCACCGTCACGCTGCCCACCCGCACCGTCACTTCGGCGCTCTCGGTGCCGTCCGCCAGCGTGGCGGTCACGGTGCAGCCGCCCTCGCCCACAGCGGTCACAACGCCCTTCTTGTTCACCTTGGCCACCGAGGTGTCACTGCTCTCCCAGAACAGCTTCTGGCCGCCGTTCTCCTCGGCGGGCTGGTCGGTGACAAGGCGGGCGGCATCCTTTTTCTGGCTCAGCCACAGCTCGTCTTTGTAGGTATCGTTGGTAAAGCTGGGGGTCTGCTTGCCCTTGGCGTCCTCGATGCCGGTGAAGGACAGGGACTTCATCACAAAATCAATGTCCACCGTCTCGCTCTGCACGCCGTAATCTGCGCCGGGGGCGGTGTAGCTGCACTGCCACATTTTGTAGGGGCCGGTGTAGCCCAGCCGGGAGGCAAAGCGGGCGATCCACAGTTCGTCCCGCCATTCATCAAAGGCCGCGTCGTCAAACCGGGCGCGCACCCAGTTCAGCGAGGCGTACAGCCCCTGCCGCCCCTGATAGCCGTAGCTTTCCAGCTGGTCAAAGAAGGCGGTCACCAGCGCCGCCATCTCATCGGGCAAAAGACCGGCAATGCTCTTGTCCTCCAGATCGTAGTAGACCGGGAATTCCAGCTGATAGGGCGCGGCGGTGTAGTCCTCCAGCCCTTCATAGGGGGGCGTGGTCAGGCCCAGCAGGCGGGCCACATGGTCGGCCTCCCGCCGGGCGTCCTCCTCGGAGACGGCGTAGGAGTACAGGTAGCACCCGAAGGGGATGCCCAGCCGGGTACATTCGTCCGCGTTGCGCCGCCACTGGGGGTCGTCCTGGTTGTAGTTCCCCTCGCCGTTCCACTCGTTGCCGAAGCCGCAGCGCAGAATGGCAAAGTCGATGCCGGCGGCCTTGGCCTTCTCCCAGTCCACCTCGCCCTGATATTTGGACACATCAATGCCCTTGAGCACCGCGCCGGAGATGACCTCGCCCGCGTCATTGAAATAAAAGCCCTTGTCGTTTTTCTGCCATGCGCCGGCGGACTCGCCATAATCCGGCTCGGCGGGCGCTTTCGGCCCCGCGTTGCAGCTCACAAGCCCCACCACCAGACAGATGACCAGCGCAAGGCAGACCAGTCCGGCCAGCGTCAGCAGCTGGCGGCGCTGGTCTGTGGGCGGCGTCCGGGCGGCGCGGCGCTTTGCCGGCGGACTCTGCGGCCGTTTTTTCGGCGCCCGGTAGGGCGTGCGGCGTTCGGGCATGGTGGTGTCCCCTCTTTCCTGTTCCTCTTAGAATGTATGCGCAGCAATACTTGAATATATGGTAACATTTTGTCGGAAAAAATACAATCACAAAGTTTGGAAAAAGTGTAAATTCCAAAAAATGCCCCCGCCAGGACGGCGGAGGCAGAGGAATTTATTGGCCGCGGTACGCCCCGCCCGCCCGAAGAAGGTCCTTGACGGCCTCGGAACCGCAGAGCAGTCCGCAGGCGGCGGGCACAAAGGCGTTGGAGGCGGGCGGCGGACGGTGGGAGGCGTCCCCGCTGTCCAGCGGCGGCAGGGCGGGTTCCTCGGAGTAGACCACCTTCAGATGGCGGATGCCCCGCTTGCGGCACTGGATGCGGATGACCTTGGCCAGCGGGCAGACGCTGGTTTTTTCAATGTCGGATACTTTGAAGGCCATGGGGTCCAGCTTGTTGGCCGCTCCCATGCTGGACAGCACAGGCACCCCCGCCGCCCTGCACCGTTCAATGAGCAGCAGCTTGGCGGTGACGGTGTCGATGCAGTCCAGCACATAATCAAACTGCGATACATCAACAGAATCCGCCGTTTCGGGGCCGTAGAACAGCCGGTGGGCATGGGTGACGGTGTCGGGGTCAATGTCCCGGATGCGGTCGGCCATCACGTCCACCTTGTACCGTCCCAGCGTGGAATGCAGCGCCACCAGCTGGCGGTTCAGGTTGGACAGCGCCACCGTATCCGCGTCAAACAGGCTCAGTTCCCCCACCCCGCTGCGGGCCAGCACCTCCGCCGCGTGGCCGCCCACGCCCCCGATGCCAAACACCGCCACGTGCGCGCCGCGCAGCAGCTCCAGCGCGGGGTCGCCCAGCTGGCGGCGGGTGCGGATGTATTGATCGTCCTTCATCAGCCCACCTCCTTTCCTTTATTATACACAACCTGTCAACCCTGCCAGCCGAGGGAGCGGAGCACATCGGTGTCCAGCCTTTGTACATAACCCTGTTCGTACTGCCACAGGTTGAACTCCACGATGCGCTGGTTCACATTGACGCAGGAGAGCACCGCGAAGCTGACCGCCAGCGTAAAAACAGCGATGCGGGCGGCGGGGAATCCCCGGAACTGGCGCACCAGCGCCAGCACCGCCCACAACAGCAGCACCAGCAGAAACCACCCGGCCAGCACCCGCCGGGGCGTGAGACCGTACAGCGCCACATAGGCGCCCAGCTTGGCTCCGGTCAGCAGCGCAAAGGCGGGGCCGAAGGCGCAGAACAGGAGGACAAGCGGCCGGGCCGGGGCACGGGGCGCCAGAAAATGGATGGCGGCCAGCACCGCAAAATTCAACAGCAGGATGCGGAAAAGTTCCCAGAAGCCCTCCACCGCAAAGGCGGCGGCATGGGGCGCGGACAGTCCCGACCAGCTGGCGGACAGCCACTCCTCCAGCTGCAGCGCGAAGAACAGGCCGTACAATCCGCACAGCGCCCCCAGCACGGCATGGGCGGTATAGCGGGGCAGCCTGCGCAGCGGCTGCAGCCCGGCATGGAAGGCCGCCGGGGTGACGGGCGGCTGCTCCCGGCGCAGGCAGCCGGACAGCAGGCCGAACAGCCACGCCCCCACCGGCAGAGAGAACACAAAATAAAACAGGAGATTGATGAAGTCCTCTGTGATGCAAAACCAGCCGGTGAACCATCTGGAGATTTCCGCCAGATGCCGGTCGGCGGCGGACAGCTGGCTCCATGCCAGCGCGAACACGGTCAGCGTGAGCAGCACGGTGAACGTCCCCGCCGCCAGACGGTTTTTGTTCAGTCCCCGGCGCAGCACCTGCACAAGCGCCTTGCAGCGGTTCGCAAAATGCGGCCACGGCAGGACGAACATCCCGGCCAGCGCGTCCAGAAATACCAGCCCGCCGGTGCTGCCCTGCGCCAGCATCCCACAGCGGGCCAGCACGAACCAGATGGCAAACAGGTGCCACACGAGAATCTGCCAGTCCCCCAGACCGCCGTGCTGGTAGCCCCACAGCGGCATTGCCGCCGACAGCGCCAGCCAGCACCCCGCCCACAGCGGGGTCTCTTTGGCGGCGGGGCGGTGCAGGGCGCGGGCGGTCAGGTCCACCCACGCGAGGAACGCCAGCGCAAACACCGGCATGGCCCACCCCGCAAAGCCCTGACGGAAAAAGATTTCTTTGGTGTACAGGTACGCCAGCGGCCAGCTGGCAGCCGCCGCCCACAAAAGCGGCCTCGAAAAGGGTGCAGCAGTGCTTTGGGGGCGGGCCGCGCCCTCAATGTTACGTTGTTCCATTGTCAGTTACTCCTTATGATTCGTTGTCCGGCACGTATTCCAGCAGGTCGGCGGGCTGGCAGTCCAGCGCCTTGCACAGCGCCTCCAGTGTGGAAAACCGCACCGCCTTGGCCTTGTTGTTTTTCAGAATGGACAGATTGGCCGGGGTGATGCCGATGCGCTCGGCCAGCTCCCCCGCGCCCATATGGCGCTTTGCCATCATCACGTCCAGATTCACAATGATCGCCATGTGCGCCCCCTTAAATGGTCAGGTCCAGCTCGTTTTTCATGCGGACGGCCTGCGCAAAGGCGATCTGGATGACCCGCACGATGAGCGCCATAAACCCGGCTGCCGCCCCCAAAAACACGAAGGGCACGTACACGATGACCCCGGTGGGCAGGCAGAGCGCCGCCGCGCCCGCGCAGCAGAGGCTGATGCGCCGCAGCGCCGTGACGTTTTGCGGCACGAACAGCGCCCCCTGCCCCAGCCGCCCCAGAAAGCGGTACAGATTGTACAGCATGGCAAAGGCCAGCGCGGCGCACAGGTAGCCCAGCGCCAGCAGCGCCGGGGCCACCGCCGGGCCGGTGATGTTGAGATGCCGGTAGGCCATGATCCAGCGCACTGTGGCAGGCCCCCGCAGGCACAGCACCACACAGGCCAGCGCGATGGCCGCTACGATGCCCTTGGTGACGGCAATGCTCAGATGTTCGTTTTGTTTCATAAGGCTCTCCTCCTGTCGGTATGCAGACAGTATACCACAGGTTTTATCGTTTTGCAAGTAGTTTTTATTGTTTTTCGATAATTTTATTTCGAGAAACAGCAATCCCCGCCGGAAGTCCCGGCGGGGCAGCTTGTGTGATGGCGACAGGATTACAGCAAAGCATCGGCCAGCGCGGAGATCTGGGCACGGCTGGCGTCGTTGAGGGCGCTCTTGAGGGTGACCACAGGCTCCACGAAGGTGATGTTCTTGCTCTTTTCCAGCAGGCCCTTCATGACCTTGCCGGACATGGGCGCCCAGGAACCGTTCTCGATGATGCCCACGGTGCGGTTCTGGTAGTTGCGGTCGGTGAGGTGCTGGATGAAGTCCCGCATGTAGGGGAACACGCCGGTGTTGTAGGTGGGTGCGGCCAGCACGATCTTGCCGTAGCGGAAGGCATCCTCCACGGCCTCAGCCATATCCTCTCGGGCCAGGTCGGTAAAGGCCACCTTGGGGCAGCCCTTGGCGGTCAGCTCCTCGGCCAGCAGCTTGGCGGCCTCCATGGTGTGGCCGTAGATGGAGCAGGCGGCGATGAACACGCCCTCGCTCTCCACGCCGTAGCTGGACCAGGTGTTGTACAGATCCAGATAGTAGCCCAGATTCTCCTTCAGCACGGGGCCGTGCAGCGGGCAGATGGTCTGGATGTCCAGCGCGGCAGCTTTTTTCAGAACGGCCTGCACCTGCGTGCCATACTTGCCCACGATGCCGAAGTAGTAGCGGCGGGCCTCGCAGGCCCATTCCTCCTCCACGTCCAGCGCACCGAACTTGCCGAAGCCGTCCGCGCTGAACAGCACCTTGTCGGCGTCATCGTAGGTCATGATGACCTCCGGCCAGTGAACCATCGGCGCGGTGACAAAGTGCAGCGTATGCTTGCCCAGCTCCAGCGTGGAGCCTTCGCCCACCGGCAGCTGACGGTCGGCGTAGTCCTCGCCGAGGAACTGCTTCATCAGCACGAAGGACTTGGCGTTGGAGACGATCTTGGCCTCCGGGTAGGCGGCGGCAAAGGCGGCGATGCCGGAGGAATGATCCGGCTCCATGTGCTGCACCACCAGATAGTCCGGCTTGCGGCCCTCCAGCGCGGCGGCCAGATTGGCCAGCCACTGGTCCACAAAGTTGATCTCGCTGGTGTCCATGACAGCGATCTTCTCGTCCATGATGACATAGGAGTTGTAGGCCATGCCGTTGGGCACAATGTACTGCCCCTCGAACAGATCCACCTGATGGTCATTGACGCCAATATAACGGATATCCTGAGAAATGTTCATTCTTATCAACCTCCGCATAGGTTTTTTACCAGTATAGCACATCCCGTAGGGATTGTCATTATTTTATCAGTTATTTTATAAGATTTTTACAGAAAAAGCCCCCGCCCGAAGGGCGGGGACTATGCTGACCGGAATTACAGGACCTCGTGCTTGGGAACCGGCGCGTCCATGGGACGGGGAGAACCCTCCACCCACTGGATGGCCTTCTTGGGGCACTTGGTCACGCAGGTGCCGCAGCCGTTGCACTTGGTGTAGTCGATGACGGCCACGTTGTCCTTGAGGAAGATGGCCTGCTGCGGGCAGTTGCGCACGCACAGACCGCAGGCAATGCAGCCCACCTTGCAGGTCTTGTTGACCACAGCGCCCTTGTCCTTGTTGGAGCACTTGGCCGCAGGCTGCGGCGCAATGGGCTTCATGGCGATGACGCGGCGGGGGCAGACCACGGTGCAAGCGGTACAGCCGGTGCACTTTTTGCGGTCCACCACGGCCACGCCGTTGACCACATGGATGGCGTCAAATTTGCAGGCACGGGTGCAGTCGCCCAGACCCAGACAGCCGTAGGCACAGGCGCTGGGGCCGCCGGCCAGAGAGGCCGCAGCGGCACAGGTCTGGATGCCCGCGTAGTCAAATTTCTTGCCGCAGTTCTCGCCGCCATTGCACAGCACGGTGGCCCGCAGGCTGGGACGGTCGCTCTGGTCAGCGCCCATAATGGCGTTGATGGCGTCGGCACACTTGTCGCCGCCGGGAGCGCACTTGAAGGTGGGAGCGCCCTGCTCCACGATGGCCTTGGCGTAGTCGGCACAGCCGGCGTAGCCGCAGCCGCCGCAGTTGGCGCCGGCCAGACAATCGGTAATTTGCGCGATGCGGGGGTCCTCATACACAGCCATGAACTTGGAGGCAAGCACCAGAATGGCGCCGCCCGCCAAACCCAGAACCGCCAGCACGATGACCGCAAACAGAATGGGATTCATACTCTCTCCTCCTCCTATCAGGTCAACGCATTGACGATATTTTCCACCAGACCGCCAAAGCCCATAAAGCTCATGGAGGTGATGGCTGCGGACACCAGCGTGATGGGCAGGCCCTTAAAGCTGGCCGGGGGATTGGCGGCCTCCACGCGCTGACGCACGCCGCAGAACAGCAGCATGGCAACGAGGAAGCCCACGCCCGCGCCGGCGGCGCAGACCAGCGCGGCCAGATAGGCCACACCGAAGCCCGCCGTCTCGATCACCGGCACGTAGTCCTGCGCGGCCAGGATGGTGACGCCCAGCACGCAGCAGTTGGTGGTGATGAGGGGCAGATACACGCCCAGCGAGGAATACAGCGCCGGAATGTATTTTTTCAGAGTGATCTCAATGAGCTGGACCAGCACGGCAATGACCAGAATGAACACGATGGTCTGCATATAGCCCAGATTGTTGGCGTCCAGCAGGAACACCTGAATGGGGAAGGTCACCGCGGTGGCGACCACCATGACCACGATAACGGCCATGCCCATGCCCGCGGAGGAATCCAGCTTTTTGGAAACGCCGAGGAACGGGCAGATGCCGAGGAACTGCACCAGAACGTAGTTGTTGACCAGAATCAGGTTAAAAAATACGGTTGCGAACTCCGCTGCACTCATGCCTCAGCACCTCCTTTCCCCTTTTCCGCTTTGGCGGCGTCGATCTCCTCCAGCATCACATCGCCGCAGCTCTTGCGCTCGATGGGCTTGTTCATCTTGTTCTCCAGCCAGACACAGCCGGCCATGAGAACGCCGAACACGAAGAAACCGCCGGGGGCCGAGTTCATAACGGTCATACGGTCGATGGATTCCGGGATAATGGTGACACCCAGCAGCGTACCGGAGCCGATCAGCTCACGGATGCCGCCCATCAGCGCCATGGTCAGGATGTAGCCGATGCCCATGCCCAGACCATCCAGCGCGGAATCCAGCACGGTGTTTTTGCAGGCGAACATCTCGGCACGGCCGAGGATGATGCAGTTGACGACGATCAGCGAGATGAACACGCCGAGGGTCTTGTACAGGTCGGGCACATAGGCCTGCATGACCATCTGCACCACCGTCACGAAGGTGGCGATGATGACGATGTAGCAGGGCAGATGCACCTTGGCGGGGATGATCTTGCGCAGCGCGGAAATGAAGATGTTGGAGCAGACCAGCACGAAGGTCATGGCAAGACCCATGCCCACGGCGCCGGACAGCGTGGTGGTGACCGCCAGCACCGAGCAGCAGCCCAGCACCAGACGCAGCACGGGGTTCTCACGGATGATACCGGCGGTAAAAATCTTCCACTTGCTTTGTTTTTCAGCCATGTTACGCCACCCCCTCTAACAGTTGATCGATGTAATCCACCGCGTTCTTGATGGCGGTCTCGGCGGCGTTGGAGGAGTAGGTGGCGCCGGCGATGGCGTCCACGTCCACCGCGCCGCTGCCCTCGGAGCCTTCGATGCCCACGTAGCTCTCCTCGTAGGAATCCTCCGCCACCTTGGAGCCGATGCCGGTGGTCTGGGTGGAGGCGTCGATTTGCACCTTGGTGACGGTGCCGTCGGCGTCAAAGCTGATGTAGACGGTCACATCCTTGCCGGAGTAGCCGCTGGCCGAGGATTTCACGGCCATGTCGCCGTCCTCGGTGCGCACGGCGTCCTCCACCAGCGGGTTTTCCTCCGCGCCCTCGATGGATTCCATCTGGTCGGCGTTGGTGCCCTCGGGCAGGACGTCCAGATAGGCGACCATGGTCGCCTTTTTGTTGTTGGCCTCGATGACAGGCTCGGTCACGTTGTTGAGCACCGCCAGCAACGCGCTGCACACGATGCAGATGGCGACCAGCACCACAACGGGCAGCACCATTTCCTTGCCCACATTGGTGGTTTGCTCAGGCGCTTTCTTGTCAGCCATTACGCGGCACCCCCTTTCTTCGCTTTGGCGGGTTTCCGGAAGCCCAGCGCCACCTGATGGCCCCACGCGTTGAACCAGGGCGTCATCAGGTTGCCCAGCAGGATGGCATAGCTCATGCCTTCGTTCATGCTGCCGAAGTGGCGGATGAGGAAGGTCACAAGGCCGATGAACACGCCGTAGAACAGCTTGCCCTTGGTGGTGAAGGGGCTGGTCACGTAGTCGGTGGCCATAAAGACTGCGCCGAACAGAAGGCCGCCGCTCATGCACTCGATGAGGGCAATGTAGGGGTCCTGCACATACAGGGCGGTGAACAGCCAGCAGGAGCCGACGATGGCCGCCGGGATGGTGATCTCGATGGTCTTGGTGGCCACTAAGTACGCAAAGCCGAGCAGAATGGCCAGCACGCAGGTCTCGCCCAGCATGCCGCCGTGGATGCCCAGCAGCATATCCAGGAAGCTCACATTATAGCGGTTGACGGTGGAGGTCAGCGGTGTGGCGGAGGCCAGCGCGTCCACCGCCATGTCGGGGTAGACGTAGGCGGTCATGCGTCCCGTGAAGCCGAGGAACAGCACGATACGGCCCACCAGCGCCGGGTTGGCGAAGTTGAAGCCGAGGCCGCCGAACAGCTGCTTGGTGATGACGATGGCCACAAACGCGCCCACCACGGCGATCCACAGCGGCATGCCCACGGGCATGTTCAGGCCCAGAATGATGCCGGTGACGCAGGCGGACAGGTCGCCCACCGGGTTTTCCTTTTTCAGCAGCAGGCAGTACAGGTACTCAAAGCCCACGCAGGCGGCGGTGGTCACCCCCACCACCAGCAGGGCACGGGCACCGAAGATCAGCGCGGAGGCCACCACACAGGGGATCATCGCGATGAGCACATTGCCCATCAGGCCGCGGGTGGTGGAGTTGTCCCGAATGTGCGGCGAGGCCGTGACAAGTAAACGTTCTTCCATGGGTTATTTGCCTCCTTTCCGCACTTCGCCCAGATACCACGCCTTGGCCAGCGCCATGGTCTGGCTGACGGGGCGCTTGGCGGGGCAGACGTAGGTGCAGCTGCCGCAGGCCACGCACAGGTCGATGCAGCGTGCCTTGAGGCCGTCAAAATCCTTATTGTTGAACTGCTCGGCGATGACCACCGGCTCCAGTCCCATGGGGCAGGCGCTGATGCAGCGGCCGCACCGGATGCAGGGCTGTGCCTCAGGCAGCACGGCCATCTTTTTGCTGAACAGCAACAGGCCGTTGTTCTGTTTCAGCACGGGATAGTCCGCGCTGGGCGCGGCGCCGCCCATCATGGGGCCGCCGAAGATGATCTTGCCCAGCTCCACATCGGGCTTGATGCCGCCGCAGGCCGCGATGACGTCCCGGTACAGCGTGCCGATGGGCACCTCGATGTTCTGGGGCTTGACGATGGCGTCGCCCTCCACCGTCAGACGCTTGGTGGTGAGGGGAATGCCGGTCTTGAGGAACTTGCCCAGCGTGGAGATGCTGGTCACGTTCATGATGACGCAGCCGCAGTCTGCGGGCAGGCCCGGCTTGCCCTGCGGGCCGACCTGCGGCACCTCCCGGCCGGTGCAGGTCTCCACCAGCGTTTTTTCAGCGCCCTGCGGATACCGCATGGGCAGCGGCTTGACGGAGACGCCCTTCATGTTGCGCACCAGAGAGCACATCAAATCGATGCACTCCGGCTTGTTGCGCTCGATGCCGATGATGCAGTTGGGAATTTCGCAGTACTTCATCACGGTCTCGATGCCGGACAGGATGGTGTCGCTGCATTCCAGCATCTCGCGGGTGTCGGTGGACAGGTACGGCTCGCACTCCGCCGCGTTGATGAGCAGCGTGTCGATGGTCTTGGCGGCCAGCTTGACATGCGTCGGGAAGCCGGCGCCGCCCAGGCCCACCAGACCGCAGTCCTGCACCGCCTTCATCAGGCTGTCCTTGTCGGTGACGGCGGGCGGCACACAGGCCGGGTCCACCGTCTGCTTGCCGTCCGACTTGATGGCGATGGCCGTGGTCATGGGACCGTGAACCATCCGCATGGGCGCAACGTCCTGCACCACGCCGGACACGCTGGAGTAGACGTTGGCGCTGACAAAGCCGCCGGCCTTGCCGATGAGCGTGCCAACCATGACGGTGTCGCCTTTTTTGACGACTGGCTCCGCCGGGGCGCCGATGTGCATCGACATGGGAATGATGACATGTTCGGGAACTGGCATCTGGACCGTTGCCATCCCGGCTGTCGCCTTCTCATGCGGGACACCCGCACCCTTCGCGGAGCGTTTCAGGGATTTGAACATGGAACGTGTTTCCCCCATTTCTTTGTGGAGGCCTCCCCCTCTGCGCACCGTCGGGAGTCTGCGCAGAGGAACCTCCTTGCTGTTTCCGGCAAAGGCCGCCGCGGGGCCGCGGCGCTCTCCCTCTTCACCAAAAAGCCATAACTATACGCTAATATTTTATCATTTTTGCGGCATAAGTCAAGGGAAAATCCTGTATAATCACAGTTTGGCATACACTGTCTTGTATAATTGTGGAAAAGCATCCAAAACCGGCCCAAAACCGCCGCTCCGGCCGCGTCAGCCTGTCCGCAGGCGGTTGACACTTTGTTATTTTTCTGATATAGTAGGGGCATAGTCAGAACACAAGGTTCTGCAATTTATCTGTCGGAGGAGAACGATTATGAAGAAACTCATCGTGTTGGGCCTGTCTGTTGTGATGGCCCTGGCGCTGGCCGCCTGCGGCGGCAGCAAGATCGCTGACGGCACCTACACCGCCCAGATGGACGATGCCGCCATGGAATCCAGCCATGGCTGGCGTGACACGCTGGTCGTGGAGTACAAGGGCGGCAAGATTGCCTCTGCCACCTTTGAGTCCTACGATGCCGATGGCAACAAGAAGAGCGAGACCACCGCAGAGACCTACCCGATGGACCCCCATCCCTCTGAGTGGATCCCCCAGATGAGCGAGAGCATCGTCAAGGCCGGTGACTCCAAGCATCTGGATACCATCGCTGGCGCCACCTACGCGTCCACCGATGCCAAGCTGCTGCTGGAGGCCATCGAGAAGAACGGCAAGCCCGGCGAGACTCTGGTAGTCGCTGCCAAGTAAGCATTCTGTTCACAGAAATCCCCCGCCCTTCCTGCGAAGGGCGGGGGGTCTGTTTTCAGTCCATGTCGGGGTGGAAAATGTCTTTGACGTTGTCCCAGAAGGCGACCACCCGTTCCCGGGGCAGCAGCCAGTTCACCAGCAGCGCCACGATGACGCCCACCGCGGTGTCAAAGATGCGGTTCAGGGAGTAGCTCACGTAGGTGTGGATGGGCGTGCTGAACAGAACGATGCACAGCACCACGCCCCCGGGCTGCACGCCGCCGGGCCAGAAGGTCTGGCACAGCTGGATGAGCGCAATGATGCCGAAAAACAGAAGCACCGCCAGATAGATGCTGTGCCCGCCCTCCGGGAAGGCCAGCAGGTACAGCCAGAACAGCACGATGGCCAGCAGTCCGCCGATGAGGGTGCCGAACAGACGGTTGCCGCCGTTTTTGATGGAATCCTTCATGTCCACGCCGAGGCCGAAAATAACGCCGATGCAGGCAAAGGCCGGATTGCGCCCGATCATGTAGTATACGGCGGCCACCAGCGCCGCCGTTGCCGCCGTCTTGATGGTACGCCAGCCCACATGCTTGGGCCTGCGCAAAAAGGACGGTTTTTCCAAGGTTGGTCTCCCCTTTTTCCTGAAGTTGGTTTCAGTATACCATATTTGAAGTTCGGAAGGCATTCGGCATTTTGCCAAAAATACCGGGTCGAAATTGTATGGCCGGGCAGGATGCACACCTGTGTGCAAAGTTCTTTGTGCACTCCGACAGTTGCAAGTCCTGCTCCGGCCCTGTAGACTTTGTATGAGGAGTGTGAAAGTGATGAAATATTTGCAGCGCATCGTCACCGGCCTGTTCATCGGCGTGGGCGGCATGGTGTATCTCAACGTGATGCCCTCGCCGCTGGCCCCGTTTCTGTTTTCCATCGGGCTGATCTCGGTGGTGCTCACCGGCGGGGAGCTGTACACCGGGCGCATCGGCTTTTTTCCGTTGGAGGACAAGACCGGGTTTCTGCGCAATGTGCTGGACTACGCCGCCATGCTGTTGTGCAACCTGCTGGGCGCGGCGCTGGCCGGGCTGGCCGCCCGGTGCGTGTACACCGTGGATGTGTCGGCGCTCATCGCGGGCAAGGCCGCGCAAAGCCCTTTGCAGGTGTTTTTGCTGGGCATCGGCTGCGGCATGATGATGTACATCGCCGTGTCCGGCTACAAAAAGACCCAGAACCTGCTGCTGCTCATCGCGCCGGTGGCGGTGTTCATCTTCGCCAAATTCGACCACTGCGTCGCGGACGCCTTTTATCTGGCCTGTGCGGGCGGCGGCGTGCGCTGGTGGTATCTGCCGCTGGTGGTGGCAGGCAACACCGCAGGCTCCATCGCCCTGCACCGCATCACAAACGCAAAATAAACGCAAAATAAACCTTCCGCGCCGGCTCATTTTCGCGAGCCGGCGCGGATTTCTTATCAGAACAATTCATCCAGCAGAAGATAATATCTCAGCGTGTCGAAAAACCTATATTTGCACTTGTAGGGGGCGGCGTCCTCGACGCCCCGTGGTACGTTGCGGGTTTTGGCGCGTGGGGCCACATTTGAGCGTTAGCGAAAATGGGGAGCGCCAAATGCAGGCCGTGCGCGGCCTGCAACTGCATGAGCGTCCCGGCCTTGCCGGGTGGCGGGCATAAAGCCCGCCATGCGGAGGACGCCGCCCCCTACCAGTGCAAAGGCAACCGTTTTATCATCGCAGTATTGATTGACCTTTTTGACGGTATGAATCTGATGTACCCTATTGCGTTTTGCTGTTTTGGGCAACCATCTGTTGGTACAGCTTCATCAGTTCCGCTACGCAGGCGCTTTCACTGGTTCTGGCCGCGGTGCCTCTGGTAAATCCGTAAGCATCCATAACCGCACGGTCATTATCTTGGTGAGCTTTAAGTATTTCAGGAAACAGGTACATTTTTTCCCCATACATTTCAGCAAAGCTACAATCTGGATACAATGCACGCGCATCCAAGATGGCTTGTGCTGTTTTCTCTATCCTTGCTCTTTGTGCATCGGTTGGCTTAGGCCAAGGGAATGTATTATACACGATTTCTTTTGAGTATCGATACCGCATTTCCAACCGTCCACAAACAGCCCGCATCCATGCCATATGTACATTTGATGTCAATACACCAAAATGATAGAGCGTTGCGTTTGGCACAATCTGAATAGCATCCGAAGAAATTGTGTTTGCTTTTGCAAATCCAATTGGCACATACTTACGGTTCTCTGATGATACTCTGGGTATAATAAGAAAGTCCACCCC
The DNA here is from genome assembly GCA_945830575.1 of uncultured Subdoligranulum sp. Taxonomy (GTDB): domain Bacteria; phylum Bacillota; class Clostridia; order Oscillospirales; family Ruminococcaceae; genus Gemmiger. Next base: position 92,980 of record CALZZE010000005.1, on the reverse strand, counting down.
ATCCGGTTGTGTTATCTGTGCAAATAACTGTGGAACTTTTGCGTAGCCATTGGTAGTTTTAGCCTTCGATGCCAAACGAAATTGTCGAACAGCCTCGACTTTTTCCGATAGAATTTTGCTCCCTAGAATATCTTTTGGTGTAGCTTTCTTTAACCATAAACACCAGCGTTTTTTTCCATTTATAAATTCTTCCGCACCGATATACGGATAAAGCCATCTTTCTAAATCCGGCTCCTTTTTCAAAATTTCTTGGTATTCATCTTCTTTAATTACAAAATATCCACCGTCACGAGGTTGGTTGCCAAAATTCATTTTAGGCATACCACAGAGATTATCCTTAGCTGCGACCACATAAGTTTCTCCGCCCTCGACCAAATATGGACCGATTCCCGTGACTGCTTTTTTGTTCTTGCCATCAATAAATAGCCATTTTTCACTTCTATTAAATGTTGCAAACCCAATAATTACGCAATGTACTGCTGCTTGCGAAGATGCTTCGCTACTCCACTTAAATGTTTGGTATGCAAAGTTAATATGAATATGATGGTTATTGTAAAGCTCATTCCATAAAATTGGAACCTGTGAGCCTTGACTTATTGAGTTTGTAGAAACAAAGCACACTTGGATTTGGGTATCGCGAATATACTGCGCTGCAAGTTTATACCAGCAGGTGACATAATCCAAATCCTGAACATCCCTAATGTTCCCGAAAATATCTTTAACCTCTTGCTTTTGTATTCCACCCTGTTCCATGAGTCTCGCGCCAACAAAAGGTGGATTACCCATGATGTAATTCAACTTAACTTTTGGCACTACATCGAACCAGTTTGTACGCAGTGCATTACCTTCAATAATGAAAGCATTAGTTTTTAATGGCAGAAATTCCAACGGAAGAGAAACAATTTTCTCAGTTTCTTGCATCATCTGACTTTCTGCAATCCAAAGTGCCGTTTTTGCTACTGTTACAGCAAAATCATTGATTTCAATACCATAGAATTGGCTGATAGAAACCTGAATACCTACCGATTTGGCATCCATGCCCTGCATTGCAGTTTGACCCAAGCTGGTCTTTCGTTCTTCTGAAATTATATCGTTTTCAAGTCGTCGTAAACTTAGATAGGTTTCAGTTAGGAAGTTGCCACTACCACAAGCAGGGTCGAGAAAAGTCAAAGAAGATAATTTGTCGTGAAAATTCTGAATGTAGATAGGGCGGAAACGACTCATAGGGCGTGCTTTGATTTCTTCCCATTCAGATTTTAGCTCGTCCAAGAACAGCGGGTCAATCACCTTGTGAATATTCTCAATGCTGGTATAGTGCATACCGCCACTGCGGCGCGTTTCGGGGTTCAACGTGCTTTCAAACACAGCACCGAAAATGGTGGGGCTGATTTCCGACCAGTTGAAATTTTCACTGGCCTTTTCTAACAGCAGAGTTCGGATTTCATCGGTAAACGGGGGTATCTCGATATTTTCATCGCTGAACAGCCCGCCATTGACATAGGGAAACGCCGCAAGTTCGGGATTATCGTCCTTCAGATAGGGGTCGCGGTCTTGAAGTTTTGTGTCCAGCACGCGGAACAGATCCACCAAGCCTTTGCGCAATCCCCGCGTATCAAAACCTTTCAGATAGTCGTGGAACATCCCATGATGTCCAAAAATCCCGGCATCCTCCGCATACAGGCAGAATACCAGCCGCACACACAGCTTGTTCAGACTTTTTAACGAATGCTCGGATTCCGGGTTTGCATACTGCTTGTAAAAGGCATCATACAGCAAGCCGACAATTTCACCCGCCGCAATGGAAACTTCCATTTCCCGCTTGAGGTGTTCATTCCCGGCATCAACAAGGAATTGAAGCCGATAGTATTCCTTTTCCAGATTGGCCAGTTCGATCATTTCCGGTTCGCCGCGTGGGCGTTCCATATCGTACACATAAAATGTGCTGAAATTACAGGTCACCACCCAGCGCGGGTGCTGCGACACGGGCAGTTCCAGAATATAGCGCTTCGCTTGCTCAAAAGGAGACAGCAGCGCCCCATCCGATTGTTTGATGGGCTTGTTCAAATCCTTGCCCAATCCTTTTTGTTCAATCAGAACATGGGTGGCGGGAATTGTGCAGTCAATAAAACTGGTGTGGTCGAGGTGGACTTGTTCTTCAAATTGAATAAATTGCTCTGGGTGCTCGACCCCGTACACATCCCGAAGCAAAGACAGCCAGAAAGGTTGGCTCTGTCCTTTTTCATAGCCTTTATCTTTCCAGTAGGCAGCAAAATCCCTTGCCGCCTGCTGCTGTTGCGCAGTGGTCATCGCAGTCACCTCTTAGCACAGTATTTATCATTATCATAGCACAAACCCCTGCCTGCGGCAATCACGGGCAGAATCACGGCTCCGCACTGACAAACACCGTCACATCCGCATCCCCGGCCAGCACGCAGAGATAACCGTCCTGCGGCAGGGTCAGGGTCTCCCCTTGCGCAAATTCCGGTGCGCCGCCTTCTGCGGCAAAGCCCAGCGTGTACGCGCCGTCCGCCTGCACCGTCAGCGTCTGCCCGGCCGCAAAGGGCGCGCCGTCCGCATCGGTGAGCACCATCAGCATTCCGGCGTTCACCACAAGCTCGCTGTGCTCCCAGCCGGAACGGTCACACACCGCCCACAGCGGGTAGTCCGTCACATCCACCGGGCACAGCGCCGCCGTCGCAGCGCCGCTCTCCTTTTCCTCCATGGCGGCTTCCGGCGCGTCGTCCTCCGTGCTGCCCGCCGCCAGCGCGGGGGCGGAATCCATGCTGTACTCCGCATTGGACGCGGGCGCGGCGGAACTGGCTTTCATCCGTCCCAGACCGCCGGCCCCGGCCACCCCCACCACAAAACAGAGGCACGCCGCCGTCATGACCACCGGCTGCCACGGCACACGGCGGCGCACCACCGGCGCGTTGGCCTGCTCCACCAGCTCATCCTCCACAAAGCCGACCGCCTCAAACAGCTGTCGTGCCGTCATACCTTCACGCCCCTCTCTGCTAAGTACACCGCCATCTTTTTGCGGGTGCGGTGCAGCGTCACCCGCACCTTCGCCTCGCTGATGCCCAGCCGGGCGGCAATGTCCGCGGTGGAATCACAATACCAGTACCGGCGCAGAAAAATGCGCCGGGTCTCCTCCGGCAGTTCCCGCAGAAACCCGCTGATCTGCCGCCCGGTCTCGGCGGCGTCAAAGTCCTCCTCCACGCCGCCGGGAGCCGCCACACATTCCTCCAGCTCCTCCAGCACCAGCGCGGCCTGTCCCCCGCCCCGCTTCTGGGTGCGGGCGGCGTCGCTGCGGTCCAGCGCCAGATTGCGGGTGATGCGCCCCAGATACGGCGCCAGCCGCGCCGGACGGTTGGCGGGCATGCTGTTCCACGCCGCCAGCAGCGTGTCATTTTCACATTCCTCGGCGTCCCGCGCGCTGGCCAGAATGTTCATGGCAATTTTGCGGCAGTACGCGCCGAATTTGGCGGCTGTCTCGGTGAGCGCCCGCTCGTTGCGCTCCCAGAACAGCGCCACAATGGCGGCGTCCTCCATGTGACCACATCCTTTCCCCTGTCAGAACGGGAAAACCCCGAAAATGTTACAGCATATGCTTTTTGTGCAGAATCCACGCCGACACCAGACACACCGCCACAATGATGCCGCACACGATGGTGAACCCCCAGAAGGAATTGGCAAATGGCATGCCGTCCAGATTCACGTTCATGCCGTACAATCCCGAAATGACGGTGGGCACCGCCATGATGAGGGTGATGGAGGTGAGGTATTTCATGGCGTTGTTCAGGCGGTTGTCCAGAATGGAGCTGAACAGCTCCCGCGTGCCCTTGATGTCGTCCCGGTAAATACCGGTCATCTCGATGGCCTGCCGGATCTCCACGATGACGTCGTCCAGCAGTTCCCGGTCATCGGGGTACTGCTCCAGCCGCTTGTAGCGGGTGAGGCGGTCCAGCACCGTCAGATTCGCCCGCAGAGAGGTGGCAAAATACACCAGCGAGGATTCCAGACCGTGCAGCTCCATCAGGTCGCTGTCCCGCAGGGTCCCGGTGAGGTTTTTCTCGATGCTCTGGCGGCGGCGGTCAATGAGGCGCAGTTCCTGCTGGTACAGCGTGGCGGCGCGGTACAAAATCTGGTAGACGAACCGCATCTTTTTGCGGGTGGAAAAGCCCCGCACACGGCAGGCGGCAAAGTCCCCCAGCACCGCCGTTTCCACCGAACAGACCGTGATGATGAGGTCCTGCGTGAGCAGGATGCCCAACGGCACCGTAGTGTAGATGCCCTCCCCCTGCCCGGCGGGCTTGACGGGAATGTCCACCAGAATGACGGTGTAGCCGTCCTCCAGCGCGATGCGGGCGGATTCTTCCGGGTCAAGGGCGGCCTGCAGGTCGGCAGGCTCGATGTCCAGCGTGGCGGCTACCTCCCGCACTTCCTCCTGCGTGGGGGCCGTCATGCAGACCCACACGCCCTCGGTGAAATCCGTGGCACGGGTGAGCTGTTTGTCCTGCGTCCGATAAATTTTCATCATGGTCAACACCGCCTTCTGTCATTGATTCCAGTATAAGCGTTTTTGCGCCGGAGCGCAAGAGGCAACCTCCCGTTGTGCAAATCTGACAAAATTTCTTCTGTTCTTTGTTCTTTTTTCATTGCGTTTGGCCGGAAAGTATGCTACAATAATAGCGTATCACAAAAACAGGAGCAGACAGCATGACCCTTTCACTGGATCCCAAACAATGGATGCGCTGGCTCACCGGCGATCTGACCCCCGCCATTCTGGCGGCGCACCACGATACCATCGAGGAGACCAACGCCCGGCGGCTGCGCTATGCCGCCACGCTGGGACTGGCCTCCGGCATCGGCCTGCTGCTGGCCAGCGCCGGGGAAAATTTCATGAGCAGCCAGATGGGCGTGCATTTCGCCTTTTCTCTGGTGATGCTGGTGCTGTTTTCCTTTGTCCCCACCGCCCGCGACCATTACCGCAACGCCACCCGCATGACCTACGTGTTCATGGGGGCGTGTTATCTGTTCGCCATCCTCAACAGCGTGGTGCTGTTCCGCGACCAGCAGGGGGCGCTCATCTGCGTGGCCTTTGCGGTGCTGCCCATGCTGGTGACCGATGTGTTCTGGCGGTGCGTGCTGCCGGGGGTCATCGCCTGGCCCATCTACGCGGTGGCAAACATGATGTACTGCATGCCGGATGTGCGGGTGATGAACCTGCTGAACACCTTTGTGGCGCTGTCCATCGGTATCATGCTGACCCGGTTCAACATCGAAAACCGCGCCCGGGAGCTGGCCAGCCGGGACACGCTGGTGGGCCAGCGGGACACCGATGTGCTCACCAAGGCGGTGACCCGCCGCAGCGGCGAGGAACGCATCAAGGCCATTCTGGAGCGGGGCGATGTGCCCTGCGCCATGATCATGGTGGACATCGACAATTTCAAGGGCATCAACGATACATACGGCCACGGCTACGGCGACAAGGTGCTGGAAATGGTGGCCCAGCTTTTGCGGGACAACTTCCGCAGCACCGATTTGGTGTGCCGCATGGGCGGCGATGAATTTATGGTGTTCGTGGTGGCGGTGCCGGAGGACAACTGGATCGAGTCCAAGGCCGCCAACCTGCTGATGCGTCTGGCCGACACCCCCGCGCCGGACGACAGGGACGCGGTGATCTCCATCAGCATGGGCATTGTACTCAGCCCCCGGTACGGCACAGAATTTGACGAGCTGTACCGCAAGGCCGACCACGCGCTGTACAACGCCAAGCGGGCGGGCAAAAACTGCTACCACCTGTTCGGCGCCGAGGCTCTGTGACCTGACCGCCCCCGCAGCGGGGCGGTCTTTTTTGCGCCGTTTTTATTGACAAATCAACTTCTCTATGCTATACTCCAAAAGTTGACAAATCAACTTTTGGAGGTTTCCCATGCTGGAACGCTTTGAGCGGTTTTTGTCCGCCATTTCTGAAATCGACCGTTACTGGCACAAAATTGCCGGGGACGAGATGGCCCGCTACGGCCTGAAAGGCCCCCACGCCACCTATCTGGTGGCCATCCGACGCCACCCGGAGGGGCTGACCGCCGGGCAGCTGGGCGAGTGCTGCGGCCGGGACAAGGCGGATGTGTCCCGCACCATGGCTACTCTGGAGAAAAAGGGCCTTGTGGTCAAGGAGGAGGTGGGCGCATCGCTGTACCGGGGCGTCTACCGCCTGACGGAGGAAGGTCTGGCCGCTGCCGGGCATGTGTGCCAGCGGGCCAGTCTGGCGGTGGAGTTGGCAGGCAAGGATCTGACCGAGGAAAGCCGCGCCGCCTTTTACACCGCGCTGGAAAGCATCGTTGTCAACCTGCGCAAACTGAGCGAGGAGGGTCTGCCCCAATGAATGTTCTTTACAAGCTGTTTTGCCGCGCCTATCAGGCGGTGTTCCGGGCGCTCATCCCGGTGCTGCCCTACCGCCAGCCCCAGCGGCTGGACGCGGCCCAGCTGGAACAGTTTTACACCCGCGTGGCGGGAGAACAGGAGCGTGCCGCATGACGTCCCAGGCCATTGCCGCGCTGGTGGAAAGCCAGCACCGCTATTTTGCCACCGGAGCCACCCTGCCGGTGGAGCACCGCATCACGGCGCTGAAGACCCTCTACGCCGCGCTGGAACGCCGGGAACAGGAACTGTACGAGGCGCTGAAGGCCGACCTGGGCAAAAGCGATTATGAGAGCTTCCTATGCGAGGTGGGGCTGGTCAAGACCGAGATTTCCGACCAGCTGCGCCACATCCGCCGCCGCGCCGCCGAGCACCGGTTCCCCACGCCGCTGGCACAGTTTGCCTCCCGCAGCTACCGGAAGCCGGGGCCTTACGGCGTGACCCTCATCATGAGCCCCTGGAACTATCCCCTGCTGCTGACGCTGGACCCGCTGGCGGACGCCATCGCGGCGGGCAACACCGCCATCGTCAAGCCCAGCGCCTACTCTCCCGCTACTTCGGCGGTGCTGGCGGCGCTGGTGAAGGAGTGCTTTGCCCCGGAATTCGTGGCGGTGGTCACCGGCGGGCGGCAGGAAAACGCCGCGCTGCTGGAGCAGAAATTTGACTTTGTGTTCTTCACGGGCAGCACCGCGGTGGGCCGGGAAGTGCTGCGCCACACCGCCGAAACGCTGACCCCCGCCGTGCTGGAGCTGGGCGGCAAAAGTCCCTGCATCGTGGACGAGACCGCCGACATTGCGCTGGCGGCCCGGCGCATCGTGTTCGGCAAATTCCTCAACTGCGGCCAGACCTGCGTGGCCCCCGACTATATCCTGTGCCAAAGCGCTGTCCACGACCGGCTGGTGGCGGCTCTGCAGGCGGAGATCACCCGCCAGTACGGGGCGCAGCCGCTGCAAAACCCGGACTACGGCTGCATCGTCAACGAGCGGCATCTGCGGCGGCTCTGCGGCCTTGTGGACAGGGACAAGCTGGTCTGCGGCGGCGGCGTGCGGGAGGACACCCGCCAGCTGGAGCCCACCCTGCTGGACAACGTGCGCTGGGAAGACCCGGTGATGCAGGAGGAAATTTTCGGCCCCATTCTGCCGGTGCTGACCTATGACCGGCTGGAGGATGCGGTGGCGCTGCTGAGCGGCAGACCCAAGCCGCTGGCGCTCTACCTGTTCACCGCTGACAAGGCCCATCAGGCGCTTGTCACCGAACGGTGCCGGTTCGGCGGCGGCTGCATCAACGATGTGGTCATCCATCTGGCCACCAGCGCCATGGGCTTTGGCGGCGTGGGGGAAAGCGGCATGGGCGCCTACCACGGGCAGGCGGGCTTTGACGCGTTCTCCCACACCAAGAGCATCGTGGACAAAAAAACATGGCTGGACCTGCCCATGCGCTACCAGCCCTACCGGCGGAATCTGTACAGCGGCCTGCTCCGGCTGTTCCTGCGATGACTTCATCGGGATTTTCAATAGGTTGACCTGTCCCAATCCTTCCGACATGACTTGATTTATTTTGTAAAATCTGCTATAATCATGGCAACCACTGAAAACTTTTTACAAGGAGGATTCTTCCAATGAACAGATTACAGGATAAAGTCGCCATCGTCACCGGTTCCACCAGCGGTATCGGCATCGGCATCGCCAAGCTGTACGCCGCTGAGGGCGCCAAGGTGGTCATCTGCGGCCGCCGTCAGGCCAAGGGTCAGGCTGTCGTGGACGAAATCGTCGCCGCCGGCGGCACCGCCATGTACCACTTCATGGACATCACCGACCTGTCCAGCATCGATGCCCTGTTTGCCGACACCGAGAAGGAGTGGGGCAAGATCGACATTCTGGTGAACAACGCCGCCAACGTGGCCCTCAAGGACGGCCGCGTGGACGAGCTGACCGTGGAGATGTGGGACGCCATCTTTGAGAGCGACATGCGCGGCACCTTCTACACCACCAAGGTCGCCATTCCCTACCTGCAGAAGGTGGGCGGCGGCTCCATCGTGAACATCGGCTCCATGGCCGCCTGCAACGGCGACATCAGCTCCACCGCCTACGCCTGCGCCAAGGCCGGCGTGGACATGCTCACCAAGATGGTGGCCACCCAATACGGCAAGACCGGCGTCCGCTGCAACTGCGTGCGTCCCGGCCTCATCGTCACCCCGCAGAACGACGCGCACGTGCCGCAGGCCCTCAAGGACATCTTCCTGTCCAACATCTGCGTGAACCGCTATGGCTGCCCTGAGGACATCGGCCATCTGTGCGTCTACCTCGGCTCTGACGAGAGCACCTACGTCTCCGGCCAGATCATGACCGTGGACGGCGGCCTGAACTCTCATGTTCCCACCGTGGCCCAGTTCCGCGCCATGGGCAGCCGCACCTGGTAATTTTCCAATTACAAAGAATTCCCCCCGCAGCCAAGGCTGCGGGGGAAATTTTTATTTCTTTTCGCCGTACAGGAACTTGTTGAAGTGGGTCAGGAAGGTGATGGTGGTGATGGCCGCGGCGAGGATGTCGCTGACCGGCTCGGCCAGAAACACCGCGAACACCTTGTCCGCAAAGAAGTTGGGCAGAATGAAAATCAGGGGGATGAGCAGAATCAGCTTGCGCAGGCAGGCCATCAGCAGGCTGTACTTGGCCTGTCCCAGCGCCATGAAGCTTTGCTGGCAGCTGATCTGGAAGCCCACCGAAAACGCGCCCGCAAGGAAAATGCGGATGGCCCAGGCGGTGTAGGTCACCAGCTCCACATCGGAGGTGAAGATGCCCGCGAACACCTGCGGCACCACCATGAGCAGCAGCCAGAACACCACCGTGTAGCCCACGCAGACGGTGAACTGGCAGCGGAAGGCCTCCTTGACGCGCTCCGGCTTGCCGGCGCCGTAGTTGTAGCTCATGATGGGCTGGCCGCCCTGACAGATGCCCTGCAGCGGCATGCTGACCAGCTGGTTGATGCTGGTCAGCACCGTCATAGCGCCCACCGCGAGGTCGCCGCCGTAGCGGGCCAGACTGGTGGTAAAGCTGATGGAGAGCAGGCTCTCGGTGGAGACCATGACGAAGGAGGAAACGCCCAGCCCCAGACAGGGCAGGATGACCTTGGGTTTGAGCACCATGTTGGCGGGGTGCAGCTTCAGCTGGGTCTTGGGGCCGGTGAGGAACCGTAAAATCCACACGGCGCTCACCGCCTGACTGAGGACGGTGGCGGTGGCCGCGCCCCGAACGCCCATGCCCAGCACAAAGATGAGGATGGGGTCCAGCACAATGTTGATGACCGCGCCGATGACGGTGGTGAGCATGCTGATCTTGGCAAAGCCCTGCGTGGTGATGAAGGGGTTCATGCCCATGACCACCAGCACAAACACCGAGCCAAGCACATAGATGCGGGCGTAGGCCACGCCGTAGGGCAGCGTCACGTCCGACGCGCCGAACATCCGCAGCAGCGTGGGCGAGGCGAAATAAAACACCGCGGTGAGCAACACCGCCAGCCCCACCAGCACCGTGAAGCAGTTGCCCACGATTCGCTCGGCGCCGTCCTTGTCTCCCCGGCCCATGGCGATGGCCGCACGGGGCGCGCCGCCGGAACCGGGCAGCATGGCAAACGCCGTGAGCAGCATGAGAATGGGGGTGAACAGTCCCACGCCGGTGAGCGCCGCCGCGCCGATGCCGGGAATGTGCCCGATGTAAATGCGGTCCACCACATTGTACAGCAGATTGATGATCTGCGCCACAACGGCAGGCACCGCCAAATCCAGCATCAGTTTTTTGATGCTGCCGGTGCCCATATCCTTGTTTGCTGCGGATGCAGCCATAAGGCAAGACCTCCCTGTCTACAATAATAAAATAGTATACCACGATTCCCCGCCGGGGAAAAGGGAAAATCTTAGGATTTATCCGTACAATTTTGGAGGAATGTGCAGGGGATTTCTGCGCAACCTGCGCAAAAATTATGCGGTATTCCCATCGGTTCATCGCTGTAAAGCATTGAATTTTCAGCAGGAGTATGGTATAATCAGGAAAAACCGGCTGTGCCGCCGGAAGGGAAGTATAGAAAGCAGGAATCCGCATGAAAAATATCGTATTTTTATCCCCCAATTTCCCCGCCAACTACTGGCAGTTCTGCCGGGAACTGAAAAACAACGGCATGAACGTGCTGGGCATCGGTGACCAGCCCTACAATGAGCTGAGCGAAAATCTGCGCTCCAGCGTCAATGAGTATTACAAGGTCACCAATCTGGAGAACTACGACGAGGTGTACCGCGCCGTGGCGTTTCTGGCGTTCAAGCACGGGCGCATCGACTGGCTGGAGTCCAACAACGAATACTGGCTGGAGCGGGACGCCCGGCTGCGGACCGACTTCAACATTCCCTCGGGCTTCCAGACCAAGGATATGCCCCTCATCAAGTACAAGTCCAAAATGAAGGCCGCCTACGCCAAGGCGGGCATCCCCACGGCGCGCTGGCATCTGGTGACCAGCCCCGCCGCCGCCCGTTCCTTTATTAAAAAGGTGGGCTACCCGGTGGTGGCCAAGCCGGACAACGGCGTGGGCGCCTCCGATACCTGGAAAATCGAAAACGACGACCAGCTGAAGGAATTTCTCGCCAAGCGCCAGCCCGATGTGCTGTACATCATGGAGGAGTTCGTCCATGCCGAGGTGAACTCCTACGACGCCATCGTGGATTCCAACGGCGACCCGATTTTCGAGACCGGCAACGTCACCCCCGTGTCTATCATGGACATCGTGAACCATCTGGACGACTCCATCTTCTACATTCTGAAGGACCTGCCCGAGGACACCCGCGCCGCGGGCCGCGCCACCCTCAAGAGCTTTGGCGTGCGCAGCCGGTTCGTGCATTTTGAGTTTTTCCGGCTGACGCAGGATCAGGATGGCCTTGGCAAAAAGGGCGATCTGGTGGGGCTGGAGGTCAACATGCGCCCCAGCGGCGGCATCTCGCCGGATATGATGAACTACGCCAACAGCACCAACGTGTACAAGATCTGGGCTGACATGATCGCCTTTGACAAGTCCAGCCTGCCCGCCGGGGGGCATCATTTCTGCGCCTTCGCGGGGCTGCGGGACGCCAAGGGCCACGCCATGGCCCACGCGGACATCGTGGAAAAGTACGGCAAGAACATCAAGCTGATGGACCGGGTGCCCGACGCGCTTTCCGGCGCCATGGGCAACCAGATGTATCTGGCCTCCTTTGACACCCGCGCCGAGCTGGACGCCTTCTACGCCGACCTGCTGCGCACCAAATAACCATCACCACCTCCACATAGCACGCTGCCCCCGGCCGCAAGGCCGGGGGCAGCGTCAGTGTGTCGAAAAACCTTAATTCGCGTTTGTAGGGGGCGGCGTCCTCGACGCCCCGTGGAGCGCCGTCTTGCAAAAAACATCGTTGTAAGGCCGCCTTTTGCGGGCGGGACTGCAGGGCACCCTTACGGGCTGTCCCGCCCCTACGAATAGTGGCAAGGTTTCTTGTGATGATTGACCTGGGATCAGACCGTCACATCCCCCACCTGCATGGCGCCGGTGGGGTCGATGGCATAGACGGTGCATTTGCGGTCATGTTCCTCGCTGGTGGGCAGACGGATGCATCCCTGCTCGGGCTGCACAAAATGCAGCAGCCGGTGCCCGGTGGTGGCGTGGGGATGCTCGTCCGGCTCACTCCATGCCAGCACGCCGCCCTTTTCGCAGAAATCCTCCGGCAGCGGCGCAGCCTCGCCGCCCACATGGGGGCAGTACAGATCGGGATGCTGCCGGTCCTTTTTGCGCAGCCAGATGTTCTGGCGGCAGGGACGTTCCTCCGGCGGCAGGCCGGGACGGCGGCGCATAAACAGCGCCTGATTGTTCCATGCCACCAGAAATTCGTCCAGCGGCATGACGGTCTCCGCCTCAAAATCCGTCTCGCCGGCCCACGGGTCGCACAGCAGCGCCGTGGAGTTGCCGTCCTCCGCCGTGCCAAACCCCCGCAGCGCCGCATACCGTAGTGCGGGCCAGCCGGACGCCTGCTGCGCGGGGGTGCTTTCCAGCGCCACCACCGCGCCGCAGCCCTGCCGCAGCTCCTGCCGCAGCCCGGCCAGATCCGTCCAGCATGCCCACGCCGGGAATCCCCATGCCCCCGCCGCGGCCGCCGCAAAGCTGAGATTGCGCCGGTCCCGGTCGTCGGGACGGCGGTAGTCCCGCAGCGCCTGCGCCACCTCCTCGGGCAGCAGGTCGGCGCCCCACCGGTTGGTGAGGCTGACGATGCCGATGGCAAGGTCCATCACCTCCCGCAGCGCGGGGGCGCGGCGGGTCATCACATAGGGCAGAAGATGCAGCTGGCGGTGCAGCGGACGGCCGCCCGCCGGGATGACATCCACCGCACGCACGCTGACGCCCAGCAGCGTCACCGCGGGGGTGGTGTGTTCGTCTTTGGTGTACAGATAAATGCGCAGCTGGGCCTGTGCCGCCACCTTGCTGTCCAGCACCAGATGGTCCGGCCGGATGACCAGCGGCCCGCGCTGGGCCGGGGATGCGCCCGTCCGCTGCATCCGGGTGCCCCAGCGCCCGAAGCTGATCCATGCGGTCCAGTTGCCGTCCACCAGCAGGCGCACCTGCGGTTCCACCGCGGTGCCCTCCGGCGTGGCGGCGTTCCAGCTCATGCGCAGCGCGTCAAAGGCAGGCAGCGGCAGCGCCGGGCTGGTGTAGCAGCCGTAGGGCACGCGGGTGCCCTGCACCATGTCCAGCGTGACACGGCTGTGCTGGGCCGAAACATTGTCAAACTCCCCCCGGGCAAAATCCTCGGTGGTGTGCAGGATCACCGTGTTGCTCATGCTCATTCATCCTTCGTGTCAAACACCGGCGCGTCGGCGGCCAGCCGGGCGTTGATCTCGGCGTCCCGGCGCTCCCGCAGCGTCTTTTCCAGCCCGAACACCCGGTCAAGACCGGGGTACAAAATCATGCTGCTGATCAGGCAGGGCAGCCACCAGCCCAGCGCCAGCAGCACCAGCAGCGTGTAGGGCAGGTAGAGCAGCATCACCGCCCAGTACGCGCCGGTGACCACCGTGGCCGCCAGCGTGCGGGGGAAAAAACCCAGAAACATCAGCGCGGCGTTTTTGACCCGCTGACCCAGCGGCAGGTCCACCAGCGGGATCTGTAAAAAGCTGTACCCGAAAAAGCCCAGCCCCAGAAACAGCCCCACGATGAGGCAGATCCACACGCTGGCGGGCACGCCGTCCATTTCGGCGGCGGTGAACAGCATCCCCGCCCACAGGCCGAAAAACACCCCGAACACCAGTCCCGGCACAAGGCTCTGTTTCCAGTTCTGTTTCCACGCCATTTTGTAGGTGTGCCACCAATAGCCCGGCTCGTCCCGCAGCGCGCGGAGGATGGTGTCCAGCAGCCCGCAGAGGAAGGGCGCGCCCACCAGACCGGCCAGCGCGCCGCCCGCCAGACAGAACACAGGATTCTTGACCATCAGGCCGAAGGCCAGCAGCGCAAAGCCGGGCAGCCAGCCCAGCCCGCACAGAAAGCTGGCCCGGAAAAAGGACCACAGGTCCCGGCCCAGCAGCTCAAAAAAGCGGGGCAGGCCCACCTTGCGGGGGACCTCCGGTTCCTCGGTCTCGGCGGCCAGCAGATTTTCCTGTTCATTCATAAATACAGTACCTCGTTGATTGGAATACCTCTATGATACCCTGTTTGGGAAATGATTGCAAGAAGTTTCACAAATTCCCTGCTGACAACCGGCTTTTTTATGCTATAATAGGAGCATACTGAACGCAAAGGAGCATTACCGCCATGTCATGGGTCACCAAAAGCAGCACAGAACAGTATCAGGCCGCCCCGCCTCCGCCGGAGCTGACGCCCCGCCAGAAGGCCAGCAACTGGTGGCACTATCACTGGCTTTATGTGGCGGCGGCCATCGCGGGGGCATTGATTGCGGGTTCCATCATCAAGGATACCGTGTTCCGTCCCCGGCCGGACTATCAGGTGGGGGTGGTGAGCCGGTACGAGCTGCCGGTGGACACCTCCAATGCCCTCACCGAGGCGCTGACCCAATTTGGCGAAGACCTGAACGGGGACGGCAGAGTGCTGGTGCAGCTGAACCAGTACACGGTGGATTTTCATTCCGAGGAGACCAACGCCGACGCCTACAGCCAGATGGCAGGCGTGACCCGTCTGAGCGCCGATTTGCAGAGCGGCGGGGGCACCTATGTGTTTCTGATGGAGGATCCGGCCGGTTTTGAGGAACAGACCGGGGCGCTGCAATATCTGGACGGCACAGTGGGCGACCCCGACGCGCCGCCCACCGACTGGGAGAACATGGTCTACCGCTGGGAGGACTGCCCGGCGCTGACCGCGCTGGAGCTGGGCGAGTATCAGGGCCAGACGCTGATGGATGATTCCACCGGCAGCAGTCAGGAATACCTGAAAAAGTTCTACGTGGGACGCCGGGGCGTGTGGGACCCCAAACAGGCGGAAAAATTCGCGGGCTGCGCGGATTTCTGGCACGCCCTCACCGCCGGGGCCGTGCCCATGGAGGGCCAGCCGTGAGATACCGTCCGGTGCCTGTCCCCCGCCCCGCCCCGCTGCCGGACAACCCGTACCACCGCATTTTTACTAAGGACCGCCGCTTTGAGGAGTTGGCCGCCGCCCGGGGCGAGAAAAAGTAAAACAAAAAACAGGCATCGCTTGCTCTCCGATGCCTGCTTTTTGTTGACTGCGACCGTCGGCCACTGCCCCGCCGGCCGCGATGAAGTCCGCACGGTTCCCACACGGTGCGGACGCGCTGCCCACAGGCAGCCTTTGAAAGAAGGAGAAAAACAGAACGCCTCCCAGCGGCCCGAACGCATCCTTTCCAACACAGTTCCACCCCTCTACTGACGGAACTCTGGACACACCGCCGCGGGGCGCTCTGGCAAACCTCTTCTTTCCGGGAAACAAAACAGGCGCTTTGAGAGACGGAAACCGTCCTCAAAGCGCCTTTGCTTTGTTGGTATTAGAATACCCCATTTCGACAGAAATTGCAAGACGTATTTTTGTCGAAATTGCATGAATATTTCATGGGATTTTTGGGCATCTTAACCATTTTCCGCCAATACCTGCAGCTGATGGTCCGCCTCCTGCCGGGCGCAGCCCCAAATCTCCTGCTTGGCCTCCTGATATCGGGCGGAGTCCTCGTCCCATTCCTCGTAGCCGGGCTGGCCGCGGTGATCCTCCAGCGCGTAGTGGGCCGTCAGGTATTCCCCCAGCGCGTCGGTAAGCTTTTGGGCGCCCAGCACATTCAGATGGTTTCCGCCGTCCGGGGTGTCCACCCGCCAGTCGATGCCAATGGGGTTTTCCTCCCGCAGGTTGTAGTCCACATAGGGCACACCCAGTTCCACCGCCAGTTCCGCTGCGCCAAGGGAACGGGAATAGTTCCAGCTTGTGCAGGCAGGCACCGCGATCATCATCATTTCCGCGCCGTGTTTGCGGCACAGGTCCCGGATGCGGCGCAGATACCATTTCATCTGGGCAGGCACGTACTCAGCCTTTGCGCCCTCCGCGTTCATATAGTTCCACACCTGCGCGTTGTACATGTTGGCACTCACGTCGGTGATGGGGGCAAAGCCCTTGTTCACGTCCCGCCAGGTGTAGTCGTTTTCCTTAAAATATTCGGTGAGATGCATGTTTTTCCACTCATCGTGGAACCGGACCAGCGGAAACACCTCGCCGGAGATTTCCCGCACCGCCGCCGCGGTGTAGGTGTCGCCGCCCCGCCGGGAATAGACGGTGTCGGCACTGACCACCACCACCTTGGGGCTTTGCTCCTTGAAAATCTGGAGCAGACGGTAATAGATGTTGTAAATGGACAGCCAGCCCTCCCCGTAGGCGTAGCCGGTGACGCCGCGGGCGTGGTACCACTCCATGGGGGAAATGCCCTGCGCCGTGTTGGAATCGCCCATCACCAGCACATCCACCGTGTTGTTTTTTTCGCCCAGCACGCCGCCCGCCGTGTAGCCGGACAGGTGCCGGTTGGAGGTGGGCATCATCAGATGCCCCACACCCTGCACCGCCACCAGCAGCGCCAACAGGAACGCTGCGGTGCGCAGGGCCGGCCTGATCCAAGATTTTGTAAGCATGGGGTCTCCTTAAAATTGTGCGTAGATAAACCCTGCCGGGTCGTAGTGGTCGCCGTAGGCGCCAAACAGCATGACGGCCACCACCCCGGCGATCATCACCGCCCAGCGCAGCGGCAGCGGACGCGCTGCCAGCTCGCTGCGCAGATGGTGCCCCCGTTCATGGAGCACATCCACCGCCAGCATCAGCGCCGCACCCGCCGCCAGCACCGCCGCGTCCTTGGCGTCAATGCCGATGAGCAGGCTCTGCCGCCAGGGCGTGAACAGGCGGCGCAGCATTTGCAGCAGCGCCATGACGCCGTTGGCCCGGAACAGCATCATGCCGAAATTCACCAGCACAAAGGTGCGCAGCATTTGCAGCGCCTTGTACCAGCGGGTCTCCCGTTTGGCGGTGAGGGCCGCGGGCAGATGCGGCTCTGCGATTTCGCCCAGCAGCTGCAGCAGGAAATAGTACAGCCCGTACACCAGATAGATCAGGCCCGCGCCGTGCCACAGACCGATGAGCACCCATGTAATCAACAGGCCCGTCCACACCGGCAGGCTGCGGCCCGCCGCCGCCCCGAAACGGCCCCGGCAGAATTTGCCGAACCGCATCATGGGCTTGCTGACGATGACCGGCTGGAACACGTATTCCCGCAGCCACGCGCCCAGCGTGATGTGCCAGCGCCGCCAGAACTCGCTCACCGAGCGGGCAAAGAAGGGCTGGCGGAAGTTTTCCGACAAAGGCACGCCGAAGGCTTCGGCGGTGCCCAGCGCCAGGTCCATGCAGCCGGAAAATTCCGCGTAGAGCTGCAAGGTGTAGCACAGCGTTCCCACCACAATGGCCGCGCCGGAATACTGCGTCCAGTCGTCAAATACCAGCTTGACAAAGGCGTTGGCACGATCCGCGATGACGATTTTTTTGAAAAGGCCCCACACCATGCGCTGCACGCCAAAGCACAGCGCCCGGTAGCTGGGGGCGGGCGGGTCCAGCAGCGCGGGGGCGGTTTTGTCCCAGCGGTCAAAGGGGCCTTCCACCACATGGGGCCAGAAGCACAGGAAGGACAGCACCTGCCAGTATTTCTGCGCCGGCTGAGCGGCGCCCCGGCTCACATCCACCAGATAGCTGATGCCCATGAGCAGGAAAAAGCTGATGCCCAGCGGCTGCGTGATGGAACTGAGGCTCAGCTGCGGCCACCAGGGGCGGTTTTCCGCCAGCCATTGCAGGGGGACGCGCAGCAGAAAGGGCAGGTACTTGATGCGCACCAGCACCAGCACAAGCCCCGCCGCGCCGGACACCAGCAGGCACCGTTTCAGCGCGGCAGCCTGCTTTTTCAGCGCCTTGCGGCCGGGCGGGTCCAGCGCGGGGCGCACCGCAGCGCACAGCGCCTCCGTCCGGCCCATGGCAAGGCCCAGCAGCCACACCACGGCGGCAATGCCCAGCAGCCACACGATGCCGTAGTTGGCCCCGCACCAGTAAAACCACAGACTGCCGCCCAGCAGCACGCCGGCGCGGTATTTTTGGGGCACCAGCGCCCACAAAGCCCACATCAGCGGCAGAAACAGGAGCAGATACACCGAGGAATGATACGCCATGGCGTGTTATTCCTCCTCCAGACGGTTCACCAGTGCCAGCATCGCCGCGGCGGTGTGGAAGTTTTCCTCCTTCAGATCCAGCGGGGTGATCTCCAGATCAAACTCCTCGCTGATGGCCATGACGATGCCCATGATGTCCACGGAATCCAGCAGGCCGGTCTTGACCAGTTCGTCGTTTTCCCCGGCCTCCAGACCGGGCTTCACCTCGTCCAGAATCTGCAAAATTTCATCGATGGTATGCATAGTTCGCTCCTTTCTTCACAAAAGCGCCTTTAAGGCGGCGCGGTCGATCTTGCCGTTTGCGTTCTGGGGCATCTGTTTGACGCGGCGGTACTCCGCCGGGCGCATGTAGGCGGGCAGACGCCCGGCCAGCCGTTCCCGCAGTGCCTCCGTCACATCCCGCCGGGCCTGGAAAAACAGCACCAGACGGTCGGCGGCCGCGTCATACAGGCAGGCACAGCTGTCCAGCTTGTCCTGTCCCGCGGCGGCAGTCTCGATCTCCCCCAGCTCAATGCGGTAGCCCATGTGCTTGATCTGGTGGTCGATGCGCCCGGAATACATCAACTCGCCCCTCCCGTTCACCGTCACCAGATCGCCGGTGCGGTAGATGATTTCGGGATAATGGGGCTGCAGGGGGTTCTGGATGAACCGCTCGGCGGTCTTGTCCGGCATGTCGTAGTAGCCCAGCGCCAGAAAGCTGCCCCGGGCGCACAGTTCCCCCTCCTCGCCGGGAGCGGCGGCGCGGCCGTCCTTCAGAATCAGCAGGCCGCAGTTGTCGCAGGCGCGGCCGATGGGCAGCGGCTCATCGTCGGCAAAGTCCCGGTCCACCTCATAGTAAGCACAGATGTCGGTGGTCTCGGTGGGGCCGTACAGGTTGGCGAACCGGGCCGCCGGGTAATGGGCGCGCCAGTAGTTCAGCTTGGGGGTGGGCATGACCTCGCCTGCAAACAGAATGGTGTGCAGTGCGGGCGGCGCGGTGTAGTCCAGCGCTTTCCAGTTGGCCACGATGCCCAGCGCGGACGGCACCCAATACAGCGTATTGACGTTCTTTTCCGTCAGATACTCCAGCAGCTGCACCGGAAAGCTGAACAGCCGTTTGGGCACCACCTGCACGCAGGCTCCGGTGCGCAGCGACGTGAAAATATCGGTGACGGACATGCTGAAATAGAAGGGCGTCTGGTTGCCGAACACGGTCTGTTCGGTGATGGAGAAGGTTTGTGCCGCCCACGCAGAGTAGGCCAGCACCGCCCGGTGGGGCACCGCCACGCCCTTGGGTGCGCCGGTGGAGCCGGAGGTGAACAGCACATAGGCCAGATCGGTGTCGATGGCGGCGGCGCGCACCGCGGCCAGCGCGGCGGCGTCCACCGGGGCGGCCGCCAGTTCCTCGTACAGCAGCAGCTCTGCGCCGGTGTTCAAATCCAGCGCGGCCTGCCGGTGGGCCTCGTCGGTGAGCAGCACCGCCGGGCGCAGTTGGTCGGTGATGGCCCGCACCCGGGCGGCGGGCTGGGCGGTGTCCAGCACGGCGTAAAAGCCGCCCGCCGCCATGGTGCCCAGCATGGCATGGATGCAGGGGGCCTCGTGGTCCAGATACAGCGCCACCGGACGGCCCTGCACCCCCGCCCGGCACAGTCCGCTGCCGATGGCCGCCGTGAGGGCGGCGGTCTGCGCCCAAGTGTGGACGCTATGTTCATCGCAATAGGAGAGCCGGTCCGGCCAGCGGGCCGCCGTGCGCTCCAGCAGTTCCAGAAGATGTTTCAAAGCGTACTCCTTTTCTTTTCAGAAGGCTACACTCTTGTATTATAGCATATCCCGCCGGAAAAGGGAGTCGATTACACAGAAAGTTCACAAGTGTTTCAAAAAAGCACGCGCCCCACGGTTTTCAGCAAACCATGAGGCACATGCGGTCATTTCATAATCAACTATTGTATTTGTGAATGGCGGACAGCACCACCACGCCGCCCAGCAGGATGCAGCCTACCATGACCGGCAAGGCGGCGGATTCCCCGAACAGCCCGGTCAGCACCGGCACCGAGAGAAGGCCCAGCCCGATGAGGCCGTTGCCGAACCCCACCAGACGGCAGAACGCGGGCTTATCCCGCTCCGACACCCGGTTGCGGTGGCGGGCATGGATGAGGGAAATTTTGCCCCTGACGCCGATCAGGTAGCCAAAAACCAGCAGAAGGATGCCGGTCACGACCATAATTGCAGTTTCCATACGCACCTCTTTCTGCGGGGGTGGAAATCATCAGACCTGCGGCTCCACCTTGATGGTCCAGCCCTTGGTGTCGGGCAGCTTGCCCCACTGGATGCCGGTGAGGGTGTCGTACAGCTTCTGGGTCAGCGGGCCGATCTTGCCGCCGCCGATGTAGGCAGCCTTGCCCTCCCAGTCCAGCTCCTTGACGGGGCTGACCACGGCGGCGGTGCCGGTGCCGAACACTTCCTCCAGCTTGCCCTCATCGGCAGCCTTCATGATGTCGGCAATGGCGATTTTTTCCTCATGGACGGTGTAGCCCCAGTCCTTGAGCAGCTCGATGATGGAGCGGCGGGTGACGCCGGGCAGCACGGTGCCCACGGTGGGAGCGGTGTAGATTTCGCCGTCGATTTTGAACATGATGTTCATGGAGCCGACTTCCTCCACGTACTTCTTCTCCACGCCGTCCAGCCACAGCACCTGGCTGAAGCCCAGTTCCTCGGCCTTTTCGCCCGCGAGGATGGACGCGGCGTAGTTTCCGCCGCACTTGGTGAAGCCGGTCAGGCCCGGCGCGGCGCGGATGTACTGATCCTCCACGTAGATGCGCACCGGGTCAAGACCCTCGGCGTAGTAAGCGCCGGAGGGCGCGCAGATGATCATGAACAGGTAATGCTTGGCGGCGTGCACGCCCAGACCCACATCGGTGGCGATGCAGAAGGGGCGGATATACAGCGATGCACCGTCAGAATGGGGCACCCAATCCCGGTCGATGTCCACCAGCGCCTTGACAGCCTGCACGAAGTCCTCCGGCGGGATGTTGGGCATGCACAGACGGTCGGCGGAGTCGTTGAAGCGGTTGGCGTTGCAGTCCGGGCGGAACAGCTGCACGCTGCCGTCGGCGGTGCGGTAAGCCTTCATGCCCTCAAAAATTTCCTGCGCGTAGTGGAACACCGTGGTGGCCGGGTCCATGGGCAGCGGGCCGTAGGGCACGATGCGGGGGTCATGCCAGCCCTCGCCTGCGGTGTAGTCCATGAGGAACATATGGTCGGTGAAAATTTTGCCGAAGCCCAGCTTGCTTTCGTCCTGCGGCTTGGCTTTCGGCGCGGTGGTTCTGGTAATTTTGATGTCCAGCATAATCATACACTCTCCCTTTGTCTGGTATCTTTTATTATAGCGCTGTAAAGCGGCAAATTCAAGAGGGTTTCAGGGATTTGTGGACACCTCTTGCGAAATCGGGGAAAATAGGGTACAATGGGAAAAAAGGTTGCAAAGGAGTCTGCTATGATCCGCGGCGTGATTTTTGATATGGACGGCCTGATGTTTGACAGCGAGCGTGTGTGGGACAGGCTGTGGGTGCCCTGCTGCGAGCAGATGGGTCTGCCCGCCCCCACGGAGGAATTTCTGTCGGCGGGGCGGGGCACCACCGGCGACCGGCTGAAACGGCACATCCACGAGTTCTACCCCACCGTGGACCCGCAGAAGATGCTGGAAACCATGTGGAAGCTGGGGGATGTGGAGTTCGCCAAGGGCGTTCCCGTCAAGCCGGGGCTGTATGAGCTGCTGGACTATCTGGAGGAACAGGGCATTCCCCGCATCGTGGCCAGCTCCAGCCCCAAAAACATGATTTTGTGCAATTTGCAGACCAGCAATACCATGCGGTATTTCCATGAGGTGGTCAGCGGGCTGGAAGTGGCCCGCAGCAAGCCCGCGCCGGATATTTTTCTGGAGGCCGCCCGCCGTCTGGGCATCGAGCCTGCCCGGTGCCTTGTGCTGGAGGACAGCTACAACGGCGTGCGGGCGGGTGTGGCCGCCGGCATGACCACCGTGATGGTGCCGGACATGCTGCCCCCCACCGAGGAAATGGCCGGGCTGTACACCGCCTGCTGCAAGGATTTGCGGGAGGTGCGCGACCTGCTGGCAGAAGGAAAATTATAACGATACACCAAAAAAATATCCCCCGCCGGGAACGGCGGGGGACGTTTTGTTTTATTCGGGCTTGCCCTCCCCGGCCAGCGCGCCGATGGCGGACACGGTGGCGGCGAGATTCTGCATATCGCTGGGCACGATGATCTTGGTGGCCTTGCCATCTGCCACCTTTTCCATAGCCTCCATGCTGCGCAGTGCCAGATAGTTCTGGCCGGGCGCGGCCTCATTGATGAGGCGGATGGCATCGGCGCGGGCCTTCTGCACGGTGAGCAGTGCCTGCGCCTCGCCCTCGGCCTCCCGGATGCGCTGCTGCTTGACAGCCTCGGCCCGGAGGATGGCGGATTCCTTTTCGCCCTCGGCGCGGGTGATGGCGGACTGCTTTTCGCCCTCCGCCAGCAGGATGGAGGCGCGCTTTTCACGGTCGGCCTTCATCTGCTTTTCCATAGCCTGACGAATTTCCACCGGCGGTTCGATGTTTTTCAGCTCCACCCGGTTCACCTTGATGCCCCAGCGGTCGGTGGCCTCGTCCAGGCTGGCGGTGATTTTGGAGTTGATAAGGTCCCGGCTGGTGAGGGTCTCGTCCAGTGTCATGGAGCCGATGATGTCACGCAGCGTGGTGGCGGACAGGTTCTCGATGGCCTGAATGGGCCGGTTGACGCCGTAGGTGTAAGCCTTGGCGTCGAACACCTGGAAAAAAACCACCGTGTCGATCATCATGGTGACGTTGTCGCGGGTGATGACGGGCTGGGGCGGGAAATCGGCGGCCTCCTCCTTGAGGGAGACCTTGCGGGCCACCCGCTCCACGAAGGGGGTGCGGATGTGCAGGCCAGCGCCCCAGGTGTCCTTGTAGACGCCCAGCCATTCCGTCACGTAGGCGTTGGACTGGGGCACGATGACGATGCAGCGCACCACCACCACGATGATGAGAAGAAGCAAAAGAGCAAGAATGATAAGCATGGCGTTACCTCCTTTAAGTAACTGGATTTGTTACACCAACCACGATGAGCACCGCGCCGTCCACATCGGTGACGCGGCATTTGCTGCCCTCCGGCAGCGGGGTATCGGCGCGCGCCTGCCAGTCCAGCCCGTCCACGCGGACGCGGCCCAGCTCGCCGGGATTGATGGCACGCAGCACCACCCCCTGCTTGCCGATGGACAGCGGCGAACCGTTGGTGACCGGCGGGGCATGCTGTGCCCGGCGTTTGGCCAGTGCGGGCACCATGACCGCCAGCGCGATGGCGGACACCACCGCGAACACCACAAACTGCACCCCCAGCGACTGGGTGAACAGGCTGACCACCAGCGCGGCCACCGCTCCCACGGCGAACCACACCGACACCAGCGCGGTGGTGGCGGCCTCCACGCCCACAAAGACGATGGCGGCGATGAGCCAGAAAATGGAATACAGCCACATAACAATCCCCCTCCTTCGGGATATTGATAATATTTTAACAGGTCATATTCTCCTTGTCAATAGCCCCGGCATGGGAATGATTGTAAAATTTACATACAGACAAAAAACGCCGCAGAGGCGTACAATACGTCCCTGCGGCGTTGGAATGAGGTTACTCGATGGCAATGAGCTTGGGGCCTTCCTCAATGGGCTTGGACTCCTTGGGAACGTACAGCGTCAGCACGCCGTCCTCATATTTGCCCTTGATGTCCTCCTGACGGATGTTGCCCACATAAAAGCTGCGGCTGCAGGTGCCGACGAAGCGTTCCTGACGCACGTAGCCCTGCCGGGTTTGCTCGTCCTTATCCAGGCCCTTGGCGGCAGTAATGGTCAGGTAACCGTCCTTCAGCTCCGCCTTGACCTCCCCTTTCTTGAAGCCGGGCAGGTCCACACAGACCTCATAGGCTGTGCCGGCGTCCCGCACATCGGTTTTCATCAGGTCAGCGGCATGCTTGCCGTACAGGGCGTGCTCCGCCTCCCGGCCTGTGCGGTAGACCCGGCGGCCAAAGGCATCGTCAAAGAAATCATCAAACAGGTTATCAACAAAAATACTCGGCAACATAAAACATTCCTCCAATCGTTGCTTGTGCCACATTTGGGAAATGTGTGCTGCGAAGGTTCGCGGTACTCGTTTCCTGTGAGGGTGTTTCCCTCTCGCTTGGTACACTTACGTTATACCACGGTTTGTTAGCACTGTCAAGCATAGAGTGCTAATATTCACAGTTTGTTTTCAGATTGGTCACATTTGAATTTTCTTTTTCGATATACCGTTTTTTTGTTTTTCATAATCGACGCATTTTGGCAATATTTATCAGCAATCGAAAAAGGGACGTTCTTTTCAGAACGTCCCTTGCGGTCAATAGATGGAAAAGTAGCCCACCTTAGTGGGATGGTTGGCGTCCACCAGTACGGTGAAGCCGCCGGGGTTGACCTCCGCCGTTTTGCCGAAGGCTTCCACGGCCAGCAGGTGCGGGCCGCGGTTGAGGATGATCTCGGCGGTGTGGACGGTGCCCACGCGGCGGTAATGCAGCAGCTCGCCCTCCGCCTCCACGATCTCGATGGCGCCGCCGTCAAAGGCGTCACAGCTGCGGCGTAGGTTGGCCAGCGTGGTCAGTGGGCCGCGCAGCCGCTCCTCGGTGGAGTTCCAGTCAAAATACGCCCGGTTGAAGGGGTCGCGGTAGCCCTGCATGGCGATCTCGTCGCCGTAGTAGACACAGGGCACGCCGGGCAGCGTGTACAGCATGGCGTAGGCCAGCAGCACTTTGCGCACAGCATCGTCCATTTTCCCTTCCGGGATGGTGCGGCCGCTCTGCCAGTAGCGATCCCGGCCGTTGGCGGGCTCGCCGGCGATGGCGGTGATGGCGCGCTCGGTGTCATGGGTGGAGAGGAAGTTCATCAGGGTATCCACCGCGGGCTTGGGGTAGTTTTCGCAGATGGACATGATGCGGTCGGCGATTTCCGCCGCGTCCGCGCCCTTGACAAAATCCACCGCCGCGTTGCGGAAGGGATAGTTCATCACGGTGTCCAGCCCGCTGCCCAGCAGATAGGTGCGGCGGCGGCCAAAGCCCTCCTTGGTGGTGGCGTCCTCCCACACTTCGCCGATGAGCAGCTTGTCCTCGCCGTGGGATTTGACGGCCTGACGGATCTTCCGGATGAAATCGTCGGGCAGCTCGTCCGCCACGTCCAGCCGGAACCCCGACGCGCCCAGATTCAGCCATGTGTCGATGACGCCTCCCTTGCCGCAGACAAATTCCACGTAGGAAGGCGAATCCTCCTGCACCTCGGGCAGCGTCTCAAAGCCCCACCAGCTGCGGTAGCCGCACCGGTAGCCGGAATCGAAATCGTACCAGCTGCGGTAGGGGGAGTTGCGGTCCCGGTACGCGCCGCCGGGGCCGTAGCGGCCCTCCCGGTTGAAGTAGACCGAATCCGAGCCGGTGTGACTGAACACGCCGTCCAGAATGATGCGGATGCCGTGCTGCTTCGCCTCGGCGCAGAGCCGGGCGAACTCCTCGTTGGTGCCCAGCAGCGGGTCGGCCTTGAGGTAGTTGGCGGTGTTGTAGCGGTGGTTGGCGTGGGCCTCGAAGATGGGGTTGAGGTAGATGCAGCTGACGTTCATCTTTTCCAGATATCCCAGCTTTTGCCGGATGCCCTCGAAGTCGCCGCCGAAGTAGTCCATATTCAGATAGCCGTCGGGGGATTCGGTGGGCCAGAAGTACGGCTCACCGTCCTTTTTATGGCGGTAGATGCGGTCCGCCCAGGGCCACTCCTTGTCGGGGCGGCCCTCAAAGAACCGGTCGGGGAAAATCTGGTACATGGCGCCGTTCTTGATCCAGTCCGGCGTGGCGAAGTCCCGCTCGTACACCGTCAGCTGCCACTGCTCGCCGGGCACCCAGCTCAGCTCGCCCTCGCCGTGTTCGCCCCGGAACACCTTGCGGAAATCGGTGTACAAATCAAAATAATAGAAGTACAGGCCGGGCTGGTCCAGCGTCAGCTCCATGACAAAATGGTTGACGCCGGGGGTCTGCCCCTCAAAGTTCATGCGGTAGTGAACGGGGGTCTCCTTGTCCTTGGTCAGCACCAGATGGGGATCCACGTAGCCGTGGTCCTCGGGCACCGTCAGCCGCAGCGTGACGGTCTCGCCCGCCCGCACCGCGCCGAAGGGCGTTTTGCAGGCGGCGTCGCGGGAGTTATAGTAGATGGGGGGCATTCCTTTCGCTCCTTGTAGAGGCAATCCCGCACAATTCACGGCTAACGCCTTACGCGCCGCTCCGACGGCTGCGGCGCACCATCTGCGTTGCAAAAATGCTCGATAATACACAAAGTATTATCTGCGCTTTTTGCTTAGCAGCTGGCACACCTCGCTCGCCGTATCGGCACGTAGAATTATGCGGTGTTGCCCAGAGAATTTTACATATTCACGCACAAAAGCCGCGGCGCACTGTGCGCCGCGGCCTTCAGCAGATTATTTTACAGGCGTGGCGCCCCAGATATCGCGGGAGTAGTCCATGATGGAACGGTCGGCAGAGAAGATGCCGGCGTTGGCAATGTTCATCAGGCTCATGCGGTTCCAGCGGTCCTTGTCCTTGTACAGTTCCTGCAGGGTGTGCTGGGCGCGGCGGTAATCCTTGAAGTCCGCCATAACCATATAGGGGTCGGAGTTGCGCAGGTTGGAGGTGATCTCGTTGAAGTTCTCGCCGTTCCAGCCCTTCTCCAGCATATCCAGCACGGCGTGGGCCACGTTGTCGTCCGCGATGAACGCCTGGGGATGGTAGCCCATGCCCTTCAGCGCGTTGACCTCGGGGGTGAGCATGCCGAAGATGATCTCGTTCTCCTGACCGGCGGCGTCGGCAATCTCCACGTTGGCGCCGTCCAGCGTGCCCAGCGTGATGGCGCCGTTGAGCATGAACTTCATGTTGCCGGTGCCGGAAGCCTCAGTGCCGGCCAGAGAGATCTGCTCGGACACCTCGGAGGCGGGCATCAGACGCTCGGACAGGGTGACGCAGTAGTCCTCCAGATAGACGATGTTCAGCTTGCCCTTGACGGCGGGGTCATTGCGGATGAGGTCGCCCAGCTTGCAGATCAGACGGATCATCTGCTTGGCCATATAGTAGCCGGGGGCCGCCTTGGCGCCGAAGATGTAGGTCTTGGGGGTGAACTCGGCGCCCGGGTTGTTCTTGAGATACAGGTACTCGGCGGCGATGTTCAGCGCGTTCAGATGCTGGCGCTTGTACTCGTGCATGCGCTTGACCTGGCAGTCAAAGATGGAGTTGGGGTCGATGACCTGGCCGGTGGCCTTCTCCAGATAGTTGGCAAACTGCACCTTATTCTCGTGCTTGACGGCGGCCAGCTTGTCCAGAACCTGCTTGTCATCGGCAAATTTCTCCAGCTTCTTCAGCTGGGAGGCATCGGTCTTGAAGCCGTCGCCGATGGTCTCCTCCAGCAGGCCCACAAGGCCGGGGTTGGAGGCCAGCAGCCAGCGGCGGTAGGCGATGCCGTTGGTGACGTTCTTGAAGGCGTTGGGCTTGTACAGGTAGTAGTCGTGGAAGACGCTGTCCTTGATGATCTCGCTGTGCAGCTTGGACACGCCGTTGATGCTGTGGCACACGTAGACGCACAGGTTGGCGGTGCGCACCTGATTGTTGCCCAGGATCGCCATATAGTTGATCTTGCCGTAATCGCCGGGGAAGGCCTTCTCCAGATCCATGCGGCAGCGGCGGTCCAGCTCGCAGACGATCTGCCAGATACGGGGCAGCGTGGCCTTGAAGATGCCGGCGTCCCACTTCTCCAGCGCCTCGCTCATGACGGTGTGGTTGGTGTAGGCGAACACCTTGCGGCAGATGTCGAAGGCGGCGTCCCAGCTGTAGGAGCACTCATCCAGCAGGATGCGCATCATCTCGGGGATGGCCACGGTGGGATGGGTGTCGTTGAGCTGGATGGCGACCTTGTCGGCCAGATTGTCCAGCGTGCCGTACTGGTTCAGATGGTTCTGCAGGATGTCCGCGATGGAGGCAGCGGAGAAGAAGTACTGCTGGCGCAGACGCAGAATTTTGCCCTCGGTGTGGTTGTCGTTGGGGTAGAGGATCTTGGAGATCAGCTCCGCAGAGGCGGAACGGGTGATGGCGGTGTTGTAGTTGCCCGCGTTGAAGCTGCTCATGTCAAAGCTGGGGGCCTTGGCCTGCCACAGACGCAGCTTGGACACGCCCTCGCTGCCGTAGCCGGCCACGTACATGTCGTTGGGCACGGCGATGACGGAGTTGTAGTTCTCGTACTTCACATGATGGAAGCCGCCCTCCCAACTCTCGGTGGCGGTGCCGTCAAAGCGGATCTCCTGCGCCTGATCGGGGTGGCTCTTGATCCACACCTGACCGCCGGGCAGCCAGTTGTCGGCAGTTTCCTGCTGCCAGCCGTCCACGATCTTCTGCTTGAAGATGCCGTACTCATACAGGATGGAATAGCCGGTGCCGGGGATGCCGTCGGTGGCCATGCCGTCCAGATAGCAGGCGGCCAGACGGCCCAGACCGCCGTTGCCCAGACCCGCGTCCGGCTCCTGGTCGTAGATGGTGTCGATCTTGACGCCGGCGTCGGCCAGCACCTGCTCGGCCACATCGTTAAGGCCCAGGTTGAACAGGCTGGAGCGCAGGCTGCGGCCCATCAGGAACTCCATGCACAGGTAATACACCTGCTTTTTGCCCTGACCCAGCGTCTTGGACTGGAACTGCTTCTGACGGTCAGACATGATCTGGCGGGTCACCATCGCCAGACAGCGATAGATCTGCTCGGCGCTGGCGGTGTCCAGCGTAGACGCACACTCGCTGGTCAGCTTGTCCTTCAA
This sequence comes from uncultured Subdoligranulum sp., assembly GCA_945830575.1. Lineage (GTDB taxonomy): Bacteria > Bacillota > Clostridia > Oscillospirales > Ruminococcaceae > Gemmiger. The sequence goes on along the minus strand of CALZZE010000005.1, from coordinate 63,953 downwards.
CAGCTTTTCAAATTCGCGCTTGGTGTACTTCATCATACTCTCCTTTATTGTCGCCGCCGGGCATGGCAGGACGCCCCGGCAGTTTGTTATGGCATATTTTGCCATAGAATGGCTCACAGTAGCTATTATAGTAAAAAATTGGGCGCGGTGCAAGTAAAATTGTGCCGAATCGCAGATTTTTTCGTTTTTCCACAAAAGGGGCTTTTTCTCGCGGGCAATTTATATTATAATATATGGGATATGGCCGGGGAATTCCGCCATTGTTTAGACAGTTTTTTCAAAGGAGTTCAACTATGGGTATGCCTACCTCCAAGGTGCGGCTGAACATTTGTGGGTCCAGCTACGTGGTTTCCACCACCGAAAATGAAAGTTACATGCAGAATCTGGCCGAGCGGCTGAATCTGGACATGAATGAGCTGATGGCCTCCTCCAAGTCGGTGTCCATCACCACCGCGGCGGTGATGACCGCGCTGAATTACCGGGACGAGCTGGAAAAGGCCAGCGGCAGCGCCGACAACATGCGCCGCCAGATCAAGGATTATCTGGAGGACGCGGCCAGCGCCAAGATGGCGGCGGAGGAGCTGCGGCGGGAAGTGGCCAGCCAGCGCAAGCGCATCGAGGAGCTGGAGCGCCGTCTGCGCACCCGGCAGGACATTCCGGACTGATGGCGCGGCTGGAAATTTTAGCCCCCGCAGGCAACGCCGACATGCTGAAGGCCGCCGTGTTCGGCGGGGCGGACGCGGTGTATCTGGGTCTGACCGGGTTCAACGCCCGGCGCACGGCGGGGAATTTCACGCCGGAGGAGCTGGCGGAGGCGGTAAAATTCTGCCACGCCCGGGACGTGCGGGTGCATGTCACCCTGAACACGCTGGTGTATGACGCCGAGCTGCCCCAGCTGGCGCAGGCGGTGCGGGCCGTGGCGGCGGCGGGGGCGGACGCGGTCATCGTGGACGACCTTGCCACCGCGCAGCTGGTGAAAAAAATCGCTCCCACGCTGGCGCTGCACGGCTCCACCCAGATGAGCATCCACACGCCGGAGGGGGCGCGGGAGCTGGCGGCGCTGGGGTATGACCGGGTCATTCTGGCCCGGGAACTGTCACTGGAAGAGATCCGCGCCGTCTGCGCCGCCTCTCCCATCGAGTGCGAGGTGTTTGTCCACGGCGCGCTGTGCATGGCGATGAGCGGCCAGTGCATGATGAGCGCCTTTCTGGGCGGGCGCAGCGGCAACCGGGGCGCCTGCGCCGGGCCCTGCCGCCTACCCTTTGACGCCACGGCGGGGCTGCGCCCCGGCCAGCCGGGCAGGGCCTGTCATCTGAGTCTGAAGGACATGGACCACCTGCCCCATCTGCGTGAATTGATGGACGCGGGGGTTGCCAGCGTGAAAATCGAAGGGCGGCTGCGCACGCCGGAGTATGCGGCGGTGTGTGCGGCCAGCTGCCGGGCGGCGCGGGACGGACTGCCCTATGACGCGGCGCTGCTGCGGGATATTTTTTCCCGTTCCGGGTTCACCGACGGGTATCTCACCGGCAAAAATGACGGTACTATGTTTGGTGTGCGCACCGAAGCGGACGCCGCCGCCACCAAAGCGGCCATGCCCAAGGCCCGGGAGCTGTTCCGGCGGGAATTGGCCCGGGTGCCGGTGGACATGACGGTGGCATTTGATGAGGAGGGCGTCAAGCTGACCGCCGCCGACCGGGACGGCCACAAGGCGGTGGTGTACAGCGAGGACGCGCCCCAGCCCGCCCAGAAGGACCAGAGCGAGGCGGTGCGGCGGGCGCTTTCCAAGACCGGCGGCACCCCCTTTGTGCTGGACGGCCTGACGCTGGACGCGCCGGAGGGCGTGCCCACCTTTTTGCCGGGGGCGGCGTGGAACGAGCTGCGCCGCCGGGCGCTGGACACGCTGCTGGACAAGCGCAGTGTCATTGTTGCCCATCCCGTACAGGCGTATGCGCTGCCCGGCTTTGCGCCCCGTCCCGCCGGGGGCCTGCCCAAACTGGCGGCCCGGTTTGAGACGGCAGAGCAGGTGGGAAGCTGGGACGGCCCCCTTGTGCTGCCCATCACGCAGGCGGACAAGCTGCCCGCCGCGCTGCGCAGCCGCACCGTGCTGGAGCTGCCCCGCGCCCAGTACGGCCGCACCGAGGCACAGGTGGCCGCGCTGCTGGCACGGTTTGCCGATGCGGGCTTTGCGGGGGTGCAGGTGAACAATCTGGCCCAGCTGCGCCAGCTGGAGGGGCTTTCCTATAAACAATACGGCGGTCTGGGGCTGAACGTGACCAACCCCATGGCCGCCCAGCGCCTGCACGGGCTGGGCCTTGCGGGGCTGCTGGTGCATGTGGAGACGGCACTGCCCGCCATGCGCGGCATCCCCGGCGTGACGGCGGCGCTGTGCTACGGGCACATTCCGCTGATGCTCACCCGCGCCTGCCCGCTGCGCAACGTACACAGCTGCGCGGGCTGCCCCGGCGGCGGCACGCTGCGGGACCGCAAGGGCCGGGATTTCACGGTGACCTGCACCGCCCCCGGCGGTGCGGGGGTGCGCACCGTCTACAACCCGGTGCCGCTGTATATGGGCGACCGTCTGACGGAAATGCCGGTGGACTGGGCGCTGGCGTATTTTACCACCGAATCCCCCGCCCGGGTCTGCCAGATTTTGGCGCAGCTGCAAGGCCAAAAGCCATTTGACGGCGAGTTCACCCGGGGAGTATACTATTAAGGAGGCTGACCATGCTTTCCCCTTATTTTAAGAGCATTGTGGAGCAGGACTGCTGCTCTGTGGTGATCTGCGATCTGAACCACACCATCCTTTATATGAATCCCGCCGCCGTGGCACAGTTGCAGCGGTGGGGCGGCGCGGCGCTGCTGGGCAAAAGCCTGCTGGACTGCCACAACCCCGCCAGTTGTGCCGCCATCCAAAAAGTGGTGGACTGGTTTGGCGAAAGTGCCGAACACAACAGGGTGTTCACCCACCACAATGACAGAAAAAACAAGGACGTCTATATGGTGGCGCTGCGGGATGAAACCGGCACCCTCATCGGGTACTATGAAAAGCACGAGTTCCGCACGCCGGAGACGGCGCGCCCCTACGACATGACATAACGAGGTACTGTACAAATGCAAGTGAAATACAAGCTGCTGGACCCGCGGGCCAAAGCGCCCGCTTACGCCACCCCCGGCGCGGCGGCGGCGGACCTGTGCGCGGTGCTGGATGCGCCGCTGACGCTGGAGCCGGGCCAGCGGGCCATGGTGCCCACCGGCCTTGCCATCGAGCTGCCCGGCCCCGACTGTGTGGCGCTGGTCTACGCCCGCAGCGGCCTTGCCATCAAGCAGGGAGTCACTCTGTCCAACTGCGTGGGCGTCATTGACAGCGACTACCGGGGGGAAATCAAGGTGGGCCTTGTGAATCTGGGCGCCGCCCCCGTCACCCTCGCCCCCGGCGAGCGGGTGGCCCAGCTGTGCATCGCCCCCGTGTGGCAGGCGGCCTTTGCCCCGGCGGAGGAACTGTCCGACACCGACCGGGGCACGGGCGGCTTCGGCTCCACCGGGCGGTTGTAACTTCCATTATTTTCCAACTTCGTGCCGCTGCGCGGGATTTCGACCCCGCACCCGGCATATACTCAACAGGAGGAAACACAGTATGGCTCTCATACTCGCCTCCGGCAGCCCGCGCCGCCGGGAGCTTTTGCAGCTCATCACCCAGGATTTCACCGTGCTGACCAGCGAGGTGGACGAAGGCACCCTGTTTGCCGACACCCCCGCCCGGCTGGCCCAGACGCTGGCCACCGCCAAGGCGCAGGCCGTGGCGGCCTCCCATCCGGAGGATCTGGTGCTGGGCTGCGACACGGTGGTGGACTGCGGCGGCGTGGTGTTCGGCAAGCCCGCCGATGAGGCGGACGCGCTGCGGATGCTGCGGGCGCTGTCCGGCCGGGCGCACAAGGTCCACACCGGGGTGTGCGTCTGCCGTCACGGGCGCAGCGCCGCCACGGTGGAGACCACCGTGGTTCACTTCTCCCCCATCCGGGAGGAGGACCTGCTGGCCTACGTGCGCACGCCGGAGCCTTACGACAAGGCGGGCGCTTACGCCATTCAGGGCCACGCGGCGCTGTGGTGCGCGGGCATCGAGGGCTGTTACTACAACATCATGGGTCTGCCGGTACACCGGACGGCGCAGCTGCTCCGCACCTTTGCGGACTGACGCGCCCCGGCGGGCAGTCCCGCCGGAAGGAGCAGGCAATGGCAGATTTATGGACGAAATTTCGTGATTTTTTACGCGGCTTTTGGGGGAGCCTTCGCGGTATGTTCACAAAAGACATTGGCATCGATCTGGGCACCGCCAACACGCTGGTGTACATGAAGGGCAAGGGCATCATCATGCGGGAGCCCAGCGTGGTGGCGGTGGACACCAAAACCGATGAGCTGCGGGTGCGCAGTGTGGGCCACGAGGCCAAGGCGGTCATCGGCCGCGCGCCCGGCTCCATCGTGGCGGTGCGCCCCCTGAAGGACGGCGTCATTGCGGATTTTGACATCACCGCCGCCATGCTGCAAAGCTTTATCCGGCAGGCCTGCGCGGGCAGCTGGTTCGCCCATCCCCGGGTGGTCATCTGCGTGCCCAGCGGCGTCACCGAGGTGGAGCGCCGGGCCGTGCGGCAGGCCGCCGCCAAGGCGGGGGCGCGGCAGGTGACCGTTATTGAGGAGCCCATGGCCGCCGCCATCGGCGCGGGGCTGCCCACCACCGACCCGGTGGGCAGCATGATCGTGGACATCGGCGGCGGCACCGCGGAGGTGGCGGTCATCAGCCTGTCCGGCGTGGTGGCCAGCCGCAGCGTGCGCTGCGCCGGGGATACCCTCGACCAGAGCATCATTGCCTACATTAAAAGAAAGTACAATCTGCTGGTGGGCGAGCGCACCGCCGAGCAGATCAAAATTGAAATTGGCTCCGCCTGCCCGCAGGACCCGGAATCCAGCATGGAAATCAAGGGCCGCAATCTGGTGGACGGCCTGCCCAAGGATATCCTCATCCGCTCCGAGGAGGTGCGGGAGGCCATGAGCGAGAGCCTGCTGCGCATCGTGGACGCCATCAAGGACACGCTGGAGCGCACCCCGCCGGAATTGTCCAGCGACATCATCGACCGGGGCATCACCCTGTCGGGCGGCGGCGCGCTGCTGCGCGGGCTGGATACCCTCATCCAGAACGAGACCGGCATTGCGGTACACATCGCGGAGGCCCCGCTGGACTGCGTGGCGCTGGGCGCCGGCGCGGTGCTGGACCACCCCGAGCTGGTGGGCCGCCAGCAGGACGAATTCAGTTATCTGTGAGGATTTGGGGAAAACCCGACCGCATCCTTACGGGCGCACAGCCCGAGGCACGTTACGTTATTACGACGTTTTCGGTTTGGCAACACACCACGGGGCGTCGAGGACGCCGCCCCCTACAAACGAAATTTGAGGTTTTTCGACAAGCTGACCCCGGCAGCACGCCCTGTGCTGCCGGGGCGTTTGCGTTGTTTGGGCTTTCGGCAATACCGCACAAGAAAAAAGTACGACTTTTGTGCAAAGTACCTATTGACTTTCCCTTTGGTTGTGTTATGATAAAGGTACACCAAACAAATAGTTTGGAAGGCTAAAAATGATTTTTACGAAGAAAGTGAGGAGGCATCCCATGCAACCAAACATTCAGTGGAAACTGAATACGATGCCGAAAAGTGACGACCGTCAGCTCTGTGTGATGGCGCTGGAGGAAGTCAAAAAGGCACAGGCGTTCCACAAGAGCTTTCCGCAGTATTCCGTCACCCCGCTGGCCAAGCTGGATGGCGTGGCTGCGCGGCTGGGTCTGGGCAGCGTATGCGTCAAGGATGAGAGCTATCGTTTCGGCCTGAACGCCTTCAAGGTGCTGGGCGGCTCCTTCGCAATGGCCCGCTACATCGCCGGTGAGATGGGCCGCGATGTGTCCGAGATGACCTACGACTACCTGACCAGCCAGAAATTCCTGGAGGAGTTCGGACAGGCCACCTTCTTTACCGCCACCGACGGCAACCATGGCCGCGGCGTGGCCTGGGCCGCCAACAAGCTAGGCCAGAAGGCCGTTGTCCACATGCCCAAGGGCAGCACCAAGACCCGCTTTGACAACATTGCCAAGGAGGGTGCCAAGGTCACCATCGAGGAAGTCAACTACGACGACTGCGTGCGCATGGCCGCCGCCGAGGCCGCCGAAACGCCCCACGGCGTGGTGGTGCAGGACACTGCCTGGGAAGGCTACGAGGAGATTCCCTCCTGGATCATGCAGGGCTACGGCTCCATGGCCGGCGAGGCCGCCGAGCAGCTGCGCCAGATGAGCATCAACCGTCCCACCCACGTGTTCGTGCAGGCGGGCGTGGGCAGTCTGGCCAGCGCGGTGGTGGGCTACTTCACCAACCTGTTCCCCAACGACCCGCCCAAGTTCGTCATCATGGAGGCCGCTGCCGCCGACTGCTTGTACAAGGGCGCAGTCGCCAATGACGGCGACCCCCGCATCGTGGGCGGCGATTTGCAGACCATCATGGCGGGCCTCGCCTGCGGCGAGCCCAACACCATCGGCTGGGACATCCTGCGCAACCACGCCTTCGCCTTCCTGAGCTGCCCCGACTGGGTGGCCGCCAAGGGGATGCGGATGCTGGCCGCCCCCGTCAAGGGCGATCCCCGCGTCATCAGCGGCGAGTCCGGCGCTGTGGGCATGGGCGTGCTGTCCACCATCATGGAGGACGACACCTACAAGGAGCTGCGCGAGGCGTTGGCGCTGGACAAGAACGCCAACGTGCTGATGTTCTCCACCGAGGGCGACACCGACCCCGACCGCTACCGCGAGATCGTGTGGGGCGGCGCGTATCAGTCCGAATAACACAGAATTCATAAGGAGGAATTTGGAAATGAATACCAATCTGAACTACGACCAGATCAAAGCCGCCGCCGCCGCTTACGGCAAGGACATGACCGCCTTCCTGCGCGCCATGATCTCCCATCCCAGCGAGAGCTGCGAAGAGAAGGAAGTGGCCGCCTGCATCAAGGCCGAGATGGAAAAGCTGAACTTCGACAAGGTCGAGGTGGACGGTCTGGGCAACGTCATCGGCTGGATGGGCGACGGCGACAAGATCATCGCCATCGACTCCCACATCGACACCGTGGGCGTCGGCAACATCGACAACTGGACCGCCGACCCCTACAAGGGCTACGAGGATGACGAGATCATCTACGGCCGCGGCGGCTCCGATCAGGAGGGCGGTATGGCCTCCGCCGTCTACGGTGCCAAGATCATGAAGGACCTGGGCCTCATCCCCGAGGGCTACAAGATCATGGTGGTCGGCTCCGTGCAGGAAGAGGACTGCGACGGCATGTGCTGGCAGTACATCTACAACAAGGACAAGATCGTGCCGGAGTTCGTCATCTCCACCGAGCCGACCGACGGCGGCATCTACCGCGGCCACCGCGGCCGTATGGAGATCCGCGTGGACGTGAAGGGCGTTTCCTGCCACGGTTCCGCTCCCGAGCGCGGCGACAACGCCATCTACAAGATGGCCGACATTCTCCAGGACGTGCGCGCCCTGAACGAGAACGACGCCGAGGAGGGCACCGAGATCAAGGGTCTGGTCAAGATGCTGGATCCCAAGTACAACCCCGACCACTACGAGGACGCCCGCTTCCTGGGACGCGGCACCTGCACCACCAGCCAGATCTTCTACACCAGCCCCAGCCGCTGCGCCGTTGCGGACAGCTGCTCCATCTCCATCGACCGCCGCATGACCGCCGGCGAGACCTGGGATTCCTGCCTGCAGGAGATCCGCGACCTGCCCAACGTCAAGAAGTACGGCGACGACGTGAAGGTCTCCATGTACATGTATGACCGTCCGTCCTGGACCGGCGAAGTCTACGAGACCGAGTGCTACTTCCCCACCTGGATCAACAAGGAGAGCGCCGCCCATGTGCAGGCCCTCGTGGACGCCCACAAGGCGCTGTACGGCGATGAGCGCATCGGCGCCGAGAGTGCCATGCACCTGCGTCACCGCCCGCTGACCGACAAGTGGACCTTCTCCACCAACGGCGTTGCCATTCAGGGCCGCTACGGCATCCCCTGCGTCGGCTTTGGCCCCGGTGCCGAGAGCCAGGCCCACGCCCCCAACGAGATCACCTGGAAGCAGGATCTGGTGACCTGCGCCGCCGTCTACGTGGCCGCCGTCAACCTGTACGACGAGAGCAAAAAGACCGACGACGTGGCCCAGTTCCGCGCCGGCAAGACCAACAACGACATCCTGTGAGATTTCTCCCATCTCTCCTTAACTGTACAGCGGAACAGTCCCGGGGACGGCCCCGCGCCGTCCCCGGACGGACCGCCAACCACCACGAACAAGTAAAAAATAAAATATAAAGGAGCCTACTTATGGACAAGACTTTGCAGAGCTACATCGACAAGCTGAACTCCCTGAACTTCAAGGAAATGTACGAGAACGATTTCTTCCTCACCTGGGAGAAGTCCGCTGACGAGCTGGAGGCCGTGTTCACCGTGGCGGACGCCCTGCGTTACATGCGCGAGAACAACATCTCCACCAAGATCTTCGAGTCCGGTCTGGGCATCAGCCTGTTCCGCGACAACTCCACCCGCACCCGTTTCTCCTTCGCCTCCGCCTGCAACCTGCTGGGTCTGGAAGTGCAGGATCTGGACGAGGGCAAGAGCCAGATCGCCCACGGCGAGACCGTCCGCGAGACTGCCAACATGATCTCCTTCATGGCGGACGTCATCGGCATCCGTGACGACATGTACATCGGCAAGGGCAACAAGTACATGCATGACGTGGTGGACGCGGTGACCGAGGGCCACAAGGACGGCGTTCTGGAGCAGAAACCCACGCTGGTCAACCTGCAGTGCGACATCGACCATCCCACCCAGGCCATGGCCGACATGCTGCACATCATCCATGAGTTCGGCGGCATCGAGAACCTGAAGGGCAAGAAGATCGCCATGACCTGGGCGTACTCCCCCAGCTACGGCAAGCCGCTGTCCGTTCCTCAGGGCATCGTCGGCCTGATGACCCGCTTCGGCATGGACGTTGTGCTGGCCCATCCCGAAGGATATGAGATCATGCCCGAGGTCGAGGAGGTCGCCCGCAAGAACGCTGCCGAGTCCGGCGGTTCCTTCACCCGCACCAACAACATGGCGGAGGCCTTCAAGGACGCCGACGTGGTCTACCCCAAGAGCTGGGCGCCCTTTGCCGCCATGGAGAAGCGCACCAACCTGTACGGCGAGGGCGACACCGAGGGCATCAAGGCTCTGGAGAAGGAGCTGCTGGCCCAGAACGCCGAGCACAAGGACTGGTGCTGCACCGAGGAACTGATGGCCACCACCCATGACGGCAAGGCCCTGTACATGCACTGCCTGCCCGCCGACATCAACGATGTTTCCTGCAAGGACGGCGAGGTCGAGGCCAGCGTGTTCGACCGTTACCGCAACCCCCTGTACAAGGAGGCCAGCTACAAGCCCTACATCATCGCCGCCATGATCCTGCTGGCCAAGTGCAAGGATCCTCAGGCGACCCTGAAGGCTCTGGAGGAGCGCGGCACCCCCCGTCACTTCAACAAATAATTCTGCCATTTTCAACTCCTGTCTCCGTTTATAAAACCGGAAAGCCCGCCCGAAAAAAGGGCGGGCTTTCCCCGTTCATTTTGAGGTGTAACTACTATGGGAAAAAGAATCGTCATCGCTCTGGGCGGCAACGCGCTGGGCAACAATCTGCCGGAGCAGATGATCGCGGTGCGCCAGACCGCCCGCGCCATCGTGGATTTAATTGAACAGGGCCATGAGGTGGTCATCGCCCACGGCAACGGCCCGCAGGTGGGCATGATCCAGAACGCCATGACCGAGCTGACCCGCTCCAACCCGGAAAAATACATTCCCTGCCCGCTGTCCGTCTGCGTGGCCATGAGCCAGGGCTACATCGGCTACGACCTGCAGAACGCGCTGCGGGAGGAGATGCTCAGCCGCGGCATCCAGAAGGGCGTCGCCACCGTGCTGACCCAGGTGGAGGTGGACGCCAACGACCCCGCCTTCTCCAAGCCCACCAAGCCCATCGGCGCGTTTATGACAAAAGAAGAAGCCGACGTGCTGGTGAAAGAGCGCGACTACTCCGTGGTGGAGGACGCCGGACGCGGCTACCGCCGGGTGGTGGCCTCGCCCCGTCCCCAGTCCATCGTGGAAATTCAGTCCATTCAGGACATGGTGGACGCCGGTCTGGTGGTCATTGCCTGCGGCGGCGGCGGTATCCCGGTGTTCAAGACCGAGGGCTTCCACCTCAAGGGTGCCGCGGCGGTCATCGACAAGGACTTTGCCGCCTCCTGCCTGGCCCGCCAGCTGGACGCCGACTGCCTCATCATCCTCACCGCCGTGGAGAAGGTGGCCATCCACTTCGGCAAGCCGGACGTGCAGTGGCTCAGCGAGCTGACCCCCGACGTGGCCCGTCAGTACATTGCGGACGGCGAGTTCGCCCCCGGTTCCATGCTGCCCAAGGTGCAGGCCGCGCTGGAGTTTGCCGAGAGCAAGCCGGGCCGCACCGCCCTCATCACGCTTCTGGAGAAGGCCCGCGAGGGCATCGCCGGCGAGACCGGCACCCAGATCCATCTGTAAAAAATTGCGGGCGCACAGTGTGCGCCCCTGCTTTTCGGATTCTCAAATCTATGGTATAATGAACCTCAAAGGAGGTTTTCTCCCATGACGATCCTACAAAACGGCACCCTCATCACCCCGGCAGGCCCCCAGCGGGCGGACCTGCTGATGGACGAGGGCAAGATCGTCCAGATCGCGCCCCACATTGATTTTCTGGAATGTGAGGACACGGACGAAATTTTTGACGCTTCGGGCTGCTGGGTGTTCCCCGGCTTCATCGACGGGCACACCCATCTGGACCTGAACAACGGCGTGATGGACACCGCCGACGATTTTGCCTCCGGCACGCTGGCCGCGGCGTGCGGCGGCACCACCACCATCTGCGACTTTGCCACCCAGGATAAGGGCGGCACCCTGATGGACGCGCTGGCGGTGTGGCAGAACAAGGCGGCGGGGGTGTCCCGCTGCAACTACGCCTTCCACATGGCCATCACCGACTGGAACGAGCGCACCAAAGCCGAGCTGGGCGCGCTGCGGGCCGCCGGCGTGACCTCCTTCAAGGCGTACTTTGCCTATGACGCGCTGCGGGTGCGGGACGATGAGCTGCTGGATATTTTAGAGGCCATCAAGCCCTTCCACGGCATCATCGGCGTGCACTGCGAGAACGGCGATGTGGTGAACGCCCTGCAGCGCAAGGCGGTGGCCGCGGGCCGCACCGGCGTGGAGAACCATCCCGTCACCCGCCCTGCCGAGGTGGAGGCGGAGGCCATCGACCGGCTGTGCTGGCTGGGCCGCATGGCGGGCATACCGGTGCATGTGGTGCATCTGTCCACCGCGCTGGGGCTGGAGGTCATCCGCACCGCCCGCCGCCGGGGCCAGACCGTCTACGCCGAGACCTGCCCCCAGTACCTGCTGCTGGACGAGAGCCGCTACCATCTGGACGGCTTTGAGGGCGCCAAGTACGTGATGAGCCCGCCGCTGCGCAGCCCCCACGATGTGGCCGCCCTGCGCCGGGCCGTGGAGAACGGCGAGATCGACACCATCTCCACCGACCATTGCAGCTTCCGCTTTGCCGACCAGAAGGCCTACGGCAAAGAGGATTTCACCAAAATTCCCAACGGCGCGCCGGGCATCGAGCACCGTCCCGCGCTGATGTTCACGAGCTTTGGCAGCGATCTGACCGCCATGCAGCTGTGCGAGCTGCTCAGCACCAACGCGGCCAAGCTGTTCGGCATGTATCCCCGCAAGGGCGCGCTGGCGGAAGGCTCCGACGCTGATGTGGTGGTGTGGGACCCGGAGGCCCGGTGGAGCATTTCCGCCGAAAACCAGCATCAAGCCGTGGACTACACCCCCTTTGAGGGGTTTGCCGCCGTGGGCCGCGCCAAGTATGTGTTTGTCAACGGCACGCTGGCCGCCGAAAACGGCGAGCCGACCGCCGCCATCGCCGGGCAGTATGTCGCCCGATAACCAGAAAGGAGTTTTTCCCATGAACAACGCGATTTCCACCCCCAACGCCCCCGCCGCCATCGGTCCCTACTCTCAGGGCATTCAGGCGGGCAGCACCCTGTTTGTGTCCGGCCAGCTGCCCATCGACCCCGCCACCGGCGCCTTTGCCGGCGAGGACATCGCCAGCCAGACCCGCCAGTCCCTGACCAACATCAAAAACATTCTGGCCGCCGCCGGCGCGTCCATGAACGATGTGGTCAAGACCACCGTCATGCTGAAAAACATCGGTGATTTCGCCGCCATGAACGCCGTCTACGCCGAGTTCTTCACCGAGCCGTTCCCCGCCCGCGCCGCCTATCAGGTGGCCGCCCTGCCCAAGGACGCCCTCGTGGAGATCGAGTGCATCGCCGTCAAGGCGTAACGCCCAAAGACCCGAACAGCCACAGCAGTCTGCGCTGCTGTGGCTGTTGTATTTTATCCTGTTGTGTGGTACCATGGAAATAGACAGAACTGCAAATTGGAATTTATCTAACTTTTCCTTGAAAGCCTAAATTCTTCAAAGCATCTTCTCCAAACTTTGCAAAGTCACCTTCTGCACCAAAAGAAAAGAAAGCTTCTTTACCACCAGTGGCAATAATATCTGCACTCTGATACCCCTGATACTCGGATAACATAATTACTAAACTGGCATAACTTCCTGTTCGTAAAAACCAGTTTTCAAAAATTAATAGTAGTGTTTTGGTGTCTCCCAATTCACGTATAATTTCGTCTTTGAACTCCACATTGGAGAACTTATGTTTATCAAATTCTTCTTTGATTTTATTTTTGATTTCATCTAATTCATATCGTTTTTTAGCATACATTTCGACTTTCTTGCTTGCCATTGAAAACGCTCCTTTCAAATTCAAGTTTGTCCAACAAATCCACAGGCCCACTTCTCCGCCCCGGACGCACGTCCGGGGCGGCTTTTTCATTGGCTGGAGGTTTCCACAAAGCGGCAGAACGCCTTGATGTGGGGCTGCAAAATGTAATCCCGGCGGTAGGCCAGATACAGGTGGCGGCGGCTTTCCACCGGCAGCTCAAATTGCAGCAGGCGCTTTTCCTCCACCGCGCTGCGGGCCGCCCGCTCCGACACCAGCGACACCCCCAGCCCGCTCTGCACCAGATTCTTGATGGCCTCCTGGTCGTTCACCCGGGCGGCCACCGTCAGACTGTCCTCGGTGATGCCCAGCCCCGCCAGAAATCTGTCCGCCGTTTTCAGGCTGCCGCTGCCCTTCTCCCGCAAGATCATCGGCTCATGCAGCAATGTGGGCAGCGGGTCTTTTTCCCGCTGTAACGCAAGAAACCGCTCGTTCACCGGCGCGATGAGCACCATGCGATCCTCGCAGAAGGGGATGCAGGTGACCCGGTCGTCCCCCTTCATGCCCAGCAGGCCAAGGTCGAAAATGCCGTCCGCCAGCCCTTCCACCACGCCCTGACTGTTGGTCTGGGTGACGGTGAAATACACATCCGGGCAGCGGCGGCCAAACTCCGGCAGCAGCTGGGGCAGGATGTACGCCGACGGAATGGTGGACGCGCCCAGCCGGATGATGTGCTCCTCGTCGGGGGCGCAGGCGCGGCGGATGCGGGTTTGCAGCGACAGCATTTTCACCGCGCAGTCGTACACCTCCCGGCCCTTGGGCGTCACCTCCAGCGACTTGGTGGTGCGGATGAGCAGGCGGCGGCCCAGCTCCTCCTCCAGCGTGCGCACATGGGCGCTCACCGTGGGCTGGGACAGGTACAGGTGCTGCGCTGCCACCGTAAAGCTGCCGTATTTCACCACGGCGGCAAAACATTCAAGCTGTTTCAGTTCCATTGCAAACCTCCCGCAGGGCCTCCAGCGCGGCGTCCACCTGCCGGGGCGTGTTGTACCATCCAAAGCTGAACCGGATGCTGCCCGCCGGGTAGCTGCCCAGCGTTTTGTGGGCGGCGGGCGCGCAGTGCAGCCCCACCCGCGTCAGGATGCCAAATCGCTCCTCCAGCGCGGCGGCGGCCAGCGCCTCATCCATGCCGGGGGTCTGCACGCTCACCACGCCGGTGCGGTGTTCGGTGTCCCTCCGTCCCAGAATCCGCAGCCTGCCCGCCGCCTCCAGCGGCGCAAGGCCCCGCAAAAACTGCCCGGTCAGCGTCAGCTCGTGGACGCGGACGGCGGCAAGGCCGGTCTTTTGCAAAAACAGCAGCCCCGCCCGCAGCCCCATCAGGCCGGGCAGGTTGGGGGTGCCCGGCTCAAATTTATCCGGCAGAAACCGGGGCATCTCCTCGGTGTGGCTGACGCTGCCGGTGCCCCCCGCCAGAAACGGCGGCAGCGTTTCCGCCAGCTCCTCCGACAGCACCAGTCCCCCGGTGCCCTGCGGCCCCAGCAGCCCCTTGTGCCCCGTGAACGCCACCGCGTCCAGCCCCATGGCCTGCATGTCAATGTCCAGCACGCCGGCGGTCTGGGCGCAGTCCGCGAAGAATTTCAGCCCGTGGGCTTTGCAGAACGCCCCCACTTGCTCCAGCGGCAGCACCGTGCCGCAGACGTTGCTGGCGTGGGTCATCACCACAGCGCGGGTGTTGGGGCGCAGACAACCCTCCAGCGCGTCCAGACGCAGCGCGCCGGTTTCGTCACAGGGCACACGGGTGAAGTCCGCCCCCATCTGCACCAGCGGCCGCATGACGGCGTTGTGCTCCATGGCGGAGACCAGAATGTGGTCGCCGGGACGCACAAAGCCTTTTAGCAGCAGGTTCAGGCTCTCGGTGACGTTTTTGGTGAACACCACATTGCGGCAGTCCGGCCCGTGAAACAGCTCGCAGAGCAGCTGGCGGGTCTCCAGCAGGCGCTCCTCCGCCGAGTAGGCCGCCGCGTAACAGCCCCGGTTCACATTCACGCCGCTGGCGGTCATGTACTCCGTCACCGCCTGCACCACCTGCGGCGGCTTGGGAAAGGTGGTGCTGGCGTTGTCCAGATAAATGGTCTGCATAGAGGTAGCCTCCTTCATAGAAAATTCCGATACTGCAATAGAAAGATGCTATTGCGCGGCGCACGCCGCGCGTACTATAATAGAAACCGGAAAGGTCGTGAAACCATGAAACTGGTGGAAACTCAAAACGCCGTGGGACAGGTGCTGTGCCACGATATCACCCAAATCATTCCCGGCAAATGTAAAGGCCCGGTGTTCCGCAAGGGACACATCATCCAGCCGGAGGACATCCCGGTGCTGCTGTCGGTGGGCAAGGAGCATCTTTACGTCTGGGAGAACGACGACACCATGCTCCACGAAAACGAGGCGGCGGAAATTCTGCGGGACATCTGCCGGAACGAACACATGCGGGCCGGCGAGGCCAGGGAAGGCAAAATCGAGCTGACCGCCGACGCGGACGGGCTGTTTCTGGTGGACCTGCCCCGGCTGCGGGCGCTGAACGCCATGGGTGAGCTGATGATCGCCACCCGCTCCAGCGGGTTCGTGGTGCACAAAGGCGACAAGCTGTGCGGCACCCGCATCATTCCGCTGGTCATCAAAAAGGAAAAGATGGCGCAGGCCAAAGCGCTGGCGGGCGATGCGCCCATTCTGCGGCTTTTGCCGCTGAAACGCAAGAAATTCGGCATCGTGGCCACCGGCAGCGAGGTGAAAAAGGGTCTCATCGAGGACAAATTCACCCCCATTCTGCAGGCCAAGCTGGCGGCGTTCGGCTGCGAGTGCCTCTGCACCGCCACCCCCGGCGATGACACCGACACAATCACCGCCGAGGTTCATCGGATGCTGGACGCGGGCTGCGAGATGGTGTTCTGCACCGGCGGCATGAGTGTGGACCCCGACGACCGCACCCCGCTGGCCATCAAAAACACCGGGGCGCGCATCGTCAGCTACGGTGCGCCGGTGCTGCCGGGGGCGATGTTCCTTGTGTCCTACATGCCGGACGGGCGGCCGGTCTGCGGGCTGCCGGGCTGCGTGATGTACGCGAAACGGACGATTCTGGACCTGGTGCTGCCCTACCTTCTGGCGGAGGAGCCGGTCACCGCCGGCCAGTTGGCGGGGTACGGCAACGGCGGGCTGTGTCTGAACTGCCCGGAGTGCCATTTCCCCAACTGCGGGTTCGGCAAGGGGGTCTGAAGATGCTGACGCACATCGATGAGAACGGCAACGCCGTGATGGTGGACGTGGGCGCCAAGGCAGTCACCCACCGGGAGGCGGTGGCCGTGGGGCGCATCACCATGAGCGCCGACTGCTTTGCCATGGTGGCCGAAGGACGCGCTAAAAAGGGCGATGTGCTGGGCGTGGCGCAGGTGGCGGGCATCATGGCCGCCAAGCGAACCTTTGAGAGCATCCCGCTGTGCCACCCGCTGCTGCTGACCAAATGCCGCGTGGAATTTACGATGTTGCGCGAGGAACACACCATCGAGGCCCGCTGCACCACCCAATGCGACGGCAAGACCGGCGTGGAGATGGAGGCGCTGAACGGCGTGACCACCGCGCTGCTGACGATTTACGACATGTGCAAGGCCGCCGACCGGGGGATGGTGCTTTCCGGCATCCATCTGGCGGAAAAATCCGGCGGCAAGAGCGGTCATTTTGTGTTTGAGGATGAACCATGAAACAGCTTTTGGAAACGCTTTTGGGACACCTGCCCGCTGTTCTGGTGACGGTGGTGTCCTCTCAAGGCTCGGTGCCCCGGGGGCCGGGCGCGGTGATGGCCGTCGGCGCCGAAGGGCGGCTGTGCGGCACGGTGGGCGGCGGCGCGGTGGAAGGCCGCGCCATTGCCGCCGCCCGCGAGGTGCTGGCGGCGGGAAAGCCGCTGCGGAAAACGGAAAATCTGCGGGAGGGCGGCGACGCGGGCATGGTGTGCGGCGGCAGCGTGGAGCTGCTGTTTCTGCCGCTGGGCGAGGCGCACCGCCCTGTTCTGGCCGCCGCCTTGCAGGCCGTGACGGACAACCGGCCCGGCTGGCTGGTGCTGGAGGATGCCGGGGGCATCGCGGTGCAGGAGACCCCCGCCTGCCCCAGCCGGGAGGGCGTGTTTGCGCTGCCCCTGTGCCCCGCGGGCACCGTGTATATTTTTGGCGGCGGGCACGTGGCGCAGGCGCTGGTGCCGGTGCTGGCGGCGGCGGAATTCCGCTGCGTGGTGCTGGAGGACCGGCCGGAGTTTGCCGACAAGGCCCGCTTCCCCGCCGCAGCGGAGGTGCGGCTGTACCCGGCGGGCGCGCCGGACGCACCGCTGACCGGGCAGGATTATGTGTGCATCATGACCCACGGCCACCACGCCGATCTGGAGTGCGAGGCCTTTGCCCTGCGCAGCCCGGCGCGGTACATCGGGGTGATGGGCAGCCGCCGCAAAACCGAGAGCGTCAACGCCCGGCTGCGGGTCATGGGCTTTGGGGAGGAAGATTTCCGCCGCGTCCACACGCCCATCGGCCTTGCCATCGGCGCGCAGACGCCCGGAGAGATCGCGGTTTCCATCGCGGCGGAGCTGATCGCGGTGCGGGCGGGAACGCTGTGACAGGCGGGCGCTTTATTCGTACAGGAGCAGCACGTTCACCGGGGCGGCGCCCAGCGCCGGCGGGAAGGTCTGGGGACGGCGATCCTTGGGGATGCGCCACCAGATGGGCGGCGTTCCGGGGCGCTGGCCCTCGTAGCGGAACTCCACGATCCACTCAAACGGTTCCTCCATCTCGCCCAGATATGCCACCGGGTAACGGTTCTGCGCGGTTTTGGTGTTGAAATAGTGGGCGCGGATGCCCACCGCCTTCACCCCGTCCCCCACCGGCTGCGCGGTTTGCAGACGGATGCCCCAGTCGGGCACCTCCACCTCGTATTCGCCGGTTTTATGCGCCGGAGCGATGTTTTTACACCCCGTCAGGGTGGCGGCCGCCACGCTGCCCGGGTCGGCAAACAGCGCCTTGGTGGCCTTGACCGCCAACAGCCGCCCCCGCTCCAGCACCGCCACCCGGCGGCACAGATGGTACGCCTCGTCACGGCTGTGGGTCACCAGCAGCACGTCATGGCCAAAGTCCGCCAGCAGCCCGCGCAGTTCCATCTGCAGCTTGTCCCGCAGGTGGCTGTCCAGCGCCGAAAACGGCTCGTCCAGCAGCAGCAGCCTGGGACGGTTCACCAGAATCCGCGCCAGCGCCACCCGCTGCTGCTGCCCGCCGGACAGCTGGTGCGGGCGGCGGTGTTCCAGCCCTTCCAGTTGGAGCAGCGCCAGCACGCGGCGCACCTCCTGTTCCCGGCGGGCCTTGTCCGTTTCCCGGCACAGGCCGCACAGAATGTTCTGCCGCACCGTCATGTTGGGGAACAGTGCGTAATTTTGAAACAAATAGCCCACCTGCCGCTTCTGGGGCGGCAGGTCAATTTTTTTGTGGGAATCAAACAGCGTCACGCCGTCCAGCACAATGCGGCCCTCGTCCGGCGTTTCCACACCGGCGATGCATTTCAGGGTCAGGCTTTTGCCGCAGCCGGAGGCTCCCAGCAGGCCCAGCACGGCGGGGGCGTTGTCCTCGGTCTCAAAGCGGACGTTCAGCGTGAACGCGCCGTAGGTTTTGCGGATGTCCACCAGCAGACTCATCGGCGCACCGCCTTTCTGCCCGCCTTCTGGCGGTCCTCCAGCAGGTTGACGATGAGCAGCACCACCGCCGAGATGGCAAGGTTGACAAGCACCCAGCGGAAAGCCCCCGCCTCATCGTTGGTGCGCCAGAGCTGGTACACCGTGGTGGAGATGGTGGCGGTCTTGCCCGGCGTGTAGCCGATGAACATACTGGTGGCGCCGTACTCGCCCAGCGCCCGGGCGAAGGCCAGCACGGTGCCCGCCAGAATGCCCTGCCGGCATGCGGGCATGCGGATGCGCCAGAAAATAAAGGTGTTGGACAGGCCCAGCGTCTGCCCGGCGTAGGCGAGGTTTTCGTCAAAGCTCTCAAAGGCGCCCCGGGCGGTGCGGTACATCAGCGGAAACGCCACCACCGCCGCCGCCAGCACGCCGCCGTACCAGTTCATGACAAACCTGACGCCGAACTGCGCCAGCCAGATGCCCAGCGGGCGCTTGGTGCCGAACACCAGCAGCAGGAAATACCCGCAGACGGTGGGCGGCAGCACCATGGGCAGCGTGAGCACCACATCCAGCACGCCCTTGACGGTGCGGGGCAGCCGCGCAGCGTAGTAGGCCGCCGCGATGCCCGCGAAAAACACCAGCACGCAGCTGATGGCCGCAATGCGCAGTGAGTTCCAAAGGGGATACCAGTCCATGGTCGGTCTCCTTCTCTCAAATAAAAATAAGAGGGCGGCGTTCCGGACAGCCTGCGGGGCGTCGGGGACGCCGCCCCCTACGGGTGATCGGGTTACGCTGCGGGAGAGAACCCGACGTTCTCAAACACGGCCGTGGCCTCCGGGCCGGTCAGGTAGTCCAGGAACGCCTTGGCAGCGTCCGGATTCTGCGCGGTTTTCAGCACGGCGGCAGGATAGATGATCTGGCCGCACATTTCGGGGGTGGCGTAGTCCACGATGGTCAGCCCGGCGCTGAACGCGTCGGTGCAGTAGATGACGCCGCAGTCCACGCTGCCCTCCGACACCTGCGTGGTGACTTCCTTCACGTTGGTGCCGTAGGTGATGCAGCCCGCGTTGGCCAGCTCCTCCTCACTCAGCTCGTAATAGGCCAGAATTTTCTGGGTGTACTGTCCCACCGGCACGTCGCTGTTGCCCATGGCCAGCAGCACGTCGCCGGCTTTCAGTGCCTCGGCCAGCGCGTCAAAGCTGTCGATGCCCTTGGGGTTGCCCTCCGGCACACAGAGGGAGACCTTGTTTTCCAAAAGATTGATGCGGGTGGCGCCGTCCACAAAGTCCAGACCATCGGTGTTGACGGCGGCGTCCGCCTCGATGTCCAGCTGGTTCATCTGTTTCTGGCCGGCGGAGATGAACAGGTCGCAGTCCGCGCCCTCCTCGATCTGGGTCTTGAGGGTGCCGGAGGAGTCAAAGTTGTAGGTGATGGTCACGCCGGGGTTGGCGGCCTCGAAGGTGTCCTTGAGCTCGGTGAGCGTCTCGGTCATGGAGGCGGCGGAAAAGACGATGATCTCGCCGGACAGGCCGGTCTCGGCGGGGGCAGTCTCCTCCGGGGCGGCGGGTTCAGCGGCGGAGGACGCGGGGGTGCTGCTGGCCGCCCCTCCGCAGGCGGTCAGGCTGCCGGCCATGATGAGGGCCAGCAGCAGTGCGGTGAGTTTCCGCATGGTTGTTTTCTCCTATATTTCAAAGAATTTTATGTACCAGCGTGGATTTACACGCGGGAACCATATTTGTCATTTGTCGGCCTGTTCGCCCCGGAGCAGGGTGAGGCCGTGGGGAATGGTGTCCAGAAACACATCCATGCTTTCCATGCAGGCTTTGGGGCTGCCGGGCAGGTTGATGATGAGGGTTTTGCCGCGGATGACCGACACCGCCCGGGACAGCATGGCGTGCCGGGTAATTTGCAGCGACGCGGCGCGGATGGCCTCGGCAATGCCGGGAACCTGCTTGTCCGCCACCGCCAGCGTGGCCTCGGGGGTGACGTCCCGGGGGGCAAACCCGGTGCCGCCGGTGGTGAGGATCAGGTCCAGCTGCCGCTGGTCGCACAGGCGGATCAGCTGCTTTTTCAGCGCGGCGGCTTCGTCCGGCAGCACCAGCTGCTCCACCACCGCATAGCCGTTTTCCGTCAGGCGGGCGGCCACGGCGGGGCCGCTTTTGTCCTCCCGCACGCCGTTGGCACTGCGGTCGCTGAGGGTGATGACCGCCGCCTGCCACGGCCGCGGCGCGGTGCGGGGCTGGAGGGTCATCTCGTCCCCCACCGTGATGGTGCCGCCCTCCAGCACGCGGGCAAACACGCCCTCCCGGGGCATGATGCAGTCCCCCATCTTTTTGTAAATTTCACAGTGGCTGTGGCACTCCTTGCCGATCTGGGTCATCTCCAGCAGTACCTCGCCGCAGCGCAGCAGCGTGCCCACCGGCAGGGCGCGGAAGTCAAAGCCCTCCACCACCAGATTCTCCCCGAAGGCGCCGGGCTGTACCCCCGCGCCCTTCTCGTTGAAAGCGGCAATTTGATCGGCGCTGAGCAGGCTCACCTGCCGGTGCCAGTGCCCGGCGTGGGCGTCGGTGGTGATGCCCCAGTCCACTTTGAATTCCGCGCTCTGCACCGGCGTTTTCTGGATGCCCCGCACCGCGCTGGTGCAGATGGCAACGACCTTTCCCATGGTTTATCCTCCGATTTGGCTCATGCCCCGGCGCTCGGTGACAGCGGCGGCGTCCTCAAAGCAGTGGGCGCGGGGCTTTTCAAAGATGGCACGGCGCAGCGCTTCGGGCAGCTGTGCCGGGTTTTCGCGCAAGACGGCGCGCAGGTCGGCGGCCTCGCCGTAGCACAGGCAGGGCTTCAGCCGTCCTGTGCTGGTGAGCCGCACCCGGTTGCACCCGGCGCAGAATTTGTGGCTCACCGCGTCAATGACGCCGATGCGCCCGGTCAGGCCCTCGGCGGCGTAGTAATGCGCCGGGCCGTTGCCCCGGTGTTCCGTGACGGGGTGCAGGTCGGGCCAGACCTGCCGTAAAATTTTCAGAGCGGCATCCCGGTTCAGCCCCGGCTGGGCCGCTCCCGCGCCGATGGGCATGACCTCGATGAACCGCACGTCCAGCGGGCGGTTTTCGGCATAGCGAGCCAGCGGCACAAGGCGGGTCTCGCAGCCGGGCAGCAGCACGCAGTTCAGCTTGGTTTTCAGCCCCGCCGCCAGCGCCGCGTCGATGCCCGCGTTGACCTCCCCCAGCCTGTCAAAGCCGGTGATGGCCGCGAACGCCGCCGGGTCGGCCGCGTCCAGACTGATGTTCACCCCGTTCAGACCCAGTGCGGCCATCTGCCCCGCCACGGGGGCCAGCAGCAGGCCGTTGGTGGTCAGTGTGACCTGCTCCACCCCGGGCAGCGCCTTGAGGCGGCGCAGAAACTCCACGCAGCCGCGGCGCACCAACGGCTCCCCGCCGGTGACCTTGAATTTCGTGATGCCCAACGCCGCGGCTGCCGCGGCCACCTGCAAAAATTCCTCGTAGGTCAGAATGTCGCTGTGGGCAAGCAGCGGCGCGCCGTCCGGCATACAGTAGCGGCAGCGGAGATTGCAGCGGTCGGTGATGGACAGCCGCAGATAATCAATGGTTCGTCCGTATCTGTCCTGCATCATGGCACCTAACAAATTGTTTGGTTCTATTATAGCACGATTGCCCGCCGGGGTGCAAGCGGGCCTTTTTTCCGCCGGGCCCCCTATTAAATAAGGTATCTCCTGCAAAAGTATGACTTTTTTCGGCAGTTTGCCCAAATCACAGCCCAAATTTTTGGCGTTATAGAAAGAGAAAATCATTTGCTTTTTGTGGCATATGGGTGTATCATAGGGTTAGACAAACTTTTTGTTTGAACGGATAAAAAATTTTTATGAGGTGAGCATTCATGAGCAATCTCAGCACAGCAGAGGACAAGACCCTGTTTACCTTCCGCGGTCCTGTTCCCCCCGTCAACCATCTGATCCCCCTTGGCCTGCAGCACGTCGTGGCTGCGGTGGTGGGCGTTATCACGCCGGCCATCATCATTTCCGGCACCTGCGGCCTTGCGCCGGAGGAAAAAACGCTGCTCATCCAGGCCAGCCTTGTGATGACGGCCATCGCAACCTTTTTGCAGCTGTTCCCCATCTTCCACAAGATCGGTGCGGGCCTGCCCGTCATCATGGGCACCAGCTTCGCCTACGTGCCCACGCTGACCTCCATCGGCGCGGAGTTCGGCCTGCCCACCATTCTGGGCGCGGAGATCGTCGGCGGTCTGGTAGCCATCGTGTTCGGCATCTTCGTCAAGCAGATCCGCAAGCTGTTCCCGCCGGTGGTCACCGGCACCGTCATCTTCACCATCGGCCTTTCGCTGTATCCCACCGCGGTGCGGTACATGGCGGGCGGCTCCGGCGCGGCCAACTTCGGCAGCGTGCAGTGCTGGGCGGTGGCGCTGGTCACCTTCGCGGTGGTGGTCATCCTCAACAACTTCACCACCGGCCTGTTCAAGCAGGGCTCCCTGCTGTTCGGCATGATCGTGGGCTACGCGATGGCGCTGGCCATGGGCATGGTGGACTTCTCCGGCGTGGGCACCGCCAACTGGTTCGCCCTGCCCAAGGTCATGCCCTTTGAAATTCAGTTCGTTCCCGCCGCCTGCGTGTCTCTGGCCATTGTCTACGTGGTCAACGCCGTGCAGACCATCGGCGACCTGACCTCCACCACCATGGGCGGCATGGACCGCGTTCCCACCGACGAGGAGCTGAGCGGCGGCATCATCGCGCAGGGCCTGTCCAGCATTCTGGGCGCCTTCATCGGTGGCCTGCCCACCGCCTCCTACAGCCAGAACGTGGGCATCGTCACGCTGAACAAGGTCGTCAACCGCATCGTCTTCTCTCTGGCGGCGGGCGTGCTGCTGGTGGCCGGCTTTGTGCCCAAGTTCAGCGCCCTGCTCACCACCATCCCGCAGTCCGTCATCGGCGGCGCGACGCTGTCGGTGTTCGCCACCATCACCATGACCGGCATCCACATGATTACCCAGGAAGGGTTTGACGGCCGCACCCGCACCGTGGTGGGTCTGTCGGTGGCGCTGGGCGTGGGCATCACTCAGGTGAGCGGCTGCCTGCAGGGCGCTGGGTTCCCTGCGTGGGTCAACACCGTGTTCGGCTCCTCCTCCGTGGTGGTCGCCGCCATCATGGCCATCCTGCTCAACCTGACCCTGCCCAAGGCGAACAAACAGTAAAAAATTGCAGGAGAGGCGGGCTGCCTCTCCTGCCTATCATAAAAGCTTACTCGGTCTTGGCCTCGTCCAGATAGCTGTACAGCGTGTACTTGGAGATGCCGAAGTAGCTGCACACCCGCGCACCGGACTTGGTGATGAGAAACGCGCCGCTGTCGTTGAGGAACCGGATGGCCTGCACCTTGTCCTCCTTGTTCATCAGCGCCACCGGCTTTCCCACCAGACGCACGCTCTGCTCGATGAGCTGCTCCAGCAGCTCGCTGACGCTGTGGGTGATTTCAGGGGTCTCCTTCTCCGGCGCGGCCACCCCCACAAAGCTGTGGATGACTTCCTCCATGGCCTTCATGGCGGAAATGTCGTAGTTGATGGAAAAAATACCGATGGCTTTGCCATTCTCGTCCCGCATGTACACGGTGCTGGATTTCAGGATGCGCCCGTCCTCGGTCCTGGTGAGGTAGGCCAGGCGATCCTGCAATTTGCGGGTATCGCTGCGCAGCGCCTCCAGCACCACCTGCGACGGGCCGTCCCCCACCTTGCGGCCGGACACATGCCCGTTCTCGATGGCGACAATGGAATGTTCCGGTTCGTTGGTGCCCAGATCGTGGACGACCACCTCGCAGTTGGGGCCGAACTGGGCGGCGATGGCCTTGGCCATCTGCAGACAAAACTTGATTTCTAAGGCCAACATGGGCAAATCCCTCTTTCCTATCAATTTACTTTCATTATAATCAAATGAATTTTCTTTTGCAAGAAAAATTTTAGGCTTACGTTAGCTGAAACGGAGTGCTTTGCGCACGGGCTGATAAAAACATAAAGGAGGCAACTGTTATGCTTTTGGTAACGAACGGACGCTTGATCACCCGCGATGCCGCCCAGCCCTACTTTGAGGACGGCGCAGTGGCGATTGACGGCACCGCCATCGCCGCGGTGGGCGAGGCCGCCGCACTGAAGGCCCGCTACCCCGACGCCGAGGTGGTGGACGCGAAGGGCGGCGTCATCATGCCTGGTCTCATCAACGCGCACACCCACATCTATTCCGGGCTGGCCCGGGGTCTTGCCATCGCAGGCAACAACCCCACCAACTTTCTGGAGGTGCTGGAGGGCACCTGGTGGAACATCGACCGCCATCTGACGCTGGACGGCACCCGGGCGTCCGCCTACGCCACCGTGCTGGACTGCATCCGGGACGGCGTGACCACCATTTTTGACCATCACGCCAGCTTTGCCGAGATTCCCGGCAGCCTGTTCGCCATCAAGGACGTGTGCAAAGAGCTGGGCATCCGCGCCTGCCTGTGCTACGAGGTGAGCGAGCGGGACGGCGAGGAAAAGTGCCGGGAGTCCATTGCGGAGAACGCCGAGTTCGCCCGCTGGGCCGCCAAGGAGAAGGACCCCATGATCGCCGCCATGTTCGGCGGCCACGCGCTGTTCACCATCAGCGACAAGACCTTTGAGGAGATGGTGAAGGCCAACGACGGCCTGACCGGCTTCCACATCCACGTGGCCGAGGGCATGAACGATGTGTACGACAGCCTGCGCAACTACGGCTGCCGCCCCATCAACCGCCTTTTGTACAACGGCCTGCTGGGCGATAAGACCGTGCTGGGCCACTGCATCCACGTCAGCCCCGCCGAGATGGACATCATCAAGGAGACCGGCACCATGGTGGTGAACAATCCGGAATCCAACATGGGCAACGCCGTGGGCTGCGCGCCCGTGCTGCAGATGATGCGCAAGGGGATTCTGGTGGGCATGGGCACCGACGCCTACACCCACGACATGCTGGAGAGCCTGAAGGTATTCCTGACCATCCAGCGCCACAACGCGGCGCTGCCCAACGTGGCCTGGTGCGAGGGCACCCGGATGCTGTTTGAGAACAACGCCGCCATTGCGGCAAAGTACTTCCCGCAGCCGGTGGGCGTGCTAAAGGAGGGCGCGGCGGCGGACGTCATCGTGATGGACTACAAGCCGTTCACCCCGTTCAGCGACGAGAACATCGACGGCCACATGCTGTTCGGCATGATGGGCAAAAACTGCCGCACCACCATCATCAACGGCAAGGTGCTGTACAAGGACCGGGAGTTCGTGGGCATCGACGAGGAGCTCATCAACGCCTGGACCATGGAGCAGAGCAAGCAGCTGTGGGGCGCACTGAACCACCGCGTATATTAAGAAGGAGGAAACAACCATGAGTGATATCATGAGACCCATGCCCTTTGGCCAGCTGATGGACTGGGCATTGACCGAATACAAAAAGCAGGGCACCATTTTTGGCGTGTCCAAGCTGGTGCGCCACGAAAACGGTGAGGCGCTGCCCATTTTTGACGAGAAGATCGAAAGCCCCTACGGCCCCGCCGCCGGCCCCAACACCCAGCTGGCCCAGAACATCGTGGCCTCCTATGCGGCGGGTTCCCGGTTCTTTGAGCTGAAAACCGTGCAGATCATGGACGGCGAGGAGCTGTCCAAGTGCGTGAACAAGCCCTGCATCACCGCCGGGGACGAGTGCTACAACTGCGAGTGGTCCACCGAGCTGACGGTGTCCCAGGCCTTTGACGAGTACGTCAAGGCGTGGTTCGCCTGCCATGTGCTGGCGAAGGAGCTGGGTCTGGGCGACCCGGACGGTTTCGTGTTCAACATGTCGGTGGGCTACGATCTGAAGGGCATCCAGTCCCCCAAGGTGGATGCCTACATCGAGGGCATGAAGAACGCCGCCTCCACCCCCGTGTTCAACGAGTGCCGGGAGTGGCTGCTGGACAACGCCGCCCGCTTTACCCATGTGGACGCCGCCTTTGTGGACAGCATCCCCGCCCGCGTGTCCAACTCCATCACCGAGAGCACGCTGCACGGCTGCCCGCCGGATGAGATCGAGCGCATCGCCACCTACCTCATCACCGAGAAGCATCTGAACACCTACGTCAAGTGCAACCCCACCCTGCTGGGATACGAATTTGCCCGCAAGCGTCTGGACAGCCTTGGCTTTGACTACATCGTGTTTGACGACCACCACTTTGTGGAGGATCTGCAGTGGGCCGACGCGGTGCCCATGTTCCGCCGCCTCATCGCCCTGTGCAAAGAAAACGGGCTGGAATTCGGCGTCAAGCTGACCAACACCTTCCCGGTGGACGTGGCCGCCGGTGAGCTGCCCAGCAATGAGATGTACATGTCCGGCCGTTCCCTCTACCCGCTGACCATCGCGCTGGCCCGCAAGGTGGCCGAGGAGTTTGACGGCACGCTGCGCATCAGCTACTCCGGCGGCGCCGACGCGGGCAACATCCGCGCCCTGTTTGACGCGGGCATCTGGCCCATCACCATGGCCACCACCGTGCTGAAGCCCGGCGGCTATGACCGGTTCGGCCAGATCGGCAGCATCCTCATGGACTGCGGCACCGCCGCCTTTGCGGGCGTGGACGTGGCCGCCGTCAAAGCGCTGGACGAGGCCGTGGCCAGCCAGCCCCGCTACCGCAAGCCCATCAAGCCGCTGCCGAACCGCAAGAATGGTCGCCCCGTGCCGCTCATTGACTGCTACGAGGCCCCCTGCCGCGGTGGCTGCCCCATCGGGCAGGACATTCCCGGCTATCTGCGGGCTGTCAGGGAGGGCCGTCTGGAGGACGCGCTGCACATCATTCTGGAGCGCAACGCCCTGCCTTTCATCACCGGCACCCTCTGCCCCCACCACTGCGCCGACAAGTGCATGCGCAACTACTACGAGAGCGCGGTGGGCATCCGCAGCGCCAAGCTCACCGCCGCCAACGGCGCGTTTGACGCGGTGCTGCCCACTCTGAAAGCGGCTCCCGCCCAGACCGGCAAAAAGGTTGCCGTCATCGGCGGCGGCCCCGCCGGCCTGTCCGCGGCGATGTTCCTGTCCCGCGCCGGTGTGGATGTGACGGTGTTTGAGCGCCGCGACACGCTGGGCGGCATCGTCCGGCATGTGATCCCCGAATTCCGCATCAGCGCCGAGACCATCGACAAAGACGTGGCGCTGTGCAAGGCCTACGGCGCGAAGTTCGTCACCGGCGCCGAAATTCACAGCGTCAAGGAACTGACCGAGCAGGGCTACACCGATGTCATCATTGCGGTGGGCGCCTGGAAACACGGCAATGCCGGGCTGAAATACGGCGAGACCATGGACGTGCTGGGCTTCCTGGACGCCGCCAAGAACGCCCCCGAGACGCTCTCTCTGGGCGCTGACGTGGTGGTCATCGGCGGCGGCAACACCGCCATGGACGCCGCCCGCGCCGCCAAGCGTATTCCCGGCGTGGAGAACGTGCGGCTGGTCTACCGCCGCACCAAGCGGTACATGCCCGCCGACGAAGAAGAACTGGCCGAGGCCATCGAGGACGGCGTGGAGTTCATGGAACTGCTGGCTCCCATCGGCGTGAAGGACGGCAAGCTGACCTGCGCCGTGATGGAGCTGGGCGCGCCCGATGCCTCCGGCCGCCGCAGCCCGGTGGACACCGGCAAAACGGCGGACATCCCCGCCAGCACCGTCATCGCCGCCATCGGCGAGAAAATTGACGGCATGCTGTACGAATCCTGCAACGCCCCGCTGGACCCCAAGGGCCGCCCCGTGGTGGACAGCCGGCTGCAGGCCGCCGTCCATGTCTACGCCGCCGGCGACTGCCGCCGCGGCCCCGCCACTGTGGTGGAGGCCATCGCCGACGCCGCCAAGGTGGCCAGCGCCATCGCGGGCGTGGACTTTGACAAGTACCTGTCCGAGAACATGAACCCCGACGAGGCCGCCGTTCGCGCCAAGAAGGGCGTGCTGGACGCCGAAAGCCCCTGCCTGGGCTGCGCCACCGTCTGCGAGACCTGCGCCAGCGTCTGCCCCAACCGGGCCAATGTGACCATTCAGGTGCCCGGCAAGCGTCAGCGCCAGATCCTGCACGTGGACGGCATGTGCAACGAGTGCGGCAACTGCGGCGTGTTCTGCCCCTACGACAGCCGCCCCTACAAGGACAAGTTCACCCTGTTCTGGAGCCGCGAGGACTTCGACAACTCCACCAATGCGGGCTATCTGCCGCTGGAGGGCAGCAAGGTGCTGGTTCGTCTGGGCGATACCGTCAAGGAGTACGACGCCGCCGATGCGGCCTGCGGCCTGTATGAGGACCTGCGCCAACTCATTCTGACCGTGGCGAAGGACTATTCCTATCTGTTGAAGTAACACCCCCTTGCAGCGGGAGTGGCGCTGCCGCCACTCCCCTGCGGTTTTTCAAAGCCAAGGAGGAACCCATGGCAACGTTTACCGTGAACGGGCGGTCGGTGACCGCCGCCAAAAACCAGAAGCTGCTGCGTTTTCTGCGGGATGAGCTGCATCTGACCGGCGCCAAGGATGGCTGCTCGGAGGGTGCCTGCGGCGCCTGCACCGTCCTCATTGACGGCGAGCCCTGCAAGGCCTGCGTGCCGGACACCGATCTGCTGGAGGGCCGCAGCATCCTCACCATCGAGGGCCTGACCGAGTGGGAGCAGAAGGTCTACACCTTCGCCTACGGCGAGGCCGGCGCGGTGCAGTGCGGCTTCTGCATCCCCGGCATGGTGCTGTGCAGCAAGGCCCTGCTGGACAAAAACCCCGACCCCACCGAGCCGGAGATCCGCTACGCGCTGCGCAACAACTACTGCCGCTGCACCGGCTATGTGAAAATCGTGGCCGCCGTCAAGCTGGCGGGAGAAATCCTGCGCACCGGCGTCATTCCCGAAAAGAGCGCCGACGACTGGCAGCTTGGCTCCCGCGTGCATCGGGTGGACGTGGAGGAAAAGGTGCTGGGCACCGGGTTCTACCCCGACGACTACTACCCGGACGGTATGCTGTACGGCGGTGCGCTGCGCAGCAAGCACCCCCGCGCCCGGGTGCTGTCCATCGACACCGCCGCCGCCAAGGCGCTGCCCGGCGTGGCCGCGGTGCTCACCGCTGAGGACATCCCCGGCGAAAACAAGATCGGCCACCTGAAGCATGACCAATACACCCTCATCCCGGTGGGCGGGCTGACCCATTATCTGGGGGACGCCATCGCGCTCATCGCCGCCGAGGATCGGGACACGCTGGAAAAGGCCAAAAAGCTCATCAAGGTGGAATACGAGGTGCTGCCTGCGGTACACAATCCGCAGGAGGCCGCCGCGCCGGGTGCTCCCAAGGTGTTTGACGAGGAGCAGGACAACGTCTGCGCCCACAAGCACATCTGCCGGGGCGACGCGGCGGGGGCCATCGCCCGCTCCAAGCACGTCATCACCCACCACTTTGAGACCCCCTGGACCGAGCACGCCTTCCTGGAGCCGGAGTGCGCCGTTTCCTTCATCGACGGAGACGGGGATGTGTTCCTTTACTCCACCGACCAGTCCGCCCACCAGACGCTGCACGAGTGTAAACTGCTGCTGGGCAATGACAAGGTCAAGGTGCAGAACGCCCTTGTGGGCGGCGGCTTCGGCGGCAAGGAGGACATGACGGTGCAGCATTTTGCCGCACTGCTCACCTACGTCACCCGCCGTCCCGTCAAGGTCAAGCTGAGCCGGGCGGAAAGCCTGCTGGTGCATCCCAAGCGCCACCGCTTTGAGATGGACTTCACCATGGGCTGCGATGAGAACGGCATCATTCAGGGCGTGAAGGCGCAGGTCATTTCCGACACCGGCGCGTTCGCCTCGCTGGGCGGCCCCGTGCTGGAGCGCGCCTGCACCCACGCCGCCGGCCCCTACCAGTACCAGAATTTTGAAATCGAGGGCACCGCCTACTACACCAACAACCCGCCGGCCGGCGCGTTCCGGGGCTTCGGCGTCACCCAGACCTGCTTCGTGACGGAAACCCTGCTCAACATGATGGCGGACGAGGTGGGCATCACCCCGTGGGAAATCCGTTACCGCAACGCCATCCGTCCGGGCGGCGTGCTGCCCAACGGCCAGATCGTGGACGAATCCACCGGTCTGGTGGAAACGCTGGAGGCCGTCAAGCCCTACTATGACGAGGCGGTGGCCGCCGGCAGGCCGGTGGGTCTGGCCTGCGCCATGAAGAACGCCGGCGTGGGCGTGGGCATCCCCGACACCGGCCGCGTCAAGCTGGTCATCGAAAACGACCAGAAGGTCCACATTTATTCCGGCGCGTCCTGCATCGGGCAGGGCCTTGGCACCGTGCTGGTGCAGATGGTGGTCACCAACACCGACCTGCACCGGGATGACATCGTCTATGAGCGCAGCAACACCTGGATCTCGCCGGATTCCGGCACCACCTCCGGGTCCCGCCAGACGCTCATCACCGGCGAGGCCTGCCGCCGCGCCTGCGAGAAGTTCATGGAGGCCCGCGCTGCCGGCAAGACGCTGGCGGACATGGTAGGCGACACCTACTACGGCGAGTATCTGGCCAAGACCGACCCGCTGGGCGCCAACGTGCCCAACCCGGTGTCCCACGTGGCCTACGGCTACGCCACCCAGCTCTGCGAGCTGGACCCCAAAACCGGCCGCGTGGCCCGCATGGTGGCCGCCCACGATGTGGGCAAGGCCGTCAATCCGCTGTCCTGCGAGGGACAGATCGAGGGCGGCGTGGTCATGTCCATGGGCTACGCCCTGCGGGAGCAGTACCCCATCGACGGCAACTGCAAGCCCATTGAAAAGTACGGCTCGCTGGGGCTGTTCCGCGCCCACGAGCTGCCCGAGATCGTGGCCCTTGTGGTGGACAAGCCCGGCCTGAACGTGGCCTGCGGCGCCATCGGCATCGGCGAGATCACCTCCATCCCCACGGCCCCAGCCATCGCGGACGCCTATTTCCGCTACGACCACGAGCGGCGCTACAGCCTGCCGCTGGCCAACACGCCGTATGAAAGGAAGGGTCACTAATGGCGATCAAAAAGCGTTTCCCCTACAAAGCGGCGTTTGTGGCCTGCAACGGCAGCTGCCGCAATGCCTGCACCTACGGCTGCGTGGGCTGCGGCCTCTGCGTGCTGAGCTGCAAATTTGACGCGGTCCACCTCAATGAAAACGGCATCGCCGTGGTGGACGAGGACAAATGCATCGGCTGCGGCGCCTGCGCCCGCGCCTGCCCTCAGGGCATCATCCGGGTGCACGAATGTGCCAACTATATTGCCGTGAAATGCGCCAACAGGGCCAAGGGCGTGGACGCCCGCAAACAGTGCGAGGTCAGCTGCATCGGCTGCGGCATCTGCGAGCGGACCTGCACCGCAGGAGCCATCCATGTGACGGACAACCGCGCCATCATTGACGAGGCGCTCTGCCTGAGCTGCGGCATGTGCGCCGTCAAGTGCCCCCGCCATGCCATCCACGACCTGCGCGGCATCCTGACCCGCTGACAAAAAGAAGACCCGGCCCCGCGACAGGGGCCGGGTTCTTATTTATTCATGTTCCCGCGGTTCGGCGCGCAGCTTGGAGAAGATGAATCGCTGTTCGCTGTACAGGCTGAAATAGCCGGAGAAGCCGTAGGACACCGCGCAGGCCAGCGCGAACAGCGGCAGGCACTGGCCGCCGAACAGCTCCGCCGCCAGAAAGACCGACGCCAGCGGCGCGTTGGTGGCCCCGCAGAACAGCGACACCAACCCGATGGCCGCGCCAAAGCCCGCGGGCAGGCCCAGCAGCGGCGCAACGGCGCACCCGAAGGTGGCCCCCGTGAAGAACAGCGGCACGATCTCGCCGCCCTTGAACCCGGCCCCCAGCGTGAGGGCGGTGAACAGCATTTTCAGCACGAACGCCCACGGCACCGCCTGCCCGGCGATGGCCGCATGGATGACATGCTCCCCTGCGCCGTTGTAGTCGGTGGTGTGCAGCACGAAGGTCAGCACCGCCACCAGCGCGCCGCCCGCCGCGGCGCGTATGTAGGGGTTGGGGAACGCTTTGGCGTACAGCCGCGGCGCGGCGTGCAGCAGCTCGCAGAACAGAATGCTCAGCCCGCCCGCCAGCGTGGCCAGCACCAGCACCTTGGCCACCGACGCGGGCGACATGGCAACGGTCTGCGTCAGGGCGAAGGCGGTGGGTTCCAGACCCGCCAGACCCGCCACGCCCAGCGCCGTCAGCGCCGCCACCAGACAGGGCACCAGCGCCGCGTAGTACATGGTGCCCACCGAGCCGACCTCCAGCGTGAACACCACCGCCGCCAGCGGCGTGCCGAAAATGGCGGAAAACACCGCCGCCATGCCGCACATGGTCATCATGCGGCAGTCGGTGTCATCCAGACGCAGCAGCTTGCCCAGCTGCCCCGCCAGCGAGCCGCCCAGCAGCAGCCCCGCGCCCTCCCGTCCGGCGGAGCCGCCGAACAGATGGGTGACGATGGTGGCAATGAAAATCAGCGGTGCCGTCACCAGCGGCATGACCACCTTGGTGCGCACCGCCACAAAGGCCGCGTTCACCGACCCGCCCCCCGGCTGGCCCGCCGTGCGGTACATCGTCACGATGCCCACGCCCGCCAGCGGCAGCAGCCAGATGAGCCACGGGTTGGCGGTGCGGGTCTGGGTGGCCCAGTGCAGTCCCACGCCGAAGGCCGTTCCGCAGGCCCCCACCAGCACCCCCACCAGCACCGCCAGCGCCAGCCATTTGACACAGCCCGAAAAATACAGGCCCAGTTCCTTCCATTTGTTTTGCTTTTCCATACGCACACCCGCTTCCGGTCAGGATACCCCTATTATACGCCAAAATCCGCCGCTGCTCAAGCTTGACTTGCGTGCGGGGATGGTTTATAATAATATAATCATATCGAGGTGTTGCGCAGCTGGTAGCGCGCGTGGTTTGGGACCACGAGGCCGCAGGTTCGAGTCCTGTCACCTCGACTGAAAAGGAGCTGTCTCAATGAGGCAGCTCCTTTTGATTTGGTTCGGGTATGTCAGCTTCAACGCGCTGTCTCCGTCATTGTACCGCATCAGACAAATCAATGCAAAACAGATACACAATCGGCCGGTTTCTGTGTCTCTTTTGCATCCATTTGTCTGCTATCCTTTAAGTATCTATCCTAAAAATACCGGGAATGGAGAGGATCTGATATGGCCATCACGCTATTGCGGGCTGTGACCGCAGGGGTCTTGCCTGTCCTGCTGTCCATCGTCTATGACAGAGCGGAGAAACGAACGCGCTTTGCGTCGCTGCCGTATGGGACAAAGCAGCTGCTCATCGGCGTTTCCTTCGGGCTTCTGGCGGTCCTGGCAACAGAGTCCGGCGTCCCGCTGAACGGCGCGGTGTTCAGCGTGCGGGATGCCGCGCCCCTGACCGCCGGGCTGGTGTTCGGCTGGCCCGCCGGACTGCTGGCCGGGTTCATCGGCGGTGCGGAGCGCTGGTTTGCCGTCTTGTGGGGCGCCAGTACCTTCACCCGGCTGGCAGGTTCTCTGGGGACGGTGCTGGCCGGTCTGATCGGTGCGGCTGTGCGCCGCCTGATGCTGGACAACAAGCGGGCCTCCTGGTTTTATGGTCTGGCTGTGGGCATCACCGTGGAAGTGCTTTCTATGCTGCTGGTGTTTCTGACGCATCTGAATGAGCTTCAGCGCGCGTTTGAGGTGGTGCGCAGCTGCGCCGTTCCCATGCTCCTTGCCAACAGCCTGTCCGTCATGGCCTCCCTCCTTGCGGTCACAGGGCCGCTGCGCAGAAAACAGCCGAAGGACCGCTCGGCAAAAAAAATAGCGCAGACGTTTCAGCGCTGGCTGCTGCTCTGCGTGGTGCTTGCCTTTGCCGCCACCGGCGGATTTACCTGGTTCTTTCAGACCCGGCTGGCGTTCGCCACCGCCAACTACACGCTGAATCTGAATCTGCAGGATGTGCGTCAGGCGATCCAGGACGCCTCGGATACGCATCTGCTGCTTCTGACAAGCCAGATCGCTTCCGAGCTGGACAGCCAGACGCCCCAAACCGAGCTGCCCCGGCTGGCGAAGAAATACGATGTGTCAGAAATCAATCTGGTGGACAGCAGCGGCATCAT
This sequence comes from uncultured Subdoligranulum sp., assembly GCA_945830575.1. Classification (GTDB taxonomy): domain Bacteria; phylum Bacillota; class Clostridia; order Oscillospirales; family Ruminococcaceae; genus Gemmiger. Next base: position 29,226 of record CALZZE010000005.1, on the reverse strand, counting down.
TACGGCCAGCACCTATCCGGATTTTGTGGGCTATGATATGGCCAACGGTCAGCAGTCAGCGGAATTTCTGCCGCTGCTGTCCGATACGCCGGCTGTCGTCCAGAGCTACCAGCCCACCGCCTATGACCCGTCTCTCTCCCGCAAATATGCCGGGATCGCGCTGGAAAACGGCGGGTTTTTGCAGGTGGGCTACGACGCGCAGCGCTTCCAGCGGGAAATCGGCGAGCAGGTGGTCACCGCCGCCAAAAACCGCCACATCGGGCAGTACGGCTGCATCATGATCTGTGACGAAGGTGGGACCATCGTCAGCGACCGGGACGGACATGAAGGGGAGAACATCGGCCTCATCGGTTACACCGGTCAGCGGTTTGAGGAGGGCGCGTGTTTTAAGGCCGACGTCTACGGCGCCGCCTCCTTCTGTATGTTCGCGGAAACCGAAGGGTATTTTATCGTGGCGGTTCTCCCGGTGAGCGAAGCCATGTTCTCCCGGGATGTGTCGGTCTATATCCTCGCCTTTATGGAAACGCTGGTGTTTGCGGCCCTGTTCGCCCAAATCTACTTCCTGATCAAAAAGCTGGTGGTGGAGAACATCCAGAAAATCAACCGTTCCCTGTCCCAGATCTCCGGCGGCAATCTGGATGTGACAGTCGATGTCCGTTCCAACGAGGAATTTTCCTCCCTTTCCGATGACATCAACGCCACCGTGGTCACCTTGAAGCGCTATATCGACGAGGCGGCGGCCCGCATCGACAAAGAGCTGGAGCTTGCCCGGCAGATCCAGCGTTCGGCCCTGCCCTCGGTATTTCCGCCTTATCCCCAACGGAGTGATTTCAGCATCTACGCCCTGATGGAGCCTGCCAAAGAAGTGGGCGGAGATTTTTATGACTTCTATCTGCCGGATGAGAACACGTTGGCCTTTGTGATTGCCGACGTTTCCGGCAAAGGCATACCCGCCGCCCTGTTTATGATGACGACCAAAACCATGCTGAAGGGCTTTGCCGAGGCCGGTCTGGAGGTCAACGAGGTATTTGCCCGCACCAACCGCAAGTTGTGCGAAGGCAACGATACCGGCATGTTTGTGACCGCCTGGATGGGGCTTCTCGATCTGAGGACAGGTCTGCTCCGCTATGCCAACGCCGGGCATAATCCGCCGCTTATCCGCTCTCAGAACGGGACATACGCCTATCTGAAAGCCCGACCCAACTTCGTTCTGGCGGGCATGGAACAGGTCCCCTACCGCACCTGCGAGCTGCAGCTGCGGCCCGGCGATGAGATTTTTCTCTACACCGACGGCGTGACCGAGGCGCAGAACGGCAGGCAGGAGCTGTTTGGAGAACAGCGGCTGCTTTCCGCTTTGAATGAACGGAAGGGTCTTTCTGTGCAGGAAACCTGCGAAACCGTGCGTGCCAGCGTGGATTCCTTTGTGGGCGGAGCCGACCAGTTTGACGACATCACCATGGTTTGTCTGAAGCTGAACAACCTGCCGTAGCGGGCAGGGTTCACTCCTCCCCTGCCAGCAGGGCGTTGGTCTCCTCGCCCCAGCTGTACTGGGTCATGTACTCGCCGTGGTAGGAAAGCCCTTCCCGGCGCCCCTCCCGCCAGTCGTAATAATCGCAGTCAAAGGTCTTGGGCTGCACCGCCAGCTTGCCCCACTGCCGCACCAGCACGCCGCCGCAGCCCGCCTCCTCCAGCGTGACCTGCAGATCCCGGCGCAGGCTTTTCAGGTAGGATTCGTGGCCCATCTCGTCCTCAAACAGAATGGCCTGAATCTCCCCCATGGTACACAACGAGCCCCGCCGGTCCACCAGATAGGCCAGCAGCTCCTTGGTGCGGCTGTACTTGAATTCCAGCGGCCTGCCGTCCACATACACCTCGAAATTGCCGAAGGTCTGCACCCGCATCCGCCTGGCCTGCGCCACCGGGCGGCGCAGCTCCGCCAGTTCCTTGCGCACCTTGTCCGCCGTGATGGGCTTGGTCAAGTAGCCGCTGGCGTGCAGGTCAAAGGCCGCGTCCCGGTAATGGCTGAACCCGGTGGCAAAAATAATGTTCACATCGGGGTTGCAGGCTTTCAGCTGCCGGGCCAGCTCCACCCCGCTGACGTCCGCCATCTCCACATCCAGAAAGGCCACATCGCAGCCGTTGCCCTGCAAAAAGGCCAGCGCGTCCTCCGGGTAGAAAAAGCCGTGCAGCTCCGCCCCCGGCGCGGCCTGCTGGATGGCCGTCATCAGACGATCCAGTGCCAGTTCTTCATCGTCCACCGCAATGATTCTCATACGCTGCCTCCTTTGGGGATGCGAATTTCCGCTGTCGTTCCCTGCCCCGGCGCACTGGTGACGGTCAGCGTGCCGCCCACCATCAGCCGCAGTCGTTCCCGCGCATTGCGCAGCCCGAAATGCGGCTTGCCGTCCTCACCGTAACGGGCCGGGTCAAACCCCTTGCCGGTATCCTGCACCTTGATTTGCCAGCAGTCCGGCAGTTCTCTGGTGGCAACCGTCACCGTGCCGCCGCCCCGCTTTTTGGTGACGCCGTGCTTGACGGCGTTTTCCACCAGCACCTGCACCGTCAGGGGCGGCACCTTGAAATTCGCGGCCTGAATATCCTCCTCCACCCGCAGCGTGCTGGGAAAGCGGATCTGCTCCAGCGTCAGATAGGTCTGCACGTGGCGGTACTCCTCCTCAAAGGAGATCGGCTCCTTCTGCTCCAGCGAGGCCATGTTGTTGCGCAGATAATCCGAGAAATGCACAATGGCGTCCTGCGCGGTTTTGGGGGCCACCTCGCACAGCTGGTAGATGGAGTTGAGAACGTTGTACAGGAAATGCGGCTGCATCTGGCTGAGCATGGCGGCAATGCGGCTGTCCTCCAGCTCCTTTTCCAGCTGGCCCGCCCGCAGAGAGCCCCGGTAATCCAGAATGATGTGCCGCACCGCCGTGACGATCTGCACCACAAACAGCAGCAGGAACACCAGCTTGGTGCAGCTGGCGTGGGAGAACATGGACGCGCCCACCCCGGCAATGTCCAGCAGCACCGCCGCCGACAGCACCAGCCCGGAGACCGCCGTGCCGCGTTTGTCGCCCCGGTGCAGCTCCGCCGCCGCGCAGCCCATGAGCAGCGGGCAGAGCGCCAGCTGGGAAAGCTTCCACGGGAACAGCGCGTCATACAAAAGCAGCTTTCCTGCGGCGGACAGCACCACCAGCACACAGTCTAGCAGTGCGGAGGCCGTCATGGCCGCATCCGCCAGCGTGCGCCGCCGCCCGGTGAGCGCTCCGCACAGGCACAGCTGCCCGAAATACACCGCCAGCATGGCGCACAGCAGCTTGCCCCAGGTGTTGAACACCACCAGCTCGCTGACAAAGGAGATGCCCACGGTATCCAGCACCATAAAGCCGCCGGTGAACAGGCACAGAAAGCCGTAGTTCCACAGCGCCACCCCCAGCGGGATGCGCATGAGCAGCGAGGCCAGCGACGCGCCCAGCACCAGCAGCGCCACGATGAGCAGCATGACGCCCAACCCCTGCAGGGGGGCGCTGTAGGGGCTCAGATACCCCTCCAGCACGACGGAGGTGTTGCCGGTGACGTAGATGTTGTCCAGAAATTCCGCAAACGACCCGCTGTTGCCGTGGCGGTGGGGGTCGTACAGGTGGAACTCCACCACATCCTCCGGCAGGATGCCGGGGGAAAGCTGGTAATCCCACCGGCTGCCGCAGACATACGGCGGCACCCTGCCGTCCTCCTCCATGTACCAGGCCACCGTGTCGATGCCCGCCGGCTGCCCGTTGACGGTCATGCTCACCCCGATGTGGTCCTGATACCAGGAGATGCGCAGCCCTTCGGGAATATCCCAGTCAAAATGTCCCCGCAGGTACAGATCGCCCTCCCAGCGGGAGAGGTCCGCTCCCTCCAGCGTCTGCCAGCTTTCGCCGTCTGGGCTGTACTCCCCGGCAAAGTGCAGCTGCATGGGTTTGGACAAAACGGACTGGGTGGTGCTGCACACCATCCACACAAGGCACACCAGCGAACCCAGCAGCAGCGCCGCGCCTGCGGTTTTTTTCAGGGTATTCATGTTCTCATTCCTTTATCCAGTCAATGGCCAATTCTGATTTGCCTCCAATATACCACAGAAATGGGTGCAAAAGCGACACACTCTGCAAAAAATTTCCCGTTTTGTGTATCTCTTTTGCATCCATTCGGATGGTACACAACGAAAAAATAAGGAGGCCGCCGCCATGACGGACGAAATCAAACGCGAGCCAAAGAGCTGTTCGCCTATCTCATCTACCGGCGCGGCAGAGGTCATCAGCAAGCGCTGCAACTATATGGCTGTGAGAATGGAGCTTCTTGACTGCGACCGGGACGCGCCTTTGACCGGCCCGGCACGGGGCACTCCCGGCATCATGGAGCCGTACCCTTGGGCGGGTTTCGGACGGCTGACCATCCTCTGGACATCGCAAAAATGGAAAGATGGAGATTTGTTCTCCTGCTTTTTCTTGATAAGACCATGAAAGGCAGAGCGCCCGTAACTCTATTGCAAAACTGAAAGGGAACAACTTTGTGATTGCAGATGACCACGGATGGGCGCTCAATCCAGACGGATGCAATAAGACCGTTAAGATCATCGGAGAGAAAGCCGGAATCAAGCAACTACATCCTCACATGTCCCGTCATACCTTCGTCAGGCTGCTGATGTCCAACCCTGACATTGGTGTTGTCACGGCAGCCGCAGAGGCGGGACACGCACAATCAAGCACAACACTTATGATTTACACGCAGCAGTATAAAAAGGCAGAAATCCCCCCAAATAAACAAAGTACCTACGCCCTGATTTTTGGCGTAGGTACTTTGTTTTTGGTGGGCCATCCAGGACTTGAACCCGGGACCAAGCGGTTATGAGAAAGCATCGCTGGTAAAAATTTCGGAATCACCGTAAAATTTTGTTGGTATTCCACAAATAAGAGCAACTGATTTTAGATAATGTGTAGTAATTTTCGCAGCGTTTCTCAACCAGAATGGCTGTCCGTAGATGAGTTGGTAGATGGGTTCAATGGAAAGAAAATAGGAATTCACTGAGAGAATCCTAAGCTAATTGTTGCTGGTTGAAAATATAGATGTAATGGCTATTCTATGCGCTCAATGCTGAATAGTCTTTTGCTATACGTACTGGTATCTTCAACAGAAATTCTGCAGTTTAACCATTTTAATTTTTTCTCAAGGTACTGCTGGATTCTATACATTATCATAGCCTTATTTCTTGTTTGTGATCCAAAATCGCCTTCCAAGAGAAGCACCACATATAATGGCTTGCTCCTCTGAGCAATGCGGCAATCTTCCAAAGCCTCCACATATGGAATGAGTTCTTCGGCCTTTGTTATACGCTTCTCCCTATAGGTCTGCGCACCCAATAAACAGGAAATTGTCATAGCAACTTTATGAGAGACTTCAATATCTAAACTGTCTCTGTCTGATTTATCGGTACTTGATGGAATGGAGTCTCTCTTTTCATTGTTCGGGGCTATCCTCCAGCGGTTCTCAGCTTCTCTGCCAAGACAATCCTTTACCTCAAGAAAAAGTAAGAAATCATTGGAATCGCAAATGAAATCCACACCTTTAGCTCCGGGCATAGGGTTAAAAGATTTACGATAAAAGAATGTGTCATCAAATTTAATCGCATAATCCGACGAAAAAGTAAAACGTAAGTTTCCTTCAGTTAATATCATATATCAAATCTTGCTCCCGGTTATATAGCGCATCAAATTCTTCCATAATGGAATTATGGGTTAAATCATTGATATCCTTCGCTTTTTCCATCATGATTTTACCATCACTATCATGGTACAGGGAAACGAACTGAACATCTACGGGTTTTCCATGAGGATATTTAGCGATAAGATTTAAGCTTTGCATTGTGAAATAGTCATGCGTTGTAACAAAGATCTGTACACCTGCTCGTGAAAGAGCACCAAGAGCCTGAGCAATAGGTTCAACCATTTTAGGATTCATATTTGTTTCGGGTTCATCCCAAAATAGAACGGATCCCTTACTGAGACTTCCAGATTGAATCAAATAAACAATAGTTGCCAGCTTTTTATAACCTTCCGAAACCAGCCCCATTTCAAAAGAGCCTTTTCCCTCTACGTTAAGATAGAACTTCTTGTCTCGTTGAACAATATTCCCTTTTATGCTGTCTTCAAATTTTGAAAGCACTTCGTTTTGTTCGCTTGTATTTGCCCCTTTTTTCAAAGGCTTGTCAAGAAGCTTTGTTAAATCATAATACATCTCTTCGAAATCAATATGATACTCTTCATACAAACTTTGAAAGTGCTCCGTCGCAGAAATCATTTCTTTGGGAGGAAGGTACACAGGATCGATAGGCTTAACTTTTCCCGACGAATGAATGGAAATATCTGCATGATTTGAGCTTCGACTACCGAAAGAGACTGAGATGCAGTCTCCTTCTAGCATACTAACTTGAGCCGTTAGATTTTTTGAAGAGCCTTGCCTACGACTTGCTAGCCGCCCTATTTTACCCCCATCGGGACGAAAGACACCGACCATTTTACGAACAATCATCTCTTCTTGCTGCGGTTGAGTAGACTTTGAAAAGTCTTTTCGTCCATATGGTTTTACCAAAGAATATAACGCCTTTAAGAGCGTAGTCTTTCCAGTGCTGTTTTCGCCTATTATTACATTAATTCCTGACGACCATTCGACATCGATAGAGTCAAAAATCATGAAATTCTGCAAAACCAACTGCTTGATTTTCATAAATAGTTCCTCTCCCAAATGGAATCTTAGGGTTCGCTTAATAATCTTAGTAACAATCTACTATTGGAAATAAAGAAAAACATTACACAGAGACTTGTGAATCAAAAAGAAGTGCCAACAAGTATACGCAGACGGATACATAATATTGTATTGATTATAACCGCTTTTCTCTAAAATAGCAAATGCAATTCTTTTAATTGTCTAACATGAGTCCCATAAAAACAAGAAAAGTGAGATTAAAAGTTATGAAGAGGGTGTTGACTATGTGTGCATAGCCCACACCTGCGTAGCAAGCTCCGCTTCACTGTGTACAAAACGATACGGCGCGTATTTACCATAAGCTGTCGGGCGGCTGATGGTCACAAACTGGATTCTGCTGCCGTTGACAGCGTTATCCAATGCATACTTGAAGTCCGCCAGATGTTGGCCGTGAGTGGTTTTCAGTGCAATGCAGCCGTGGACATCACATTTTTTAGCAATTAAATAGCACATTTATCAGAATCAAATAAAAAAGTACAGTTGTCTTTGGTAAAGCGCACATTCTGTGACGCGTAAAATTGTTAAAGTCAAAATGGCAACGGATAAAGATATTCCTCTTTTATCTCTTTTGAAAGATTTGAATATTCGCTTGAAGGAGCAAACAAACAATTCTGTAAAGACGCATACAATGTATATTCTTTAGGATTGTCATAGGAAGTCCATGCACTTGCATAGACTAAATTATTGTCTATGAAAAATTCCAGACATTTTCCGTATGCAAGCGAAAGAATAGCATCCATACCGTTTCTGTTTTCCCATTGCTCAATATCTGCTATCTGGCTGGCTTCCATCCATCGAGCGCCTAAATGACTCACCTTATTATCTTGAAGGTACGCAACGAACAGCTTCTGTGTAGAATCTAGGCTGTTTTGTTTCCACAGGTTCTTGAACGTGATGGCTGCAAGCTTTTGATGCTTTTTGATATAAGGGTGTAACCGTGTGACGAATAATATTGTATTTGAAGTGAGTTTCCGAAATACATCCATTGATAATTCAAATATAGAAGCATTCTCATCTGAAGTTTTTCCAAGCCCATTGGACGAAAGCAAATCAAACGCATTTTCAATATTTACGCCAAAAATTTCATTTTGAGTCAACCAATCCGAGATGGATTGGAAAGAGGCTTTACGAACTTCCTTCTTCGCAATATAGTATAGGATGATTCTTTCATCGTCAGTGGTTACGCGAGACAAAAGGTCCGTTGATGATGGCGTGGGATTGTTTTGCGGGAGGGTTGGCACAGGATGGGTAGTACGACTACTCAGATAATTAGAATAGCTGTGTTTGAGTTTTAAACTTTCTGAAACGAAGAAACTAGTCTTTACATAGGAAAGTCCCAGACTTTCTTGAATTGTGTCGTAGATATAAGAAATATCTGCGTCAGAATCAAGACTCCGCAATTTGTATTCATTCCCTAGAAAGCCTCGCATATTTGTTGAATCAATTTCCGGAAGTGTAATGGGAATAACAGGAATATTGTCAAGAAACCAAAGAATTCCTGCTTCATTAAGGCAGTAGGCACTCTCGTAGTAATCGCCAGACAAAATTGCAATATTAACCGCACTGCTTTTCAGCGCCTCCTTAACCTCCTTCGAAATGCACTGATCAATATCGTTTCCGGGCAGAGATGAACAAAATACAGCGTCTTTTGGCACGCCAACTCCACATAAAAAGGTCGTCAGAATTTCTGCAACAGTTTTATCGGTGGAACGATGACTTATAAAAACCAATGGACGACTTTGGGGGTTAGATATTAAATCTTGCATATGCTGTGATTCCTCGTCTTTAAATTGGGGGCTTAGTCAGCTTTCGATTAAAATGATTTATACTATAAAATAAAGTATAGCATCTCTTTTGGAATTTGAAAAGTTCTTTGCACTAGTTTTAACTAGACATTTTTCATATAGAAAATAATCGGGCTGGTCGAAAGCCCCTGGTCCACCGAACAGTGGGGAATTTCCCCTCTATTTTTATTTCTGTGACTGGCAAAGAAAATTCCGGCGAGGGAGACTTATTCTCCCCCGCCGTTTATTATAGATTCCCGAAAGATTTTGAAATGAAAGAAGGTATTTCCCATGAGCATCATTATCGGCATCGACCACGGCTACTACGCCATCAAAACAGCCCACTGTTCGTTCCCGGCTGGGCTGACAAGCTACGGAGAACACGAACCCTACACCCGCCAAGGACTCTTAGAGTTTGGCGGGTGCTTTTTTGTTTGTGGCTCCGGGCGGCAGCCTATCCAGCGGGACAAAACTGTAAACGACAACTACTACCTGCTGACACTGGCAGCTATCGCAAAGGAGATTCAGCAGCGCGGTTTGCCGCCCGAATGCTCGGTGCGAATCGCGGCGGGTCTGCCGCTGACCAGTTTCGGACGCGACAAACCCAAGTTCAAAGATTATCTGCTGCGTAGCAACCAGCCTGTGAACTACAAGTTCGAGGGTGTGGAGTACAGCATCACCATCGAAGAAGTTGCTGTCTTCCCACAGGGCTACGCCGCCCTCATGACCGAAGTAGGGCTTTTGCAGGACGAACCGTCTATGCTCCTCATGGACTTGGGCGGCTGGACAGTGGACCTCATGCGCATCGACAACGCCATCCCTGCGGCTGACACTGCGCACAGTCTGGAACTCGGCATGATCCGCTGCGTGGATGATATTCGGGAGCAGGTGCGCCGGGAAACCGGGCTGTCGCTGACGGATGCCCAAATCGAAAATATGCTGGCAGGTCAGCCCTGCACGGTCCGCGAGGCGGTGCGTGACATTGTGAACCGGCAGGGGCGCAAGTACACCGAACATCTGCTGTCTGCCACTATGGAAGCTGGCTTTGACCTGCACGCTATCCCCGCCGTGCTGCTGGGCGGCAGCGCATCGGTGGTGAGCCGCCACCTCAGCCCCAAAGATGGCCTTTGTAAGACGATTTTCCTGCTGGACGACAAGGTGAACGCGGTCGGATTCGAGCGCGCGTTGGCCGCCGTGTCGCGCCGTAAAAACGAGGCATGAAACGCCCGCAGTATGTTTTCCGTCCGAACCTAAACGACCCGCAACACCGCCGCGCATGGGAGCTGCTGCAGCAGATGCCGTCAGCCCGCCGCAAGGAGTTTCTGGTACAAGCCATCCTTGCGGCAGAACAAGCGGATAGGCTGGAAGAAAGCATCCGCAAGGTGGTGCGCGAGGAATTGCAGGTAGTCACTTTGACGGGGGCAATTCCTCGCACCCGAGCAACAGATATAATTCCGCCTTCCGCAATCAACTTTTTAGCTTCACTTTAAGGTGGTGATTACCATGTGGTAATAAACATAAAATCATAAATTGTTGGTTATGGGCATAATCGCCGAGTTATGCATCTCATTATCGTTGGTTCTCGTGAATAGCTTTGTCATCGCACTTGTGATATGCTTGCTTTGCAATCGAAAAACAACTTATCAATGACAAAAAGAGATTGCAAATTCAGCTTAAGAACAGGAGAATGTAAAATGAACGAATGTATGCTTGATCGTCAGACGGCGGGTTGCGTTGTAGAAAAAATTGTCCTGCCACAAATTGTCAGCATCAAACAGGCAAGTGAAATCATGAAGCTTCCGCCTTACTATCTTCGCCGAGTATGTCGTGAAAATCCGGACATCGCATTCCAGTCCGGGGTGAAGTGGTACATCAATCTTGGAAAACTGGCCGCTTACTATAACAACAAACTAGGTGCATAAAAGGAGAAAGCTGAAATGAGCAAATTGACCGTAACCATCCCGGATGACCTGCACCAGAAAATCCGTGAAGAACTGGAACGACAGGGCATCGCCACATCGCAGTTCATTGAACAGGCCGTAACCACATTTTTTGAGAAACCGAAGGGAGTCAGCAACATGGCAACACGCACGTTAGCATTTCAGGTATCCGAGGAACTTCTCCAGCGCATCAAAACCTTTCTTGCAAGGTACGAGCAAATCTATCACCGCAAACTGAGCCAGAAAGAGTTTCTGGTACATCTCATTGAAAGAGAATTGGATGAAGCCGAAAAGGAATACGAAACAATTACGACCGAGCAAGCTGCGGAGGAAAACGCTGATGTCGACTCCGGCGAACCAGATGGCACCGAAATGGAGGTAGATGCACAATACTGAAAATCACATACTTAACCAGCAAAGGCAGCCAACATAGGCTGCCTCTTTTTTCGTTATCGAATCGGTGATTCGATTTATAGATATGTTCTCCGGCATCGGCGGTTTCCGCGAAGGACTGACCCGTGCCGGAGGATTTGAATGCGTAGGACACTGCGAGATCGACAAATACGCCAACCGCAGTTACAACGCCCTGTTTGACACGAAGGGAGAGTGGTTCATTGAAGATGCCCGAAAAGCCGACCCCGGCACCATGCCGGACTTCCAGCTGCTCTGCGGCGGATTTCCTTGCCAGACTTTCAGCATTGCAGGATCCCGAAAAGGATTCGGAGATCCGCGCGGCACTCTCTTCTTTGAACTGGCCCGCCTGGCTGAAGCCCGGAAGCCTCCGTATTTGCTTTTTGAGAACGTGGTGGGTCTCATCAATCATGACCACTGCAGGACATTTGCGACGATCCTTAACACGCTGGACCGACTGGGGTATGGTGTGGAATGGCAATGTCTTAACAGCAAAGATTTCGGCGTCCCCCAGTCAAGAAACCGCGTGTACATTGTCGGATATCTTGATGAGCGATGTAGAGGAAAAGTATTTCCTTTCACCGAAACAGCAGGAAGTTCTCTTATTCAAACCCACGGTGGCCACCAAGGGGAGCGCGTCTACTCCCCCGAAGGATTAAGCTGTACGCTGGCTGCCAATCCGGGTGGCTTCGGTGGCAAAACCGGGCTGTATGAGGTGGGAGTGCCGATCAAGTGCGCCACAAAAACCGGTTACCAGTTGGCACAGCTTGGTGACAGCATTGACCTGAGCTACGCCACAGTCAACAGTCGGCGCGGGCGTGTGGGCAAGCAAATTGCCCACACCCTTACCACCGGCTGCCGACAGGGCACGCTGAACTTTATTGACTTAAACCCTGACCCAAAAATCACAGAGGTCGCGCGGTGTGTAAACGCCAGAGTCGGCAACGGTATCCGAACGCACCGCGGAGAATCCTCTGGTGTTCTGTGCGAGGGTCGCATCCGCCGCCTGACGCCGCGCGAATGTCTGCGCCTGCAGGGCTGGGCAGATGACCGCATCGACACGGTGCTTGCCATTCAAAGCGATAATCAAGCCTACAAGCAGGCAGGCAACGGCGTGACGGTCAATGTGGTGGAAGCCATCGGGCGGCGTATTGCCAAGATGGACGCGGAACTGCGGGGTGAGGCGCTTGCCCCTTGATTTCCGTGACCAGTATTTTGGCTGTGAAATTGAACTGACCGGGATAAACCGCGCCACGGCAGCCCAAACGCTGGCCGACTTATTTGGCACCCGCGCCGAGCATTCCAGCGGTGGCTACGATGCCTACAGGGTCAAAGATTTGGACGGTAAAGAGTGGAAAATCGTTCGGGACAGCAGTATCCATCCCGAATGCCGTAGGCGGTCTGTTCTTATCGGGGAGACCTAAAAGGTCGAACTGAACTCTCCGAAACTCGAATACGGCGAGATGGAAAAGCTGCAGGAGGTTGTCCGTTCCTTACGCCGCGCAGGAGGCATCGTAAACGACAGCTGCGGAATGCACGTCCATGTGGATGCCAGTAAGCATACCCCGCAGAGCCTCAAAAATGTGCTGTCCATCATGTATTCCAAAGAGGATATTTTGTTTGCAGCACTCAAAGTCAACCATGCCCGCATCGACAGTTACTGTCAGGCGGTGGATGAGCCGATACTGGAAGAAATCCGCAAGCTGCCCAGCGGTGCAAGTATGGATCAACTGAAAGACCGCTGGTACCGCGGGCGGGACGGCAGCGACTATCACTACCACCAGAGCCGATACCATGCCTTAAATCTCCATTCGGTGTTCTACCATGGCACAGTCGAGTGGCGGTTGTTCAACTCCACGTTGCACGCGGGTGAAACGAAAGCCAACATCATTCTGGCTATGGCAATCTCGGCGCAGGGCATCAACCAGAAGTACACGCAGTTTCGGAAAACGCCCATCGGGGATAATCCGGCGTTCACTTTCCGCACCTTTCTGCTGCGGCTGGGACTCATCGGTCCGGAGTACAAAAATGTTCGGATGCACCTGCTGAAAAATCTGCCCGGTGACAAGGCGTGGAGGCACGACAAGTCGCTGTATCCCAGCAATCAACCACGGCTTCATACAGATGAGGTCAGATAAGGAGAAACCCAATGTCTCGAAAAGAATACTTTGCCTATGGTTCCAATCTGAATTTTGATCAGATGGCCTACCGCTGTCCCGAAGCAACGGTGGTAGGCACTGCCAAGCTGGATGACTATGAGCTGGCGTTCCGGCGCGGCTACCTGACGATTTTGCCCAAAGAGGGCGCAAGCGTTGAAGGACTGATCTGGTCTGTCACCGACCATGACGAATCCCAGCTTGACTGCTACGAGGGCTACCCGACATTCTATGACAAGGAAACCGTGACGGTCACGGATGCAGATGGTACGCCGCATGAAATCATGGTTTACACGATGAACGCACCGTACCGCGACCAGTTGCTCCCGGTCAGCAGCCGCTACAATGCGGTTGTTTTGCAGGGATGTCTGGATGCGGGCATCTCTCCGCAGCAGTTCTATGATGCTGACGAAAAATACAGAAAAGCCTACAAGGCCAGAGCTGCGCCTGCCCCTAAGAAACACGCTCCCGAACGCTAACCAAGCCCGCTGCACCGTGCAGCGGGCTTTTTCTTTTGCAACAAAAGGAGAACCAGTATGAAAAACAAACACAGAATAAAGCAGGGCTTGTCGCTGCTGCTGGCGGGAGGAATTGCGCTCACGAATCTGGGCGCAGCGCTGCCCGCCTTTGCGGACGATGCCGCAACAACCCCTGAAACTGCGCAGACGGCAACCCTTGACCCGGACGCGGCGGTTTTGTACGCCGACCTGCCGGATGCACCTGTCGGGTCCTACATCGGCAGCGAGGGGCTTCCGGTTGCGACAGGGCAGACAAAAATCAGCCTGTCGCTGTGGGCGGACGGTCAGTTGGAGCAGGACAGCCATCTTGACCCGGATGCCCTGAACAGCGGTGACAAAACCGTGACCGTACCCTTGACCGAGGATACCGACTATGCCATCGTGCCGCTTATGGCGCAGGTCGAATACCCAGCGGACGGTTCCCGAACCGATGTGCTGCTGCCCGAAAATGTCACGCTGCTGGACTATTACGGCGAACCCGCGCAGGACACGACCGTTCTGCACAGCGAATATGCGGAAACCTCTGCCGCTGCCACAGGGCTGTACCTGCTGACCGACGGAGATTTCACGGCGCAGCTTGTCTACACTGCCCCGGACGGCAATTCGCTGACACAAAATCTGAATGTCGTAATTGACCGCAGCAGCACGGCAGCCCCTCCGTTTGCGGATATGGGGGTTGCACCTTACGCAGGACGCCCCACCCCGGCTGTGACAAGCGGGCGCATCACCAAGGTGGCAAAGATCAACGCCACATGGTTGATTTGGTTTAACGGCGAACCCGCCTACTGCTGCACCCACGGCGCCAACGGTCAGCCCAACGGCTGCCCGCCGTACAGCTATTCCCACACGTCCACCGTGGGCGCAGACCAGTGCATACCCGGTGACCATTACGGCAACCAGATTCGCATTTGGGGCGGGCTGAACCAGCTTTCTCTGGACGAGGGCGGTGATTTCCCCGCTGTTTTTTGCGCGGAAGAAACGGAAGAAATCTCTCTTTTGGATTTCTGCCGCACAATTTACGACGATCTGCAGCTGTATATTATGCAGCACTACCCCGACAGCCGGGCGGCTGCGCTTTACCGGGAATCGGCAGAAGAACTGTTGAACGGGGTGCAGACCTATACCGCCGAAGCAGGATATTACACCTACATTTATCAACCCGCCGCCAGTGGGTGGCAGACGGTCGCCTTGATCGGTCCCGCCATCGAGGGTGAAGAACCGGAGCCGGAGCCTGTGCCGCAGGAGTACTATGCCGACTGGCAGGCTCCCGCCCAGACTGCCGGCGGCAGCTTTGATTTAACATTCACCGTCAACACCGACAAGTACCAGCTAAACACGCTGGAAAAGGTGGACGGCGCGGTCATTACCGTCACGCCCAGCCAGACCGGCGGCAGCGTGGACGGAGGCAGCTGGAAGATGAGTCCTGCCGGAGCGCAGACCATTACCACAAGTGGTCACACGCCGGATGACAACTTTCACCTCAACGGCGGCGACGGTTCTGCCACATGGACGGTTCACTATGAGGTGTCCAAGACCAGCACCAGTACGCTTTCCGGGCAGGAAGGACCGTTCACCAGCCAAGCCGAAGCGGATGCTGCGGCAGAAGCTGCCAAGAATGCAGCCATCGGGCAGCTGCAGAACGAAGCGCAGGGCATGGTGGATGCTGCCATCGCCGCGGCACGGGCGCAGCTTGCCAATATTACATTCAGCTATGACGAGGTCACCATCCCGCATGGCTTTGATTCCACGCCCGGCGCGCTGGGCAGCCACCAGACCATTACGGTTTCTGCCAATAGCAGCAACGACTACCCGATGAAAAACGATGAGTGGTCGGTAAAAGTCAGCATCGACAAAATCGACAGCGAAACCAAGCAGCGCATCAAGGGCGATGCCGAGTTTAAGATTTTCGACTGGGACACCGTTCGGCAGTGCTATATCCCGTTTGGCGGATACAACCGGTACAAAGTCGAGCGCCAAGCAGATGGCACCTACAAGGTCATCAACCACAGTGACTATGCGGGCGGTTCGGATGATTTATTCTACACCCAGCGCAATGAGGGCAAGTTTGTCCTCGTGGAAAGCCGTGCGCCCAGCGGATATTACGGCGATTGGACGGATGTGACCAAACCCGGCACGGTAGGCTCTGTGCTGGGCAAGCGGGCGTATGACTTTGAAATTACCAAATCATTGGACGCCCAGACGATTTGGCTGGGCAACGCCGATTATAACGCTGACATCGGCACGACCAACGGCGGCGGCACGCTCATCGACACCGGTGAGGGTGTGGTCACCATCACCTTTGGCAGCCGCAAGGCAGATAAGACCTACGCCACAGACCCCACGGGCATTGCCAACAACGAAAATTCCTACACCATGCACGCCAATGCCGATAAGATGCAGAATGATCGTGTCCTCGGCAATATTCTGCTGACAAAAGTTGACTTGGACGCCGCGCGGTATCTGGCTGCGGGCAGCAACGGTGACACCACGCTGGAGGGGGCGGTGTACGATTTGTACGCCGCTGACGCGATTGAACACCCGGATGGTGTTTCGGGTGTCGTGGATTACTCCAAAATCACCGATGCCAACGGCACACCCCTTTGGCACACCACTGTCCTTACCAACGGCGGCTGGGATACCGATTACCTGCCCATCTTGCAGAAAGACCGACTGGTAGCGTCTGCTAAAATCACAGACGGCAAGCTGGCTTTTGCCAACCTGTACATGGGCCGCTACTATCTGGTCGAGCGTGCCACCGGGCTGGTACTGCCCATTGACGGCAACGGCAAACTGTACATTACCGGAAAGTATCCGCAACTAAACAAGAAGCTGGAACGCACTGGCAAGTACAGCAGCCTTGCCACCAAGGGCGGCGAGTACACCGACTACATCTACAAAAACCAGTATTCCGCTGTTTCCGAAAGCCGCAAGCTGAACGGCTGCAAAGCGTGGGATGGGTATTACCTGTCCTACGCCAAAGGGTATCTCTGCGATGAGGTCAACCACTACAAAACCCTGTCCTATGCGGATGAATCGACCTACCACATCCACGCCGAGCAGGAGAGCCAAGACGAAGTGCTGAAATCCGGCTTTAGATTGCAGAAGTTAGTTTCGACCACAGGCCAGCCCTCCCCGGCACTGAAGCTGGAGGGTGCGGGCTTCACCGTTTACCGCATCTCTAAACTGAGCAAGGCGGCGCAGTTCAAGCAAAACCCGGATGGCAGCTACAATGCACAAAGCATTTTGGACGCCTACCGCAAAGACAATTACGATAACGCCACTCTCAAATACGATTTCACCCATGAGGGACAGGCCGTCGCCAATATGTTCGAGAGCAGCACCGATACGGTCAATGCCTATAACGCGACCTTGACCGCAGACGGCGACTATGCCAACGGTAAGGGTAACGGCTGGATGCCCACGGATCAGCCCGCCGAGTATAGGCTGGCAGAAATGTTCACCAATGAGGAGGGCATTTTCCGCGTGGAGGGCCTGCCGTATGGGCAATATCTGGTAGTGGAAACCACCATCCCCAAGGATGTGTTCCAGTGCGACCCGTTCATCGTGACAGTGGACGCCAACAGCCCACAGAGTCGATTCACGGTTCCGGCGGGCTGTGTCACTACAGCCACCAATAACTATATGATCTACAACGTGCTGGACGAGGAATTGGAGGGCTATTTGCAGCTCATCAAGACCGACACAGAAACCGGCAAGGCGGTCAAAATCGCCAACACCTCTTTTGCCTTGTACAAATTAGATGACAAGGGTAATAAGACCCGCATTTCCATGATCGACCCAGCCAGCGGCAGCGCCACCAAGAAAACGGATGTGTTCTACACCGATGCAGACGGTCTTATGAAAACACCCGAAAAACTGCCGCTGGGCAGATATTTGATTGAAGAACTGCAAGGCCCGGAAGGCTATTTCAACGATCCTGCCTACTCGGTGGAGTTTGAAATCAAGTCCGACCGCGTCTGGCAGGTCGTGGGCAATGCTACCAACGACATGGATGAGTACATCGTCACGGAGAAATACTGCAACCACGAAACGCTCGGTCAGCTTACCATTCGTAAGCTGGGCAATGTGCTGACCGACTACCAAGATGGACAGTTCATCTACACGCAGGACAACCTTGCAGGCGCGGTGTACGAAATTCACGCTGCAGCCGACATTGCCACACCCGACCGCCAAGGCACCTACTGGTACAAATCCGGCGATTTGGTGGCGACTGTTACCACCGGCACGGAGGGTCAGGTGGATGAAGTAAAATTCAGCCCCACCCGCACCCAATCTACCTACGATTTCTTGAAAATTATCCATGATGGAACCAAAGGCGAAGTCACCGTGACCCTGCCGCTGGGCAAGTACACCATTACCGAGGTTCAAGCGCCGTATGGTTTTGTGCTGACCCAGCAGAGTTACACGGTGGAATTTAGCTGGGACAACCAGAAAAATGACATTGTGCTGGCAAAAACTATTGTCAGCCACGAGCAGGACGGCGACAAGGAATGTTCGTACAGCATTGTGAATGTCAAGGACGCCTCGGATGCCCACAAGATTGGACAGATTCTCGTGTTTGAAAATGCCCGCGTGCTGCCTGTTCCCGAAAAGCCCGGCGATAAAGTCGGTAAAATCGGTGTAGGCATTTACAAGCAAGATCGGGAGGCGCTGACCTATCTGCCCGGTGCGGTGTATGAACTCTACACCGTGGATGACATTTTCTCCGCAGACAGTACAAAACTGTTGGACGCCGGTGCAAAGCTGGCAGAAAGCAGCCCCGCCAACGAAAGCGGCTTCGCGTGGTTTGACGTGGATGTTCCCATCCGTTCCGAGACTTATCCCGATTCCGGCAACAGCGGCAGATACCGCATTGTGGAAATCACCGCCCCTGCGGGTTACCTGCTGGACAGCACCCCTGTGGATGTAGAGTTCACCTATGAAGGTCAGCAGATTGCATGGCAAATCGTAGATGGTACAAACACCAACCTGCGCACCAGTGTAGACATTTCCAAGCAGGACATCACTAACGGCAAGGAACTGCCCGGTGCAAAGCTGGAAATCCGTGCTGCAGACGGCAATCTGGTGGAGGGCTGGACTTCCACAAAAACGCCGCACACCGTGCGAGGTCTGGAGCTGGAAAAAGAATACACCCTGACCGAAACCCGCGCCCCGGATGGCTACGCCGAAGCCGAAAGCATCGTGTTCAAGCTGGTGCAAGAAGGTACAGAGCAGGTCAATGAGGTTTATGTAAAATCCGACGATGATTGGGTAAAACTCGACGATGCCACCGTCATCATGCAGGACGCGCCTGTGCTGGATATCGACAAGACCGACATTGCAGGAAATCTGCTGCCGGGCGCTACGCTGACGATCCGTGATGCGAATGATGAGGTCGTCGACACTTGGATAACCGACTACAAAACTCACCGTGTTCCCATCTCGGATCAATTTATCAAGCTGTCAGGCGAAACTAAGGAGTACATCTACACCCTGACCGAAGATGCCGCCCCGGCTGGCTTTGAAATTGCCGAATCGGTGCAGTTTAAGGTACAGCAGGCAGACGAAAATGTTTGCCTGTTCGTCCGCGAAAATACCGATGCCGAATGGGTGCGCGCCGACAAACGCCTGATCCAGATGATCGATGAAGCCACGCCCCGCGAGGACACGCCAACACCAACCCCTGCTCCCACACCGCAGCCGACGCCCGCTGCAACCCCGGCGCCTACTCCTGCGCCTACGCCGCATAAGGTGCAGACCCTCCCGCAGACGGGAGATGGTTTCCCACTGCTGGCTATTGTGGTCGTGTCCCTTGCATCTGCGACAGGGATCGTGCTGCTGACCGTTAAGCAGAAAAATGCGCTGAAAGAAACTTCTGATGAGGAGGATGCCGATGAAAGTTCTGATTGTTGAACCCGGAAAGTACCCCCGCGAAGCCGACATTGAACACACCCTTGAAGCCGAGCAGGCAGTTGTCGGCGGCACCATCGAGGCCGTGTACCCTTGGAGGGATAGCGCCTGTATCGTCTGCAACGACAACGGCATTGCAGAAAACCTGCCGCTGAACCGTATGCTGGGCGACTATGACATCATCCACGGCACATTTTTCGTCTGCGGGCTGACCAGCAACGATTTTACTGACCTCACGCCCAAGCAGATGAAGCACTACGAAGAAATGTACCACGATCCGCAGCTGTTTTTCCTGCTGGGCAAGACCCTGTGTGTGGAACACACTACGCCGGAAGAATATACCCGCGTTATGGCTCCGCCGCCCAAAACAAAAGAATCCCCGGAGCGCTGATATGAATACGATACTCTTCGCCCGCAGCCCGCCTGCGGGCTTTTTTCTTTGTCCGAAATCATCCAACAAGCAAGGAGAAGAACTAATGAACGACATTTTTGAAAACACCGAAACCATGAAAGAAAACGAGCATCCTCGCTTTTACACCGCAGAATCCGTCATGCGCGGGCATCCCGACAAGCTGTGCGACCTCATTGCCGACAGCGTGCTGGACGCCTGTCTGCAGCATGATCCCGCCAGCCGCGTGGCCTGTGAGGTAATGGCAACCCACGGTCACATCATTGTGGCGGGCGAAATCACGACCTCGGCAAAGCCCGATGTGTTCAACATCGTCCGCGACACCCTGCGGGATGTCGGCTATGACCCGAAAGCGTACCAAATCGACTGCTACATCCACGACCAAAGCCCCGACATTGCGGGCGCGGTGGAACCCGAATTGGCTGAGGGAGAGGACGAGGACACCCTCGGTGCGGGCGATCAGGGCGTTATGGTCGGCTACGCCTGCAACGAAACGCCCGAATACCTGCCGATGCCGGTGGTTGCCGCCCAGCGCCTTGTAACGCTGTTGGAAATCTCCCGCATGACCGGCGTTATCCCCGACATCGGCCCGGACGGCAAGGTGCAGGTCACGATGGAATACAACGGCGATACCCCCGTGCGCATCACCACAGTGGTCGTTTCTGTCCAACACAAGGAGGACACCGACATCAATAAGCTGGCGGATCTGCTGGACGAATATGTGTTCCCGCTGGCCTTTGACGGTATGCCCGCCGACGATGCGGAAATCATCCTGAACCCCAGCGGCAAGTTTGTGCAGGGCGGTCCGGATGCTGATACGGGGCTGACCGGGCGCAAGCTCATGGTGGACAGCTACGGCACATTTGCGCCCCACGGCGGCGGTGCATTCAGCGGCAAGGATGCCACCAAGGTAGATCGCAGCGGCGCGTACATGGCGCGGTTTATTGCGAAAAATATCGTCGCGGCAGGATTTGCCCAGCGCTGTCAGGTCGCGCTGGCCTACGCCATCGGGGAGAAAGAGCCTGTTATGGTGGATGTGAATACGTTCGGCACAGGCGGCCCCTGCGAAGATGATTGCCTGTCGGCCGCTGTGCGCAAGGCGTATGATCTGACCCCTGCGGGCATCATCAAGCAGTTGAACCTGCTGAACCCCATCTACTCCCGCACGGCGGCGGGCGGTCACTTCGGACGCGAGGATTTTCCGTGGGAAAATGTTGAACATATGAGTGACCTCACCGCTTACATTGTGTAATTGCCGCGCGTCAGTAAAGAACAAATCCGTGCCGCCAATCAGATGACGGCAATCGAGTTCCTGCGGCGGTATAGACCCGGTTCGCTGGTGAAAAGCAGTGCGCGGGGCGAGTACCAGCTTGCGGAGCATGACAGCTTCAAGATAAACGGCGAATCCAGTGTGTGGCACTGGAAAAGCCGCGACATCGGCGGCAAGTCGGCGCTGAAATATTTGATTTATGTGGAAGGTGTATCGTTTGTAGAGGCGGTGCAGCTGTTATGTGAGGAAAGCCCGACGTACATCCCGGTGCAGCATGAAGCGGTGGAGCGCGAGCGCCCGCCGTTCCGTCTGCCGAACCCCGCACCGAATAATGACCGCGTAACGCGGTATTTGCTGGGGCGCGGCATCTCACTGCCCACGATTCGCTACTGTATTGCGAGAAAAATTCTGTACGAAAGTGCTGAATATCACAACTGTGTTTTCTTGGGCAAAGACCCGCAGGGTGTGCCGAAATATGCGGCTCTGCGCGGTATTTATGACTATGGGAAACCGTTCAAGAGGGAGGCTCCCGGCAGTCAGAAACAGTACGGTTTCTGCATCCCGCCGATGCAGCCCGGCACTACCGTGGCCGTGTTTGAAGCCGCCATAGATGCCATGGCCGAGATGACGCTCTGCGGCGATGCGGCGGACAAGTACCGTCTGTCGCTGGGCGGGGTTTCATCCTCCGGCAAGGAGCCTTTGGCGTTACAGGAATTCCTGCGCCAGCACCCGGAGATCACCACGATAGAACTGCGGCTGGACAACGATGCCAAAGGGCGTATGGCGAGTGTCGGCATCCGGAAAATCTACGCTGACCGCTACACCGTGCATGACCTTCCGCCCGACATCGAGAATGGAGATTACGCTGATATGGCAAAAAACAACTGGATGGTAAGAACTGCCGCCCACCGCGCGTCAGCTTGCCGATAGAGAGATCAACATGAAAGTTAGAAATCGTTCGCCCACTTATAGGGCATAAACAGGAGGTAAATCGTTATGGCTGTGTTCCGTGTACAAAAGACGCAAAATTATACCATTATGTCCAACCATCATCTACGCAACAAGGCTCTTTCGCTCAAGGCGAAGGGGCTTTTATCTTTGATGCTGTCTCTGCCCGAAGATTGGGATTATACCACGCGCGGGTTGGCATCCATCTGCAAAGAGGGGGTGGACGGGATTCGGGCAACGGTTCGGGAACTGGAAAACGCCGGGTACATCATCCGCCGCCGCATCCGCGACAAGAACGGTCAGATGCGCGGTATGGAGTACACGGTTTTAGAGCAGCCACAGCCCCTGAAACAGGGTCCCGAAGAAGCAACGCCTAAGTGTGCCCAACCAAAACAGGCAGAGCCTAAACGGGAAAAGCCTGTACAGGAAAATCCTGCACAATTAAATACTAAAGAAATAAAGAAAGAAGAAACAAATAACGTATCGAATCCTATCCGCGCGGCGGGCCAGCGGGCAGAGTACCGCGCCCTGCTGCTGAAAAATATCGAGTATCCGATTTTGGCGAAGAATAACCCGATGGATACGATGCGATTGGATGAACTGGTGGAGTTGATGCTGGATGTGGTTTGTTCCAAACGGACTGCTATCCGCATTTCGGGTGAGGAAATGCCTGCAGAAGTAGTAAAATCTCGATTTCTAAAATTGGGCGCAGAACATATCCAGTATGTTCTGGATTGCCTCAAGGACAACCCGCCCCGCATCCGAAACATCAAGCAATACTTACTGGCAGCGCTGTACAATGCGCCGCTGACGATAGAAAACTACTATGCTGCACAAATCGACCACGACCTGTGCGGCGGAAAGAGGTGACATGATTTGCAGATGAAATTTTATTCTCCGCTGACTGCGGACTTTTTCCCAAATGAACCTGACTATGAGGACGAGTTCTACGACGAGTATGAGGGTTGCTCGCTGGACGGTCATGACCTGCTGCAGTATGCCGATGCTGTTGATGAGGCCGTGAAAAAGGACATTGCAGATTTCAACGGCGACCTGATGCAGTATTACCACGAAGACGATTCCGTCCGCAGCAAGGTGGTAAGTGCTGTGCCGTCTGTGGAAATTTGCGGCAACAAACTGTGCGGGTGTCTGACCGTGGAACTGAAAGAAACTCTGCTCGATGATGAGCAGACCGTCCTGTGCAATTACATTTCCGGTCAGTACAGCGACGGCTGGGGTGAGGGCTTTGAGCAGAGGGATATTCGTGTGGATGACGGCACGTTGGCTGTCCATTTCTGGCAGGAAGATGGATTCAAGATGACGCCATCTTTTGAGAAAATCCCGAAACCAGAAAAGAATTCTCTGCGCCCCAAGATGCAGCTGATTGGGCAGGACGGCAACATTTTTGCCATCATGGGTCGAGCCTCGCGCCTGCTGAAAAATGCCGGGCAGAGAGATAAGGCCAAGGAAATGTGCGACAGGGTCACGGCAAGTCAAAGCTACTCCGAAGCACTCAACATCGTTTCCGAGTATGTGGAAACCGAACTGTCGCCCACGCCCGCGCCCAAGCGTGACCGGGGTGATGCCAGATGAAGAAATACGAAATCACCGACATTGCCCATCCCGATAACCCGAACCTGCACCGCATCCGCGCGGTGACGGACTTGACCGAGGATGTCCTTGCCGGGATGCTCGGCGGCTATGTGGAAAGCTATGACAACCTCGACCAAGAGGGTCGCGCATGGATTTCGGAGGACGCCATCGCCTGTGAAAATGCAGTTGTCTGCGGCGATGCAGTCCTTACAAATCACGCCGTTGCAAAGGGCTGCGCCTATGTCGGAAAGAACGCCTCCGTAATGGGGAATGCCACTGTGCAGGATGATGCCATCGTCTGCGGCGGGGCCATTATGGGAAAAAGCTGTGTCTGCGGTTATGCCGTGATTCGGCAGGATGAGCAAACCTTGTGCGCACCGACTATTGACGGCAGCGCCCGTGTATATGGCGAAATCTCCGGCAATGTAGTCTGCCGCGGCAATGCCGTTGTCCTGCCCGGCACCAAGCTCGACAACAAGACGCAGGACTGCTTTGTACTCGAAGATGACCGTGTTTCTGTGCAGACAGCCAGCCGGACACCGCCCCCGAAAGAACCCTGTACCCATGATTTTGAACGATAAAACGAAAGGAAGATGCCTTTGACGAAAACTCCCGAAACGCTCAACATTCTCAACCCTGATTTCCGGATGCCCGAACACTGCGGCGGTGACCGCTGGTCGATCCTGCACGGAGATTCCCTGCAGATACTCCGCCAGTTTGAACCGAACAGCTTCGATGCCATCATCACCGACCCACCCTATGCCAGCGGCGGCAGCAGCCAGACCACCAAGAACCGCAGCACCAACGAAAAGTACAGCAGCATGAGCAAGGAAAAGGCGCTGCCCGACTTCGATTCTGACCAGATGGATCAGCTGAGTTGGATGTTCTGGACGGCGGCATGGCTGCAGGATGCCCGCCGCATTGCCAAGCCCGGTGCGCCCGTCTGCCTGTTCATCGATTGGCGGCAGCTGCCCGCCATGACGCTGGCTTTGCAGTGGGCGGGCTGGACCTGGCGCGGTGTAGCCGTGTGGGATAAAGTCGCCAGCCGCCCGCAGAAAGGACGCTTCCGTCAGCAGTCCGAGTACATTGTGTGGGGGTCCAACGGCAAAATGCCGCTTGAGAGAAATGTTGGGTGTCTGCCGGGCGTGTTCCGATACCCGAACCCGCAGAACCGCATCCATGTGACCGAAAAGCCCTTGCAGCTTATGCGGGATGTGGTGCAGATCTGCGAACCGGGCGGGCGCATCCTTGACCCCTTTGCCGGGGCAGGCACCACCGTGCTGGCCGCTGTGCAGGAAGGCTATGAGGCTGTCGGCATTGAAATGTCGGACGCCTACTTCCAACGCAGCACTGAACGGCTGAAAACTGCCCTTGAATCCGAAGTGAATCAGAACTGATTCACTATTTTGCAAGAAATACCGAAAAGTGAATCAAATCTGATTCACTCCCGAAATTCAGAAAGGAACCACGAAAATGAAACGACCTTGGGCTTTTATCTGCGCCAGCGAGGGTGCAACCGCCAAACACCTGCGCAACTATTGCCGTGAAGTCTACCTGCTGGGTTATCTGCCGGTATGCCCCAAATTGCAGGACAGCCAGTATTTGGTGCTGGAAGATGCCGTGGAACGCAGTGAATACACCGCCATTGTGCGGGATAAGCTGCTGCGCTGCCCGATGCTGGTGGTCTGCAGCCGCAATCAGGATGCGACCACCAACGCGCAGATCGGCTTGGCGCAGAAATACAACCGTATTGTCACAACCTTGGACGGTTTGAAGAAAGCCGTTTCGGAGGGCGACGACCTTGTGTCATGAATTGCGCTGGGGGGCATGTTTGGCAAGCATAGCGTTTGGATATCCAAACGCACCTTTGGGGTGAACCCCAAACCCCCATTGTGCGTAAACGTGGACATATTATCCCGCTGCGGCTGAACGAGCGCGAGTACCGCCATCTTTGTGAACAGGTCAAAATAAGTGGATTTTCGCGCGAGGAATACTTGCGCTCCCTAATCTTGGGCAAAGAAATCCATCCGCGCCCCTGCACACACCATGCGGAACTTGTGCGGCAAATTTCCGGTTTGTGCAACAACGCAAACCAACTTGCACACCGTGCCAACAGCACGGGCGTGGCGGGCCAGCAGAGTGTGGACGAGATGACGCGCATCGCCAAGGAAGTCTGGCGTGAGATAAAAGAAAACTACTAGGAGGTTCTATGAAATATGGCTTACACATCCGTGATCCCTGTCCGCCGTTTGGATCGGGCGGTGAAGTATGTGATGAACAAAGAAAAGACCACGGCGGTATCCTTGCAGGACGCCCTCGACTATGCCGCCAACCGCGATAAAACAGAGCAATCCTGCTTTGAAAGCTCGTATGCCTGCACGTTAGAAACCGCCTTTGCCGATATGCGCCAAACCAAGGAGCGCTGGCATAAGCTGGGCGGTGTGCAGGGATACCACCTTGTACAAAGTTTTGCTGCAGGCGAGGTCACACCGGAACTTGCGCACCGGATTGCAAAAGAACTTGCAGACCGTGTGCTGGGCGGACGGTATGAATATGTCATCGGCACACACCTGAACACCGGGCATATCCATTCGCATATTGTCTGGAACTCGCTCAGCTGTGTGGATGGCAAAAAGTATCGCAGCAACTATAAAAGCTATGTGACGGAAATCCGCGCGGTATCAGATGAACTTTGCCGGAAATATAAGCTGTCGATCATCGACACCGAAAACTCTAATCATGCGGCAAAGCCCTACGCCGAATGGTTGGCGGAGAAAAATGGTCAGCCAACATGGCGCACGGCTATTCGGCAGGATGTGGACGAAGCGATTCAGCAAAGCCTTACATGGCGGCAGTTTCTTAGTGCAATGGAACGCAAAGGGTATGAGGTGCGCATGGGGCGCAAGTATCCCGTCCTGCGTCCGCCCGGAAAAGAGCGCTTTGTTCGATTCAAAACGCTGGGCAAGCGGTATACGCCAGAAGCAATCCAGACACGCATCCTGTATCCACGAAGCTACCGCCCTTATGTTGAAAATCCACCAACAATCAAACATGGCCGTCTGCGCAGCGGGAAGAAGCCTTGCCGCAAGCTGACCGGGCTGCGGGCGTTGTATTATCGCTATCTATACGAATTGGGTGCGCTCCCTCGCAAGCCGCGCCGCCCCAGCTATGTCGTGCGGCAGGATGCCTACAAGTTAGACCAGCGCATCCGACAGATGGAGTTCCTGTCCAGAAACAATATTGATACGCTGACACAGCTGGAAACTCACCGACAAGCCCTGCAAACAGAAATTGGGCAGTTGCTGACAAAGCGTAAGCAACTGCCCAAAAACGATGATGTACAATCGCAATGTGAATCGGTCAACACCGCCCTAAAACAGCTTCGCCAAGAGGAACGGCTCTGCCGCAAAATCGCAGAACACTCCCTAGAAGTGCAGCAACACCTCACCGAAGCCCGCCGTGACCGCGCCGCGCAGCAACAGCGCGAACAGGAACGCGCGCGTGACCGCCGCCCCGATATTACAACACGTTAATCTGTAAGACCCAGCAGCCAATCCCGCGCATTGATGCGGCGAATGCCGTCATACTGTTCCTCCGGATCATCGTCCATCGTAAGAATATATTTGGGGTAGTGGTCGCGGATGGACAGTAAGGGTCGCAGCTCCCGCTGCAGGGTGTCCGCATCACGAACGGAAAGTGCCACTTGGTAATAGAAGGTACTGTTTCCGTTCATTGCCACAAAATCGACCTCAAAAGAATCGACCTTTCCGACATACACATCATAGCCGCGCCGCAGCAGTTCCAGATAAATCACATTTTCCAGAATATGACCTGCGTCTGTATTGCGTTTGCCAAGCAGCATAAATCGCATACCGATATCTACGACATAGTATTTTCCCAAAGTTTTCAGATACTGCTTACCCTTGACATTATACCGCTGTGCGGGATAGATAATGTAGCTTTCGATCAGCGCATCAAGATAGCGTTCGACGGTCTTTACATCAACTTTTCGTCCTTCGGATGTCAGGGTGTCTGCGATTTTCTTGGAGGAAAGCGGACTGCCGATGTTTTCAAAAACATAGCGCAGTACACTTTTCAACATCAACGGATCGAGGATCTTTCTTCGTGTCAAAATATCTTTTACGACGATCGTGTTGAAAATGCCATCCAAGTAATCCCGAATCTCGTTCGGATGCCCTTTAAGTTCCAGCGCATAGGGAAAGGAACTGTTTTCCAGATATTCGGTATATTTTATTCCGCGATCTTCCATGCTGCCGGTACTCTGCATATATTCCTTAAAAGAAAGCGGCAGCATTTCGATTTGCACATAGCGCCCGGAAATAAGGGTGGCTATTTCACTGGACAGCATATAGGCATTGGAACCTGTGACGTATATATCTACATTTTTCTTGATATACAAACTGTCGATCACTTTAGGAAAATCCGTGACGTGCTGTATCTCATCCAGAAAAATGTAAGTCATCTTTTCGGGAACAAGACGGTCTTTCAGGTAAGCGTACAGTTTTCTATAGTCGGTAAGTTCCTCAAAATCCATATCCTCAAAATTGATGGCAATAATTTGGTCTTGTTCGACGCCATTCTGCAGCAGCCAATCTTGGTACATTTCCATCAAAACAGACTTTCCGCAGCGGCGGATACCTGTTACGACTTTGATGAGTTGCTTGTCCTTAAACGCAATCAGTTTATTCAGGTATTCAGTTCTGGTAATTCGCATAATAAACCCTCCGCAGCTTTTAATGATAGTATACGCCAAAAAGTGTAAAATGTCACGCACTTTTTGGAATCGAATCCAAATAATTCGAGAAAGAAGGATGTATATGAATTATTCAAACAAAGAATATGTTGAACACCTTCGCCGCAAGTACCCGCCCGGTACGCGGCTGCAACTCAGCTGCATGGAAGATGAAATTGCCGTGCCTCCCGGCTCTATGGGAACCGTTGATTTCATCGATGATGCCGGACAAATCCACATGAATTGGGACTGCGGGCGAAGCCTTGCGCTTATCCCCGGCGTGGATTCGTTCAGCCGCTTGCCCGCGCCCAAGGAAAAGGACGGTGACGCTAGATGAATTACGGTTCTGAACCCGCAGACCAGGTCGTCCGCTATTCGCTGGAGGGCGCGGAGTTTGCTCTGCGTATTTCCGGCACCGCTGCGAAAAACTTCTTTATTTTCGCACAGGCGGTGCTGCATGACAGCAAAAAGACCCACGGCAAAACGCACCTCATCCGGCTGCTGAAAGAACAGAAACCGCTGAAATTTTTCACGGTGGACAAAAACCGTATGCACGATTTTGCCCGCGCTGCCAAAGCACATGGGCTGCTGTTTTGCCCCATCCGCGACAAGATGGACCCCGACCACATTGAAATCGCTATCTTGCAGGACGATGCGTCCAAGGCCAACCGTATCATTGAAAAATTGCAGTTGGATGTCGTGGACACCGGCACGGCAGAACTGGTCGATGCTGTGC
>CALZZE010000004.1 GCA_945830575.1 uncultured Subdoligranulum sp. | reverse complement strand
TCCTCTATTATACAGGAATCGGGGGCGTTTGAATAGGTTTTTTGACAAGCTGACCTTGCCCTCATTTGTAGGGGCCGGATATATCCGGCCCCTACAAATGAGGGCAAGGGAATTCGTAATGATGCACCCTTTTTCTTGACAAATATATCACAATTTCCGTCAAAATATCTTTACAATCCGGCAGAAATCCGCTAAAATGAAACTATCCACAGGCTATTTTTGCAAGTAAGGAGAGATTTCATTGTTCAAGATCGTCAAACGGCGCGAGCTGAACCCCACCGTCACTGAGCTCGCCATCGAAGCCCCGCTGATCGCCAAAAAGGCCAAAGCGGGTCAGTTCATCATCGTTCGTGCCGGAGAGGATTCCGCACGCATCCCGCTGACCATCGCCGGCACTGACCCCGAGGCCGGCACCGTCACCATCATCTTCCAGGTGGTGGGCGGCGGCACGCTGGAGCTGAACGCCCTGGCGGAGGGCGAGTGCGTCCATGACTTCGTCGGCCCTCTGGGCAAGGCCACCGAGATCGAGGGCCTCAAGAACGTCTGCGTGGTCGGCGGCGGCGTGGGCTGCGCCATCGCGCTGCCCGTGGCCCGCGCGCTGCATGAGCAGGGCACCAAAGTCACCGGCATCATCGGTTTCCGCAACAAGGATCTGGTCATTCTGGAGGACGAGTTCCGCGCCTGCTGCGACGAGCTGATCCTCGTGACCGACGACGGCTCCTACGGCACCAAGGGTCTTGTCACCATGCCGCTGGAGGAGAAGATCAATGCCGGCGCTGACTTTGACGAGGTCATCGCCATCGGCCCGCTGGTGATGATGAAATTCGTGGTCAAGACCACCAAGCCCCACAACGTCAAGACCGTTGTCTCCATGAACCCCATCATGGTGGACGGCACCGGCATGTGCGGCGGCTGCCGCCTGACCGTGGGCGGCAAGACCATGTTCGCCTGCGTGGACGGCCCCGACTTTGACGGCTTCGAGGTGGACTTTGACGAGGCCATGAAGCGCGGTTCCATGTACCGCCAGGCCGAAGCCGAGGACCGCGAGGCGGAGTGCAACCTGCTGAACAAAAAGCCGGAGTAAGAAGGAGGAAGATTCCCATGCCCAACATGGACCCGAAAAAATGTCCCATGCCCAGCCAGGACCCCAACGTCCGCAACAAGAACTTCAAGGAAGTTGCGCTGGGCTATACCGCCGAGATGGCCGTCAACGAAGCCAAGCGCTGCCTGCAGTGCAAGAAGCCGCTGTGCCGCTCCGGCTGCCCCGTTGAGATCGACATTCCCGGCTTTATCGCCAAGGTAGCCGAGGGCGACTTCGAGGCCGCCTATCAGGTCATCGCCAAGTCCAGCGCGCTGCCCGCCGTCTGCGGCCGCGTCTGCCCGCAGGAGAACCAGTGCGAGGGCAAGTGCGTGCGCGGCATCAAGGGCGAGCCTGTCGGCATCGGCCGTCTGGAGCGCTTTGTGGCGGACTGGCACCGCGAGAACGTCCACACCAAGCCCGAAATGCCCACCCCCAACGGCCACAAGGTGGCTGTCATCGGTGCAGGCCCCTCCGGCCTGACCGTGGCGGGCGATCTGGCCAAGCTGGGCTACAAGGTCACCATTTACGAAGCCCTGCATGTGGCCGGCGGCGTGCTGATGTACGGCATCCCCGAGTTCCGTCTGCCCAAGGACATCGTGCAGCACGAAGTCGAGGGCCTGAAGGAGCTGGGCGTTGACATCGAGTGCAACATGGTCATCGGCAAGGTGCTGACCATCGACGAGCTGATGAACGACTACGGCTTTGAGGCCGTCTACATTGCCTCCGGCGCCGGCCTGCCCCGCTTCATGGGAATCCCCGGCGAGAGCCTGAACGGCGTGTACTCCGCCAACGAGTACCTGACCCGCGTCAACCTGATGAAGGCCTACCTGCCCGGCAGCCACACCCCCATCATGCACAGCAAGTCTGTGGCGGTGGTCGGCGGCGGCAACGTGGCCATGGACGCCGCCCGCTGCGCCAAGCGTCTGGGCGCCGAGAAGGTCTACATCGTCTATCGCCGCGGCATGGCCGAACTGCCTGCCCGCCGCGAGGAGGTGGAGCACGCCGAGGAGGAGGGCATCATCTTCAAGACCCTCACCAACCCTGTTGCGGTTCTGGGCGACGAGAACGGCTATGTGGCCGGCATGACCTGCGTGGAGATGGAGCTGGGTGAGCCGGACGCTTCCGGCCGCCGCCGTCCCATCGTGAAGGAAGGCAGCGAGTTCACGCTGGACGTGGACACCATGATCATGGCGCTGGGCACCAGCCCCAACCCGCTGATCCGTTCCACCACCCCCGGTCTGGACGCCGACAAGCACGGCTGCCTCATCACCAACGGCCCCGAGGGCCTGACCAGCCGCGACATGGTGTACGCCGGCGGTGACGCCGTCACCGGCGCCGCCACCGTCATTCTGGCCATGGGCGCCGGCAAGGAAGCCGCCCGCGCCATCGACGAGGCCATCCGCGCCAAGAACAACGGTTAATACCTGAAACAGCGAGCCCCCGGACAAACGTCCGGGGGTTTGTCTGTTGAATGTGAAATTCTTGGAAAATCGCTGGACTTTGCGGGCCGGGTATGGTACACTGAAAAAATCCTTCCGCCCCTTTTGCGGGCGGTGCTGCCCTTACCAACGGTGAATTGCCATGAAAAAACAGACAAATCAAACCCGGAATCCCCTGCACCTGCTGCTGCCCGGTCTGGCGCTGCTGCTTCTGCTGGCGGCGATTCTGGCGGTGCGCACCCTCCTGCCCAGGGTGCGGCAGGAAGAGGTGCTGATTGCCTCCCAGCGCAGCGGCCAGCCGGTGGAGCTGCACGCCACCGCGTGGTGGCCGGAGGGGGTGCGCCATGCGCCGCTGGTGCTGCTGTGCCACGGGTTCACCGGCAACCGGCAGGGAGACGGCCATTTTGCGCCGCTGGCCGCCCGGCTGGCGGAGTACGGCATCGCCAGCATCGCGGTGGATTTCCCGGGAAACGGCGAAAGTGAGGAACCCTTCACCGCCTACACCATCGAGGCCATGCAGAGCGACCTGCGGGCGGCGGCGGTTTATATGGCGCAGCAGCACGGGGCGGACACCGGCCGTCTGGGTCTGGTGGGCCACAGCATGGGCGGGCGGCTGGTGACCCTGAGCCTCAGCGAGCAGGTGACCGCCGCGGCGCTGTGGAGCCCGGCGGACAACACCGGGCTGGACGGCATCGAGTTCCTTGACCACACCGCCGAGGGGCGGCAGGCGCTGCTGGAGACCGCCCGGGCGCAGGGCAGCGTTGCCCTGCCCCAGTGGGGTGTGACGGTGGGGCGCGATTTTCTGGAGGAGATGGCGGTCAGCGACCCGGCGCAGGCGCTGCGCCAGTACCACGGGCGGCTGCTGGTGGCGTTTTCCGGCGGCGATCCGGAGCTGCTCAGCCAGCAGACCATCGACCTCACCTTGCAGGCGGCGGCGCAGGGAGACCCGGACTTTGTGAACCTGTACGGCCTTTTTGAAAACGCCACCCACAATTACAACGCCATCTCTCAGGATGCGCAGGAGAATCAGGACATCTGCACCCGTCTGGAGGAGCAGACCGCCCGGTTCCTCCGGGACGCGCTGCGCCGCTGAGCTTTCACAACAGGAGGTACCCATTTGGAAACCCGTATTTCGTCGGCACCCGCCCGCAGAGACTACATTGATGTTCTGAAGGGCTTTGGCATTCTCTGCGTGGTAACGGGGCATTTCTGTGAATACCACCGGGGGACGCTGCCGCAGATCAACGCACTGTTTGAGTGCATCTACCTGTTCCACATGCCGCTGTTCTGCATGGCCAGCGGTCTGGTGGCGCGGTTCAATCCCCGCAAGATTTTGCTGCAGCAGGTCTGGCTGTACTTCCTGTCTCAGGCCGTCATGCTGTGTTTCCGCGTCATTTGCATGCGGGATGCCGTCACCCTGCTGGACTTCTTTGTGCCTTGGCGGCATATGTGGTATCTGTACTCGCTGATTTTGTGGTCCGTCACGCTGCCGCTGCTGCAGGCGGCGCGGCGTCTGCAGCTGCCCGGCCGCTTTGCGGCGCTGGCGGCGGCGGTGGGCGTCGGGCTGGCCGGGGGTCTGGTGGACTGGACTTTCTCGCTGGGGCGGGTGTTTTCCTTTTTCCCCTTCTTCGCCTTCGGGGTGCTGTTCTCCGACTGGATGGACCGCTGGAACGACACCGCCGCCCGGCACCGGCCGCTGCGGGCCATCCTGCTGGCGGGGCTGCTGGTGTTTTACGGGCTGACCTTCCGCTATGTGATGCACCGGCCGGAACCGGCCTTTGAGGGGGAGCGGCTGTTCCAGTCGGCCTCCTATGCAGCGGGCAATTACACCATGGCAGACCGGGCAGTGTTCTATCTGGTGGGCACCGTCACCGTCCTTGTGATGATCGGTCTGGCCGCCGGCCGCCCCCATCTGGCGGCGCTGGGGCAGCGCACGCTGCCGGTGTACATTCTGCACATGCCGCTGTATGAGCTGATGATCCTGCTGGGCTGCTATCAGATCACCGCCGAAAAGGGCTGGGAAGGGGTGCTGCTCTGGCTGGGCTGCTTTATCCCCGGCGCGTTGTGCGCGCTGAGCAGCTGGCCGGTCTGGCAGGCAACGGATTGCCTCTGTAATCTCTGGTACAAAACCCTTCCCGGGCTTGTGCGCAGGCTCCGGCAGCGCCTTGCCGGAACCGGCAAGGCCCGATAATCAAAACGCTCCCGCCCGGCATCGGGCGGGAGCACTTTTTCAGGATTTTGCCTTGGCCCTGTCGGGCAGCTGGGCCGCCACAATGGCGCCGAACATCAGCGCACAGCCCGCCAGCTCGGCGGCGGAGAGGGTCTGCCCCAGAATCAGCCACCCGGCCAGCGCGCTGAACACGCTCTCCATGCACATGGCAAGGCTGGCGATGGTGGGTTCGAGGTTTTTCTGCCCCACGATCTGCAATGTGTAGGCCACGCCGCTGGACATGATGCCGCAGTAGGCGATGGACACCGCCGCGCCCCGCAGCGCCGCCGGATCCCACGGCTCAAACAGCACCGCGCAGACGGTGGAGATGACCGCCACCGCCAGAAACTGCATGAAGGACATCTGCACGCCGTCCACCAGCGGGCTGAACCGGTTCACCGCCATGATTTGCAGCGTGAACAGGAAGGCGCACAGCAGCAGCTGCCACTCGCCGCCGGTGAGGGACAGGGAATCCCGCCCGGCCAGACACAGCAGGTACAGCCCCGCCACGGCCACGGCCACGCAGCCCCACAGCCTTGCGCCGGGGCGGCGGCCCACAAACACGCCGAACAGCGGCACCATCACCACGTACAGCGCGGTGAGGAACCCCGCCTTGGCGGTGCTGT
Source organism: uncultured Subdoligranulum sp. (assembly GCA_945830575.1). Taxonomy (GTDB): domain Bacteria; phylum Bacillota; class Clostridia; order Oscillospirales; family Ruminococcaceae; genus Gemmiger. The sequence continues at coordinate 128,311 of CALZZE010000004.1, read as the reverse complement.
CGGTGTTGCCGATGCCCATCTGCTGGGCCACCGACGCCAGAAACAGCACGCTGCCGCAGCAGACCCCCGCCTTGAGCAGCGTTTTGGGCGCGTACCACAGCGGGGTGCCCTTGGGGCGGCGGCTGCCGAGCAGCAGCACCAGCGCCCCCAGAAACGCCACCGCCAGCCAGCTGCGGGCGGCCAGAAAGGTGTAGGGCCCCACGTAATCGCTGCCCACGCTCTGGGCCACAAACGCGGTGCCCCAGATGAGCGAGCCGAGCAGCAGCAGCAGCGTGTTGCGCAGCTGCTCCTTGTTCAAATCCATCATACTTTCCCCCATAAAAACGCCCCGGCTATGCCGGGACGTTGTTTTTTATTCCGCGTCAGCCCGCCACATCGGTCAGCTCGTCGCTGCCGATGCCGGTGATGGCCATGCCGCCGGTGATATAATACTTGCTGGAATCGTAGCTGATGTTCACCTTGTACCGCCGTCCGGGGGTCAGGCCGGAGATGGTCTGGGTGTAGCAGGCGCCGCCGGTGGTGAAGTACACCGTGCTGTCCAGCACGTAGCTGGTGGTGGACTGGTCGTCATTCAGCCCCCACAGGGCGGCCTTGTACTCCAGCAGGCCGGTGGATTCGGTGGTGGCGTAGCTGGTGATGGTGACGCTGTCCCCCGCCGCCACAAAGTAGGGGCTGTTCCGGTTGGCAATGCCGTTGAAGCTCACGTACAGGGTGCCGTCGCTGATTTGCGTGGTAAAGCGGGAGGAGGTGTCCATCCCCTCCGGGAAGCTGATGCTGCCGCCCTCCGGCGCGTAGATGTCGGTGGTCTCCTCCTCATCGGAGCCGCCCTCCTCCCGGAATCCCAGCACGGTGGCCAGCTTCAGGATGGCGTTCACCGCCATCTCCTTGGGGGAGCAGGCGGTCATGGTCAGCGCCATGGCCAGCGCCAGCACCAGCGCAAGCAGTTTTTTTGCGTTCATATTCCATACCTCCACGGGCGGTCATTTCTCATAGGTGAACTTATCATACCATATTTTCGCCCGCCGCACAAGGCGTTGACAGATTTTTTCACACAACCTCCGTCACCGTCAGCACCCCCGCCGCGGCACGGAACCGCACCGTCAGCCCGGCGAAGTCCATGGCGTATTCCCGGGCCGGGTCGTCCTGATAGGCGGGGCGGGGGTCCCCCGCCAGCACGCCCAGCAGCGCCTCCCGCTTGTCCGCCGGGATCTTTTCCAGCAGCGCGGGCGGGAATTCCACCCGCAGCCCGTCATCCCTGTGAGCGTCCGCGAAGCCGCCCCGCGCCCCGGGGTGGGCGTCCGCGTAGGGCAGATAGGGCTTGATGTCGTAAATGGGGGTGCCGTCCAAAAGGTCCGCGCCCCGCACCAGCAGCACCGGGCCGTCGGGGGCGTACCAGTCCACCCCGGCCAGCTCCACGCAGGAAAGACCCAGCGGGTTGGGGCGGTAGGGGCTGCGGGTGGCGAACACCCCCACCCGGGTGTTGCCGCCCAGCCGGGGCGGGCGCACGGTGGGCCGCCAGCGGCGTCCGGCGGCGTACTCCGCCGCCACGGTGGAAAACTGCCAGAGCAGCCACAGATGGGAGTACTGCTCGATGCCCCGGAAGGCGTCAGCGGTGCGGAAGTCCGGCTCCGGCACGATGCGGGCGGTGAGGGCGGGCACCAGCCCGCTTTGCCGGGGGATGCCGAATTTATCGGAAAAATCCGTGCGGATGACCGCGATGGGACGTATCTGCATAAAACACCTCAAAAAAACAGAGCGCAGCCAACGGCCACGCCCTGTAAGTAAGTGCGGTTGAATTACTCAGCCTTGATCGCGCCGGTGGGGCAAACGCCTTCGCAAGCGCCGCAATCGACACAGGAAGCAGCGTCGACCACAGCCTTGTCCTCCAAGCTGATCGCGCCAACGGGGCAGGTGTCAACACAAGCGCCGCAAGCAACGCACTCGTCAGTTACGAGATGAGCCATCGTGATACTCCTTTTCTCCGTGCTGATTGATTTCCCCCATTCCGGCCCTGCACGGCTGCACACAGTTGGGGTCAGAGTTATTGTACCATTTTTTTTCACGGTTTGCAAGTGGAAAATGAGAAGTAACACCAAAGGAACGTCAAAGGCGGCCCGCCTGCGCAGACCGCCCTTGACTGGTATGAAAAATAGAAATAGGGGATGGTAAAATCAGACGATGCGCCGGGATTTGTGTACGCCGGTGCGCAGGAACTCCACCCACTCGGCCACATTGACGGCGTGGTCGGCGAGGCGTTCCAGATACTTGGCGATCATGAACAGGTCCAGCGCAGTCTCGGCCCCGGTGGGGTCGGCGGCGATGGCCTGAGCAATTTCGGCGGCAAGGCGGGCGAAGCAGGCGTCCACCTCATCGTCCCGGGCGATGACCTGCGCCGCGGCGGGCAGATCCACCTGCACGTAGGCCCCCACCGCCTGCTTGACCATGGCCAGCGACACTGCGCCCATGGATTGCAGATCCTCCATCACATGGCCCACCGCGATGGCGCGGTCAGCATCCAGATGCAGCACGATCTCGGCAATGTCGCTGGCCTGATCGGCGATGCGCTCAATGTCGGTGACCATCTTGAGGGCGGTGGACACCTTGCGCAGGTCCCCCGCCACCGGCTGCTGGCGCAAAAACAGCGTCAGGCAGCGGTGCTCGATTTCATGCTCCGCGGCGTCGATCTCGTTGTCCCGGGCAATGACGCTGCGGGCCAGCTCCAGGTCGTGGGTGCGCAGCGCCGTGAGGGCGTTGTCGATGGCCGCCCCCGCCGCGTGGCCCATCCGGGCCAGCAGGGTATCCAGCTCCAAAAGGGCGGCGTCATATTCTCTGCGTAAACTGGTCGGCATGACGTTCCCTCCTTACCCGAATCTTCCCGAGATGTAATCCTCGGTGCGTTTGTCCACCGGCGTGGCGAACACCTGTTCGGTGGGGCCCATTTCCACCAGCTCGCCCAACAGGAAAAACGCCGTCTTGTCGCTGATTCGCGCCGCCTGCTGCATGTTGTGGGTCACCATGACGATGGTGTAGTTTTCCTTCAGTTCCAGCGCCAGCTCCTCCACCTTGGAGGTGGAGATGGGGTCCAGCGCGCTGGTGGGTTCGTCCATCAGCAGCACTTCCGGCTCCACGGCCAGCGCCCGGGCGATGCAAAGCCGCTGCTGCTGACCGCCGGAAAGTCCCAGCGCGCTCTTGTTCAGCCGGTCTTTGACCTCGTCCCAGATGGCCGCGCCCTGCAGGGATTTCTCCACGATTTCGTCCAGCTGGGACTTTTTGTGGATGCCGTGGGTGCGGGGGCCGTAGGCGATGTTGTCGTAGATGCTCATGGGGAAGGGGTTGGGTTTCTGGAACACCATGCCCACCCGCTTGCGCAGCACGTTCACATCCATTTTGTCCTTGTAGATGTCCACGCCGTCCAGCAGGATGTCGCCGGTGATGCGGCAGCCCTCCACCAGATCGTTCATGCGGTTGAGGCTTTTCAGGAAGGTGGATTTGCCGCAGCCCGAGGGGCCGATAAAGGCGGTGATCTCCCGTTCCGGGATGGCGATGTTGATATTTTTCAGTGCATGGAAATTGCCGTAGTACAGGTCCATGCGGGATACATCGAATTTGTTCACGGGTGTTTTCCTCATGCTTTCGTCAGTTTTTTGGCAAGGGCGCTGCTCAGCGCGTTGATGCACAGCACCAGCACCAGCAGCACCACGGCGGTGCCGTAGGCCTCGTTCACGTGCAGGCCCTCGCTGGACAGGATGTACATATGCACCGCCAGCGTGCGGGTGGAGTCAAACAGGGCGTCGGCGCCGGCGGGGATGGCCGCCACGGAACCGGCGGTGTACAGCAGCGCGGCGGTCTCGCCCACGATGCGCCCGGTGGCGAGAATGACGCCGGACAGGATGCCCGGCATGGCCGAGGGCAGCACGATGGAAAAGACGGTGCGCAGCTTGCCCGCGCCCAGACCGAAGCTGCCCTCCCGGTAGGAATCCGGCACCGCCATAAGGGCCTCCTCGGTGGTGCGCATGATGAGGGGCAGCACCATGATGGCCAGCGTGCACCCGCCGGACAGCAGCGACAGCCGCCATCCCAGCCCGGTGACAAAGAACAGCATGCCGAACAGGCCGAACACGATGGAGGGGATGCCCTGCAGGGTCTCGGTGGTGATGCGCACCACCCGCACCAGTTTGGAGCCGCGGGGGGCGTACTCCACCAGCCAGATGGCGGCGAACACGCCCAGCGGCGTGGCGATGACCAGCGAGAGGGCGGTCATCAGCACGGTGTTGATGAGGGCGGGCACCAAAGACACATTGTCGGAGGTGTACTCCCACGCAAACAGGCCGGTTTTCAGGTTGGGCACGCCCTTCACAAGGATGTACCCGATGAGCAGCACCAGCACGGCGGCGGTGGCCAGCGCGGCCAGACGCACCAGCCAGCGCAGCACGGCGGCCTGCACCCGGGCGGCGGTGCGGTTGCGCCCGCCGGCGGGCAGCACCACGCGGGGATTCAGCGGCGCGACGGACGCGCCTGCGGTGATTCCGTCAGTCATGGCTGCCAGCTCCTTTCACGGCGGAAAAGCTCAGGTTGATGAGCAGGATGAACACGAACAGCACCACGCCGGTGGCGATGAGCGCCTCCCGATGCAGGTCGGTGGCGTAGCCCATCTCGATGACGATGTTGGCGGTCATGGTGCGCAGACCCTGGAACAGGCCCTTGGGCATGCGGGGGTGGTTGCCCGCCACCATCACCACCGCCATGGTCTCGCCCACAGCGCGGCCGACGCCCAGAATAATAGCCGACAGAACGCCGCTTTTTGCCGCGGGCAGAATGGTGGAAAAGACGCTGCGCTCATGGGTGGCCCCCAGCGCCAGACTGCCCTCGTAGTAGCTGTCCGGCACCGCGTCCAGACTGGTCTTGCTCACCGTGATGATGGTGGGCAAAATCATGATGCCCAGCAGCAGCGAGGCAGTGAACAGGGACTGTCCCTTGCCGTCTTTGATGCGCAGCACCACTTTGGCGAAGTCGGTCTTGAGGAACTCCTGCACCGCCGGGGCCAGCAGCATCATGCCGAAGAAGCCGTACACCACCGAGGGGATGCCCGCCAGCAGTTCCACCGCGGGCTGCAGCACCCGGTTGACGGCGGGGCTGGCGAACCGGGACATGTAGATGGCGGTGAGCAGCCCGATGGGCACCCCCACCACCAGCGCGCCGGCGGTGACGTAGCAGGAGCCAAGAATCATGGGCAGGATGCCGTAGATATCGTTGCCGGGTTTCCAGCTTTGGCCCAGCAGGAATTGCAGCGGGCCGATCTTGCCGATGGCAGGCAGGCCGTTGGCGAACAGGAACAGGCAGATGAGCGCCACCGCCAGAATGGATACGCAAGCGCAGGCGGTGAACAGCAGACGCATGACGGATTCTTTCAGATTGGAGGGATGATTCATAAAGCACCGATTCCTTTGTATACACCGCAGGGGCGCCCCCTGTGCGCCCTTGCAGTCCTGCTCTCAATTGGTTACGCCACTTCGCTCCACTCGGTCACTTCGCCCACGTAGATGCCCTTGATCTGGTCCTTGGTCAGGCCGGTGACGGAGTTGTTGTTGTTGACGATGACCGCGATGCCGTCCATGCAGATGGCGGTGGACACAGCGCCCGCACCGGTCTCGGAATCCTTCAGCTCACGGCTGGCCATACCGATGTCGCAGGTGCCGTCGATGGCGGAGTTGACGCCGGTGGTGGAGTCGGAGGTCTGGAGCTCAATTTCCGCGTTGGGGTTGACAGCCTGATACGCCTCGATGAGCTTTTCCATCACGGGGCTGACCGAGGAGGAACCGGCCACCACCAGCTTGCCGGCGGGCTGGGCGCTCTCGAAAGCGGGGGCGGCGTCATCGCCGATGTAGCCCTTGTCAGAGATGACGGCCTGACCGTCCGCACCCATGATGTAGCCGATGAAATCCACCGTCAGCTCGTTGGTGGGCTCGCCGTTGGTGACGATGTTGAAGGGACGGGCCAGCGTGTAGCTGCCGTTTTTCACGTTGTCGGCGGTGGGCTCCACGCCGTCCACGGTGACGGCCTTGACGGTGTCGTTCAGGCTGCCCATGGAGATGTAGCCGATGGCGGTTTCATCCGCCTGCACGCCTTGCATCACGTTGTTGGTGGAGTTGGCGATGGCGGCGTCCACGGTGGTGTTGTCCACCTTGTTGCCGTCGGCGTCCTTGGCCTCCACGCCGGTCAGCTCAATGAACGCGCCGCGGGTGCCGGAGCCGTCCTCACGGGAGATGACGGTGATGGCCTGGGTGGTGTCAAAACCGGCGGCAGGGGCGGCCTCGGAGGAGGCGGCGGAAGAGGCGGAGCTGCCGCAGGCGGCAAGGCTCAGGGCAAGACCGGCGGCGGTCAGAACACTTAAAACACGTTTCATGGTATCAGTTACTCCTTTTTGTCATGTCATTCGGAACACCCCTATCATACGCTATTTGTGCCCCCGGTTTCGACCATGGGGGTGTACAATCGGCGTAAAAAATCCGTAATGCCGGCCGGTCATTTGCAAAATCAATGTAAAACCCGTAAAATTGTTGCAACCTCTTGCGTTTTTTCCAAGGTATGGTATGATGAAAGTAACCGGTTGCGCACCAACCCATTTTATCCAAATCCTACTTTATAAGGAGGTTCTCATGAGCACCCCCCTGTACCACGGCGGCGACTACAACCCCGAGCAGTGGCTGGACCGCCCCGATATCCTCAAACGTGACATTGAACTGATGCAGGCCGCCCACGTGAACATGATTACGGTGGGCGTGTTCTCCTGGTCCACGCTGGAGCCGTCGGAGGGCGACTATCAGCTGGACTGGCTGGCGGACATCATCGACAGCCTGTGGGCCGCGGGCATCAGCGTGGACCTTGCCACGCCCAGCGGCGCACGCCCCCACTGGCTGGCGGAGCAGTACCCGGAGGTGCTGCGCGTCACCCCCGAACGTCAGCGCAGGCTGTTCGGCCAGCGGCACAACCACTGCTACACCTCCCCCGTTTACCGGGAAAAGGTTCGCGCCATCGACCAGCAGCTGGCCCGGCGCTTTGGCCGTCACCCGGCGGTGAAGATGTGGCACATTTCCAACGAGTTCGGGGGCGAGTGCCACTGTCCCCTGTGCCAGCAAGCCTTCCGGGACTGGCTGAAGGAGCGCTACGGCACGCTGGAAGCGCTGAACAAGGCGTGGTGCAACAAATTCTGGAGCCACGAATACACCCGCTGGGAGCAAATTGAAAGCCCCAGCCCGCTGGGAGCCGACACCGACAACGGGCTGGATTTGGCGTGGCGGCGGTTCGTGAGCCACCAGTCCATCGACTTCCTGAAATGGGAGCGGGACAGCATCAAGGCGGTGGTGCCGGAGGCCCAATGCACCGCCAACCTGATGTACCACTTCTATGACATTGATTATTTCGATCTGGCGAAGGAAATCGACCTTGCCAGCTGGGACAACTACCCCACCTGGCACAAGGGCAGCGATGAGGGTAAGGCGCTGGACACCGCGCTGATGCATGACCTGATTTACTCGCTGAAGGGCAAGCCCTTCTGGCTGATGGAAAGTTCCCCCACCATGACCAACTGGCAGGATGTGAGCAAGCTCAAGCGTCCCGGCATGCAGCTGTTCAGCGGGCTGCAGGCGGTGGCCCACGGGTCGGATTCCGTGATGTACTTCCAGTGGCGGCAGAGCCGGGGCAGCTTTGAGAAGTTCCACGGCGCAGTCATCGACCACAGCGGCCGGGCGGACACTCGCAGCTTTGCCGAGACCTGCCAGGTGGGCGAAGCGCTGGAGACGCTGGCGGCGGTGTCCGGCACCGGGCGGCCCAAACAGGCGGCCATCGTGCATGACTGGCCCAACCAGTGGGCGCTGGAGGATGCCGCCGGGCCGCGCAACGCGGGCCTTGGCTACTGGGAGGAATTGCAGCGGCATTACAACGGCCTGCGCAAAGCCGGGCTGGCGGTGGATTTTCTGAATCAGGACGGTGACCCCGCCCCCTACGGGCTGGTAGTGGCTCCCATGCTGTACCTGCTGCGGGAGGATTTTGCTGAAAAGCTGCGCCGTTACGTGGAAAACGGCGGCACGCTGGTGGTGACCTACTGGTCCGGCGTGGTGGATGAGAACGACCTGTGCTATCTGGGTGACGCGCCCCATGGGCTGGTGGAGGTGCTGGGTCTGCGCCGCACCGAGATCGACGGCCTGTATGACGGCGAGACCCGCCGCTGCGTGGCCACCCGGGAGGGCGGCACCGCCACCGGCTCCACGCTGTGCGAGCTGGCCGCGCTGGAGGGCGCCGAGGCCGTGATGGTCTATGACGAGGACTTTTATCAGGGTCTGCCCGCCGTGGCAAAGCACGGCTTTGGCAAGGGCACCGCGTGGTATCTGGCCACCCGGTTCGAGCCGGCCTTCTACGACCGGTTCTACGCCGCCCGCCGCGCCGACTGCGGCCTTGCCCCCGCCTGGCCCGTCCCGCTGCCCGAGGGGGTGTACGCCAACCGCCGGGACCGGTTCGTCTTTGTGCAGAACACCAACAACAAGCCGGTGGACCTGATGAGCTTTGTCCTGCCCGCCTACGGCACCGCCGTGTTTGAGGACGGCAAACGCATCTATTAAGACACAAAAGCAGCCCCCGGCGTCACGCCGGGGGCTGCTCTGTTTGTCGAAGAACCCTTTTTCGGGTTTGCGATGAACATCATAATCGGTTTGTAGGGGCGGGACAGCCCGCAAGGGTGCCCTGCAGTCCCGCCCGTGGTGCGTTGCCAAATGAAAAACATCGCAATGACGTAATGCGCCTCGGGCCGGATGTATCCGGCCCCTACGAATGGAGGCAAGGTTTCTCGTTGTGATTGTCCTGTTCCCCTGTAGGGGCGCACAATGTGCGCCCGAAAACGCGGCCTTATTGATACACGATGGCTTTTTTCACCTTGTTGGCGGTGTCGGCGTCCGCCAGCAGGCGGGCCAGCGCCAGCGCAAAGGGAATGGCCGCGCCCAGCGCCTCGCCGGTGACGATGTTGCCGTCAATGGTGATGGGCAGGCCGGTGTACCCGGCCCCGGCGGCGGTCAGCTCCCCGTCCATGCCGGGGTAGACGGTGGCCTGTCTGCCGTTCAGCACGCCGAACTGGGCCAGCGCGGTGGGGGCGGCGCAGATGGCCGCCACCAGCTTGCCCGCGGCGGCAAATTCCTGGCAGACCCGGCACACCGTGGCGTCCGCCTTCAGATTCTGCACGCCCTTCAGGCCGCCGGGCAGCACCACCGCGTCATAGGCGGCGTAGTCCAGCTCGCCCGCCAGCGCGTCCGCCTCCACGCGGATGCCGTGGGAGGTGTGTACCATCTTCTCCTGCCCAAGCGCGGCGATGGCCACCTCCACCCCGGCGCGGCGCAGCAGGTCCACCACCAGCAGACCCTCACATTCCTCCAACCCTTCGGCGAAAAAAATCACAGCTTTGGACATGGGAATTCCTCCTTATGAAAATGGGTGAAAGCTCTCCACCAGCGCCCCCAGCAGGGGCAGCGGAGCCTTGCGCAGGCGCAGCGCGTTCACCAGCCCGAAAATGGACAGAATATCCGCCAGTGCCGTCAGAAACAGGCACAGGTCAGTGCAGTACGGGATGAACCCCACCGCCGCGAACAGGGTGGTTAAAATCAGCACCAGACACCCCTGATTCAGATGGTAGTTCACAAATTCCTCGTGCCGCCATTTGGTGCAGGCGGGGATGAGGATGAGGATGTTCAGATAACACAGCGCCGCCATCCACCGCGCCGTTCTGGAAGCCTGTACCGGCTCGTTTTCCCCTTCCCGGGGCAGCAGTTTTGCCATGGGTCAGCCCTCCCCGAACAGGAAGTCAAAATACAGCGGATTCTGTTTGCACCAGTCCGCCTCGCAGTGGGCGCCCTCCGGCTGGAAGTAGGGGTACACCTGCGCCCCCGCCGCCAGCAGCGCCCGCACCACGCACATGGCGTTGTTGGTGTAGCGGGCCAGCCCCGCCTTGGTGGTGGTCTCGTTTTCGCCCCAGCTCACGTAGACGCGGGTGTCCCGCATCGGCGCGGCAGCGGCGATGTCCGCCAGCATGTCCTCCATGCAGAACCGCACCGAGGGGGACAGGCAGGCCGCCTTGCTGAACACCGAATTGTACGCGCTGACGGCAAACAGGCTCATCAGGCCGCCCATGCTGGAGCCGCCGATGGCGGTGTGCTCCCGGTCGGGCAGGGTGGGATAGGCCGCATCGATAGTCGGCTTCAGTTCCCCCACCATCCACTCCATGGTGGCCTTGCCGGTGCCGTGGTGGATGTCCGACCAGTCGCTGTCGTAGGGGCAGTATTCAATGAGCCGTCCGTTGCCCTCGTGGTTGCAGTCGGGAGCCACCACGATGAAGTCGGGGCGTTTGTCCAAATATTCCTTGAGGCCCCAGCAGGTGCCGTAGGTGGCGGTGGAATCAAAGAACAGGTTGTGGCCGTCAAACATGTACAAAACCGGGTAGCGGCGGCCGGAGGTCTGCCAGTCATCGGGCAGATACACAAAGATGGTGCGGTCGCAGCCGTAGGGGGGCATGTGGGCGGCAAAAGTCGTGACCATGGGAAGTCCTCTCCTTTTTAGCCAAAAATCAGGTCTTTGTTTTAGAGATATTGTATCCTATTTGGCGGCGTTTTGCAATGGAAATCCTTGAACTTTTTTGTTTCCCATGTTAAAATACTTCCAACACCTAAATATGGAGTGGGAATATGGAAGCTGTCATGCAATCGTTTCAGGGTTTCTGCAAGCGCAAGGACGTGGTCGTCTCGGCCCACCGCTATGGCATTGACGCCATGGCGGCCATGGCGCAGGGACTGTTCGCCAGCCTGCTCATCGGCACCATCATCAAGACGCTGGGCCAGCAGGTGGGCATCGCGTTTCTGGTGGACGCGGGTACCTACGCCATGGGTGTGGCGGGGCCTGCCATGGCGGTATCCATCGGCTACGCACTGCACGCGCCGCAGCTGGTGCTGTTCAGCCTCATCGCGGTGGGCGCGGCGGCCAACACGCTGGGCGGCGCAGGCGGCCCGCTGGCGGTGTACCTCATTGCCATCGTGTCGGCGGAGTTCGGCAAGCTGGTGAGCAAGGAAACTAAGGTGGACATCCTCGTCACCCCGGCGGTGACGATTCTGGTGGGCGCGGGCCTGTCGGCGCTGTTCGCCCCGGCCATCGGCGCGGCGGCCAGCGCGGTGGGCACCCTCATCATGTGGGCCACCGAGCTGCAGCCCTTCCTGATGGGCATTCTGGTGGCGGTTCTGGTGGGCATGGCGCTGACCCTGCCCATCTCCTCGGCGGCCATCTGCGCGGCGCTGGGCCTGACCGGCCTTGCCGGCGGCGCGGCGGTGGCGGGCTGCTGCGCCCAGATGGTCGGTTTTGCCTTTATGAGCTACAAGGAAAACGGCGTGGGCGGCCTTGTGAGCCAGGGCATCGGCACCAGCATGCTGCAAATGCCCAACATCCTCAAGAACCCCCGCGTGTGGATTCCCCCGACGCTGGCCTCCGTCATCACGGGGCCGCTGGCCACCTGCCTGTTCCGTCTGGAAATGAACGGCCCGGCCATCTCCTCCGGCATGGGCACCTGCGGTCTGGTGGGCCAGATCGGCGTGTACACCGGCTGGGTGGAGAACGGCGTCACCGTCACCGCCTTCCACTGGGTGGGCCTTGTGCTCATCTGCTTTGTGCTGCCTGCGGTGCTGTCCTGCCTGTTCTGCGCGGTGCTGCGCAAATGGGGCTGGATCAAAGAGGGCGATTTGAAGCTGTAATCCTGTCACAGCCCACAATTTTTCATCATTTGGTCGATGCATCCCCGTGCAAAACGCCGGAAATTCAAAAATTGTTCAAAAACTCTTGATTTTGGGCATCGACTACGCTAAAATAAGCACATCAATTCAACGGCAAAGGCGCCGCGTGGAGAAATCCATGCGGCGCCTTTTCGTTTGGAATTGGAACATAGAGAGGAGAGAGTATTTATGACCGCTGAAATCTTTGAAGCTGTGTCGGGTCAGGTCTTTGCGGTGTGGTTCCTGATCGGCGCGGCGCTGGTGTTCTGGATGCAGGCCGGCTTTGCCATGGTGGAGACCGGCTTTACCCGCGCCAAGAACGCCGGCAACATCCTGATGAAGAACCTGATGGACTTCTGTATCGGCTGTGTGGTGTTCATTCTCATCGGCTTCAGCTTCCTGCTGGGCGAGGACATCATGGGCCTCATCGGCAAGCCGGGGCTGGACATCTTCACCGCTTATGCGGACTTTGACTGGTCCAACTTCGTGTTCAATCTGGTGTTCTGCGCCACCACCGCCACCATCGTGTCCGGCGCGATGGCGGAGCGCACCAAGTTTTTGAGCTACTGCGTCTACTCCGGCGTCATTTCCGCCCTCATCTACCCCATCGAGGCCCACTGGATCTGGGGCGGCGGCTGGCTGGCCCAGCTGGGCTTCCATGATTTTGCCGGTTCCTGCGCCATCCACATGGTGGGCGGCATTTCCGCTCTGGTGGGCGCCAAGCTGCTTGGCCCCCGTCTTGGCAAGTTCGGCAAAAAGGCCGATGGTTCTTTGCAGGTCAACGCCTTCCCGGGTCACAACCTGCCCATCGGCGCGCTGGGCGTGTTCATCCTGTGGCTGGGCTGGTACGGCTTTAACGGCGCCGCCTGCACCAGCGTGGAGCAGCTCGGCTCTGTGTTCCTGACCACCACCGTGGCTCCCTCCATTGCCACCGTGGTCTGCATGATCTTCACCTGGGTGAAGTACGGCAAGCCGGATGTGTCCATGTGCCTCAACGCATCGCTGGCGGGTCTGGTGGCCATCACCGCCCCCTGCGACACCACCGACTGCTTCGGCGCCATCGTCATTGGCGCGGTGGCGGGCCTGCTGGTCTGCTTCGGCGTCTGGTTCCTGGATTACAAGCTGAAAATTGACGACCCCGTGGGCGCGGTTGCCGTCCACTGCCTGAACGGCATCTGGGGCACCATCGCGGTGGGCCTGTTCTCCACCACCTCTGCCCCCGGCAATGACTCTGTGGTGGGCCTGTTCTACGGCGGCGGCTTCGGCCAGCTGGGCCTGCAGCTGCTGGGCTTTGCGGCCGTGGCGGCGTGGACGGTGGTCACCATCTTCATCACCTTCAAGATCATCGACTGCACCATCGGCCTGCGCGTCTCCGAGAAGGAGGAGATCGAGGGTCTGGACGTCACCGAGCACGGCCTGACCTCCGCCTACGCCGGCTTTGCGCTGATGGACGTTTCCAACACCATGGTGCTGACCGCCAACGAGAACACCGATCTGGGCGAGGAGGACGTCACCAAGGCCAGCGCCGACAAGGTGGCCGCCGCGGTGCCCGTTGTCAAGGAGCCTGCCCTCGCGCCGGAGTTTGATTCCGGTATGCACAAGGTGGTCATCATTGCCCAGCTGGTGAAGTTCGACGCCCTCAAGAAGGCCATGAACGCCGTGGGCGTGACCGGCATGACCGTCACCCAGGTGATGGGCTGCGGCCTGCAGAAGGGCAGCGGCGAGAAGTACCGCGGCGCGGAGGTGGACGCCACCCTGATGCCCAAGGTGAAGGTGGAAGTGGTCGTCTCCAAGATTCCTGTGGAGAAGATCATCGACACCGCCACCAAGGTGCTGTACACCGGCCACATCGGCGACGGCAAGATCTTTGTCTACAACGTGGCCAAGGTGGTCAAGGTCCGCACCGGCGAGGAGGACTACGCCGCCTTGCAGGATGTCGAGTAATCATTTCCTTCCATAAAATAGAAAACTCCCAAAACACACCGCGCCCCCGCAGTTTTCCGCTGCGGGGGCGCGGTGCGTCTGCGAAAAATGTAAACAATTTATGTTCCCTCTTTTCAGAGGGGATTTTTTTGTTATAATGAAAGAATATTCTCCAAAAGGAGGCTCCTTCATGCTGAACATTTTCAAACAGCTGGCGCGGTACTGGAAGGTCTGTCTGGCTGTGGCGCTGCTGCTGGTGGTGCAGGCCCAGTGCGATTTGTCGCTGCCCGGCTACACCTCCCGCATCGTGGATGTGGGCATCACGCAGGGCGGCGTGGAATCCCCCGCGCCGGAGGTGGTGCGCGCTGAAACGCTGAACGCGCTGCTCAAGCTGATGGACGCGGACACCGCCGCGCTGGTGGATGCCTGCTACATCCAGCCGGAGCAGGCGGGCAGCGAGCCGCTGACCCCGCTGGGGGTCAGCCTGCTGCACAAGGGCACGCTGGGGGAAAACGGCCCCCGCGCTTTGCGCAGACAGGCCGACAGCGCCCTGCTTGCCGACGCCTTCACCACCCCGGACGTCATCCTGTATATGGCGGCCGCCGCCATTGACGGCGACACCACCGACACCCCCACCGCCGCCGATGTGGACGCGGCCGCCGCGGCCATCAACGCCATGTCCAAAGAGCAGCTGTCTGCCGCCATGCAGGCCGCCGCCGGGGCCAACCCGGTGGACGACACCATGGCGGACACCCTGCAAAGTCAGGCTGTGCAGCTGGTGCGGCTGGAATACGAGGCGCAGGGCATTGCGGGCAGCGTGCAGCTGCGGTATCTGCTCAAAACCGGCGGGGCCATGCTGGGCTTTACGCTGCTGATGGCGGCGGTGTCGGTGCTGGTGGGCCTGCTGGCCAGCCGCACGGCGGCGGGCATCGGGCGGGACCTGCGCCGGGATGTGTTCCAAAAGGTCGTCAGCTTTTCCCACGCCGAGACCGAGCGGTTTTCCACCGCCTCGCTCATCACCCGCACCACCAACGACATCCAGCAGGTGCAAATGACCTGCGTGATGCTGCTGCGGATGGTGGCCTACGCCCCCATTCTGGGCGTCGGCGGCATCTGGCGGGTAGCCAACACCAACGCCAGCCTGAGCTGGATCATCGTGGTGGCGGTGACAGCGCTGGTGGGCGTGATGCTGGTGCTGTTCAAGTTCGTCATGCCCAAATTCCGCATCATGCAAAAGCTGGTGGACAGGCTGAATCAGGTCTCCCGGGAAATTCTCACCGGCGTCATGCCCATCCGGGCCTTTTCCCGGGAAAACTTTGAGGAGCAGCGCTTTGACGCGGCCAGCCGGGACCTGATGCAGACCCAGCTGTTCACCAACCGGGCCATGTCCTTCATGTTCCCCACCATGACGCTGATTATGAACGGCATCAGCCTGCTCATCGTCTGGTTCGGCGGGCTGTCCATCGACGCGGGCGGCATGCAGGTGGGCGAGATGATCGCCTTCATCACCTACACCATGCAGATCGTCATGTCCTTCCTGATGCTGGCGATGGTGTCCATCATGCTGCCCCGGGCGGGGGTGGCCGCCGACCGCATCGCGGAGGTGCTGAACACCGAAATCTCCATCCGTGACCCGGAGCACAGCGCCGCCGCCCCGGCGGACGGCACCGTGACCTTTGAGGATGTGAGCTTCCGCTATCCCGGCGCGGACGAGAACGCGCTGGAGCACATCTCCTTCACCGCCCGCCCCGGCGAGACCACCGCCATCATCGGAGCCACCGGCTGCGGCAAATCCACCCTGCTGAACCTCATCCCCCGGTTCTATGACGCCACCGAAGGCCGGGTGCTGGTGGGCGGCGCGGACGTGCGCAGCCTGCCCCAGAGCGCCCTGCGGGAGACCCTTGGCTACGTGCCGCAGAAGGGCGTTCTGTTCTCCGGCACCATCGATTCCAACCTGAAATTCGGCGGGCCGTCCATCACCGACGCCGACGCCCGCAAGGCCGCCGCCATCGCGCAGGCAGCGGATTTCATCGAGGCCAAGCCGGAAGGCTACCAAAGCCCCATCGCGCAGGGCGGCACCAACGTGTCCGGCGGGCAGAAGCAGCGGCTGTCCATTGCCCGGGCTATCGCCAAAAAGCCAAAAATTTATCTGTTTGACGACAGTTTTTCCGCACTGGACTACAAAACCGACGTGGCGCTGCGCCGGGCGCTGAAGGCCGAGACCGGCGACGCCACCGTCATCATCGTGGCGCAGCGCATCTCCACGGTGCTGCACGCCAACCAGATTCTGGTGCTGGAGGACGGCAGGGTGGTGGGCCGCGGCACCCACGGCCAGCTGCTGCAAAGCTGCCCCGAGTACCGGGAAATTGCCCGCAGCCAGCTGAGCCAGAAGGAACTTTTGTTGGGAGGTGACGTTGTATGCCAAGACCGGGCAGAATGACCACAGACCGCGCCAAGGATTTCAAGGGCAGTCTTTTGCGCGTGGCGGGGGTGCTTGGCCCCCACAAGTTCACGCTGGCGGCGGTGCTGCTGTTCGCCGTCGGCTCCACGGTGTTCAGCATCGTCGGCCCCAAGGTGCTGGCGAAGGCCACCACCGCGCTGGCCACCGGCTTTGTGGCCAAGCTGCGGGGCACCGGCGGCATCGATTTCTCCTACATCGGCAAGGTGCTGCTGGTGCTGCTGGCGATGTATCTGGTGTCGGCGCTGTTCAGCCTTGCCCAGCACTGGATGATGAGCGGCCTTTCCCAGAAGGTCTGCTATGACCTGCGCCGCCGCATCAGCGAGAAGATCAACCGCCTGCCGCTGGCCTATTTTGAAAAGCGCACGGTGGGCGAGGTGCTGTCCCGCATCACCAACGATGTGGACACGCTGGGCCAGAGCCTGAACCAGAGCATCACCCAGCTCATCACCAGCGTCACCACCATGGTGGGCGTGCTGGTGATGATGCTGTCCATCAGCCCCGCCATGACCCTCATCGCGCTGCTGATCCTGCCGGTGTCGATGGGTCTGGTGATGGTGGTGGTGAAATTCAGCCAGAAATACTTCAAGGCCCAGCAGGCCACCTTGGGCGTGGTGAACGGTCAGGTGGAGGAGGTCTACTCCGGCATGACGGTGGTGAAGGCCTTCAACCGGGAAACCGCCGTGCTGGAGGAATTCAACGCCGCCAACAACAAATTGTACGAATCCGCGTGGAAAAGCCAGTTTCTCTCCGGCCTGATGCAGCCCGTGATGAACTTTGTGGGCAATCTGGGCTACGTGGGTGTGGCGGTGGCGGGGGGCGTGTTCTGCGCCCGGGGCGCCATCACGGTGGGCGAAATTCAGGCGTTCATCCAGTACGTGAAGAACTTCACCCAGCCCATCCAGCAGCTGGCGCAGGTGTCCAACATGCTGCAAAGCATGGCCGCCGCCGGGGAGCGGGTGTTTGAGTTCCTTGCCGAGCCGGAGGAAGTCCAGACCGCCGACCCGGCCCGCCGCGCCGACCCCGCCTGCATTGACGGCGCGGTGCGGTTCGACCATGTGCGGTTCGGCTACACGCCGGATAAGACCGTCATCCACGACTTCACCTGTGAGGTGAAACCCGGCCAGAAGGTGGCCATCGTCGGCCCCACCGGCGCGGGCAAGACCACCATGGTCAAGCTGCTGATGCGGTTCTACGATGTGGACGCGGGCAGCATTTCGCTGAGCGGCCGCAACGTGAAGGACTTTGACCGCAGCGCTTTGCGGGAGGGCTTCGGCATGGTGCTGCAGGACACCTGGCTGTTTCAGGGCACCATCATGGAGAACATCCGCTACGGACGGCTGGACGCCACCGATGAGGAGGTCATCGCGGCGGCGAAGGCAGCCCACGCGGACCATTTCATCCGCACGCTGCCCGGCGGCTACCAGATGGAGCTGAACGAGGACGCCTCCAACGTGAGTCAGGGTCAGAAGCAGCTGCTGACCATCGCCCGGGCCATTCTGGCGGACAACCGCATCCTGATTCTGGACGAGGCCACCTCCAGCGTGGACACCCGCACCGAACAGCGCATCCAGAAGGCCATGGACAACCTGATGAGAGGCCGCACCAGCTTTGTCATCGCCCACCGGCTGTCCACCATCAAGGACAGCGACCTGATTCTGGTGATGCGGGACGGCGACATTGTGGAGCAGGGCAGTCACGAGGAGCTTCTGGCGGCGGGCGGCTTCTACGCCGACCTGTACAACAGCCAGTTCGAGGACGTGACCGCATAAAACAACGAACCCCCTTGGGCAATGCCCAAGGGGGGATTTTTGTCGGTATTTACAACGTTGCCAACAGGACTTCTTCGGTGGGGCGCTTGGGAACGCAGTAGTCCCCCGCCTCATCCAGAAAATACTTCACATCGCCGTTTTCCATCGGCACCACGCGGCTTTCGTGGGTGGGGTAGCCCAGCGCCACCATGCTGTGCAGGCGGCAGCCCCCCGGCACGCCCAGCAGCGCGCACAGCGCCGGGCGGTCAATGGAGCCCATAATGCAGCTGCCCACCCCGTGGGCCCACGCGGCGGCGGTCAGGCTGCCCAGCGCAAGGCCCACGTCGGTGTCGCTGGCGCCGGGCAGGCGCTCGTCCTGCACCACCGCGATGAAGGCGGTGGGTACCTCGTCCTGTTTGGGACAGCCCTGCTCCGGCGGCAGGTAGGCCGCCCACCGCACCAGCGGCTGCACGGCGGCCACCATTTCGGCGCTTTGCACAACAATATACTTCAAAGTCTGGCGGTTTGCACCACAGCTGGCGATGCGCGCCGCCTCCACAGCGTCCGCCAGCGCGGCAGGCTCCACAGGGCGCTGCTCGAAGCGGCGGTAGGTGCGGCGGGTGCGCAGAAATTCCATCATGTCCATCACAGTCACCTCACAGTGCGGCCAGCGCAGCGCGGACGCGGGCCAGCGTTTCCTCCCGGCCCAGCATGGCGGCAAGGTCGGTGCCGCCGCCCGGCGTGCGGCCCTTGCCGGACAGCGCAATGCCCAGCGGGAACAGCAGCCAGCCGTTCTTTTTGCCCAATTCCTCCGCCTTTGCCTTGCAGGCTTCAAAAATCGCGTCCCGGTTCCAGTCGGGCAGCGCCTCCAGCACCGGCAGCAGCGCCGCCAGCGCCTCTTTGGCGGATTCCGGCGTGGTCTTCTGCTTTTTGTTCTGGTACAGGTCGGGGGTGATGGGCAGCACCGCGTCAAAGAAATCCAGCTGGGGCGGAATGTCCTCCAGCACCTCGCAGCGGGGCTGGAGGTTGGCGCAGAGCAGGTCCCGGTCGATGTCCCGGTGTACGGCCCGGTCGATGAAGGGGTCGGCCAGACGGCGGAATTCCTCCGGCGGCAGGGCGCGGATGTACGCCGCGTTGATGGCCCGCAGCTTGAGGGTGTCAAAGATGGCCGGGGACTTGGAAATGCGGCTGGGGTTCCAGATCTTCACCATTTCCTCCAGCGAGAAAATCTCCTGTTCCCCCTCGGGCGCCCAGCCCAGCAGCAGCAGGTAGTTCATCACCGCCGCAGGCAGATAGCCCTTCGCCACCAGATCCTGATAGCTGGCGTCACCGTTGCGCTTGGACAGCTTGGCGTGGGCGTCCTTCATCACCGGCGGGCAGTGGATGTACACCGGCTTGTCCCAGCCGAAGGCCTCATACAGCAGGTTGTATTTGGGTGTGCTGGACAGGTACTCGCTGCCCCGGATGACATGGGTGATGCCCATGAGGTGGTCGTCCACCACGTTGGCAAAGTTGTAGGTGGGCATGCCGTCGGTCTTGATTAAAATCTGGTCGTCCAGCTCGTCGGTGGATACCTCGATATGGCCGTACACCAGATCGTCAAAGGCGGCCACCTGCCCGGCGGGAATTTTCTGCCGGATGACGTAGGGGGTGCCGGCGGCCAGCTTTTCGGCCACCTCGGCCGCGGTCAGGTTCCGGCACAGCCCGTCATAGTGGCTGACCTCCCCGGCGGCGGCCTGCTGCTCGTGCAGCTGGTTCAGCCGTTCTTCGGTGCAGAAGCAGTAGTAGGCCTTGCCCTCCTTCACCAGCTGCTCGGCGTACTGCTTGAACATGCCCATGCGCTGGCTCTGCACATAGGGGCCGACAGGGCCGCCGATGTCGGGGCCTTCGTCCCAGATCAGGCCGGTGGCGCGCAGCGTGTCGTAAATGACGTCGGTGGCGCCCTCCACCAGACGCCCCTGGTCGGTGTCCTCGATGCGCAGGATGAAGGTGCCGCCCTCATAGCGGGCCTGCAGCCAGGTATACAGTGCGGTGCGCAGGTTGCCCACGTGCATGTAGCCCGTGGGGGACGGCGCAAACCGTGTGCGAACGTGTTCCATGTTTCCAAAACCCCTTTCTATGGTATCAGTATATCCGTTTCTTTCGGCGGCGTCAAGATTTTCACTCCACGGTATCGGGGCCAAGGCAGGCGGCGGCGCACACCGCGCCGCACAGTCCGGCGGCGGCCAGCGGCAGGGCGGTGAGCAGCTCGGTCAGGTCTGCCGGGCCGGTGACCAGCCGCACCAGCGTGAGGGGCAGCTCCATGCAGGTGCAGAACAGAAAGCTGAGCGTCCCCACTGCGAACAGCGTGTGCCCGCAGGGCAGCCCCGGCACCAGAAACACCTTTGCCAGCAGCAGCATGAGCAGCAGCGCGGCGGCGGCGCTGAACACCCGCACCGTGCAGCTGAGCCGGACGGCGGCGGCGGGCACCACCAGCGCCCGGTACACCAGCAGCCAGAAAAACCAGCCCATGCCCATCACTGCGGTGACGGCGGGGGGCGGCGGGCTTTTGCGCGGCCCGGCCAGCGCCCGCGTGCCGAACCACAGCAGCCATGCCCCGGCCAACACCGCCAGCACGCCCTCCAGCAGACCGCCGCAAACCAGCGCCTGCACTTCCAGCAGCGCACCCGTCAGCAGCATGAGCGCCCCCAGCGGTTTATGGGGCTGCAGCAGCGCGGCGGGGCGCACCGCCGCCGTGCGGGACAGGGCAAACGCCCCCGCTCCCAGCGCCAGCCACACGCCCCAGCGCAGCGATGCCGGGGCGGTCAGCGCAAAGCGCTGCGCGGCGTCCCAGCTGAGCAGCACATCGGCGGTGAACAGCACCCCCATGACAAGACAGCCCCCCAGCAGCGCGGGGGCGGACAAACGGTGTTTGAGCATACGCGGCAACCTCTCCAAAAATCTTTCCTTTAATAATACGCCGCCGCCGGAAAAAAAGCAAGGCCCGGCAAAATATCGGCAGGCTTCGCCGCATAAATTATGGTAAGGTAAATAGCACGGAAATTACCGGGAAAGGGGTCAGGCCATCGTGAAACGCAACACCCGCCGCCTTGCATTGTGGGCGGCGCTGCTGATTCTGGCGGGGGCCGCGCCGTTTCTGGCGCTGCTGCCCGGCGGCGGACAGACGGCACCGCAGGCTCCGGCGGTGACAGCCCGGCCCTCCCCCACTGCCGCCACGGCCCCCACCCCGGCCGCCGCCCTGACCGTGACGGTGTATGACGAAGCGCTTGGCAAGGAGCGGCTGCTGTCGGTGGAGGCGTTCATGGTGGGCGCGGCCGCCTGCGAGATGCCGCCCGACTGGCCGGACGCGGCCTTGCAGGCGCAGATGGTCGCCAGCCGCAGCTACGCGCAGGCCCAGAGCCAGCCCATGACGGTGAACAGCGCCCAGTGCAGCGGCTGGACGGAGGAATCCGTCCTGAAATTGCGCTGGGGCGATGATTTTGAGGCAACCTACGCCCGATTGCAGGCGCTGGCGGCGCAGGTGAGCAGCGCGGTGCTGCTGTATGACGGCGCACCGGCGGCGGCCTGCTACCACGCGGCCAGCTGCGGGCACACCGAGGCCAGCCAGAACGTGTGGCTGACAGCGCTGCCCTACTTACAGGGGGTGGATTCCCCCTGGGACCGCACCGCGCCGGATTTTGAGGTGACGGTGGAATACACCGCGCCGCAGCTTTCCGACGCGGTGGCATCCCTGACGGGGGCCATCCCGCAGGGGGACGCCGCCGGGTGGCTGGGCGACACGGTATGGGATGCCGCCGGGTACGTGCAGAGCATCACCATCGCCGGGCAGAAGCTCACCGGCAGCGAGGTGCGGGGCGCGCTGGGTCTGCGCAGCGCCTGCTTTTCCATGGCGTGGGACGGGGCGGTGTTCACCGTGACCACCCGGGGCTACGGCCACGGGGTGGGCCTGAGCCAGTACGGCGCCAAGGCCATGGCGGAGGGCGGCAGCAGCTGGCGGGACATTCTGGCCTACTATTTCCCCGGCACGCAGGTGCATGAGGTGGGATGAAAAAGGGTAATCATTACGAAAAACCTTGCCATCATTCGTAGGGGCGAGGCATGCCTCGCCCGCAAAAGGTAGCCTTACAACGATGTTTCTTGTTTGGCAGCGTACCACGGTCGGGACATGTCCCGACCCTACAAACCGAATGGTATGTTCATCGCAAACCCAACGCAGGGTTCTTTAGCAAGCAAAAGCCACAGGCAGGAACCTCCCGCCTGTGGCTTTCTGTGGGTTATTTGCCTTCCGGTTCCTCGTCGGCTTCCAGCTCGATGTCGAAGGCCGCGCCGCAGTTGGGGCAGACCAGCTCCTTGTTGAGCAGCGTCTCCTCATCCACGGTGGCAACTTCGCCGCAGTTGGGGCAGGTCACCTCGTAGATGCCCTCCTCCTCCGGCTCGTCCTCGTCAAAGTCCACGTCGTACAGGTCGCTGACCAGATCGTCCATGTCCTCGTCGAGAATTTCCAGTTCATCGTACACCTGATCCAGCGCGTCATCGTGCTCGGTGACGGTGGCGGCCATCTCCTCCAAAAGGTCCATCATGGCGGCGATGACCTTGCCGTTTTTGCTGGCGGGGTCAAATTCCATGCCGGTCATCAGGCCGCGGATGTAGGCGGCTTTTGCGTTCAGATCCATTGTAAGTACCTCCCTTGACAGAAACACCGGGCACAGCAGCGGGCTGGCCCGGTGAAAACGGTTTATCAGTTCACGCGCTCCATATACTCGCCGGTGCGGGTATCGATGCGGATGCGGTCGCCCTCGTTGATGAACAGCGGCACGCGGATCTCGGCGCCGGTCTCCACGGTGGCGGGCTTGAGGGTGTTGGTGGCGGTGTTGCCCTTGATGCCCGGCTCGGTGGCGGTGATCTCCAGCTCGATGAAGTTGGGGATCTCCACGCTGAACACCTTGCCCTTGTAGCTCAGCAGCTTGCAGGTCTCGTTCTCCTTGCAGAACTTGAAGTTGTCCGGCACGTCGGAGGCGGAAACGGGGATATCGTCATAGGTTTCCACATCGAGGAAGTGGTACAGGCCGCCGTCCTCGTAGGAGTAGGTGACCTCACGGCGCTCGATGAAGGCCTGGGGGAACTTGGCGGTGGGGTTGTAGCTGGTTTCCACCACGGAACCGGTGATGACGTTCTTGGTTTTGGTGCGCACGAAGGCGGCGCCCTTGCCGGGCTTCACGTGCTGAAATTCAACGACCTGAAGAACCTGGCCGTCCTGCTCAAAGGTGACACCGTTACGGAATTCGCCTGCAGAAATCATATAGAGTATCCTCCAAACTAAATAAAATACATACCTGACATTATTTTACCCGATTATGCCGCGTTTTTCAAGACCTGCGGCGGATTTTTTGCGAAAAATGCGGAAATTCATCCGTTTTGATAGCAGGCGGCCAGCACAGCGGCGTCCTCGGCCTGGGTGCCGGCGCTCTCGCAGATGATGGTGGGGGTCAGGCCGCGCCGGCGCAGCAGCGCCATGAGCGGCTGGTGGGGCGGGCCGAACTCGGTGTCCGCGAAGGTCAGGTGGCACTTTTCGCCGCCCTTGGTGTAGGCGATGCGGGAGAAATGGCTGTGGAAGGCCCTCGCCCGCTCGTCCCCCAGCGCGGCGGCCATTTTGTCCAGAATCGCCTCGTAGTCCTCTGTGGTGACCACGCCGCCCAGACTGCGGGCGTACAGGTGCCCGAAATCGATGCAGGGGGTGATGCGCTTGTCCACGCTGCACAGAGCCAGCACCTCGTCCAGATCGCCCAGCTGGTTGATTTTTCCCATCGTCTCGGGGCAGAGCACGCAGTCGGAAAAGCCCGCCTCATCGCAGGCTCTGACCGCCCGCTCCATGGTGTCCAGCGCCTTTTCCAGCGCGGCCTCCCGGCTCTGTTTGCCGCAGCTGCCGGCGTGAAAAATGACCCGCCTGCCGCCCAGCTGTTTCACCAACGCGCAGCTTTGCAGCAGATAGTCGATGCTGTGCAGGCGCTTGTCCTCCTCCAGACTGCTCATGCTGATATAGTAGGGCGCGTGGACGGAGGGCAGGATGCCCTGTTCCGCGAAGGCCCTGCCCAGCGCGTCGGCCTTGTCGGCGGCAAGGCGCACGCCGCGGCCGCACTGGTACTCGAAGGCGGTGAGGCCCCGCGCCGCCGTGTGGGCGGCAATGGCCTGCGGATCGAATTTTTTGACGGTGTAGCTGTCCGACAGGCCCGCCGGGCCGAAACGCGGCTCACTCATACAGACGCCCTCCCTTTTGATAATAGCGGGCGATCCAGAACGGCTCGAATTTCCGCTTGAACTGCACGCCCTTCTGATGGTCGCCGCCCCGGGGCATGGTGTACAGGCAGGGGATGCCGTACAGCCCGGCGGCCAGCCGGTCGGTGAAGATCTGGTCGCCCACCATGGCCATCCGGCGGCGGGGCACCCCCAACCGGCGGCGGGCCACCATCAGGCCCGGCGGCAGCGGCTTGGCGGCCAGCGGCACAAAGTCCAGCCCCACCTTTTCGGCAAAGGGGCGCACCCGCTCGGCGGTGTTGTTGGACACGATGGTCAGGCTGATGCCCGCGCCGCGCATGGTGTCCAGCCACTTTTGCACCGAGGGCTCCAGCGTCTGGCTGAAATCCCCGGTGAGGGTGTTGTCCACATCCAGCACCAGCGCGGTGATGCCTTTTTCCCGCAGAAAATCCGGGGAGATGCACTCGATGGATTTGAAAATATAGTCCGGGGTGAGAAGCATGGCGGGGAACCTCCAAACAACAAATGCCGGCCCGCTGGCGCGAGTCGGCATAGTTTGCTGCGTAAGTCAAAAAAGGAATTCTTACTTGTACTTGCGCTTGCGGGCGGCTTCGGACTTCTTCTTGCGGCGCACGGACGGCTTTTCATACGCCTCGCGCTTGCGCACCTCAGCAAGAACACCGCTGCGGGCAGTGCTGCGCTTAAAACGGCGCAGGGCGCTCTCGAGGGACTCGCCCTCCTTGACACGGATCTCCGACATCTTTTTCCCTCCCTTGGCCTGAGACAGGAGTTTGCCGGTCAAATAAAAATATATTAACCAGTAACAGAGATTATACTATATGTCCATGGCAAATGTCAACCGTTTTTTGCCTGCTTGGGACAAATTTCAAAAATGTTCACAAATGCAGCAGCCACAGCGCGCCGTAGATCACCGGCTGATGGAGCATGTACAGCGGCAGCGTGTGCCTCCCGATGGCGCACAGCGGCGCCAGCGCTCTGGGCGGTGCACCGGGCGCAGGGCGCCAGAGCCGGGCGGCGAACACGCCGCACCAGAACAGGAACACCCACGGCAGCAGCGGGAAGTAATCCGCCGAGGCAAAGCGGGTCAGGTCCGGCAGGCCCAGCCAGAACAGATTGGCCCGATACAGCGCGTCGGGCACCGCCGCCAGATGCCAGCGCTCGAACCCCAGATACCCCCACGGCAGCTGGTTGGTGAGGGCGAACAGCGCGGCGCAGCCCGCCAGCGCCGGGGCGGCGGGCAGGCGTTCCAGCGCCGGGCGCACAAGGCAGGTGAGCAGCACCGCGCAGGCGTTGAGGTGCAGCACCCCGAACCAGATGGCCTCCCCCGGCATAAAAAGAATCGTCACAGCGCTTAAAACCACCGCGCACCCGGCGGTGACAAGGCCGTTTTTCCAAGGGTTTTTCGCAAGGGAAAAGCTGTAGCCGGACAGCAGCAGAAAGCTCCAGCAGATGTACTGCTGCCACACATGGCAAGGCGTGGAAAAGATATCGTACCAGCCGCTTGGGTGGCCGAAAATATACACCCAGTCGTACATGGCGTGGTAGGCCAGCATGTTGAGCAGCGCCAGACCCCGCAGCGCGTCCACGGCCCAGATGCGGTTTTTCATACTCTCACCTCAAAACCATTGTACCGCATCGTTTCTCATATTGCAATTCCTTTCGGTTTGGGGTACAATAAAAGCTGGAATAATAGGTAACAGGGAAAGGACAGAATACATATGGACATCCGCCTCATCGCGCTGGACTTGGACGGCACGGTTTTTGACGATAAAAAGAACATTTCCCCCCGCACACTGGCGGCGATGCGCGCCGCGCTGGACAAGGGCATTGCGGTGGTGCCCGCCACCGGGCGCACCGTGGAGGGCGTGCCGGAGCAGTTTTTGCACATGCCCGGCGTGCGGTATGCGCTCACCAGCAACGGGGCCACCGTGGCCGACCTGCAAACCGGGCAGACGCTGGTTTCCCAGTGCTTTGACCTCCGGCAGGCCGCCGAATTGTACGACCTGCTGGAGCCTTTCGGCGGGCAGTTCAGCCTGTTCCTGGACGGCAGAAGCTACAGCACCCGGGAGGGGCTTGAGGAATGTATGCAGTTTGTGCCGGAGAATCTGCGGGAATACATCCGCAGCTCCCGCGTGCTGGTGGAGGATATGCAGCAGGCCATCCGGGAGCACGCCGACCGGGTGGAGAAGTTCAGCATCCTGTACCCCACGCTGGCGGTGCGGGACGCGGCGTGGCAGGCGGTGGCGGAGCGGTTCCCCGATGTGGAAATCACCACCAGCCTTGCCTGTAATCTGGAGGTGAACGCCCCCGGCGTGAGCAAGGGCACCGGCCTGCTGGCGCTGGCCCGCGTGCTGGGCCTGGAGCCGGCGCAGGTGATGGCCTGCGGGGATTCCGGCAACGACCTGACGATGATCCAGCTGGCGGGGCTGGGGGTCGCCATGGGCAACGCCACCGAGCCGGTGAAGGCGGCGGCGAAGGTCATCACACAGGACAACAATCACGACGGCGTGGCCCTCGCGATTGAAAAATACGCGTTATAAGGAGGAAAAATTATGGCTCTTGGGAATATTTTGGTGGGGCAGTCCGGCGGGCCGACGGCGGTCATCAATTCCAGTCTGGCGGGCGTGTACGAGACCGCCAAGGCGCTGGGCGCACCCCACGTGTACGGCATGCAGTTCGGCATCGAGGGGCTTTTGCAGGGCAAGCTGGTGGAGATGGACCCGCTGTTTGCGGATCCGCTGCAGATCGAGCTGCTCAAGCGCACGCCGTCCAGCTTTTTAGGCTCCTGCCGGTGCAAGCTGCCCGCCCCCGCGGAGGACGAGCGCCCCTACCAGACGCTGTTTGCGCTGTTTGCGCAGTACAAAATCAGTGCGGTGTTCTACATCGGCGGCAACGATTCCATGGACACCATCGCCAAGCTGGCGGCCTACGGCGCGGCGGTGGGCAGTGACATCCGGTTCATTGGGGTGCCCAAGACCATCGACAACGACCTGATGCACACCGACCACACCCCCGGCTACGGCTCGGCGGCCAAATACATCGCCACTATATTAAAGGAAGTCATCTGCGATTCCAGCGTCTACGACCTGCGCAGCGTGACGGTGGCGGAGATCATGGGCCGGCACACCGGCTGGCTGGCGGGCGCGGCATCGCTGGCGGCGGGGCCGGACTGCGGCGGCCCCAGCATCATTCTGCTGCCGGAGCGCACCTTTGACGAGGACGCCTTTTTGCAGAAGGTGTCGCAGGTGGAAAAGACCTACTCCAACGTGGTCATTGCGGTGAGCGAGGGCGTGAAGAACAAGGACGGCGCGTTTTTGTGCGATCTGGTCTCCACCGCCGACCAGCTGGACGCCTTCGGCCACAAGGCCATTTTAAGCGGCACCAGCCGGTATCTGGCTGACCTCATCCGCACCAGGCTGGGCTGCAAGACCCGCGCCATTGAATTTTCCACGTTGCAGCGCTGTGCCAGCCACCTTGCCAGCCGCACCGACATCACCGAGGCCTATCAGGTGGGCGGCTGCGCGGTGCAGGCGGCGGCCAACGGCGACACCGCCAAAATGTGTGCGCTGGTGCGCCGCAGCAGTGCGCCCTACCAGTGCGACACCGCGCTGGTGGACGTGTCTGCAGTGGCGAATCTGGAGAAGAAGGTCCCCGATGAGTGGATCGCCCCCGACGGCATGCATGTGACCGCCGGCTTTGAGCGGTACGCCCGCCCGCTGATCCAGGCGGAGCTGACCCCCATCTACATCAACGGCGTACCCCGGCACATCCATCTTTGATTTGTCTTTTCCCTCTCTTTATGGTATAATGCTGCTAACTATACAATAAAGGAATTGTGTCTATGGCTGAATACACCCAAAACACCCCGCAGGCGGACGGGGAATGGACCACCGTCATCCGTCCCCGCACCGGCTGGTTCGACATTGACCTCCACGAGCTGTGGCAGTACCGAGACCTGACGGTCATGTTTGTCAAGCGCAACTTCACGGTGCTGTACAAGCAGACCATCCTCGGCCCCGCGTGGATCATTCTGAACCCGCTCATCACCACCGTCATCTTCAATCTGGTGTTCGGCAATCTGGCGGGGCTTTCCACCGACGGCACCCCCGCCTTCCTGTTCTACATGGCGGGCAACACGTTGTGGACGTTTTTTGCCAACTGCATCAACAACACCGCCAACACCTTTGTGGCCAACGCGCAGGTGTTCGGCAAGGTGTATTTCCCGCGGCTCACCATGCCCATCAGTCAGGTGCTCACCAGCCTCATCAACTTCCTCATCCAAAGCGCCATGTTTGCGGCGTTCTGGGTGTATTTCCTGCTCACCGGGGCGCAGATGCACCTCACCCCGTGGCTGCTGGCGGTGCCGCTGGTGGTGCTGCAGGTCATGCTGCTGGGGCTGGGCGTGGGCATCATCGTGTCTGCCCTCACCACCAAATACCGCGACCTTGCCATCGCCGTGGGCTTCGGCGTGCAGCTGTGGATGTACGCCTCCCCTGTGGTGTATCCCCTGTCCATGCTGGACGGCAGCCCCCGCCTGCAGGCGCTGATGCAGCTCAACCCCATGACCGCCCCCATCGAGATTTTCCGCACCGCTACCCTCGGCACCGGCACGGTGCAGGCGGGCGGGCTGGTGTACAGCCTTGTGTTCACGGCGGCGGCGCTGGTGCTGGGCGTGATTTTGTTCAGCCGCATCGAAAAGACCTTTATGGACACGGTGTAAGGAGGGCGCGATGCAAGGAACCAAAAAACAGCCTGTCATCGAGATTTCCGGGCTGAAAAAGCAGTACAAGCTGGGCCAGATCGGCGGCGGCACCCTCACCCATGACCTGCAAAGCTGGTGGGCGAGAGTGCGCGGCAAGGAGGATCCCAACACCGTCATCGGCACCGATGCGCGGCTGTTCGGCCAGACCTTTATGGCGCTCAACGGCGTGGATCTGACCGTCTACAAGGGCGAGGCTCTGGGCATCATCGGCCGTAACGGCGCGGGCAAATCCACGCTGCTCAAAATCCTGTCCCGCATCACCGCCCCCACCGAGGGCGAGATCCGGCTGCGGGGGCGGGTGGCCTCCATGCTGGAGGTGGGCACCGGCTTCAACAACGAGATGACCGGCCGGGAAAACATCTACATGAACGGCGCGATTTTGGGCATGACCAAGGCGGAAATTGACGCCAAGCTGCCGGAAATCATCGAATTTTCCGAGTGCGGCGAGTTCATTGACACCCCTGTCAAGCGGTATTCCAGCGGCATGTTCGTCAAGCTGGCCTTTGCGGTGGCGGCCCATCTGGACAGCGAAATTCTCGTCATGGACGAGGTGCTGGCGGTGGGCGACATGAAATTCCAGCAGAAATGCCTTGGCAAAATGAGCGATGTGGCCGGTCAGGAGGGCCGCACCGTGCTGTACGTGTCCCACAACATGTCCACCATCCGGCAGCTGTGTACCCGCTGCGTGGTGCTGGACAAGGGCCGTGTGATTTTTGACGGCGACGTGGAACAGGCCATCGCGGTGTACATGGAAACCACCGACGTGAACGTGACCCACTACGACCTGACCGATGTGTCCCGCATGACGGGCAGCGCCGGCAAGCGGCTGCGGCTGGAAAGCCTCGACTTTGTGGGCAAGGAATCCAGCGTGTTTCAGGACGATGAGCTGGTGAAGGTACGCATCACATGGCGGGTGTCGGAGCCATTTGCGGGGGTCCACATGAAGCTGAACCTGCATTTCCGGGATTCCACGCCGGTGGGCATCACCCACCCGGTGGACTTGGGCGCGGCGGAGCCGGGACACCTGTACACCACCGATTTCACCTTTGACCCCAGCCTGCTGGGCGAGGGGCAGTATTTCTTCTACGTGGATATTTTTGACGGTTCGCTGGCGCAGGCGGTGTGTCTGGACAAGCCGGTGACCGAGTTTGCCTTTGAGGTGACCAGTGCCGATCTGGCCATGCCGGAATGGGCGGCCGGGTGGGGGCGCATCCACTTCCCGCCGGTGAAGGTGGTGGCCTCCCATGGCTGATTTGTTTATCTGCCACACGGCGTATCAGGTGCTCATCGCGCTGGTGCGGGCGCTGCGGGCGGGCGGCGCGGATTTTGTGCTGACCGCCGGCATCCCTGATGCGGCCGCGCTGGGCGGGCGGCTGCAGGCCGCCGGGGCGGCAAACGCCGTGACGGTGGTGGACGAGAGCCTGTGGCCGGGCACGGTGTCCGGCCCCTTCGCCCACGCCCGCAACCGCCGGGCCTTTGAAAAAAACTGCGGCTGGCGGCTGAATCCTGTGGACTATGCCCATATTTATATCAGCAACGACTGGAGCGCCCTGGGCCGCTATTTGCAGGACTGCAATGCCCCCTATACCTTATGTGAGGACACGGTGGGCGGCACGCTGGACCCGGACCAGCACCTGCTGGACGCCCAGCGGGCGGCTCCCAAAGGGCTGTACCGGTATTGGGGGGACGCGCCCCAGTGCCAAACGGTGGAGAGCGAGGACGCGGAGCAGTGTACGCTGTTCCCCCGGGAAAAGCTGGCCACCTTCTCCAAAAAGGCGCTGCTGGCGAACCTGACGGAGGCAGAAAAGGCCGCGGTGCGCCGGGTGTTCCTCACCCGGCCGCTGCCGGAATCCGCCGAGGGCGCCACGCTGCTTCTGCCCCGCAGCTTTGTGCTGGACGGGCTGATGACGCAGGCGGAGCAGGACGCGATGTTTCAGGCGGTAGCGGCAAAATACTGCGAAGCGCCGCTGTTTATCAAGACCCATCCCCGGGACGAAACGGACTACGCCGCTTTGTTCCCCGGTGCGGTGATTTTAGAGCGCACCATGCCCGGCGAGGTGCTGAATTTCTGTCTGCCGTTCCGGTTCAAGCGGGCGGTGACGGTGCAAAGCTGGGTGCTGCGGGGCTTTACCGCAGCGGAGGAAACGGTATTTGTGAGTTTGGAAGACGCAAAAAGGATGATAGCACTATGAAAACCATCGCTGTGATTCCCGCCCGGTACCAGAGCACCCGGCTGCCCGGCAAGCCTCTGGCGGATATTCTGGGCAAGCCCATGATCTGGTGGGTGTACCAGGAGGCCAAAAAGTGCCCCAAACTGGCGGATGTGGTGGTGGCCTGCGATGACGAGCGCATTGCCGCCGCCTGCCGGGAGTACGGCATGAATTACCTGATGACCAGCCCCGACCACGACACCCCCACCGGCCGCATCTGGGAGGTCAGCACCAAACTGGACGCCGACCTGTATTTGCAGGTGATGGGGGACGAGCCGCTCATCAACGCGGCGGCCTTTGACCTGATTCTGCCGGACACGCTGCCTGATGACCCGTACTATGTGTCGGTGCTCACCAACGTGATGGGCCACCCGGCGGATGTGGTGGACTTTTCCAACCAGAAAGTCGTCACCAACGCCCGGCGGGAAATTCTGATGATTTCCCGCAGCCCCATCCCCTACCCCAAAGGCACGCTGGATTTCGAGTACGAGAAGGTCACCGGCATCCAGCTGTACAGCAAACAGGCGCTGGCGTTCTACCACGAAACGCCCAAATCCCTGCTGGAAAAGGCCGAGGAAAACGACATGATGCGCTTTATCGAGAACGGCCACACGGTGCATGCCATCGTCAGCCCCTACAAGACGGTGAGCGTGGACACCGCCAAGGATTTGGCGCTGGTATGTGAGATTTTACAGAAACAATAAAGGAATTCTTATGCCAAACATCAACCTTTTGGACTGCACGCTGCGGGACGGCGGCTACATCAACGACTGGAACTGGGGCTTTGCCCCCGCGAAGGACATCATCCACACGCTGACCCGGGCGGGCACCGACATCGTGGAGGTGGGCTTTCTGCGCAATGTGGCGGGCTACGATGCCAACGTGACGGTGTGCAGCACCATCGAGGAGCTGAACCGTCTGCTGCCCCCCGAAAACCAGCGGGGCGCCACGAAATACTCCGGCATGGCGATGCGCTCCAACTACGACATTGCCAAGCTCAGCGAGTACAGCGGCTCCGGCATTGAGATCATCCGCATCACCGCCCACGACTATGATATCCGGGAGGGCATGGACTTTGCCCGGGAAGTGAAGGCCCGGGGCTACAAGCTGGCCATCAATCCCATCAACATCATGGGCTATTCCGACAAGGATATCCTGTGGATTCTGGACGAGGTGAACAAAATCCACCCCTGGCAGTTCTCCATCGTGGACACCTTCGGCTCCATGCGCCGCAAAGATTTGGACCGCATCGTCAGTCTGGCCGACCACAATCTGGCCCCCGACATCCGGCTGGGCCTGCATCTGCATGAGAACATGGCGCTGAGCTTCTGTCTGGCGCAGGAATTCATCGACAAGCATTTGCAGCGGGACATCACGGTGGACGCCAGCCTGATGGGCATGGGGCGCATCCCCGGCAACCTGCCCATCGAGCTGGTGGCGGACTACCTCAACGAGAACGCCGCCGCCCGCTATGACATTGACGAGCTGATGGATGCCATTCAGGATCACATCGCCCCCATCAAGGGGGAGAGCCAGTGGGGGTATACCCCGGCGTATTTCCTGTCGGCGCGGTACAACCTGCACCGCAACTACGCCGAGCATTACCTGCACAAGGGCGATCTGACCAACCGGGACATCAACCATCTGCTGGCGGGCATCGAGGACGGCAAAAAGACCGCCTTTGACGCGGCCTACGCAGACAGGCTGTACGATGAGTACCAGCGCCGCGCCATCGATGATGAGCCCGCGCTGGACACGCTGAAAGCCGCCTTCGGCGGCAAAACGGTGCTGGTGCTGGCCCCGGGAGCGAGCCTTGGCACCGAGGCGGGCCGCGCCGCGGTGGCTGCCGCCGGGGCGGACGTGTGCGTTTCCGCCAACTTTGTGCCGGAGTTTTTCACGCCGGACTACGCCTTTTTCACCAACAGCCGCCGGTTTGACAAGCTGTCCGCTGCCCCCTGCCCGCTGATTGTGACCAGCAACTTGCGGGGGGAGGGCCTTGCCGTGCGGTATGACCGCCTGACCGGCACCGACGAGCAGGGCGGCAACAGCGTGCTGATGCTGCTGCGGCTGCTGCGGCTGTGCGGTGCGGCGGGGGTGCTGCTGGCGGGCGCGGACGGCTACCGTTCCGACCGCCCTGCCTACGCGGACGCGGCGCTGCACACCCACACCGGGCGGGGCGCGGCGTACAACGCCCGCATGGCCGCCGCCATCCGGGCCGCGGGCCTGCCGGTGGCCTTTGTGACCCCCAGCGAATATGAACAGGTGAACCCATGATCAAACTGTTGATTCTGGATGTGGACGGCACACTGACCGACGGCGGCATCTACTACGACGCCACCGGCAACGAGCTGAAAAAGTTCAGCGTGAAGGACGGCGCGGGCCTTGTGGCGCTGCGCCGCGCCGGGGTGCAGGTGATGATCTGCACCGGGCGGGAATGTGAGGCGGTGCGCCGCCGCGCCGCCGACCTGCATCTTGAGTACGTGTACCAGAACGTGGGCAGCAAAGCGGCGTTTCTGCGTGATTTTTTCAAAGAGCATGGCCTTTCCCGGGAGGAAGTGGCCTACTGCGGCGATGACTGGAACGACCTTGCGGCCATGGCGCTGTGCGGCTTTGTGGCCTGCCCGGCGGACGCGGCCGCCGCGGTGAAGGCCCGCGCCGACTACGTCTGCCCGCAAAAGGGCGGCGAGGGCGCGGTGCGCGGCGCGGCGGAGGAAATCCTGCGCCGGGAAGGACGGTTGGAGGACGCGGTGCAGGCGGCCTTTGGCTGCCACATCGGGGAAGGGAGATGACGGCATGAACAAGCTGCTGAAACAGCACCGGGAAACGCTGCTGGCGCTGGGCGCGGCGCTGCTGTGCCTTGGGGCGGCGTTTCTGGTGTGGCTGGCCGTCATCCGCCCCAACGCGGACAAAAACCTGTCGGAAAAAATCAGTGATGATTACACCGCCGCCACCCTGCTGGAGGAGGGCGGCACGGTCAGCCAGACCTTTTCCACCGACAGCGACCTGCTGGCGCTTGCCTTTGTGTTTTCCATTCCCGGCGAGCAGCCCTCCGGCACGCTGGAGCTGATGCTGGCGGACGCCGACACCGGCGAAACGCTGGCGGCCTCCACCGGCGAGATGGCCTATATCCTATCGGGGCAGTACACCGGCCTGGGACTGGACCGCCCCGTGGAGGGCCGGGAGGGCGGCCGCTACCGGGTGACGCTGACCCCCCGCTACGAGGGCGCGGGGCGGCTGGCCATCTGCCACAGCGCCTCCGCCACCTTGTGGGACGAGGAAATGACCGTCAACGGCCAGCCGCAGGACGCCACCATCTCGCTCATCGCCAACACGCGGCGCATCGGCGGGTTCCTGACCCGGTTCTTTTTGCTGGTGTCGCTGGCGGCCTGCTGCGTGCTGTTCTTCGGCGTGCGGGCGGCGCTGCGCAAAAAACTGTCGCTGCATCGCCTTGTTTTTGTGCTGGTGCTCTGTTTCGGGCTGCTGTACTGTCTGGTGCTGCCCCCCTATGCCGCGCCGGACGAAAAATACCACATCAACCAGTCCTTCACCATGGCCTGTCAGTGGGCCAACCGGTTCTCCCCGGAGGACTGGAAGATGGGCCTTGTGCCGGTGGACACCAGCTACCGCCGGGAGCATGACGTCAACTGGCTCATTCAGGACGAAAACACCACGGTGTTCACCTGGCAGGAGACCATCGACAAGCTGTTCACCACCACCCCCGACCGGTTCGACAGCCACCGCATGCTGGAGGAGCTGCAGACCGACACCAACCCGCTGCTGTATCTTGCCAGCACGCTGGGCGTGTTCGTGGGGTATCTTTTGCGGCTGGGCTTTGTGCCCACCCTGATGCTGGGCCGGCTTGCCAACCTTGTGCTGTTTGCGGCGCTGGCAGCGCTGGCGGTGCGCCGCGCCCCCTTTGGCAAGCGGCTGTTCGCCGCCGCCGCGCTGCTGCCCATGACGCTGCATCTGGCGGCGTCCTTCAGCCGGGATTCGGTGCTGCTGGGGCTGTGCTTTGCCTTCACGGCGCTGGTGCTGGACGCCGTTTGCGGCGACGGGCCGCCGCCCCTCCGGGAGCTGGCGCTGCTGGCGGCCATGGGTCTGCTGCTGGCGCCGGGCAAGTCGGTGTATCTGCCGCTGGCGGCGCTGGTGCTGCTGATTCCCGGTGCGCGGCTGGCGCGCCACGCCAACATCAAAAAAGCGGCCTACCTCATCGCCTGTCTGGCGCTGACGCTGGCCATGAACTCCTCTGTGCTGCTGGGCGCGGTGACCACGGTGGACGCCGCCCCCGCCCAGCCGGAGCAGACCGCCGGCGTCCACGGCCAGCCGGTGCCGGTGAACGTGGACTATGAGGCCACGCTGCACGCCGACACGGCGGACAACTTTGTGCGCCGCCTGTACTTCTATTTTGAGGAAAACGACAGCGTGCCCCAGAACGAGGTGGATTTCTGGGTGCAGGCCCTGCGGGAGGGGGACATTTCCGCCGCCGAGCTGGCCCAGAGCTTTGCGTTCAGCCCCGCCGAAATGGAAACCACCCGCTACGATGACAGCACCTTC
Source organism: uncultured Subdoligranulum sp. (assembly GCA_945830575.1). Lineage (GTDB taxonomy): Bacteria > Bacillota > Clostridia > Oscillospirales > Ruminococcaceae > Gemmiger. Next base: position 92,588 of record CALZZE010000004.1, on the reverse strand, counting down.
ATCTCGGCGCTGTCGCTGTCCATGATCGGCTACGACACCATGCAGACCGGCGAGGCCGCCCGCAGTCTGGAAATTGTGGGCGAAGGCGGGCGCAGCCTGATCTTCAAGGCGATCTATTCCCGGGCGGACTTCCAGCAAAGCTGCATGGACTGGGGTGCCGCCGCCGGCACCGAGGACGCCGACCACTATCCGCTGGACCGCGCCCTGCTCAAAGACCGCGTGGAGGCTCGCCGGGCCACCCGCGCCGGCCAGAGCGTGGCCGCTGAGGAGGACCTCATCCGGTATTCGCCCTCCTACATCCTGCGCCATCTGCCGGACACGATGCTGCTGGTGGTGCGCAGCATCGTGGAAAACACCGACCATTATCTGCGCACGCTGGTGGGCGGCTCGCTGAGTTACTACTCGGTGGAGCTGGCCTGGACCTGGGTGATGGCGCTGTATCTGCTGCTGGCCTTTGCGGCCTTCCCGGCGCAGGACGAGCTTCCGCTGCCCGTCGGGGCGCACCGGGGCTGGCTGGCCGCGGCGGCGCTGGGCTGCTGTGCGCTGGCGGTGGCCGGGTGCATCACCTGGACGCCGGTGTCCCACACCACCATCTACGGTTTGCAGGGGCGGTATTTCCTGCCGGTGCTGCCGCTGCTGCTGCTCACCTGCCTGCCCCGCAGGCTGACGGTTCCCAAATCCCGTGATGCCGCCACGCCCCTTGTCTGCGGGCTGTGCCTTGTGAACGTGGGGGTGCTCATCAACGCGATGCTGGTGGTGACTGCCCGATGACCATTTGCTATTTTTCTGCCCAGTACCTGCCCACGGTGGGCGGCGTGGAGCGCTACACCTTCAACCTTGCCAAACGGGCGGCTGCGGCGGGGCACCGGGCGCTGGTGGTGACCAGTGCCCTGCCCGGCCTGCCCGCCCATGAGGTGGACGAGCACGGCATCGAGGTGTTCCGCCTGCCGGTGTGGCCGGTGATGAAGGGGCGGTTCCCGGTGTGCAAGCCCTTTTCCCCGATGATGCGCGAAATTTGGGCGCAGCGCCCGGATTTCTGCGTGGTGCAGACCAAAATGTACGTGCAGAGCGTCTGGGCGGCAGTGGCTGCCCGCCGCCGGGGCGTGCGTGCCATCGTCATTGACCATTCCACCGGCTACATGCCCATGGGCGGCGGCGTGCTGGGGCTGTGCGGGCGGCTGTATGAGCAGCTGGCCTGCGCCGTCATCAAGGCGCAGCGCCCCGCCTTTTACGGGGTGTCGGCGGCGGTGTGCCGCTGGCTGAAGCAGGGCTTTGGCATTGACGCGGCGGGCTGCCTGCCCAACGCGGTGGACCCTGCCGCGCTGGAGGCACTGCGCCCGGGAAAAGACTGGCGCGCCGCGCTGGGCCTTGCCCCCGGCACGCCGCTGGTGGCCTATGTGGGGCGGCTCATCCCCGAAAAGGGCGCCGCCGCGCTGGCCGAGGCGGTCAGAACGCTGCCCGGCACGGCGCTGGCCATTGCCGGGGACGGCCCGCTGCTGGCGGCGCTGCAGGGCATGGGCGCGCCGGTGTATCCCTTGGGCAATCTGGCCTATGCGGACACCATCGCCCTGCTGTGGCAGGCGGATGTGTACTGCCTGCCCACCCGCTACGGGGAAGGGTTCCCCACCACGCTGCTGGAGGCGGCGGCCTGCCGCTGCCCCATTGTATGCACCCCCACCGCCGGCACCGAGGAGCTGCTGGCGGGCGGTGACTGCGGCGTGCTGCTGGAGGACACCTCCCCCGCCGCCATCGCTGCCGGGCTGCGGCAGGTGCTGGAGGACAAGCCCCGCGCCGCCGCCATGGCCCAAAACGCCCACCGCAATCTGTGCGCCGCCTTCACCTGGGACGCTGTCTCCCGGAAGGTGCTGGCGCTGGCCGAACAACGATAACAAAGGAGCCTGTATGGCAAAACTGCTCATCATCATTCCTGCGTACAACGAGGAATCCAACATTGAACGTGTGGTCAACGATCTGACCAGCCACTACCCCCAGTATGACTATGTGGTCGTCAATGACGGCAGCCGGGACAAGACCGCCGCCATCTGCCGGGCCAACGGCTACCGGCTCATTGACCTGCCGGTGAATCTGGGGCTGGCGGGGGCGTTCCAGACCGGGCTGCGCTACGCCGCCGACAACGGCTATGACTGCGCCATGCAGCTGGACGCGGACGGCCAGCACCGTCCGGAATACATCGCGTCCATGCTGACGGAGCTGGAGGACGGCGCGGACATTGTCATCGGCAGCCGGTTTCTGACGGTGAAAAAGCCCAAAACACTGCGCATGGTGGGCAGCTACATCATCAGCTGGTCCATCCGGCTGACCACCGGCCGGGCCATCTGCGACCCCACCAGCGGCATGCGGATGTTCAACCGGCATATGGTGGAGGAGTTTGCCCAGAATCTCAACTACGGCCCCGAGCCGGACACCATCAGCTACCTCATCAAAAACGGCGCGGTGGTGAAGGAGGTGCAGGTAGAAATGGGCGAGCGCATCGCCGGGCAAAGCTATCTGACGCTGTGGCGCAGCGTGGAATATATGGTGAAGATGGCCATTTCCATCCTGCTCATCCAGTGGTTCCGCAAGCGCGACACCGAAACCCCCTACCCGGAAAGGAGCCTGTGACCCATGATGCTTGACCAGCCTGTCATCCGCGTCTGCCTCATCATTGGCAGTCTTGTTACCGCGGGGTACATTTTGCAGCGCGTGCGCAGCGCCAAGGTGCAAATCGAGGACACCATTTTCTGGCTGCTGTTCAGCGGCGTGCTGCTGATTCTGGCGGTGTTCCCCGGCATTGCCTATTGGGCGTCCAGCCTGCTGGGGTTCATCAGCCCCATCAACTTTGTGTATATCGTCGTGATTTTTCTGCTGCTCGCCAAGCAGTTTTTCATGTCCATCAAGCTCAGCCAGCTGGATTCCCGGCTGCGCATCCTCACCGAGCAGGTGGCGCTGAACGAGGAAAAGGTGGAGCGGGAAAAATTGGATTTGTAATTTTCACCGATGTGTGGTATAATGAAGTATTGACTGATTTCGGAAGGAGCGATACCCATGGCATATACCCCCAAACTGACCTACAAGGGTCGGCCGCTGGTGCGCTGCGGCAATGACCTGTACTACGGCTCCATGAAGGACCCCTATGTGGTCTACCTGCACATTCTCAACACCAAGGACGAGAACGGCGTCAAGGTGGCGGACAAGGTACACATCGTGCTGATGTCCACCGACCAGAACAAGCCCGAGATGGAGCGCATCGTCCGTCAGGCCAACAAGGCGGGCCTGTACAACGCCCTGAGCTTTGGCGACATCATGCTGCAAGGCGTTTTGAACAAAAAGAAATAACGGCAGAAAACCAAATGCGGCAGGCCCCCTCCAAAAAGGGCCTGCCGCATTTGGTTTTTTACCGGTTTCCGTAGGTGATCATGCCGTTTTCATCGGCTTTCAGCGGGAAGGTCTGGAACGCGTCCAGAATCGCCATGGCCAGCGGCACACCGGTCCAAAAGAACGCGGTGTACAGCACCGCCAGAATGTACCGCTTTTCATACCAGCGGTGTCCGCCGAACCAGCCGGTGAACAAAATCAGCAGAAGATAGGTCTTTTTCTTGACAGTATGAGGTTTTTTGTACTTGTCGAAAAACCGGTTGATCTTCCAGATGACGCCCCAGATGCCGTAGACCTGTTCCTCCATGCCGGCGGCGTTGCGGGCGGCCTGCTCCTCAAAGTCCAGGTCCACCAGACGGGCGGCGCCCTCCTTGTGTTCCAGCAGGTCCTCGTCCATCGCCCAGGTGGTGGTCTCTTTCTTTTCGGTTTGGGCGTGTTCACGCTTTTCGGCGTATTTTCCTTTTGCCATGGCGGTGTACCTCGTGTTGTCTTTTCTGATAGTATACTACAAATTCCCCCAAATGAAAAGCCCCGCGGGGCAAAACCGCACGGGGCCGGGAGTTTTTGCGGGGAAAGAAACCGCGCAGCGCAGCTTACGCCTTGGCGCCCTTCTGGGCCTCCAGCTTGATGCGGGCGACTTCTTCCTGAATTTCTTCCATCTTTTCCTTGGTCAGCGGATAGAACTTCATGGCGATGACGTTGCAGATCCAGCCGATGGCGGGCATGCCGAAGTACAGGGCGATGGTGGCCCACAGGATGCCGGTGCTGTAGGGGCTGTCGTTGGTGGGCAGAGCCTGAGAGAAGCCAACGGCGGCATAGATGACGGAAACGAGAGTGGGCGCCAGAGAGGAGATCAGCTTGTCAACGAAGCTGAACAGGGTGCCCATCAGGCCGGGCACGTAACGGCCGGAGCGGTAGACCTCGTAGTCGGTGCAGTCGGCGGTCATGGGGATGACGATGTTACTGGCCATGTTGCCGAAGGCGCCGAAGAAGATGGCGAGGATGATCCACAGCACGCCCATCAGGCTCCACTGAGAGAAGTCAAACAGGTTGCCGAAGGTGGACAGCTTGGTGAGGTTGAAGGTGGGAACCGAGAAGATGCCCTTGTTGGCGGAAGCAAGCACCACGAAGATCATCAGCACGGCGCTGGCCAGAGAACCGTAGGTGCCGACCAGCAGGCACTTCTTCTGGCCAAGCTTGCGGGCGATCTGGTTGAAGGCCAGCAGGGTGACGAGCAGAACAGGGATGGTGGTGATGGCAGACACAGAGCCCTGCATGGCGTAGTTGCCGAAGATAACGCCGAACAGAACGGCCATAACAGCGGAGTTAGAGCGGGCGCTGTTGGCCAGCTTATCGGAGGAAGCGGCGACCACCAGCATCTGGATGCCGCGGTTGTGAGCCAGAACGTCGATGTAGTCCTTGACAGTGACCTTCTGGTCGTTGCCGACGCCGAAGTATTCCTTGCGGTCCTTCCGCCACAGGCCGATGACGCTCAGCACAGCCAGAACAGCGGACATGCCGCCCATCAGCAGCTGGAAGTAGCTCCACATCTCGGGGTTGTAGAAGCCGTTGAGGATCTGCACGCCGTCTTTCTCGATAAGAATGTTGGCGAGGTTGGGGTTCTGGGCGACCACGGCGGCAATCTTGTCCGCATGCTGCGCAGAGTTGAGGGTGTACTTGGGGATCAAAGTGCCGGACAGGAAGACGGGATACCAGAAGTTGAACACCACGACCAGATACACAGAGTCAAACATGGCGAAGATAGGACGCTGAGAGGGGTCGTTGGTGAGGCAGGGCTGCGCCGACTTGGTGACCACACACTGGCAGGTGTAGCCGATGATGTACAGGCAGTAGAACACGATGTACAGCGGGAACCGCAGGCTCATGCTCACGCTGGGCAGCACATGGAACATCGCAAAGGACATGCCGAACAGGATGACCTGGCCGATGACGATGAAGGGGCGGTTTTTGCCGAACTTGGTATCGGTCTTGTCTACGATGAGGCCGATGAACGGGTCGGTGACGCCGTCCCAGATACGCATGATGGTACCGATGGAGCCGGCCAGAACGACGCCAAGGCCCACGATGCCGATGAGGTAGTAGCTGATGGAGCCCATCAGCAGCATGTAGAGGTTGGTAGAGAGGTTGTTGCAGGCATAGAAACCGATCTCCCATATTTTGGCGCGGTGGATGCCATGCTCTTTGTCTTCCAGAGGCAGCTTTGACATAAGTTTTCTCCTTTCGCTGTTGGCACACACGGGTGAGCGGCAAACCTCGCCATGTTTTCCGCCCGCCCGCAGAAGTGCCGCGGACATTGTACGGCAGGCCGCCAGCGCCTGCCGTTTATGAATCAATTATGAACTTTTTTTCAAAAAACTGTTAGTAGGATTTTATGAAAAAACCAGACAATTTTACGATTCATGTTCCACTGTCACTGCAAAATCTGTACGGTTTGTGCAGTTTCCATCAAAAATCTGTACGGTTTTTCCTGTAAATTTTTCTAACGACCCGCAGGAAAATGTGGGATAATAAGCATAGTTATCCCCCTGCGCGGGAAAATTGTAACAACGGGAGGCATTTATGGCGATCAAAGCATCGGACAACTTTAAGGTATACCGCAACGAGGGCGGGCCGGACATTTCCACCGTCACCCGCAAGGTCATCCAGCAGGACGGCCTGACCTTCAAGGACATCGACGGCACCGGCACGGTGTCGGAGGTCAACGACTGGCGGCTGCCTGCCGCGCAGCGCGCCGCCGCCTATGTGAAGCAGATGACGGTGGACGAGAAGATCGGCCAGCTGTTCATCTCGGACTGGCGCATGGGCCCCAAATACCCCAGCGCCCGCGCCCCCAAAGATTATGTGCCGGTGCCCGATGAGACCGGGATTCTGGACGAGGGCGAGGTGCACGGCAAGACCATCTTCGGCGAGCAGCATCTGCCCGGCACCACCACCCTTTTGAAGGAATGGTTTGCCCGCCACACCATCCTGCGGGAGAACGCCACCCCGGAGGACATGGCGGATTACCTGAACCAGCTGCAGGCGGTGGCGGAGGAATGTGACCGCTTTGTGCCGGTGATGGTGGCCTCCAACTCCCGCAACGAGAACGGCGAGGTGGTGTTCGGCATGAACGACGCCGCCGGCGTGTTTGCCACCTGGCCGGGCACGCTGGGCATTGCCGCCGCGGTGCGCGGAAACAAAATTGACATCGTGGACAAGTTCGCCGCCTGCATCCGGCGGGAGTGGAACGCCTGCGGCCTGAAAAAGGGCTATATGTATATGGCGGACACCATGACCGACCCCCGCTGGCAGCGCAGCTACGGCACCTTTGGCGAGGACCCCAAGCTGATTTGTGACATCATGGAGCACCTCATCCCCGGCGTGCAGGGCAGCGAGGAGGGCGTGACCCTTGACGGCGTGGCGGTGACCACCAAGCACTTCCCCGGCGGCGGCGCCCGCGAGAACGGCTTTGACCCCCACTACGCCGCCGGCCAGTGGAACGTCTACGCCACCCCCGGCAGCCTGCAAAAGTACCACCTGCCCGCCTTCCAGGTGGCGGTGGACAAGCACACCGCCGCGGTGATGCCCTACTACTCCAAGCCGGCCGCCGCCAAGAGCGCCCCGCAGGTGAGCCTTGCAGGCAATCCCATCGAGCTGCAGCCCTACGGCTTTGCCTACAACCGCATCTTTATCAACGACATTCTGCGTGGCGAGATGGGCTTCAAGGGCTATATCAACTCCGACACCGGCATTGTACACAACATGTGCTGGGGCGTGGACATGCTGGACGGCGCGGAGCGCATCGCCTTTGCGGTGAACCATTCCGGCGTGGACGTGATTTCCGGCCTGTTTGACAACGAGGCGGGCCGCGAGGCCTACGACCGGGCCACCAACGGCTACTACGACACCCACCCGGTGCCGGCGGGCTTTACCAAGGAGCAGCTGGTGCTCACCGATGAGGCGCTGGATCGCGCCGTGACCCGCACGCTGACCGGCATGTTTGAGCTGGGTCTGGTGGACAACCCCTACCGCGACCCGGCCAACGCCGCGCAGGTGGTGGCCGCTGCCGCCGACTGGGACGCCGCCGCCGAGGCCCACCGCCAGAGCGTGGTGCTGCTGAAAAATGACGGTGTGCTGCCGCTTTCCGCCGCCAAGCTGTCCGGCAAGAAGGTGTATGCCGAGGCGTTCCGCAAGGACCCGCGGCTGGTGCCCGCCGCCAACGAGGAGCTGAAGGGCCTGCTGGAGGGCGTGACCCTCACCGACGACCCCGCCGAGGCGGACTACGCCATTCTGATGGTCAGCCCCTCCAGCGGCGAGTATTTCAACGCCACGCCGGGCTATCTGGAACTGGAAATCTGCGAGGGCAAGACGGTGCCCAACGTGGACGCGGACGGCAAGCCCATGGCCGAGACCCACGAGGAGACCACCCTCACCGGCCTGCACCACCTGCAGGAGGTGGCCGCGGCGGTGCACGCCCACGGCGGCAAGGTGATTTCCAACATCAACTTTACGCTGGCGTGGGAGGTCGGCCCCATCGAGACGCTGTCCGATGCGCTGACCGCCGGGTTTGACACCTACCCTGCCGCCACGCTGGACATCATCTTCGGCCGTTTCGCCCCCACCGGCAGGCTGCCCATCACGCTGCCCCGTGGCGACGAGGTGCTGGCCGTCAACGCGGACGGCGTCTGCATCAGCCCCAACGACGTGCCGGGCTACGACAAGGACCAGTATATGCCGGATTCCCTCAAGGACGAGAACGGCAAGGCCTACGCCTACCGCGACGCCGCCGGGAACTACTACGAGCTGGATTTCGGTCTGAGCTACTGATACCAACACAAATCGCCCCCGCCGTTTGGCGGGGGCGTCTTGTTATGCCTGTTTCACAAACCGTTCGCGGAAGGTTTCCACCTCCACGGGGCGGGAGAAATAATATCCCTGAATGCAGTCGATGCCGCATTCCCGGAGGATGTCGCACTGTTCCTTGGTCTCGACGCCCTCGGCGCAGACCCGGGCGCCGTACAGCCCGGCCATGTCGTGCATCACCTTGACGAGCCGCAGTTCCCGGCCGCCGGCGGCCACGCCGTCCACAAAGCTCTTGTCGATTTTCACCACATCGAACTTCATGGAGTTCAGAATACTCATGGAGGAGTACCCGGTGCCGAAATCGTCGATGGCGAACCGCACGCCGATGCTCTGCAGTTCGCTGACGATGGCGGCCAGCCGCTCCATGTCCAGCAGGCGGCACCGCTCGGTGATTTCCAGACACAGGTTGCGTGCCGGGAACCCGGCGGCATCCAGATTGCGCCGCACCAGCTGCACAAAGTTGTCCTGCTTGATCTGGTCGTAGGAGATGTTCACATTCAGCTCAAAATCCGGGAAGACGGCCAGGAAGGGCTTGGTGTCCTCCATGGCCTTGCGCAGGATCCACTCGCCCAGATGCACAAAGGCGGGGTCGTTCTCGATGATGGGGATGAACCGGTTGGGCGGCACCAGCCCGAATTCCGGGTTTTCCCAGCGCAGCAGCGCCTCGCTGCCGCACAGGCGGCCGGTGGCGGCCTCCACGATGGGCTGGTAGTACAGCACAAACCCGGCGCAGTTGTTCTCGATGCTTTTGCGCACCGCGTTCACCAGCACCAGCAGGTTGTTGCGGTCGGCGTCCAGCTCCCGGTGGAAGATGCGGAAGGAGCCGTTGCCCTTTTCCCGGCTGGACACATAGGCGTAGGTCAGGCAGGAGAACATGGTCTGCGGGTCGATGTCAAAATCCTCGATTTCCAGCGCGCTGCCGCAGATTTCCAGATTGGGGCGGTAGCCGTCCACCTCCAGCCGGAGGCTGATGTCCTGATACAGCGCCTCGTACCGACGGGCCAGCTCGTCCAGCGACAGGGTGCGGGTGAGCAGCACGAACCGCACGCCGTCCAGCCGGTAGAGCATACCCTCGTTGCGGAAGGTCTTTTTGAGCAGCTGCACCAGCTTGTGGATGACGATGTTGCCGAAATCGTAGCCCCACATCTCGTTGATGGTGGAGAAATGCCCCACGCCCAGCATCATAATGTTGGCGGGCTGTTTTTTGGCGTACAGCATTTTGAGGGTCTCAAACAGGCCGTACTGGTTCTGGAACCCGGTGAGGGGGTCCACGTTGTTTTCCTGTCCGTGGTTGTGGATGGAGCCGACGAAGTAATCCGGCTGGCCCTGCTCGTCCCACAGCACGGTGCCCCGGCAGGTGCAGACCACATAGCGCCCCGCGGTGTTTTTGACCCGGTACTGCATATCGTGGCCCCGGTCCCTGCCGGCGAAAATATCCTCGATGCTCTGGTGATAGCCCTCCCGGTCATCGGGGTGGATGCACTGCTCCCAGATCTCGCCGGCCCGGACCATATAGTTCCCCGGCAGGCCGAAATCCTGCACCGCCTCCACGCTCCAGCGGGAATAGTCATATTTCATGTCGCACAGGTAGAGATAGCCGCCATGCGCCACCGTCCTGAACCCGCGATACAGCTCGTCCAGAACCCGTTTTCGCCTGCTGTCGATTCCGCCGTCCATAAACCCTCCACCTTTGACACCGCAATTTGCAAAAAAATAAACACCCGTTTATATTATACCATTTTATGCGGAAAAGGCAAGCATACCGTCGAAAAACAGGTATAAAAAATGCAGCGCCGGCGGGGCGCTGCATTTCACGGGCGCACACTGTGCGCCGCTACAGAAAGAAGGTTACTGCACCTTCTCAAAATCCTGGGCGGGGTGCTTGCAGATGGGGCAGATGAAGTCCGCCGGCAGGGGGTCGCCCTCGTAGATGTAGCCGCAGACGGTGCAGCGCCACATGGTCTTTCCGGCGGGCGCGGCGGGTTTGGCGGGCTTGGGCTTGATGTTGCTCTGGTAGTAGGCGTAGGTGGCGGAGGGGGTGTCGTCCAGCACGTCCATATCCTCCACGGCGGCGATGAACAGCGTGTGGCTGCCCAGATCGATGGCCTGCTCCACCGTGGCGCTGATATACGAATTGACGCCCTTGGTCAGGTACACCACGCCGTTGGCGGCACGCTGGGCGTAGACCCAGCCGTCCAGCTTGTCCACATTGCGGCCGCTCTGGAAGCCGAAATGCTGGAACAGCTCGTATTCCGCCGCCTGACTGATGATGGACACGTTGAATTTGCCGGTGGCTTTGATCATATCGTGGGTCAGGTTCTGCTTGTTCACCGCGATGCTGATGCGGTTGGGGGTGGAGGTGACCTGCCCGGCGGTATTGATGATGCAGCCGTTGTCCTTGCCGTCCTGATGGGCGGTGAGCACAAACAGACCGTAGCTGAGATTGTACATGGCTTTTTTGTTCATAGTACCCGTCTCCTTTTTAGGTTTCATTCCTAAAAAGTATTGTACCGCACAAGACGGGCGCTGTCAATGACAAACCCCACAAAACCACCGGGAAGTCCTTGGTGAAAACGCGCATAGGTGCGTTACCCCCTCGTCCCCTCCTTGGAGGAATCGGTGCTGAACCCCCGCAGGTCGGTGGGGGTCAGGCGGGTGTTCCACTCCTCATGCAGCTCGTCCCACTGATCCCAGGCGGCCTGACTGCGGATGGCCGTGCCGGTGCGGAAATTCTCCGGCCAGGGGTTGACCGGGTCGGGGTCGGTGGGGTCCCAGCCTCGGCGGCTCTCGTCAGCGGGGTCGGTATAGATGGTGCCCGGCTTGCCCATGGGGCCGGGGCGTTCCGCATCATCATAAATGATGACCGGGGTGCCCAGCGGGCAGTTGTCGTAGATCCACTTCACATCCACCACCGCCAGCCGGATGCAGCCCAGAGAGGCGTGGGTGCCCAGCTGGTTGAACTGGTCATACTCCACATCGTCCTTGTGCTGGGTGTAGTAGGGCACGCTGTGGAAGAGGTAGGCGTCCCAGATGCGGGTGGCGTACTGGCCGTAGCAGGGGCCGGACAGCAGCCGCCACTCGTACTTGATGGGCGTGTGGAAGAACCCCACCGGCGTATCGCTGCCGCCGCTGCACACCATGGCCATAAACGGCACGGTGTAGCGGTCGTCCTCATCGGCGGCGTACACCGTCACGGTGGAGGCCGCACGGTTCACCGCCAGCAGGTAGGGGCAGCCCTCCCGCACCGCGCCGGTAAAGCCCAGCCCGGCGTACACCGGGTCGGCGGCCAACCCGTCGATGATCTCCCGGCCCGCCTCATTCCAGCCCGCCGGGTCGGTGACCTGCGGCTTTTCGCCGGTGGCGTTGTCGGTGCAGGTGGCCAGCACGGCCTCCAGCGGGTCCGGCTCGGCGGATTCGGGGGTGGCCGTTTCCGGGGTGGCGGTCTCCGGGGTGGCAGTCTCCGGGGTGGCCATTTCGGTGGCGGGCTGGGCGGTGCAGCCGGTGAGCAGCAGACCGCCCACCAGCAGCAGGGACAGGAACCGTGTCAGTTTCATGTGTTGCTCCTTAGTTCAAGGATACTCGGCGGCCACAAAGGCACGCAGGGCCGCAAAGCTGCGGCGCACCTTGTCGGTGTCGATGCAGTAGGCCATGCGGAAGTAGCCGGGGCAGCCAAAGCTGTCGCCGGGAACCAGCGCCAGATCGTATTTTTTAGCCTTCTCGCAGAAGGCGGCGGCGTTCTCCTCCAGCGCTTTGGGGAAGATGTAGAAGGTGCCGCCGGGCTTTACCACCGTAAAGCCCAGCCGTTTCAGTTCGGCGTAGATCAGCTCCATGTTGGTCTCGTACACCGACAGGTCGCTGGTCTCGTCCAGGCACTCCGCCACCGCCAGCTGGATGAGGGAGGCCGGGCAGTTGTGGCCGGTGCCCCGGGAAATCTGCCCGCACATGGGCACGATAAACTCGGCGTCCTCGCAGGCGGGGTTCACCGCCACATAGCCGATGCGCTCGCCGGGCAGGCTGAGGCTCTTGGAGAAGGAATAGCATGTGAGGGTGTCCTCGTAGAATCTGGCCGGGTACTGGATGGCCGCGCCGCCGAAGACGATTTCCCGGTACGGCTCGTCGGAAATCAGGAAGATGTGGTGGCCGTACTCGGCGCTTTTGCGGCGCAGCAGCGCCGCCAGCCGCTCCAGCGTGTCGGCGCTGTACGCCGCGCCGGAGGGGTTGTTGGGGGTGTTGATGAGCACGGCGGCGGTGGTTTCGTCCAGCAGGGACTCGGCGGCGGCAAAGTCGATCTGGAAGTCCTCACAGCGGGGCGGCACCACCGACAGGGTCAGCCCCGCGCCCTCCACATAGGGCTTGTATTCCGGAAAAAACGGCGCAAAGGTGAGGATTTTCTGCCCCGGCACCGCCACGCAGCGCAGCGCGTGGGCCAGCGCCCCCGCCGCGCCGCTGGTCATAAAGAGGTGGTCTTTGGTATAGTGCATACCGAACCGGCGGTTGAGGCTGTCCGCCACGGCGGCGCGCACCGCGGGCAGCGTGAGGGTGGGGCTGTACCCGTGGAGGGCCACCGGCTCCTGTTCCGCCAGCAGCCGCCGGCACACTTCGGTGAAATGCGCCGGGCAGGGCACCGAGGGGTTGCCCAGCGAATAGTCAAAGACGTTCTCGTAGCCGATTTCCGCGCCGCGGGCGGTACTCCATTCCGCCAGCTGACGGATAACGGACTTGCCCTGCAGCATAGCCTTGTATTGTTCCGCGATCATAGTGTTCCACGACCTTTCCCGTTTATGCCTTCACAATCACGTTCCACAGTTCTTCCGCGTCGGCGGCGAGATGCTCCGCCCCGGCGTCGGTCAGCTCCTGCCGGGTGCGGAAGCCCCACAGCACCCCGCAGCAGGGCAGGCCCGCGTTGTGGGCGGTGTCCACGTCCACGTTGCTGTCCCCCACGTAGAGGGTGGCGGCCGGGTCGGCGCCGATGGCCTGCATCAGCGCCAGCGTGCCCTGCGGCGCGGGCTTGGTGGGCACGCCGGGCAGCGCGCCCCGCACCGCGTCAAACAGGGCGGCGTCAAAGTAATCCGCCACCACCTGCCGGGCCAGCGGGTCGGCCTTGTTGCTGAACACCGCCAGCTGCACCCCCGCCGCCTTCAGCCGCGCCAGCAGCGCGGGCATACCGGGGTACGGGGCGGTCTTATCCCGCAGATGCGCGCCGTAGTCCGCCTGAAAGGCGGCCAGCGTGTCGGCCAGAACGGCCGGAGTGCGGGCTTCCGGCGGGCTGAACCGCTCCACCAGCTTGGGGATGCCGTTGCCCACGAAATACTTGTATTCCTCCACGGTATGCTGCGGCCAGCCCCGCGCCGCGCAGACCCGGTTGCCCGCGTCCGCCAGATCGTCGATGGTGTTCAGCAGCGTACCGTCCAAATCAAACACAACAGTTTTGTACATTCCTTGTCCCTTTCCTTTCGCACGTTTCCTATTATAAGGCCATTTTCCAAAAAGCGCAACGGGTGTTTTGTGCCGGAATTTGTAAAATTGAGAAAAAACAGGTGCGCAAACCGCAAATCTGTGTTATGATAGAGAGGCATAGGAGGATACATTGTATGGAACTTGTTTTGGAAATACTCAAGGCCATTGCCTACGGCATCATCGAGGGCATCACCGAATGGCTGCCGGTGTCCAGCACCGGGCACATGATTCTGGCGGAGCAGGTGCTGAAATTCAACCTGTCGGACGAATTCATGGAGATGTTCCGGGTGGTCATCCAGCTGGGGGCCATCATGGCGGTGGTGGTACTGTACTTCAGAAAGCTGTGGCCCTTCTGCGGCGACAACGGGCGGGATTCCGGCTTTGCCAGGCACTTCAAATGGCCCACGGTGCGGCTGTGGTGCAAGATTCTGGTAGCCAGCGTGCCCGCCGCGGTGCTGGGCCTGCTGTTTGACGACTGGCTGGACGAGCATCTGTACAACAGCGTGGTGGTCGCCATCATGCTCATCGTCTACGGCGTGGCGTTCCTGCTCATCGAGCGCCGCCCCCGGGTGCCCAAAACCACCAAGCTCAGCCGCATCACCTACGGGCAGGCGCTGGCGGTGGGCCTGTGGCAGGTACTGGCCATGATCCCCGGCACCTCCCGCAGCGGCGCCACCATCGTGGGCGGCATGCTCTGCGGCATGAGCCGCCCCTGCGTGAGCCAGTTCACCTTCTTTCTGGCCATCCCGGTGATGGCGGGCGCCTCCGGGCTGAAGCTGGTGAAGTTCTTCGTCAAGGGCGGCAGCCTTGGCATCAACGAAATCACCGTACTGGCGCTGGGCTGTCTGGTAGCCTTCGCGGTGTCCATTCTGGCCATCCGGTTCCTGATGAATTACGTGAAAAAGCACACCTTCACCGCCTTTGGCTGGTACCGCATCGCACTGGGCTTTGTGGTGCTGGGCATCTGGGCGGCGCAGACCTTCCTGCTGGCATAAAACGCAAAGAAAGAACCCGCCCCGGCGCTGGCCGGGGCGGGATTGTTTGTGCCATCAGAATTCTGCGGGCAGATGCGCGGTGGGCAGGTTTTCCTGCTGGTGCTTGAGAGCGGCGGCGATGAACGCCTTGAACAGCGGATGGGCGCGGTTGGGGCGGCTCTTGAATTCCGGGTGGAACTGCACGCCCACATGGAAGTCCCGGCCGGGCAGCTCCACGGCCTCCACCAGACGGCCGTCGGGGCTGGTACCGCCGATGACCAGACCCGCGCCCTCCATCTCGGCGCGGAAATCGTTGTTGAACTCGTAGCGGTGGCGGTGGCGCTCGTCGATGTTCTCGGCGGCGTAGCACTCCCGCAGCTTGGAGCCCTCGCGGGTGACGCAGGGGTACTTGCCCAGCCGCATGGTGCCGCCCTTGGGGATGTTGCCCTGCTGATCCGGCATCAGCGCGATGACGTTGTGGGTGCCGTCGGGGGTGAACTCGCTGGAGTTGGCGTCGGCGTAGCCCAGCACGCCCCGGGCGAAATCCATCACCATGATCTGCATGCCCAGGCAGATGCCGAAATAGGGCAGATTGTTTTCCCGGGCGTAGCGGGCGGACTGGATCATGCCCTCGACGCCCCGGTCGCCAAAGCCGCCGGGCACGATGATGGCGTCCACGTCGGTGAATTCCTCGGCGCAGCGGGTCTGGTCGGTGAGCAGCTCGCTGTCCACCCACTTGATGTCCACCTTGGCCTCGTTCTCAAACCCGGCGTGGTACAGGCTCTCCATGACGCTGAGGTAAGCATCATGCAGCTTGACGTACTTGCCCACCAGCGCCACCGTGACGTTTTTGCTGCGGGTGGCGATGCGGGAGATGAGCTCCTTCCACTCGGTCAGGTCGGACGGCGGGGTGTCCAGATGCAGCTGGCGGGCCACCGCCTTAGTGAGGCCCTCGCTCTCCAGCATCAGCGGGCACTCGTACAGGCTGGGCACCGTCAGGTTTTCCACCACGCAGTCGGGGCGCACGTTGCAGAACATGCTGATTTTGCGCTTGATGTCGCTGCCCACCCGGCCATCGGCACGCAGCACGATGATGTTGGGGGCAATGCCCATGCCCTGCAGCTCCTTGCAGGAGTGCTGGGCGGGCTTGGACTTGTATTCATCGGAGCCGGAGATGTAGGGCACCAGCACCACATGGATATAGCAGCAGTTTTCGGGGCCCTGCTCGAGGCCCACCTGACGGATGGCCTCTAAGAAGGGCTGGCTCTCGATGTCGCCGGTGGTGCCGCCGATCTCGGTGATGACCACATCCGCCTCGGTGGATTTGGCGAGGTTGTAGATGTAGCTCTTGATCTCGTTGGTGATGTGGGGAATGATCTGCACCGTCTGGCCCAGATACGCGCCCTGACGCTCCTTGTTGAGCACGTTCCAGTACACCTTGCCGGTGGTCAGGTTGGAGTATTTGTTGAGGTTTTCATCGATGAAACGCTCATAATGGCCCAAGTCCAAATCGGTCTCGGTGCCATCGTCGGTGACGAACACCTCACCATGCTGCAAAGGGCTCATGGTGCCGGGGTCCACGTTGATATAGGGGTCCAGCTTTTGGCTGGCGACTTTCAGGCCGCGGGTCTTGAGCAGACGGCCCAGACTGGCGGCGGTAATGCCCTTGCCCAGACCGGAGACCACGCCGCCGGTGACAAAAATATACTTCGTAGCCATAATTGACATCCTCCAACATCACAGAAACATACAGATTTATTATACACGATAGCCCATGGAAAAAGCAAGAGGAAAATGAAAGATGTCACGGCCGGGCAGCGCCAGCAGCAAAGCTGTCCATCGTTTCATCAAGAACCGCTCCTTTCCGCTTCCATGATACAACAACCCCCGCCATCCGGTCAAGTGCGGACGGCGGGGGCGGACTTATTCGGTTTGAGAGGGCGCGGGACGCATCTTTTTCAGATGTCCCATCACCAGAGCGCCCACCAGCGTGCCCGCCGCCAGCGCGGCGATGTACAGCAGCGGATGGTTCACCACCGGCAGCAGGAACAGCCCGCCGTGGGGCGCGGGGCATCCGCAGTGGAACACCATGGACAGTGCCCCCGCCACGCCGCTGCCCAGCGCACAGGCGGGCACCACCCGCAGCGGGTCCTTGAGGGCGAAGGGCAGCGCGCCCTCCGTCACAAAGGAGGCGCCCAGCAGCAGGTTCTGCGGTGCGGTGCGGCGCTCGGCATCGGTGAAACACCGGGGGAACAGCAGGCAGCACAGCGCCACCGCCATGGGCGGCACCATGCCGCCCATCATCACCGAGGCCATGATATCGAACTGGTCATTGACGATGGCGATGGTGCCGAACAGGTAGGCCGCCTTGTTGATGGGGCCGCCGTAGTCCAGCGCCATGAGCGCCCCCAGCACCGCGCCGAGGGCCACCCGGTTGGCGTCCCCCATCTCGTTCAAAAACTGGTAGACCATGCCGTTGAACAGGCTCAGCGGCGGGTTGACCCAGTACACCATGAACACGCCCACCAGCCCCACCGCCAGCGCGGGGAACAGCAGGGTATTTTTGATGGGGTCCAGCTGTTTGGGCAGGCGTTTGCCGCCCCATTGCAAAAACCGGGCGATGAGACCCGCCATAAAGCCTGCGGCCAGCGCGCCGCCAAAGCCGCTGGTGGTCCAGTATTGCTGGGGCATCAGCGTCACGCCCTGCTGGGCCAGCACGCCGCCCACCATGGCGGGCACCAGCGCGGCCTCCCCGGCCATGCTGCTGGCAATGTAACCGGCCAGCACCGGGTACATCAGGTTGATGGCTGCCTTGCCCAGCGTATCCAGCGTCCAGGTCAGGTCTTGGCCCGCGCCCAGATTGGACAGCAGCAGGCTGAGCGCAATGAGCAGTCCGCCGCCGGTGAGGAAGTGCAGCATATGGGACACGCCGTTCATCAGGTGGGTGTAGCCGTGGTGCAGCCGGGCGTGCAGCCACTGCCCGGTTTTTCCGGCGGCGGGGGGCTTTTCCGGGGACGCTTCGTCCTGCTCCGGCAGGCGGGGCACCGTGCCGGACAGCGCCTCCTCCAGCAGGGCGCGGGGACTGCGCACGGCGGCCCCCACCGGCACCGTCAGCACCGGCTTGCCCGCAAAGCGGGCCATCTCCACCGGCTTGTCCGCCGCCACGATGATGCAGCTGGCGGCGGTGATCTCCTCTGGCGTCAGGCGGTTTTTCACGCCGTCCGCGCCGTTGGTCTCCACCTTCAGCCGCACCTCCAGTTCGGCGGCGGCATTTTGCAGCGCCTCGGCGGCCAGAAAGGTGTGGGCCAGCCCCAGCGGACAGCCGGTGACCGCCAGCAGCTTGTAGGTGGTGGGCTGTGCCGGGGCGCGGGGGGCGTGCTGCCGCTCCCACCCGGCGATGATATCCAGAAATTCCTCCGGTGTGTCCGCCTGCATCAGCTGGCCGGGCAGCACCGGGTCCATGAGCAGCGTGGCCAGCCGGGACAGCATCTGCACATGCAGCGCGTCGGCGTGTTCCGGCGCGGCGATGAGGAACAGCAGCCGCACCGGCTCGCCGCCGGTGGCGCTGGGCAGCCCCGGCTCCACCGTCAGCGCCGCCAGCCCGGGGGCGGTCACGGCGGCGCACTTGGCGTGGGGGATGGCGATGCCGCCGCCCACCTCGGTGGGGGTCTGCTCCTCCCGCTGGCGCACCGCCTGCTCGAAGGTCTCCACATCGGTGATGTTCCGGGCGCACGACATTAAGGCCGCCAGCTGATGGATGGCAGCCCCCTTGTCGGGTATGGCCCGGTGCAGCGCGATGCTTTCCGGCTTGAGCAGGTCAGTGATTTGCATGATACGGCACCTGTGCAAAAAGCGGCCCCGCAGGGTGCGGGGCCGCTGATGCAACCAGTTCTCAGTTGAGGATGGTCAGCTCGGACTCGGGATCGAACAGATGGATCTTGTTCTCGTCCATCGCAACCACAACCTTGTCGCCGCGGCGGCTCTTGGAGGTGGGGGCCACACGAGCCATCAGGTTCTGGCCCTTGTAGGTCAGGTACAGATAGATCTCGGCGCCCATCAGCTCGGAAACCTCGACTTCGGTCTCCAGCTTGCTGTCGGGATGCTTGGCGAGGAATTCGGGATCGTCCTTGATGTCCTCGGGACGGATGCCGACCTTGAGGGTCTTGCCAACGTAGCTTTCCAGCTTGCCGTCAGCGGTCTTGGCGGCGGGCAGCGGGATGATGGAGCCGGCCAGATCCACGGCGTAGGCGGAGCCGTTCTTCACCAGCTTGCCGTCCATGAAGTTCATCTGGGGGCTGCCGATGAAGCCGGCAACGAAGACGTTGCAGGGGTAATCGTACAGGTTCTGCGGGGTATCGACCTGCTGCACGACGCCGTCCTTCATAACGACGATGCGGTCGCCCATGGTCATGGCCTCGGTCTGGTCATGGGTAACGTAGATGAAGGTGGTAGCCAGCTTCTTGTGCAGCTTGATGATCTCGGTACGCATGCTGGTACGCAGCTTGGCGTCCAGGTTGGAGAGGGGCTCGTCCAGCAGGAAGACGGCCGGGTTACGGACCATGGCGCGGCCCAGCGCAACACGCTGACGCTGACCACCGGACAGAGCCTTGGGCTTGCGGTCCAGCAGGTGCTCGATCTCGAGGATCTTGGCAGCCTCACGGACGCGCTTGTCGATCTCGCCCTTGTCCATCTTGCGCAGCTCCAAACCGAAGGCCATGTTCTTGTACACGGTCATGTGGGGGTACAGAGCGTAGTTCTGGAACACCATGGCGATGTCACGGTCTTTCGGGGGAACGTCGTTGATGAGACGGTCACCGATGTACATTTCGCCCTTGGAGATCTCCTCCAGACCGGCGATCATGCGCAGGGTGGTGGACTTGCCGCAGCCGGAAGGACCGACGAAAACGATGAACTCCTTGTCATCGATTTCCAGGTTGAAGTCCTTAACAGCGGTGACGTTGCCGGGGTAGATCTTGTAAATGTGGCGGCAGCTGATACTTGCCATGGCTGATTCCTCCATACAGTATTTTATTGATACGTCTTAGGGGCGTATTTTCTTGACAAATCTATCATAACAGGTTATCATGGAAAAAGATATAGCATTTTATTGATATGGCGGTGCAGAAATTGATATTTTTTTGTAACCAGTACGCGGCGGTGGCCCA
Source organism: uncultured Subdoligranulum sp. (assembly GCA_945830575.1). Classification (GTDB taxonomy): domain Bacteria; phylum Bacillota; class Clostridia; order Oscillospirales; family Ruminococcaceae; genus Gemmiger. Next base: position 72,754 of record CALZZE010000004.1, on the reverse strand, counting down.
GACCGCCGAATTGCAGGGAAATGCCCCCCGCACGCTGACCGGCGGAGGGCTGTGGGTGGGTGTGCTTTCCAGCGGGGACTGCCTGCTGGGGGACGCCCCCGGCAAAAGCGGTGATGTGCTGCTGGGCGTTTCGCCGCTGGCGCTGTGCCCGCAGGGGGACTGCCATCTGCTGGCGGCGCGGCTGACGGGACGGTGCGCCGATGACTTTGCCGCAGCGCTGGGGGCGGCCCGGTGGGTGGACGGGGCGGCCTGTCCCGGCGCGGCGGAACTGCTGGCCCGGCTGTGCGGCGGCAGCGCGGACGACCGGGAGGCCTACGGCCTGCTGTGCGCGGCGGCCCGTGCGGACGAGCCGGTGCACCAGCCCCCGCCGCTGGTGGCGGCGGCGCTGGAGGCCATCCGGAACAACTACATGGCGCTGTACGGCGTGGAGGAGCTGAGCGAGCAGCTGGGGGTGAGCAAAAGCCATCTGGTACGGGTCTTTAAGGAAGAGGTGGGCGTGCCGCCGGGAAAATATCTGACGCAGGTGCGCATCGAGGCGGCGCAGTCGCTGCTGCTGGAGGGGGTGTACAATCTGGAGACCATCGCCGGATTGTGCGGCTTTTCCGGGGCAAACTATCTGTGCCGGGTGTTCAAGCGGGAGACCGGGCTGTCCCCCGCCGCGTGGCGGGCCAGTGCCGCCCCGGGGATGCTGCTGCCCAACCGGGCCAAACACACCGGGGAGATGTATTTGTAAGGGAACCTTTCGCGGGCTCACACTGTGCGCCCCTACGGGCGCTGGTTCTGCCCCTTCATGCGGGTCTTGCAGCGGTACATTTCCCGGTCGGCGCGGTCAAACACGGCGGCTACGGTGCGGTCGGTTTCCCGGTCGTAGGCCGCCATGCCGCAGGCCACCGAGGTGCGGCCCGCCTCCACGGTCTCCCGATCCACAAAGGGCAGGCTCTGGGCGCGCAGCCGTTCCAGCAGCATGGCCCGCTCCCGGTGATCCTCGCCGGTGAGCACCACCACGAATTCATCGCCGCCGATGCGGAACACCTGACTGTTGGCAAACACGCCCCGCAGCAGTGCGCCGGTGTTGCGGATGAGCATGTCGCCCTCCTCGTGGCCCAGCGTGTCGTTGATTTCCTTCAAGCCGTTCACGTCCGCCACCACCAGCGAGAACTCCGGCCACTGGCCCAGCACCATCTGCATCTGCAATTCCTTCTCCAGCGACAGATACCCCGCCCGGTTGCCCGTTTTGGTGAGGCTGTCCCGGAAGGCCTGACGGGCCAGTTCCTCGTTTTTGTTCTGGGCGGCGGCCAGACGGGCCTGCATGCGCAGATACCACACAAAGGAGCCCAGCATCAGCACGATGATGCCCACCAGCACCGCGGTAACGCCCACCGCGTGCTGCTGCAAAATTTCCTGTAACGTGACGGCCGACTCGGCGTAGGTGTTTTCCATCAGAGCCACGCCGCTCAGGTTCTCCGAGGCGGCAAAAATTACCCGGTTGGCAATGTTGAGCAGCGCCGAGTTGCCCCGCGCCGTGCCCAGGCACACCTCCGCCGCGCCGGGCAGCTCCAGCATATTCAGCGACCGCATGGCCTTGTACTGGCGCATCAGGTTCAGCATGGCGCTGGTCAGGATGGTGCAGTCCGCCCGGCCGTCCAGCACGGCTTCCAGCATATCCTCCTTGGAATCGCAGGCCACAAATTCCGCGTTGGGGTACAGCACCTCCGCCGCACCCCTCTGCACCGCATTGCCGGGGAAATAGGCGATGCGGTTTGTCAGGCTGTCCGCATACTCTCCCTGATACAGCAGCACGCAGGTGGTGGTGAGGATGGACTTGGTGTCAAAAATATCGTACTGCTCCGCCAGCCAGTAATCCAGATACAGCGGGCCGAACAGGTCGATTTCCCCGTTGGCTGCGGCCTGCGCCATATCATCGTAGACCGCAAAGGGCACCGCCTGCACCCGGATGTCAAACTCCTCCTCAAAGGTTTTCACCAGCGCGGTGATCTCCCCCCGCAGGGTGCCGTCCGCAGCGGTGGCGCAGTAGGGCAGGTCGTTTTCCAGATACCCCAGCCGCACCGTGTTGTCGTGCTGCTCCAGCCACTGGCGCTCCGCTTTGCTCAGATGGCTGTTGGACAGCGTGGAGGTGTTGTATTTGGCGTACGTCACCACATTAAAATAGGGGTCGATGGTCTGGATCTCCCGCATGGCCCGGTTCAGCTCGGCCAGCAGGTCGGGCCGGGAACGGCTGACGCCGTAGTAAAAGTCCGAGTACCCGATGTTCGCCACCGGCACCAGACCGGTGCTGGAGGCCATGTCGGTCATGACCACCGCGTCCACCTCCCCGGCGTGCAGCCCCGCCACCGACGCGGCGGTGCCGGGAAATTCCACCAGCGTACAGCGATAGTCATTTTCCGCCAGCCAGTCCAGCAGCAGCCGGTACTGGTAGCTGGTGGAGGTAACGCCGATGCGCCGCCCGTTGAGGGAATCCACATCGTCGGGGTCCACCCCCTCCTGCCCGGCGGTGGTGTAAATGTAGTACCGCTCCTGCCCCTGGGGCAGCGCCGAGAACCGGATGGTCCTGGCCCGCTCCTCGGTGTAGCTCAGGTCGCCCATCAGGTCGATGTCGCCGCTTTGCAGCATGGCCAGCAGCTCGCTGAAGGAGCCGTACACATATTCATACTCCCAGCCGGTGGCGTAGGCCAGCCGCTGCAAATACTCGTAGCCGAAGCCCCGCTTGTATTCGCCCTCGCTGCCCTCCTGATAGTTTTCAAACAGGACGTAACCCACCCGGACGGTCTGGGTCTCAGCGCGGGCGGGCAGCGCCAGCAGGCAGCACACCAAAAGCGCCAGCGGCAGAACCAGCCGCCGGACGCAGTGTTTTATCGTCATGGAGATTCTCCTTAAATTTACAGTGGTAATAGTTATTATACACGATTCCCGCGCAAAGCACCAGATGGGAAACCGCACAGAAAATGCCCTGTTTTTACGCGTGCTTGTGTCATTTCTCACACAGGGCTTTTTCAAAAGTCAATATTGTGCAAGTTTTTGGACACGGTGGGAATTCCCATCGTCCCGCCAAAGGACTACAATGGGTGATACAGTACCGCCTTTTGCCGCGGTCAAACACAAAAACAACAGCGGGACGCGTATTTTAGTGCATCCCGAAGAAAGGAAAAGCTGTGAATATCATTTTGTTGTCCGGTGGTTCCGGCAAGCGGCTGTGGCCGCTGTCCAATGACGTGCGCTCCAAGCAGTTTATCAAAATCTTCAAAAAGGAGGACGGCAGCTACGAATCCATGGTGCAGCGGGTGTACCGCCAGATCCGCACCGTGGATCAGGACGCCACCGTCACCATCGCCACCAGCAAGACGCAGGTGTCGGCGCTGCACAACCAGCTGGGGGAGGACGCCGCCATCTCGGTGGAGCCCTGCCGGCGGGACACCTTCCCCGCCATCGCCCTCGCCACCGCCTACCTGACCGATGTGCAGCACATCGACCCGGATGAGGTGGTGGTGGTCTGCCCCGTGGACCCCTACGTGGAGAAGGACTATTTCGAGGCGCTGAAAGCGCTGTCGGAGCAGGCGGAAAAGGGCGAGGCCAATCTGGTGCTGATGGGCATTGAACCCACCTATCCCAGCGAGAAATACGGCTACATCATCCCCCGCTCCGACGCGGCGGTGAGCGAGGTGGACACCTTTAAGGAAAAGCCCGACGCCGACACCGCCCGCGCCTACATCGCCAAGGGCGCGCTGTGGAACGGCGGCGTGTTCGCCTACCGGCTGCGCTACGTGCTGGACAAGGCCCGGGAGCTTCTGAACTACACGGATTATCAGGATTTGTTCGACCGGTACGATACCCTCACCAAAATCAGCTTTGACTACGCGGTGGTGGAGAAGGAGCCGCACATTCAGGTGATGCGGTTCGGCGGCCAGTGGAAGGATCTGGGCACCTGGAACACCCTCACCGAGGCCATGGAGGAGCAGAGCATCGGGGAGGCCATCCTCAACGATACCTGCCGCAACGTCCACATCATCAACGAGCTGGGCGTGCCGGTGCTGGCCATGGGCATGCAGGATGTGGTCATCTCGGCCAGCCCGGAGGGCATTCTTGTGTCCGACAAGGAGCAGTCCAGCTATATCAAGCCCTATGTGGACGCCATCGACCAGCAAATTATGTTCGCGGAAAAATCCTGGGGCAGCTTCCGGGTGCTGGACGTGGAGAAGGAGAGCATGACCATCAAGGTGACGCTGAACGCCGGGCACCGCATGAACTATCACAGCCACCAGCACCGGGACGAGGTGTGGGTGGTGACGGCGGGCACCGGGCGCACCATCGTGGACGGCATGGAGCAGCCCATCCGCCCCGGCGATGTGGTGACGATGCAGGCGGGCTGCCGCCACACCGTCATTGCAGAGAGCGAGCTGCAGCTGGTGGAGGTGCAGCTGGGCCGGGACATCTCGGTGCAGGACAAGCAGAAATATGAGCTGGAGGACTGAGGTGCGCCCCGCGCCGTTTCTGCTGCGCCCGGCGGGCAAGGATTACCTGTGGGGCGGCACACGGCTGCGGGAGGATTTTTCCAAGGAGCTGGACATGGAGCCGCTGGCCGAAACGTGGGAGTGCTCCACCCACCCGGACGGGCTGAGCCATGTGTGCGGCGGCGAATTTGACGGGCTGCCGCTGGCGGAGGTGCTGAAAGCGCACCCGGAGTTTCTGGGCAGCCATCCCCGCACCAAAGGGGAGCTGCCCATCCTCATCAAGCTCATCGACGCGAAAAAGGATTTATCGGTGCAGGTGCATCCCAGCGACGAATTTGCCGCCCGGGAGGAGCACGGCCAGCTGGGCAAGACCGAAATGTGGTACGTGCTGGACACCGCGAAGGACGCGCATCTGGTGTACGGCCTGCACCGGGACACCGACGCCGCCACGCTGCGCCGGGCGCTGGCGGAGGGCAGCGTGATGAAATACCTGCAAAAGGTGCCGGTGCGCCGGGACGATGTGTTCTACATCGAGGCGGGCACCATCCACGCGCTGGGCGCGGGCACGCTGGTGGCGGAGATTCAGGAGAACTCCAACCTGACCTACCGCCTGTATGACTACGACCGCACCGACAAGGCGGGCAACAAACGCCCGCTGCACATCGACAAGGCGCTGGCCGCCGCCGACCTGCGGGGCAAGGCCGCCCCGGTGCAGCCCATGCGGGTGCGGCGCTACCGCCCCGGCTGCGCCGCCGAGCTGCTGTGCCGGTGCCGGTATTTTGAGGTGAATCGGCTGCGGGTGAACACCGAGCGCATCCGCGCCATGGTGCCCTACCGGGCGGACGGTTTATCCTTCCGGGTCTTGCTTTGTGTGGCGGGATGCGGTATGATGAAGCTGGAAAGCGGCGAGGTGCTGCCCCTGTTCAAGGGGGACTGCGTGTTTTTCCCGGCAGACAGCCAGCCGGTGCGGCTGCACGGGCGGGCGCAGTTTCTGGACGTACGTTGTTAAGAAGGAGGCGGAGCGGTATGGAACATCCGGAAAACCTGTTCACCGCCTCCGCCTCTGTGCGTTCCGACCGCCTGCTCTGCACGCCATCCACCTTTGCCAAAACCAACCTGCTGTATTTGCAGGAGGCGGGGCGGCTGACGGCGCTGGCGCCCCATACCAGCCGCCGGGAAAAGCTGCAATCCTTTCTGTGCTTTGTGGTGCTGGAGGGCCGGGGGGCTTTGCAGTACGGCGGGCAGGACTACCCGCTGCGGCAGGGGGACGTGGTGTTCATTGACTGCCGCCGCCCCTACGCCCACCGCACCGACGAACAGCAGCTGTGGACGCTGCAATGGTGCCATTTTTACGGCGCGGCGGTGCCGGATATCTACGCCCGCTACTGCGAGCGGGGCGGCGCGCCGGTGTTCCATCCCCGGGACACCGCGCTGTATACCGGGCTGCTGAGCGCTTTGTACGAGACCCGGGACGCGGACCATCTGGTGCGGGACATGCAGATCAACGAGACGCTGGGCGCGCTGCTCACCCATCTGATGCGGGAATCCTGGCATCCCGAGCGCTGCCAGCCCTCCCGGAAATCCCGGCAGGACATGGGGGCCGTCAAGGCGTATCTGGACGAGCATTACCCCGAGGAACTGTCTTTGGAGCGCATGGCGGAGCTGTTTTTTCTCAACAAGCATTATCTGGCCCGGCTGTTCAAGCAGCATTACGGCGTGACCCTCAACGGGTATTTGCAGCAGGTGCGCATCACCCACGCCAAGATGCTGCTGCGGTTCACCGACAAAAAAATCGAGGCCATCGGACTGGAATGTGGGTTCGGGGAGTTGACCTATTTCAGCCGCGTATTCAAAAAGGTGGAGGGGGTCAGCCCCCGGGAATACCGCCGCCTGTGGCAGAGCGCCGGAACTTCTTCGCCGGAACTTTCAGGGTGCAGGGATGCACCCTGAAATCTTCTGATAATATGTCAAATTTTTAACAATGAAAGGGGTATTTTATGGAAGATGAACTGACTGAGGTGCTGGAACCGGACTATTATCCCCTCTTCCGCTGCAAGTGTGGCCGCTGCCGTGTCAGCTGCTGCGGCGGTTGGGGGATCAGCATTTCCATGGAGGAATATTTCCGATTATTCGGCATGGACTGTACGCCCGCGCTGCGCGACAAGATGGACCGGGCGCTGCATGTGCTGCCCGACGCCTCGCCGGAGCGGTACGCCCAGCTCACCTGCAACTGGCTGGGGCGGTGTCCCATCCAGCGGGAGGACGGCTACTGCGCCCTGCAATGGGAATGCGGCGAGCAGGCCCTGCCGCAGGTATGCCGCCAGTATCCGCGGGCGCTGCGCAACGCCTTTGAGGCGGAGCGGGCCTGCTCCAACAGCTGCGAGGCCACGCTGGAGCTGCTGTTTTCCCGGGAGCAGCCCATCACGCTGCGCCGCGTGCTTGCCAAAGCGCCGCCCCGGGAAGGGTCGCTGACCCCGGCGCAGATCGAGCAGCAGCGCAACATCCGGGACGGCTGTTTAAGCGAATTGCAGGACCGCACCCTGCCGCTGCCGGTGCGGCTGATGCGGCTGGGCTTTGCGCTGCGGGCCGCCGACGCGGAGGAGCCAAACGGCACCCAGGCCCAGATGGAGGCGGGGCGGCGGGCCTCGGCGGCGTTTTCGCCGGAGCAGGCGCCCCCGCCCGACACGCCCCGGGCCTTTGCCATCCAGCAAAAGCTGGTGCGGACGCTGGCGCTGGGGCATCCCGGCGTGCAGGCCGAGGCGTCCGCCGCCTGGGAGCTGTTCGGGGACGGCCCCGATGCGGCGGACATCTACGCCCGCACCGCCCGGACCTTTGCCGTCCACTACCCCAAATGGGAGCTGTGGTTTGAGCAGATGCTGGTGAACCACGTGCTGTTTGAGGCATTCCCCTACTCCGACCGGCGGCAGGACGCCCACGCCGCCTATGCCGCGCTGTGCGCCACCTACGGGATGGTGCGGTTTCTGGCCATCGGCTGCACCACGCAGCGGCACGACACCGCCCAGCTGGTGGACGTGTGCGCGGCGGCGTTCCGACTCATCGCCCACACGGCGTTCAGCTGGAACGCGCCCATCGCCCTCGGCCCCGACGCCGACATGGACGCCCTGTGGGTGCTTGTTCAAAATTGAGATAAAAAATTTCCTCAAATTCTTTATTATTCCCGTAAAATATGGTATGATACCTGCATAGAGGTTTATAGAGGGGGACCACCATGAAACTGAACAAGCATTACACCGAACTGAACGAAAGCTACCTGTTCAGCACCATCGCCCGCAAGGTGCGGGAATTTCAGGCCGCCAACCCGGAGCGGGACGTCATCCGTCTGGGCATCGGCGACGTGACGCTGCCGCTGGCCGCCTCGGTCACCGAGGCAATGCACAAGGCCGTTGACGAGCAGGGCCGCAAGGAGAGCTTTCACGGCTACATCCCCAGCGAGCAGGGCTATGAATTTCTGCGGGAGGCTATTCAGCGCTACTACGCCAAAAACGGTGTGATGCTGGACATCTCGGAGATTTTTGTGTCGGACGGCGCCAAGAGCGACCTTGGCAACCTGCTGGACCTGTTTGACGTGGACAACACCGTGCTGGTGCCCGACCCGGTGTACCCGGTGTATGTGGACGACAACGTGATGGCGGGGCGCACCATCCACTACATGGCCGCCACTGCGGAGAACCATTTCCTGCCCATGCCCGGCGAGGACACCGAGGGCGACATCGTCTACCTGTGCAGCCCCAACAACCCCACCGGCTCCACCTACTCGGTGGAGCAGCTGAAGGTGTGGGTGGACTGGGCCAAAGCTCACGACGCGCTGATTCTGTTTGACGCCGCCTACGAGTGCTTTGTCACCGAGCCGGGTCTGGCCCGCAGCATCTACGAGGTGGAGGGCGCCAAGGACGTGGCCGTGGAGGTGTGCAGCTTCTCCAAAATTGCAGGCTTCACCGGCACCCGCTGCGGCTACACCGTGGTGCCCCAGGCCATCGTGAAGGAAAACCAGAGCCTGAACAAAATGTGGCTGCGCCGCCAGACCACCAAGTTCAACGGCGTGGCTTACGTGGTGCAGCGGGGCGCCGAGGCGGTATTCACCGAGCAGGGCATGAAGGAAATCCAGGACAACCTGAACTATTACCGCACCAACGCGGCGGTCATCGGCAAAGCGCTGGAGGACTGCGGCGTGTGGTACTGCGGCGGCAAAAACAGCCCCTACATCTGGCTGAAATGCCCCGGCGGCATGGACAGCTGGCAGTTCTTTGACTGGCTGCTGGCCAACGCCGGCGTGGTGGGCACCCCCGGCGCGGGCTTCGGCGCCTGCGGCGAGGGCTATTTCCGGCTGACCGCCTTCGGTGACGCAGAGCGCACCCGTGAGGCCGCCGCCCGCATCAAGGCCGCTATTCAAACGTTGTAACGCAATTTTGATAGGGAGGTATTGCCAATGGAACCCCATGAGGAAATTATGAATTTTCTGAAAGAAAACCCCACGTTCTATCTCGCCACGGTGGACGGGTATCTGCCGCGGGTGCGGCCCATCGGCTTTGCCATGTGGTACAACGGCCACCTGTGCCTTGGCATCGGCAAGCACAAGGCCGCCTACAAGCAGCTTCTGGACAACACCAATCTGGAGATCTGCGCCGCCAATGACCGGGGCGAGTGGCTGCGCGTGCAGGGCACCGCCAACTTTGACAACACCCCCGCCGCACAGGCCGCCGCGTTTCAGGTCATGCCCCAGCTGGCCGACCTGTACAACGAGGAGACCGGCCACAAGCTGGGCATCGTGTATCTGGACCACCTGTCCGCCAAGCTGTACAGCATGTCCGGCACCGTCAAAGACATCATGAAATACTGATGGATGCAAACCATTCCGCCCCCGGCGCATCTGTGCCGGGGGCGGTTCGTTTTTATCGGTTATTCGTTGAAATCCAGACAGGTGCGCACCTGGGTGTAGGGCCGTACCCTGCTGTCGGCCACCGCCACGTGGGCGGGATGGACGGCGTAGCCCTTCAGCGCCTCGGCGCTCTCAAAGGCGGTGTCCAGCATCAGGTCTGCGCCGCTGCTGCTGGGCAGCGCGTCGGTGTACACCTTCACGGACACCATCCCGGGGATTTTCCCGGCCAGCCCTTCCAGCCCCTCCTTGATGCCCGCCTTGACGGCCTCCTTGTCGGCCCCCTGCAATTCCTCTTTCAGTTTCCACAAAATCACATGACGAACCATAATTACTCCTCCCAGATCGGATGTTTCAGCACCCACTCGCCGTAATCGTTTTTCTCAAACAGGTCGCGGTTGTAGAACTTGTCCATGATAGCCCAGAATTCCGTCTCGGTGTAGCCGCAGAAGTTGCAGAAATCCCGCACGCACAGCGGGTCCAGCCTGCCATCCCGCTCCTTGATGACGGGGATAGCCTCCTCGCGGGTCATCATGCCGTAGCGGATATAGCGGGCGGTGTAGTCGGTGGCGGCGGCGTGGCCGAACTTGGGATATTTCAGCCAGGAATGCACCAGATACGCCCGGGAATCGATCTGGTCGAAGTTCTCGGCGTGGTGGGTGCGGTCCCACTCGTGGGTCAGATCGTGGAAGCCGTGCTGTTTGGCGATCTGGTAGTTTTTGTAGCTGTTCCACGGCACAAAGTAGCTCATATAGAAGGGATCCAGCCGGGCGCGCTCCTCGGCGGTGGGGGCCAGCGTCAGCGACAGGTCGTTTTCCGTCACGCCGTCGCCCACCAGCTCCTCCATGGGGAATCCCACCGCCACGCCGTTTTCGATCTGATCCATGGCGGAGTAGGTCTCCTTGTCGGCGTTGCCGCCGTACTCAAAGCTGACGTTCTCACCGTAGCACAGCATGGGGGTGTTGAACTTGGCGGCCATGTGCAGCGGGAAGGTGTAGATGAGCCGGTCCACATACCAGGTGGGCTTGCCGTACTTCTCGAAGAATTTGCGCATCAGGATCTTCTGCGCCTTGATGTTGGGCTTGCAGGAGATGATGGTGCAGCCGAATTCCTCGCTGATATTCTTGAGGTTGTGGATGCCCGCCTGCGTCATGGGGAAGTTGTCCTCCACGCTGAACAGGATGGGGTTCATGTGCATGACTTCCTTGAGCATCCAGACCTGGAAATGGCTGTCCTTGCCGCCGGAGACCGCCACCGCGCAGTCGTAACCGCCGGGGCCGTTCATGCCGCGGTACTTGTCGCAGAATTTTTCAAATTCCGCAAAGCGGGCGTCCCAGTCCACGTTTTTGCGGCTCTCGAAGTGGCGGCAGGCGGAGCAGACGCCCTGCTCGTCAAAGGTGATGCCGGGGCGGGTATCGGGCATGGTGCATTTTTTGCAGTAACGCATAGGTCATTCTCCTTTTATTGTGCGGGGCGTTTTGTGCGGGGCGTCGGGGACGCCGTCCCCTACTACTATACCCCATTTTGTGCCGGGGCGCAAGAGGGCAGTCACAGATGCCAGCGCTTGTACAGTTCCTCCTTGAGGGTGCGGCCCTTGAAGATGACCAGCCCCAGAAAAGTGATGAGGCTGATGAGCAGGCAGACGATCCACGGGATGCTGCGCTGGTCGAACCGGCCGGTGCTGACATTGAAGAGCAGCAGCACGTAGGGCAGCACGCCGATGGTGATGTTGAGCAGCAGGTACACCAGCGCGTTGGCGGTGAACCGGGTGTTGACAAAGGCGAACAGGAAGTTGAGCAGCATGGACGCGCCGCACAGCGCCGGGATGATGAGGTCGATGCTGACGCCGCCCAGGTGGAAGAACCAGTCGGTATAGATGGCCAGCAGGATGACCCCCATCAGCACCCGGAAGGACAGGCTGGGGCCGTTGTAGCGGCCGCGGAACAGCACCCGCACCAGGTCCAGCCCGGCCAGCACGTAGACCAGCACCGGGATGCTCCAGTGGCGATGGGGAGCCTCCGCCATGACGAAGTCCAGCACGCAGCACACCAGCACCGCGCCCAGCGCCAGAAACAGGATGAGCTGGAACAGCAGTACCTTGCGGCGGCTGACGCCCTTGGGCGCGGGCCAGTGGGGCGCTTCGCCCTGCCCCACCAGCGCGTTCTGGCACAGGGGGCAGTAGTCGCCGCTGCCGCCCACCTGAATCCCGCAATGAGGACAATGCTTCATTTTTCCACCTCCGTTGCGTAGAGCGTCACGTCCAGCCCCTCCTGGGTGAGCAGACGGTAGAACCGGCACAACACGTTGGTGCTGCGGTAGGCCGAGGCGGTGCCCAGCACCAGATCATCCCCATAGGAGCCGGCGGTGGTGAACATGCGGTTGCTGCTGGAGAAGCCCACAAAACCCTTCACGTAGGGCTTCAGTTCCTCCGCCAGCGAGATGCGTCCCAGATTGGACAGCACCGCCGTGACCTGCCGCTGTTCCAGCTTGGTGAACAGGTTCACCGCCCAGTTTTTGATGGGCAGCGGCACCGGGCGGATGGCGGGCACATGCTCCAGCGTCTCGTAGCCGTCCATCTGGCGGCGGATGTTTTCCGGCCGCAGCTGGTCTTTCAGCTTGGCGTCAAACAGCGGGGCCAGCGTGGCCAGCTTTTCGTCCCCGGCGAAGGTGTACCGCACGTACACCGAGGAGAAAAAGTTCCGCGCCGTGGCCGAGGGGTAGTAGTTGCGCAGATTCACCGGCAGGCTGATGGTGACGGTCTCCTTGCGGGCCAGCGCGGGCATTTCCTCATAGATCGCCATCATCATGGCCGCGCCCAGATAGCTGGTGAGGGTGACGTTCAGCGCTCTGGCCCGGGCCAGCACCTGCTTGGCGCTCAGGTGCGCCTCAAAAAACTGTAACTGGTCGTAGGGCAGCAGCGCGCCCCGGATGTGGTACGCCTTGATGGGCTTGGGGGTCTTGGCCTGTCCGCCGGTGTAGAAATTCTTGTAGCTGTCCTGCTCCCGGTCGGCGGCGGAGGCCCCGTCCTGTCCGGGCAGGTCGCCCAGACGGTCGGGGTAGCGCAGCATGAGATACCGCTGCACGATGGCTTTCAGATACACCAGCCCGCCGTTGCCGTCGGTGACGGCGTGGAACATTTCCAGATTGACCCGGCTGCCGAAATAGGTCACCCGGTACAGCAGTCGGTTGCGGCGGCGGGGCACGTAGAGCGGCGCACAGGGGGCCTTGTCCTCGGGGCGGGCCTCGGGGATTTCATGGGTGGACTCCAGATAATGCCAGAACACGCCCCGGTGCAGCGTGACCTGAAACTGGGGGAATTCCCGGGCAGTCTGGCGCAGCGCCTCGTTGAGCAGGGCGGGGTCGATCTCCTCGTTCAGCGTGCAGGACAGGCGGAACACCCGCGGGTCGCGGGCGCTGGCGGAGGCCAGAAACACCTTTGCCACGTTGTCCACCTTATACCATGTGTCAGGCATGCAAGCACCTCCTCACAGAATTCTCTGCACGAACCGGCTGGCGGATTCCAGCGCCCGGGTGGCCCGGGGAATGGGCATCTGCTGGAACACGTGCCAGCAGTCCTCGTACACCTCCAGCCGGGCAAAGCCGCCCTGCCCTTTGAGAGCCTCCACCAGACTCTCGCTGTCGGAGCGCAGAATTTCATGGGTGCCCACCTGCACCAGCGTGGGGGGCAGGCCCCGCAGGTCGGCAAACAGGGGGCTGAATTTCGGGTCGGCCCAGTCGCCGCCGGGGGCGAAGGCCTCCCGCACCGACTGGATGTATTCCGGCGTCAGCATGGGGTCCAGCTCCAGACACTCGGTGTAGCTGCCGCCGCTCATCGTCATGTCGGTCCAGGGGCTGAACAGCAGCATGGCCCGGGGCTGGCGGCGGCCCTGCTCCTTCAGCTTCAGGCACAGCTCCAGCGCCAGATTGCCGCCGGCGGAATCCCCCGCCACGATGACGTCCCGCGCGCCGTAGCCCATATACATCAGGTAATCCCACACGGCCAGCGCGTCGGTGAGCTGGGCGGGATAGGGATTTTCGGGGGCGAGGGCGTACTCAAAGGACAGCACATCGCAGCCGGTGTGCAGCGCCAGCTTGCTGGCGAGGATGCGGGCGTAACCCAGCTGGCCGCAGGTGTAGCCGCCGCCGTGGCAGTACAGGATGGCGTGGCGGCGGTCGTGGCCCATCTCCAGCGCCACCCACTCGGCGGGGATGCGCCCCGCGATGGTGAGGGGGTCCGCCTTGATGGCGATGGTGGGCGTCACCAGTTTCGCGAACAATTCCTGCGCATTGCGCTGGCGTTCCAGATCCTCCGGCTGGGTGGAGCCGCTGCCGGTGACGCTGTGCACCGCCTTGATGGCCCGCATCATGGGGCCGATATCCACCTCGTCCTCCCCTTTGGGGGGCAGCAGGTTTTTGAGAAAGGTTTCAAGCTTTTGATTGAGTTCCGACATAGTACCTCCGTTGCATCACAAACGCGCCAGCAGCCGCACCCACAGCGTGCGCAGAATGGGCGGGCGGGGTTTGGGGAATCCGCACCATTTGTGGACGGTTCCGGCGGTTGGCAGCGCGCCATGGCGGGTATAATAGCGGTAGATGAGTTTCAACTGCCGGTCCTTGGCCGCGCCGGGCAGATGCAGGATGCATACCGGGTCCAGACAGTAGTTGGTGGAAACGTAGTAGAACCGTCCGCCCAACCAGTACCGGAACAGGTAGGCGTTGGCCGCCCGCACCGGCTGTCCGGCCAGCAGGCTGCGGTAGGCCGCCGCGCACCAGATGGCCTCGTCCCCCTCCTGCGGGGTCAGGCCGGCGGTGCGCATTTCCTCATAAATATTGCGGCACAGCGCGATAAAATTCATCAGCCGCTGGCGGCTGCCCGCCACCAGCTCGCCGCCGAAGTGGGTCAGCACATGGGGGGCGCTGTCCGGCTCCAGTTTGTCATAGTTGGCGCTGATGGCCGCCGTCATGCTCTGGGACGCGGCGTGGGGCACCTGATACAGCAGCACCGCCTCGGCAGCCTCCCGCCACAAATCGGTGAGCGGGCGCTGGGTGAAGGTGTCCACATCCATCATGCAGAGGTTGTCAAAGGGCTGCTGCCGCAGCACCCAGTCCATGGCGCACAGCTTGTAGAAGGCCAGCGCCCACGGGGTGTCCGCGCCGAATTTCCAGCCCTCAAAGGGGCAGCGCCACACCTGCACCCCGGCGGCGGCAAGCTGTCCGTCAAAGGGGGCGGGCACCGGGGCATTGGTCACCAGCGCCACGGTGCAGTCCGGGTTTTCCCGTTTGGCGCTGGCAAGAGAAACCACGATGCAGCGATAATAACTGCCCGCACCCCGGTTGGGCTGCTCCCCCTCCCGGTAGCCCTCCAGCACCGCGAAGGCTCCAAAAATCAGGTTCATCGCGTTCCTCCCGTCACCGGCAGACCCATGTCCCGCACAATATCGTCCCGCGTTTCCAGCGCCAGCCGGGCCACCCGGCGAATGCGCTCGTCGCTCATATAGGGGGCCAGTCCGCTGATGGAAAACGCCCCCTCCGGGCGGCCGCCCGGCCCGGGGATCGCCACCGCCACGCAGCGGATGCCCAGCTCATTTTCCTCATCGTCGATGGCGTAGCCGCAGGCCCGCACCTCCGCCAGCTGCAATTTTAAGGTGGGCAGGTCGGTGATGGTGCGCCCCGTCAGCTTTTTGGGGGTGCTGTGCCGCCACACCTCGTCCACCTCCTGCTCCGGCAGGCCCGCCAGAATCGCTTTGCCCACGCCGGTGCAGTACAGCGGGCTGCGCAGCCCCACCCGGCTTGCCATCCGCATGGGGCCGCTCTCGGTCTTATAAAGGTAGACGATGTCCTTGCCGTCCCGGATGACCAGATGCACCGCCTCGCCGGTGCGCTGGGCCAGCCGTTCCAGATGCAGCTTTGCCACGCTCATGATGTCCATGCTGTTGACGATGCCGCTGGACAATTCAAACATTTTCAGGGTCAGACGGTAGCGTCCGTTGTCGGCGTCCTGCATGGCGTAGCCCAGCCCCACAAGGCTTGCCAGCAGCCGGTGGGCGGTGCTTTTGGCAAGGCCGGTGTCCGCCGCAAGCTGCTGCAGGCCCGCCCCGCCGGGATGAGCCGCCAGCGCCTCGATGATGCCAAAAATGCGCTCCACGCTCTGCACGCCGTTCTTCTCGGTCATGGCCGTTTCACCTCAAAAATTCACAAAAAGTTCATATTCTCCGTCAGCGGGGCGTTGTGAAGATTTTTCCGCCAAAAGTTCCGCATCATGGAACATAGTATACCAGTTGCGGGGGTTTTTTGCAAGGGGAATCCCGAATGACGGAACCGGGTCAAAATAGACAAAAAATGTGCGGTTTTCACTGTGAAAGTTGCCCGATTGACGGCAGGGAAATTGACATGTATAATAAGAATATCGAAGTGCGGAACGCGGTTCCGCATCACGGGACCGCACCGAACGAAAAAAAGGAGAATGTGCTATGAATCCTGTTCTGCAACGCGTGTACGAGATCGGCATTATCCCCGTCATCGCTTTCAACGATGTGGACGAGGCCATCCCTCTGTGCAAGGCCCTGATGGACGGCGGCCTGCCCGCCGCGGAAGTGACCTTCCGCACCGCCTGCGCCGAGGAGTGCATCCGCAAAATTCATGAAGAGCTGCCCGACATGCTGCTGGGCGCCGGCACCGTGCTGACCAACGATCAGGCGGACCGTGCCATGGCGGCGGGCGCATCCTTTGTTGTCGCGCCGGGCTATGACCCCAACGTCACCCAGCACGTCATCGACAAGGGCGGCCTGATGATGCCCGGCACCTGCTCTGCCGGCGAGATGCAGCAGGCCATGAACCAGGGCTGCGAGGCCATCAAGTTCTTCCCCGCCGAGGCCAACGGCGGCGTGGACATGCTGAAGAACATCGGCGCCGCGCTCAAGACCGCCAAGTGGATGTGCACCGGCGGCGTCAACGCCAAGAACGTGAACACCTACCTGGCCAACCCCCAGATCATTGCCGTGGGCGGCACCTGGATGTGCAAGAGCGACAAGATCAAGGCCGGCGCGTGGGAGGACATCACCGCCGCCTGCAAGGAGGCCGTTGACGTGATGCTGGGCCTGGAGCTGGGCCACATCGGCATCAACTGCGCCGACGACGCCGAGGCCATGAAGACCGCCGAGCTGCTGGGCGGCCTGCTGAGCAAGGCCGTTGCCCCCGGCAACTCCAGCATCTTTGTGGGCAACAAGGAATTCGAGATCATGAAGAAGCCCGGCCGCGGCACCCATGGCCACATTGCCATCAAGTGCAACAGCGTTGACCGTGCCGTTTACCATCTGGGCCAGCGCGGCGTGAAGTTCGACATGGATTCCATGGTGAACAAGAACGGCAAGAACATTGCCATCTATCTGGCTGACGAGGTCGCCGGCTTCGCCATCCATCTGGTGCAGAAATAATCGCGGCTGTCCGCGTTTATTGGCAGGGGGCGCGTCCCCGCAAATATTGATTGAGAAGGAGTTTTACCAATGAAAGTCGTTACCTTTGGTGAGATCATGATCCGCCTGCAGCCCTACGATCATCTGCGCTTCGTGCAGACCGATACCCTCCAGTACACCTACGGCGGCGGCGAGGCCAACGTGGCGGTGTCTCTGGCGAACTACGGCATCGACGTGGACTTCGTCACCAAGCTGCCCGCCCATGTCATCGGTCAGGCCGGCGTGAACGCTCTGCGCCGTTACGGCGTCGGCACCAGCAAGATCGTCCGCGGCGGCGACCGTGTGGGCATCTACTTCAACGAGAAGGGCGCCTCCCAGCGCGGCTCCATGTGCGTGTATGACCGCGCCCATTCCGCCATTGCGGACGCCACCACCGCTGATTTCGACTGGGACGCCATCTTTGAGGGCGTGGACTGGTTCCACTTCACCGGCATCACCCCGGCGCTCGGCCCCAATGTGGTGGACATCTGCCTCGAAGCCTGCAAGGCTGCCAAGGCCAAGGGCATCAAGATCTCCTGCGACCTGAACTACCGCGGCAAGCTGTGGACCCGTGAGCAGGCCCGCGCCGCCATGACCCAGCTGGCCGAGTATATCGACGTCTGCATCTCCAACGAGGAGGACGCCAAGGACGTGTTCGGCATCGAGGCTGAGGCCACCGACATCTACGCCGGCACCCTGAACCACGAGGGCTACAAGAGCGTTGCCAAGCAGCTGGCCGACAAGTTCCACTTCGAGAAGGTCGCCATCACCCTGCGTGAGAGCCATTCCGCTTCTGACAACGGCTGGTCCGGCATGCTGTACGACGTCGCTTCCGACGAGTACTGCTTCTCCAAGAAGTACGAGCTGCGCATCGTCGACCGCGTCGGCGGCGGCGACTCCTTCGGCGGCGGCCTGATCTACAGCCTGCTGACCGGCAAGAGCACCCAGGACGCCATCGAGTTTGCCGTGGCGGCTTCCGCTCTGAAGCACTCCATCGAGGGCGACTTCAACATGGTTTCTGTCTCCGAGGTGGAGAAGCTGGCGGGCGGCGACGGTTCCGGCCGTATCCAGCGCTGATTCCCCTTCCCATACCGCACTGCGGGCGGGCCTTCACGGCCCGCCCGTTTTTTTGTGCAAACTTTTCCAAAAAAATTGTAAAAATCCGCTACCCAAAAACCGGAGTTTGTGTTATAATAGGGAAAAATTGCCTGTCAAATTTTTAGCGAGGGAGGAAGTTCCATGACGAACATTGCATTGCTTGCGTTGGAGGCGAGTGACGCTACCGTTGTCATCACCAGTGTTTCTCTGGTTTTTGGTATGCTGGTGGCACTGTGCCTGATCATCACGCTGGAGGGTAAAATTTTTGACGCCATGAACGCCAAAAAGAACCCGCCCAAGGCCCCGAAAGCGGCCAGCGCGCCCAAGGCCGCTGCGCCCGCTCCCAAGGCGGAGGCCCCTGTGCAGGCCGCCGCGCCTGCGGGCGGCATCCCCGGTGAGATCATCGCCGCCATTGCCGCCGCCGTGGCCAGCCTGGAAGGGGAAGGCGCGGTCATCCGGGGCATCCGCCGCATCGCCGCGCCGGCCGCAAAGTCCCGCCGGGGCGCGTGGGGTGACGCGGGTGTGCGCGAGCATACCACGCCGTTTATGTAAGGAGGTCACAACATGGGTGGATTTTTGGGAAACATTGCCAGCATCTTCGCATCCTCCGGCTGGGCGGAGATCTTCTTCGCCGAGGGCGGCTGGAAATACGCCGTCATGATCGCCATTGCCTGCGTGCTGCTGTATCTGGCCATCGTGCATCAGTTTGAGCCGCTGCTGCTTTTGCCCATCGGCTTTGGCATGCTGATGGCCAACCTGCCGCTGGACGGTATCATCCACATGAACATCTTCATCAACGAGACCCAGCACATCAACTGGGAGCTGCTGGGCAGCACCGGCGGTCTGGCGGACTACATCTACCTTGGCGTCAAGCTGGGCATCTATCCCCCGCTGATTTTCCTGGGCATCGGCACCATGACGGACTTTGAGCCGCTCATCGCCCGTCCCTCCAGCCTGCTGCTGGGCGCAGCCGCCCAGCTGGGCATCTTCTTCACCTTCATCGGCGCCAAGGCGCTGGGCTTCACCAATCAGGAGGCCGCCTCCATCGGCATCATCGGCGGCGCGGACGGCCCCACCGCCATCTTCGTCACCTCCAAGCTGGCCCCGCATCTGCTTGGCTCCATCGCGGTGGCGGCATACACCTACATGGCGCTGGTGCCGGTCATCCAGCCGCCCATCATGAAGGCTCTGACCACCGAAAAAGAACGCCAGATCGTCATGGATACCCCGCGCAAGGTGTCCCGGACTGAAAAAATTCTGTTCCCCGTCATCGTCACCGTCATCGTGGGCTTGACGCTGCCCGATGCCGCCATTCTGGTGGGCATGCTCATGCTGGGCAACCTGATGAAGGAATGCGGCGTGGTGGACCGTATCAAAAAGACCGCCGGCAACGAGTTGATGAACATCATCACCATCTTCCTCGGCTTCTCAGTGGGCTGCACCACCAATGCGGCCACCTTCCTGAACATCCAGACGGTGCAGATCATCTGCCTGGGCGTGGTGGCCTTCGGTGTGGGCACCGCGGGCGGCGTGTTGCTGGGCAAGCTGATGTGCGTGCTCACCCACGGCAAGGTCAACCCGCTCATCGGCTCCGCGGGCGTGTCCGCCGTTCCCATGGCGGCTCGTGTGTCCCAGAAGGTCGGTCAGGAGTTCAACCCCCGCAACTACCTGCTCATGCATGCCATGGGCCCCAACGTGGCGGGCGTCATCGGTTCCGCCGTGGCCGCCGGTATCCTCATCAATATGTTTGCGTAAAAACAACGTTCTCCCCTGCCTTGCGGCAGGGGAGAATTTTTGTTATTGGATGGTTCCGCCGCCCAGCACGACGTCGCCGTCATACAGCACCACCGCCTGTCCGGGGGTGATGGCCCGTTCAGGCTGGTCCCACCGGGTGCGGGCGTAATGCCCGGTGACCACCGCGTCACAGCGCAGCTCCCGGGCACGCTGAAACAGCGCGTCAAATTTCAGATACCGGTTGCAGTCGATGCAGGGGTTGGGGGTGCGGCCCTGCTGGTAGCTTTGCACAAAGGGCAGCATCACCTTTTGGCGAAACTGCCCGCCAAAATTGAACACATAGTAGGGCATCCCCAGCCGGAACGCGACGGCGCGGGCGTCCTCCACGTCGTCCAAGGAACAACAGGTGTGCGCCCGCGTCAGGCCTATTTCTTCGTTTTGGTACAGCTTCATGGTCACGCCAAGGCAGTCCCAGCCGGCGTCGTGCATCAGCACCGCCGCCGCGCTGGAATCCACCCCGCCGCTCATGGCGATGAGTGCCTTCATTTCACTGCGTCAAAGCCACGCTGCAGGTCGGCCAGAATATCATCAATATTCTCGGTGCCGATGGACAGACGGATGGTGTTGGGATAAATTTCCTGATCCACCAGTTCCTCCTCGCTGAGCTGGCTGTGGGTGGTGGTGGCCGGATGGATGACAAGGCTCTTCACGTCCGCCACGTTGGCCAGCAGGGAGAAAATCTCCAGATTGTCGATGAAGGTGTGGGCCTCCTTGACGCCGCCCTTGATCCGGAAGGTGAAGATGGAGCCGCCGCCGTTGGGGAAATACTTCTCGTACAGGGCGTGGTCGGGATGGTCGGGCAGGCTGGGATGGTTGACCTTCTCCACCTGCGGATGGCTGGCGAGGAAGTCCACCACCTTTTTGGTGTTCTCGGCGTGGCGCTCCAGACGCAGGGACAGCGTCTCGATGCCCTGTAAGAGCAGGAACGCCGCAAACGGGGACAGCGTAGCGCCGGTGTCGCGCAGCAGGATGGCGCGGATGTAGGTGACGAAGGCCGCCGGGCCTGCCGCCGCCGTGAAGGACACGCCGTGGTAGCTGGGGTTGGGAGCGGCGATGGCGGGATAGTTGCCGGAGGCCGCCCAGTCGAACTTGCCGGAATCCACGATGACGCCGCCCAGCGTGGTGCCGTGGCCGCCCAGGAACTTGGTGGCGGAATGGACCACGATGTCAGCCCCGTGCTCGATGGGGCGGATGAGGAAGGGCGTGCCGAAGGTGTTGTCCACCACCAGCGGCAGGCCGTGCTTGTGGGCCAGCTCCGCCAGCGCGTCAATGTCGGGAATGTCGGAGTTGGGGTTTCCCAGCGTCTCGATGTAGATGGCGCGGGTGTTGGGCTGGATGGCGCTTTCCACCTCGGCCAAGTCGTGGATGTTCACAAAGGTGGCGGTGATGCCGAAGTTGGGCAGCGTGTGCTCCAGCAGGTTGTAGCTGCCGCCGTAGATGGTCTTTTGCGCCACGATGTGCCCGCCGTTCTGGGCCAGCGCCTCGACGGTGTAGGCGATGGCCGCCGCGCCGGAGGCCACGGCCAGCGCCGCCACGCCACCTTCCAGAGCCGCCACGCGCTTTTCCAGAACGTCCTGCGTGGAGTTGGTGAGGCGGCCGTAGATGTTGCCCGCATCCGTCAGGCCGAACCGGGCCGCGGCGTGCTCGCAGTTGTGGAACACATAGGAGGTGGTGGCGTAGATGGGCACCGCACGGGCGTCGGTGGCGGGGTCGGCAGTTTCCTGACCCACATGAAGCTGGAGCGTTTCAAATTTATAGTTGGACATGATGCATACTTCCTTTCATGATAACGAGTGTGTGGGTGGGCGGTTCTTGAATCCCTCACATTCGTCCAAACCGGAAGTTGGCCCGCAGCAGGCGGGTAAAATAATATGTCATATCCTGCACCCCTTTATTCCTACCTGTTAAGTTGGTTGTATTATAGCGTGAAATCCCTACCATGTCAATAGGATTTTACAAAAAAATTTCCCCGGCACCGAGGTGCCGGGGTCATGTTCCTCTGTGAGGGCGCATGTAGGGGCGCACAGTGTGCGCCCGCATCAATGCCAGTTCTCTGTCACAGCGCCCCATTCTCCCGCAGCCAGCCTTCCAGCGCGGCGGCGGACTGGTAGCCCACGGTGCGGGCGGCGGGCTGACCGTTTTTGAACAGCAGCAGCGCCGGGATGGCGTCTATGCCGTAGCGCATGGCCAGCGCCATGTTGTCATCGGTGTTCACCTTGCCCACCTTGAGGGCGGGGTGCGCGGCGGCCAGCTTTTCCAGTTCGGGACCCATCATCATGCAGGGGCCGCACCAGGTCGCCCAGAAATCCACCAGCACGGGGGCGGCGCTTTGCAGCACCTCTTTGTCAAACTCCGATTGGGTATAATGTTGTACAGCCATAGTTTTGTTCTCCTTTTCCGCCTTGCGGCAACGTTGCGGTTGCCTTTATTATACACCGGAACTGTGGTAAAATAAAGGGGCTTTTTGCAGATACACAGCCGAAACATTCTGCATGTACAATACAAAATATAAAGGAGGGTACCGCATGACACAGGTGTTGATCGTGGAGGACGAGCGTCCCATTGCGCGGCTGATCGAAATGAGTCTGAGCCGGTCTGGCTACGCCTGCACGGTGGCGGATGACGGGCTGAAAGCGGCAGACCTGCTGGAGGACCGGCAGTTTGATTTGGCACTGCTGGACATCATGCTGCCGGGTCTGGACGGGCTGGAACTGCTGGACTACTTAAAACCGCTGGGGGTGCCGGTCATTTTCATCACGGCGAAGGCATCGGTGCGGGATCGGGTGGAGGGTCTGCGCCGCGGCGCGGACGATTATCTGGTCAAGCCCTTTGAAATTGAGGAGCTGCTGGCCCGGGTGGAAACAGTGCTGCGCCGGGCGGGCAAGGGCGGGCATTTGCTGCGGGCGTTTGACGTGGTGCTGGACGCGCCGGGGCATCTGGTGACGCAGAACGGCGCGCCGGTGGAGCTGACGCCCCGGGAATTTGACCTGCTGGAGCAGCTGATGCGCAACCGGGGCGCGGCGCTGTACCGGGATGTGCTGTACGAGCGGGTGTGGGGCGGCGAACTGACCGACACCCGCACGCTGGATCTGCACATCCAGCGGCTGCGCAAAAAACTGCATTGGGGCGATAAAATCGAGACTGTGTACCGCATTGGGTACCGGCTGAGAAAGGACGAGCCATGAACTTTTCTCACAAACTCACCTGTCTTTTGGTGCTGGTGCTGGCGCTGGCGCTGGGTCTGGGCGGCTGCGTGCTGATCTACGGCGATTTTGCCGACCGCCTTGCCGAGGCGCAGACCGCCAACGCCCGCACCCATGACGCGGCCTGCCGGGACGTGGAGACCCGGCTCATCGAGGCGTCCCGCAGCGGCGAAAGCACCGGCGAGTTGGAGATTCTGACAGCCTCCACGGCCAGCCACACCGGGCTGGCCGGCATGGAGCTGACCCCCTGGCGGCAGGGCAGCGCCTTTGTGGACGTCTGCGAATTGCAGGACGGGGACTGCGTCATCACCCGGGAGGGCAGCGCCGTCACCGCCCGGTATTACAGCCTGCTGTGGGGCGGCTACGGGCTGCTGACCAGCTACGACCTGACCCCGCTGTACACTGCCCGGACGCGCAGCCTTGCCCGGTTTCTTTTGTTGGAGGGCGTGGTGCTGGCGTGCGGCGCGGTGTGCCTGTGGCTGCTGGCGCGGCGCATCACCCGGCCATTGTCGGTGCTGCGGGACGCCAGCGGACGCATCGCCGCCGGGGACTACGCCGGGCGCACCGCCCTGCACACCGGGGACGAGGTGGAGCAGGTGAGCGCCAGCTTTGACGCGATGGCCGACGCGGTGCAGGACAAAATCGCCCAGCTGGAAGCCAGCGTGCGCCAGCGGGAGGATTTCATGGCGGCGTTCACCCACGAGCTGAAAACCCCCATGACCAGCATCATCGGCTATGCGGACATGCTGCGCACCATGCAGGCCGACCCCGCCGACCAGCGGGAGGCCGCCGGGGCCATCTACCATGAGGGGCGGCGGCTGGAAAGCCTGTCCCGCAAGCTGTTACAGCTGTTGGAATTATCCGATGTGCCGCTGATTTTCACCGAAGTGCCGCTGCGGCGCGTCTTTTCCCGCCTGCTGACCGCCTGCCGCGCCACCCCACTGACGGTGCCGGACACCGACGCGGCGGTGCAGGGGGACGAGGATTTGATTTTGGACCTGCTGTACAATCTGGTGAGCAACGCCGCCAAATCCGGCACCGAAACCCCGGTGCGCGTCACCTGCGCCGAGCGGGCGGACACCGTGGCGGTGACGGTGGCGGACGAGGGGCGGGGCATCCCGCCGGAGGCGCTTTCCCGGGTGATGGAGCCGTTTTATATGGTGGACAAATCCCGCGCCCGGCGGCAGGGCGGCAGCGGGCTGGGCCTTGCGCTGTGCCGCCGCATTGCCGAGGCCCACGGCGGCACGCTGGAAATCGAGAGCAAGCCCGGCGCGGGTACCCGCGTGACGGTGACACTGCCGAAGGGAGGCGAACCCCATGACCCGTAACGCCAGACGGCTGACGGCGCTCTGTGCGCTGGCGGTGGCGTGCAGCGCGGCGGCCCCGGCGGCGGTGCTGGCGGCAGCGGACGCCCGCACCATGAACACGGTGCGCCGTTCGGCCCAGCCGTTCACCGCCTCGGTGCCCTGCGCCGACGACTACTACATTCTGCGTCAGCTGACGCTGCGCAGCGAGGGCCGCAATGAGCAGCCCCGGGAGCTTCCGGACCTTCCCAACGCCAACCGGGGGCTGTTCATCGGGGCCAGCACCTCGCTGACCACCATGACCGCCGGGTATGTGAGCATTTACGAAAAGGCCCGCGCCGCGCTGGAGCATCTGGCGGACAGCGGCGTCCTGCCCGCCCCGTGGCTGGACACCATGGTGACGCCGGAACAGCAGACGGGCATGTTTTATGACGCCGGCGGCGCGGAATACTGGCTGAGCTATCCCTATTACAGCGTGGACACGCTGGGCTTTGTGACCATCACCATGTTCACGCTGCGGGGGCAGCAGGCGCGCACCGCGTGGACGCTGACGCTGGACAGCCGCACCGGGCAGGTGGTGAGCCTGTGGCTGAGCGCCGAAGCCCCTTTTGGAGAGGTGGAATGGACGGACGGCGAGCAGGCAGTGCCGGAGCGCGCCGACCCGCTGCCCACCCCGGACAAGGACGCGCTGCTGGCCTGGGCGAATGAGCTGGGTCTGGAAACGCTGGGCGACTGGACCGAGCCGGGCGGCAGCTACTCCAACGCCCTGTACTCCCCCAACGGGCGGGCGCTGCTCACCGCCGCCAGCCACCCTTACACCGCCGACGGCGGCACGTACTGGTATCTGAGCATGGCCGTCACACCGGAAACGGACTTACCATAAGGAGGGATTTTCCATGAAACGCATGATTTGTCTTGCCCTTGCGCTGGCGCTGGCCGCCTGTGCCGCCCCCGCGCCCCAAAGTGGAACCGAACCCCCCGCCCCCGCCACGGCGGAATCCGCCGCCCTGACGGTAGGGCCGCTGTACACCCTGCCGGACACCTGCGGCGGGTACTGGGGCTGGAACACCGGCGACGCCTATTATGAATACGCCCGCGAGGGCCAGTCCAACTCCATGGCGGCGCTGGCCTTGAAAACCGACTATGCCACCGGCAGGCAGGAGCCGGTCTGCAAAGTGCCCGGCTGCACCCACGACAGCGAAAGCTGCCCGGCGTGGCTGGCCGACTGGGGCCGCATCTCGCTGATGGTGTTTGACGATGAGGTGTACTTTTTGTATTACGCGCTGGACCCGGAATCCCGGCAGTCCTACCAAGAGCAGGGCTGGGAGGGCTACTTACAAAACCTGCGCGGGAGCGAGGAATACGCCGCCGCCGGGGACAAAGCGGCCTATGAGGAGCGGGCCAGACGCAGCTACGAGCAGGCCATCAGCCCCAGTTATCTGGAAAAAATCAGCGCCGATGGGCTGACCCGCACCCGGCTGTTCACCCTGCCGGAGGACATGGACTGGGATGTGAGTTTCCGCTGGAGCGACGGCGCGGCGCTGTACGGCGTGCAGTATGGCAGCAACCACACCTCCGCGCTGGTGCGGCTGGACCTTGCCACCGGGGAACTGACCACACTGCCCCTGCGGGACACCGAATGGCCGGTGGCGGTGAGCGGCAACCGGTTCCTCATTTCCAGCGTTGTCTCTGACGAGCCGCTGGACTGGAACAGCGAACCCGAAGTCCTGAACGCCCAGCTGCAAAGCGCCACGGCGGTGTTTTCTCTGCTGGATTTTGCCGCCGACACCCGGGAGGTGGTGTATCAGGAGCCCTATGACCCCATCACCGTCTACAACGGGTTTTCCCGCATTTACAACGGCAAGCTGTACTTTGTGCGGGTCGGCACGGAAAACAACACCATCAGCCGCGTCTGGGTGGAGGATTACGACCCCGCCGACGGCCAGCTGCACCCGGTGACAGATTCGCTGGGCAGCGGTACCACCTGGCCCGGCACCGCCAGCGGCTTTCCGCCGGTGCGGGCCGGCGCGGGCAACCGCTGGATGTGGCTGGAAAACTACATGACCAATCAGGACTGGCTGCTGGATCTGGACACCGGCGAACTGCATGAAATCACCCAGCGCCAGCTGCGGGACGGCATGTGGCAGATGGTGTCCACCATGGCCCAGACGAATGATGGCCGGTGGATGATTGGGTATGCGCCCCACAGTGACACCCACAATGACCGCTGCGATTACGGCTTCATCGCGCCGGAGGATTTCCTTGCGGGCAGCGAACAGTACGACCGCGTGGAGATGTGGCCGTGACAAAACCACCCCCGGCGCAGACGCGCCGGGGGTGTCCTTTGTGCAAATCAGTCCGCGAACAGCGGGGTGGAAAGGTAACGGTCGCCGGTGTCGGGCAGCAGCACCACGATGGTCTTGCTCTTGTTCTCGGGGCGCTTGGCCAGCTGGATGGCCGCCGTCACCGCCGCGCCGGAGGAGATGCCCACCAGCACGCCCTCGGCGTGGCCGATGCGCTTGCCGGTGGCGAAAGCGTCCTCGTTGCTGACGGGGATAATTTCGTCATACACGCCGGTGTCCAGCACGTCGGGCACAAAGCCCGCACCGATGCCCTGAATCTTGTGGGGGCCGGCGTGGCCCTCGCTGAGCACCGGGCTGGAGGCAGGCTCCACCGCCACCACCTTGACAGCGGGATTCTGCTGCTTCAGATAGCGGCCTACGCCGGTGACGGTACCGCCGGTGCCGACGCCCGCCACGAAGATGTCCACCTGACCGTCGGTGTCCTGCCAGATCTCGGGGCCGGTGGTGGCCTCGTGAGCGGCGGGGTTGGCCGGGTTGACGAACTGGCCGGGGATGAACCCGCCGGGAATCTCCTTCGCCAGTTCCTCCGCCTTGGCGATGGCGCCCTTCATGCCCTTGCTGCCGTCGGTGAGCACCAGCTCCGCGCCGTAGGCCTTCATCAGCTGGCGGCGCTCCACGCTCATGGTCTCGGGCATGACGATGATGATGCGGTAACCCCGCGCCGCCGCCACGCTGGCAAGGCCGATGCCGGTGTTGCCGGAGGTCGGCTCGATGATGACGGAATCCGGGGTGAGCTTGCCGCTCTTCTCGGCGTCATCGATCATGGCCTTGGCGATGCGGTCCTTAACGGAACCGGCCGGGTTGAAATATTCCAGCTTGGCGAGAATTTTCGCCTCCAGCCCCTCGGCCTGTTCGATGTGGCTCAGCTCCAGCAGCGGGGTGCGGCCAATGAGCTGGTCAGCGGATGTATAAATGTTTGCCATAATGGATTCCTCCTCTATATCAACCAAGTTTTTCTGTAGGTTTATAGGGATTATAGCGCGCCGCGCCAGGAAAGTCAAGAGCTTTTTTGAAAAAATTTCCCCGATTTTTGACTTGCACCCCTATAAACCTTGTTGTATAATAGGTTTGTAGAGTTTTTACACAGGAGGACATGCAACATGATGATTTCCACCAAGGGCCGCTATGCGCTGCGGGTGATGGTCGATCTGGCCGAGCATCAGGGCGAGGGCTACCTGCCTTTGCGGGACATCGCCACCCGGCAGGAGATCAGCGAGAAGTATCTGGAGAGCATTCTGAAGGTGCTGGTGCAGAACCGGCTGCTGGAGGGCCTGCGCGGCAAGGGCGGCGGCTACCGGCTGACCCGCCCGCCGGAGCAGTACACCGTGGGGGAAATTCTGCGCCTGACCGAGGGCAATTTTTCCACGGTGGCCTGTCTGGAGCCGGGTTCCGGCCAATGCTCCCGCATGGGCCAGTGCCGCACGCTGCCGGTGTGGCGCAATCTGGACCGCATCGTCAACGAGTATCTGGACAGCGTGACGCTGGCCGACCTGACGGTGGCCGAGGACGGCAGCGACTACGTGATCTGAAACAGTGCGGCCCCCGCCGGAAGGCGGGGGCCGCGTCAGTTTGTCAAACCACCTTGTTTTATTTTTTGGTGTTGCCGCCCATGCGGCGGTCGCGGCGGGCGTACTCCGCCAGCGCCTCGTCAAAGCAGGCCTTGGTGAAGTCCGGGAACAGCGTGGGCGTAAAGTAAAACTCCGCGTAGGCGCACTGCCACAACAGGAAGTTGGACAGCCGCTGCTCGCCGCTGGTGCGGATCATCAGATCTACCGGGGGCAGGTCCCGGTACAGGTGTTTTTCAATGACGGCCTCGTCAATGGCAGCCGGGGCCAGCGTGCCCGCCTGCACCTCCCCGGCGATGGCGCGCACCGCGTCGGTCAGTTCGGCATGGCTGCCGTAGTTCAGGCAGAAATTCACGATGCCCTTTTTGTTGTCCTTCGTCAGATTCATCATATAGTCCATCGCGTCCAGCACGCGGGGCTGCAGGCCCTCCCGCCGGCCGCTGAACAGCACCTGACAGCCCCGCTCGTTCATCTCGTCCGCGATGGTGCGGAAGTTGTTGGCGAACAAATCCATCAGATAGCCCACTTCCTTTGCGTCCCGGGCAAAGTTCTCGGTGGAGAACACGTACAGGCTCAGCACCTTCACGCCCCGGTCGCCCACAGCGTAGCGGGTGATTTCCTTCAGACGGTCAAAGCCCGCCTTGTGGCCGAAGCTCACCGGCAGGCCGCGGTTTTTCGCCCAGCGGCGGTTGCCGTCCACGATGATGGCGGCGTGGGTGGGGATGCGTTCACTCATGGCTCATACCTCCTGCGGTTGGATGATGTCGGGGGGCGTCTCGCCGGGATGGCTGCGCCGCCAGTCCAGAAAATGCTCTAACAGCACGGCGGCGGACACCGAATCCAGCCGCGCTTTGCGTTTTTGCCCAAAGGTGTCGTTTTCCGCCAGAATCGCGGCGGCGGACACGGTGGTGCGCCGCTCGTCCCACAGCACCACCGGCAGCCCGGCGGCGTTGGCCAGCCGCTGGGCAAACCGGCGGCTTTTGGCGGCGCGGGGGCCTTCGGTGCCGTCCATGTTTTTGGGCAGGCCGCACACAAGCCCCTGTGCGCCCCGGGCGGCGGCCCGCTCGGCCGCTGCGGCGGCCACCTTGTTCATGCTCTTTTCCTCGATTTGCGGCATCAGCGGCGTGACGAGAATTTCCCCCTCGTCACAGCCCGCCAGCCCGGTGCGGGCGTCACCGTAATCCACAGCCAGCCAGTTCATGGGCAGCTCTCCTTTCGGTTTCTGATTGTATTATACCGTTCCCGTGCGCCAAACGCAAGGCAAAATTGCCATTGCCCGCCGGAATAAACTGTGCTATAATAAATAAGATACTGGGGTAGTGTGGTGAAGTGTATGCAGCGTTTGACGGGCCTTGTGCGCAAGGCGGTGCAGGATTATGAGATGATCGCGCCCGGCGACCGGGTGCTGGTGGGGGTGTCCGGCGGCAAGGACAGCGTGGCCCTGACGGTGGCGCTGGGACGGCTGCGGGCCTATCTGGGGGTGCCCTTTACGGTGCAGGCCGTGACGCTGGACCCCTGCTTTGGCGGCGTGCAGACGGACTATTCCCCGCTGGCCGCCCTGTTTGAACAGGAAAACATTCCCTATGAGGTGCGCCGCACCGACATCGGCCCGGTGGTGTTTGATTACCGCAAAGAGCAGAACCCCTGTGCGCTGTGCGCCAAGCTGCGCCGGGGCACGCTGCACACCGCCGCGCAGCAGCTTGGCTGCAACAAGGTGGCACTGGGGCACCATCTGGACGACGCGGTGGAAACCTTTTATATGAATCTGTGGCGGGAGGGGCGCATCGGCTGCTTTTCCCCGGTGACCTACCTGTCCCGCCGGGATTTGACGATGATACGCCCGCTTTTGCTTGCCACCGAAAAGGAGGTACAGCAGGCGGTGCGGCGGGAGTGCCTGCCCGTCATCAAGAGCCGCTGCCCGGCGGACGGCGTGACCACCCGGCAGTCCACCAAGGGATTTGTGGCGGAAATGAGCCGCAAAGACCCCGCCTTCCGCCAGAAAACGCTGCACGCTTTGCAGGACAGCGGCATTGACGGGTGGAAACCCTTGCATACCGGGCGCAAAAAGGAGTGGGGTAACGGTGTTTGAAAAACATTGCTGGGCGGAAATTGATTTGGACGCTCTACGGCACAATTTTGAGTTGATTCAGCAGACGGTGGGCGGGCCGGTGTGCGCGGTGGTCAAGGCGGACGCCTACGGCCACGGCGCGGCGGTGGTGGCCCGCACACTGCAGGCCGCCGGGGCGGCGGCCTTTGCGGTGAGCTGCACAGCGGAAGGCCTGGAGCTGCGCCGCCGGGGCATCACCCGACCCATTCTGATTCTGGGTTACGCCGACCCGGCACAGGCGGCGGTTCTGGCCGAAAATGACCTCGCCACGGCGGTTTTGTCGCTGGACTACGCCAACGCCCTCAGCGCGGCGGCGCAGGCGGCGGGGGTGCGGGTGAAGGGGCACCTCAAGCTGGACACCGGCATGGGGCGCATCGGGTTTGCGGTGCGCACCGCCGCCGAGCTGGACGCCGCCCTGCCTGCCCTGACCGCCTGCTATGCCCTGCCGGGGCTGGACATCACCGGTGTGTTCCAGCATTTTGCGGTGGCGGACAGCGAAACCGCCGAAAATGAACGCTACACCGAACAGCAGCACGCTCTGTTTCTGGCGGCGGTGGAGCGCCTGCGTGCCGCTGGCCTGCCCACCGGCACGGTGCACTGTGCCAACTCCGCCGCCCAGATGCGCCGCCCCGAATGGCGGTGCGACATGGTGCGAGCGGGCATCATCCTCTACGGGCTGGACCCCAGCGAGGAGGTGCATTTCCCGGGACTGCGCCCCGTTATGACGCTGAAAACCGTGGTCAGCCATGTGAAAACGCTGCACCCCGGCGAGAGCGTCAGCTATGGCCGCACCTTTGAAGCGCCGCGGGAGATGCGGGTGGCCACCGTCTGTGTGGGCTACGCGGACGGGTATCCCCGGCTGCTGTCCGGCACGCAGGGGCAGGGCCTGATGCTGGTGAACGGCCATCCCGCGCCGGTGCTGGGGCGGGTCTGCATGGACCAGACGCTTCTGGACGTGACCAACATTCCCGGCGTGAGCATGGGCGATGAGGTGGTGGTGTTCGGCCCCCGCGGCGCCGACACCGCCGACAGCATTGCCCGCAAGACGGGGACCATCAACTATGAGGTGGTGTGCGGCGTGGCCCGCCGCGTGCCCCGCGTGTACCTGAAAAACAACGAACCAACGGAAATCTGGAACGACTTGGAGGACAAATAATGGCTCGGGACAACCTGCGCAACTTCTGCATCATTGCCCACATCGACCACGGCAAATCCACCCTGTCCGACCGTATGCTGGAATTGACCGACAGCGTGGACAAACGCACCATGACCGACCAGGTGCTGGACGACATGGAGCTGGAAAAGGAGCGGGGCATCACCATCAAGGCCCGCGCCGTCACCATGCGTTACAAGGCGCAGGACGGGCAGGAATACGACTTCAACCTCATCGACACCCCCGGCCACGTGGACTTTTCCTACGAGGTCAGCCGCAGTCTGGCCGCCTGCGAGGGGGCGATTCTGGTGGTGGACGCGTCCCAGGGCGTGGAGGCCCAGACCTTAGCCAACTGCTACCTTGCCATCGACCACAATCTGGAAGTGGTGCCGGTGCTGAACAAAATTGATCTGCCCAGCGCCGACCCGGACGCGGTGGCGAAGGAGGTGGAGGACGTCATCGGCTTGCCCTGCATGGACGCGCCGCGCATCTCCGCCAAGCAGGGGCTGAACATCCAGGAGGTACTGGAGCGGGTGGTCACCGACATTCCCGCCCCCACCGGCGATGCGGACGCACCGCTGAAAGCGCTGATTTTTGACAGCATCTACGACAGCTACAAGGGCGTCATCGTCTACGTGCGGGTGTTCGAGGGCACCGTCAAGGCGGGGGACACCATCCGGCTGATGAGCACCGGCGCGCAGTTCACGCTGGTGGAGGTGGGCCACATGGGGGCCACCAGCCTCATCCCCTGCGACAAACTGGAGGCCGGCGAGGTGGGCTATCTCACCGCCAGCATCAAGACAGTGCGGGACACCCGCGTGGGCGACACCGTCACGCTGGCCGCCGCCCCCACCGACAAGGCGCTGCCCGGGTTCCGGGCGGTGAAGCCCATGGTGTTCTGCGGCATCTACCCGGCGGACGGCGCGGACTATCCCGACCTCAAGGACGCGCTGGAAAAGCTGCAATTAAACGACGCCTCGCTGACCTTTGAGCCGGAGACCAGCGCCGCGCTGGGCTTCGGGTTCCGCTGCGGATTTCTGGGGCTGCTCCACATGGAGATCATCACCGAGCGGCTGGAGCGGGAATTTGATTTGGACCTCATCACCACCACGCCGGGCGTGCAGTACCGCCTGACCATGACCGACGGCAAGGTGGAGATCATCGATAACCCGTCCAATTATCCCGAGCCGACCCGTATCGCCAAGCAGGAGGAGCCCTTCGTCAACGCCCACATCTACACCCCCAACGACTACGTCGGCCCGCTGATGGATCTGTGCCAGCAAAAGCGCGGCGTGCTCATCGACATGAAATATCTGGACGAGACCCGCGTGGACCTGCACTATCAGATGCCGCTGGGGGAGATCGTCTACGATTTCTTTGACGCCATCAAGAGCCGCAGCCGGGGCTACGCCAGCTACGACTACGAGTGGGAGGACTGGCACGAGAGCCGTCTGGTGCGGCTGGATTTCCTGCTCAACGGCGACATGGTGGACGCGCTGTCCATGATCGTGTTCGAGGACAACGCCTACGCCAAGGGCCGCCGCATCTGCGAAAAGCTGAAGGAGAACATCCCCCGTGCGCTGTTTGAGATTCCCGTGCAGGCGGCGGTGGGCGGCAAAATCATTGCCCGGGAGACCGTCAAGGCCATGCGCAAGGATGTGCTGGCCAAGTGCTACGGCGGCGACATCACCCGCAAGAAAAAGCTGCTGGAAAAGCAGAAGGAGGGCAAAAAGAAGATGCGCCAGCTGGGCAGCGTCACCCTGCCCAGCGAGGCCTTCACCGCCGTGCTGAAGCTGGATTCGGATTCGTAAGCAGAACGCCCGCCCCGGTTCCGGGGCGGGCGTTCTTGCGTAGCCTCAATATTCCGTGACCACCGTGTCGCTGTAATCCGGGGTGCCCAGCACCTCGTTGGCGGCGGCCATGACCAGCGCCGGGTCGATGAGGTTGGAGTCCGCCATGCAGTACACCACCGTGTCGCCGTAGACGCTCACCATCTGCTGGTCCGCCATCACGCAGACCCACTTGGCCGGGTCGATGTTTTCCATCATGGTGCGTGCCACGGTCTCGCCGTCCGCCGC
Source organism: uncultured Subdoligranulum sp. (assembly GCA_945830575.1). Lineage (GTDB taxonomy): Bacteria > Bacillota > Clostridia > Oscillospirales > Ruminococcaceae > Gemmiger. Next base: position 39,278 of record CALZZE010000004.1, on the reverse strand, counting down.
GTCCTTCAGCCGCAGCACCACCAGACTGTACGCCTGACTGCCCGTCATGGACTCCGACAGCACGCCCGCGTCCACCTTGTCCGCCAGTTCGGCGGACAGGCCGGTGTTGTAGCTCAGCCAGTCGGTGTTGGTCAAATCCACCGCCGTCACGGGGGCCATCATCAGCTCCACCGGCTGCTTTTCGTAAATCTGCTCCACCGCGGCGTTCAGCTTTTCATCCGCCATCATGCCCAGCCCCTCCTCGGGGGTGTCCATGGGGGCCTCGGTGGGGGCCGCCGTCGGCTCGGGGGTGGCGGTGGCGGCGGGGGCCTTATTGCCCGCCATGCAGCCGCCCAGCGCCAGCGCACAGGCCATCGTCATTGCCAAAATAACACGTTTCATCATAAAAATCCTTTCTCTGTCAGAATTTCACCGGGGGCAAACCGCACATCCCAGTCATCGGCCGGCACCGCGTCCCACACAAGGGCGGCGGGGCACAAAAGCAGCCGTTTGCCCTTATAGTGCCCCAAAAAATGGTCATAATACCCGCCGCCCCGGCCCAGCCGGCGGCCATGGCGGTCGGCGGCCAGACAGGGTACCAGCGCCAGCGCCGTTTCGTCCAGCGCCTCCAGCACGGTGCCGCCCTCCGGCTCCAAAATACCGTAGGCCCGTGGGCGCAGCGCGTCCAGACTGTCCAGCGCCACCAGCTCCATGGCGCCGCCGCCCAGCACCCGCGGCACCACCAGCCGCTTGCCCTGCGCCAGCGCCAGCCGCAGCAGAGGCAGCGTGTCCGGCTCGTCCTTCAGCGGCACAAAGCAGAACACCTGCTCCGCATCCCGCCACAGCGCCGTGTCCGCCAGCCGCCGCGTCATTTCCGCGCCCAGAGCCGCCATGTCCAGCGCACTGCGCTGTGCTTTGGCCCGGGCGCGTGCCTCCTGCTTGGTCATCGCACTCACCTCTTTAGGATCATTGTACCAGATTTGCCCCTCATACGCAATAACGGCATTTGACGCAGAATGTTACAGTTGCTTTTACACCAAAAATAGAGTACAATGGATTTATATTGGTATAAGGAGAACTGTGTTATGGGCAAATTCAATTTCATTCCCACCGAGCTTCCCGGCGTCGTTGTCATCGAACCCACCGTCTTTGGCGATGACCGCGGTTATTTTATGGAGACCTACCATCAGGAGGCGTTCGCCGCCGCCGGCATCGACAAGCCCTTCGTGCAGGACAACCAGAGCCGTTCCTCCAAGGGCGTTCTGCGGGGCCTGCACTTCCAGAAGCAGCACACCCAGGGCAAGCTGGTGCGGGTGACGCTGGGCGAGGTGTACGATGTGGCGGTGGACTGCCGTCCGGGCAGCCCCACCTTCGGCAAATGGGTGGGGGTGACGCTGTCCGCCGAGAACAAAAAGCAGTTTTACATCCCGGAGGGCTTTGCCCACGGCTTTCTGGTGCTGTCCGATGTGGCGGAGTTCTGCTACAAATGCACCGATGTGTACGACCCCACCGCCGAGGGCGGCATCCCTTACAACGACCCCACCGTGGGCGTGCAGTGGCCGGACTGCGGCTGTGAATACAAGACCAGCGCCAAGGACAAGGAGCACACACCCTTTGCGGAGCAGACCTTCGACTATTTTAAGAAATACTAAGAGGAACGGACTGTGCAGCAACTCAAAGCATCCTTTGCGGGATTCTGGAAATACCGCTACCTTCTGCAAAATCTCATCACACGGGACTTCAAGCTGAAATACCGCCGCAGCGTGCTGGGCGTGGCGTGGAGCATCCTCAACCCGCTGCTCACCTGTCTGGTCATGTGGGCGGTGTTCGGCGCGCTGTTCAACCAGCGGGGCAACGGCATCGCGTATTTCCCGGTGTTTCTGGTCATCGGCCAGCTGATGTTCAACTTCTTCCGGGAATCCACCACCATGGCCATGGAGAGCGTGCTGAAAAACGCGCCGCTTTTGCGCAAAGTGTACATTCCCAAGTACATTTTTCCGCTGGAAAAATGCTGCTTTGCGCTGGTGAACCTGCTGTTCAGCATGATCGCGCTGGTGCTGGTCATGCTGTTCACCTGGACGCCGCTGGCCCCCACCGCGCCGCTGGCGCTCCTTCCCATGGCGCTGCTGTTCCTGTTCAGTCTGGGCGTGGGGCTGATTCTGTCGGCGCTGTACGTGTTTGTGCGGGACATCATGCACATCTGGGAGGTGTTCTGCACTCTGCTGGTGTACGGCTCCGCCATCTTCTACGACCCCAGCCAGATGGACGGCTGGGTGCAGTGGGTCATCAAATTCAACCCCATCTACCATTACATCACCGCGGTGCGGGAATGTCTGCTCACCAGCATGGGGCTGGACGGGCAGCGGCTCCTCATCTGCGCTCTGTGCGCCGCCGTCAGTCTTGCGCTGGGCGTGTGGGTGTTCAAGAAAAATCAGGACAATTTCGTCCTGTATATGTGAGGGAGGCGCGGTATGGAGCCCATCATTTCCATCCGGAATGTGTCCATGCGGTTCAATCTGGCCAAGGAAAAGCACGAGAGCTTAAAGGAATATTTCATCGCGCTGACCCACGGCGGCGTCCGGTTTGACGAGTTTTTCGCCCTGTCGGATGTGAGCTTCGACATCATGCCCGGGGATTTTTACGGCCTCATCGGCCTCAACGGCAGCGGCAAGTCCACGCTCTTAAAAATCATTTCCGGCGTGTACAAGCCGTCGGCGGGCAGCGTGACGGTGCGGGGCACCATCGCGCCGCTCATCGAGCTGGGCGCAGGCTTTGACATGGACCTGACCGCCCGGGAAAACATCTACCTGAACGGCACCGTTTTAGGCTACACGCCCAAATACATCGATTCCAAGTTCGAGGACATCGTGGAATTCAGCGAACTGCGAGAATTCCTCGATGTGCCGCTGAAAAACTATTCCTCCGGCATGGTGGCGCGGCTGGCCTTCGCGGTGGCGACCATGACCAAGCCGGACATCCTCATCGCGGACGAAATTCTGTCGGTGGGCGATTTCCTGTTCCAGGAAAAGTGCGAAAAGCGCATGGCGGAGCTGCTGTCGGGCGGCACCACGGTGATTCTGGTGAGCCATTCCATCGAGCAGATCGAGCGCATGTGCAACAAGGTGGCGTGGCTGGACCACGGGCATCTGCGCCGCAACGGCCCCACCATGGAGGTCACGGCGGAGTATCGCAAGTTTGAGAAAAAGGACGCCATGCAGGCGAAAAAGGGAGAGTAACGCATGAATAAGCCCGACCCCAGGGACCAGAACCGTCCCGCCGATGTGGCGGTGCAGGACAGCGTGGGCGGCATGGCCCGGCGGCTGCTGGACCCGGCGCATCTGGCGGACCTTGCCAGACGCAGCGCCGCCACGCTGCGGGACAAGGGCGCCGAGCAGCTTTGGCGGGACGTGACGTTCCGGGTGGGGCTGGCGCTGCACCATGACAGCTGGCAGCACCGTGCGGATCTGCCGCTGCGCCGGGAGCTGAAGGCCCAGCGCGCCGCCAGCCTGCCGGGGCCGACGGTGAGCATTGTGGTGCCGGTTTTCAACACACCTGCGAAGTTTTTCAAGGAAATGCTGCAAAGCGTGCAGAAGCAGACCTACCGCCGCTGGCAGCTGGTGCTGGTGGACGCCTCCGACGAGGCACACCCCGCCGCGTCGGAGTTGGCCCGCACCGCCGCGAAGCAGGACAGCCGGGTGGTGTACCGGAAAATCGAAAACGGCGGCATTGCCGCCAACACCACGGCGGGCTTTGCGCTGGCCACCGGGGAGTACCTGACGCTGCTGGACCACGATGACGTTTTGTACCCCAACGCCCTGTTTGAATGTGTGCAGACCATCCAAAACACCGGCGCGGACTTTGTGTACAGTGACGAAATCGTGCTGTCGGAGAATCTGAAAGCGCTGGGCGGCTACCACTTCAAGCCGGATTTTGCGCCGGATTATCTGCGCGGGTGCAACTACATCACCCATCTGGCGGTGTTTTCCCGGTCGTTGCTGGAGGAGGCAGGCGCGGCGGAATACCCGGAATTTGACGGTGCGCAGGACCATGAGCTGATTCTGCGCCTGACAGAAAAAGCACGCCGCATCGAGCATATCAAAAAGGTTCTGTATATCTGGCGGGGCCATGCCGGCTCCACCGCCGCGGGCATGGAGGCCAAGCCCTACGCGCTGGCGGCGGGCGAGCGGGCCATCAACGCCCAGCTGAAGCGGCTGGGTCTGCCGGGGCAGGCCGCCGCCATCGACGGTGCGCCGGGAGCCTACCGGCTGCGGTATGAGCTGACCGGCTCGCCGCTGGTTTCGGTGCTCATCCCCAACAAGGACCACGCGGAGGATCTGCAGCGCTGCCTGTCCAGCCTGTACGCCAAGGCCGGGTATGACAATTTTGAGGTCCTCGTCATCGAGAACAACTCCAACGACCCGGCCACCTTCGCGTATTACGACACGCTGCCGGAGAAATTCCCCCGCTGCCGCGTGGTGCGCTATGAGGGAGCTTTCAATTTCAGCGCGGTGAACAATTTTGGCGCGCAGTTCGCGGCGGGAGAGCATCTGCTGTTGCTGAACAACGACATTGAGGTTCTGTCCGAGGGCTTTCTGCGGGAGCTTTTGTCTTACAGCCAGCGTCCCGATGTGGGCGCGGTGGGCGCCAAGCTGTACTACCCGGATGACACCATCCAGCACGCGGGGGTGCTCATGGGCATCAACGGGTCGGCGGGGCACAGCCACAAAAGCTATCCCCGCAGGGCGGTGGGCGATCTGTACCGGCTCATCACCACGCAGGATTATATGGCGGTCACCGGCGCCTGCCTGATGACAAAAACCGCGCTGTACCGCGAAGCTGGCGGCCTGGACGAGGAACAGTTTGCCGTGGCCTACAACGATGTGGACTACTGCCTCAAGCTGTGGGAGAAGGGGCTGTTGAACGTGTACACCCCCTGCGCCGAGGCGTACCACTATGAGAGCAAGAGCCGGGGACTGGACACCCTGTCGGAGAACGCCAAGCGCTACGAGCGGGAGAAGGCGAACTTCTACGCCAAATACCAGCGCTATATTGACAATTACGACCCCTACTACAACCCCCATTTCAACAACCTGTTCGAGAATTTCGGGTTGAAATAAAAGGAGCCACCCCATGAACCTCACCGTCAAACGAATTCAGGAATTGTTCGGCTACGCCCGCACCCTTGCCGCCGAGCAGGGCGTGGGCGTGATGGCGGCGCGGGCGGCCGGGTTTTTCAAACGTCGGTTTTTCGCCAAAGGGGACCGCTACCTGCCCTCCAAACAGGTGCTGGCGGCCCAGCGGGCGGCGGACACGGCGGGGTTCCCCACCATCAGCATCTTAACGCCGCTGTACAACACGCCGCCGCGGTTTTTGACGGAATTTCTGGACAGCGTACAGCACCAGACCGCCCCCAACTGGCAGCTGGTGCTGGCGGACGCCTCCGATGCCGCCCACCCGGAGGTGGGCGAGACCGCCCGCGCCCGGGCGGCGCAGGACCCGCGCATCGTGTACACCAAAATTGAGAACGGGGGCATTGCCGCCAACACCAACGCGGCGGCGGCGCTGGCCACCGGGGCGTATCTGGCGCTGGCCGACCATGACGATGTGCTGGCCCCCCATGCGGTGTACTGCATGGGGCAGTTCCTCCAAAAAACCGGCGCGGAGTTTGTGTACAGTGACGAAGCGCTGTTCCAGAAAACCATCCGCAAGCCCATGGTGGGGCACTTCAAGCCGGACTACGCCCCCGAATACCTGATGGCGGTGAACTACATCTGCCATCTGGCGGTGTTCAAAAAGTCGCTGTTTGACGCGGTGGGCGGCGAGCGCCCGGAATGTGACGGCGCCCAGGATCACGACCTTTTCCTGCGTCTTATCGATGAAATGCAGCGGCGGGACCCTGCGGCGCAGCCCCGGCACCTCCCGCAGGTGCTGTATTACTGGCGGGTCCACGCGGCATCCACCAGCGGGGGCACGGCGGCCAAGCCCTATGTGGAGCAGGCGGCGCAGCGGGCGGTGGCGGATCATCTGGCGGCCACCGGACGCCGCGGTGCGGTGGAGCGGGGCAAATTCCCCGGCACCTGCCATGTGCGGTGGACGCTGCCGGAGGAACCGCCGCTGGTGTCCATCCTCATTCCCAGCAAGGACCACACCGACGATCTGGAAAAATGCCTGCACAGCCTGTATTCCCGCACCTTCTATGACCATTTTGAGGTCATCGTCATCGAGAACAACTCCACCGACCCGGCCACCTTCGCCTATTACAAAACGCTGCCCCAGCGGTATGAGCGCTGCCGGGTGGTGGAGTACCGGGGCGGGTTCAATTTCAGCCGCATCAACAATTTCGGCCGCAGATACGCCGCCGGCAAGCTGCTGCTGATGCTCAACAACGATGTGGAGATTCTCAACGGCGAATGGCTCACCGAGATGGTGGGCGAGGTGCTCCAGCCCGGCGTGGGCATCTGCGGTGCGATGCTGTATTACCCCGACGACACCATCCAGCACGCGGGGGTCATCACGGGGCTGGGCGGCTACGCGGGGCACAGCCACAAGTACCACCAGCAGGGCGGCAGCGGGTATATGTTCCGGCTGGCCACGGTGCAGGACTTCTCGGCGGTGACGGCGGCCTGCCTGCTGGTGCGGGCGGCGGTGTTTGACAGCGTGAACGGTATGGACGAGGCGTTCACGGTGGCCTTCAACGATGTGGATTTCTGCCTGCGGGTGCGGGACGCGGGCTGGCGCGTGGTGTGGACGCCCTACGCCGAGCTGACGCATTACGAGAGCAAGTCCCGCGGCTCCGACGAGAAGGACCCGGCCAAAAAAGCGCGCTTTGACGCGGAACGGGAGCGCCTGTACGCGGTGCACGGCCGGGAGAGCATCCTCAACGACCCCTATTACAGCCCCTCCCTTTCCAAGGACTACGAGGATTTCCGGGAAAGCGGTGATCTGCGCAATCTGAAAGAATGTCACGGCTTTTAACAGCGGAACCGCCCCCTTCGGGGGCGGTTTTTTTGGATTTTCTCTTTTCTTTTGACGCAAAACATGCTATTCTATATTTGTTATATTGTCGAATTTTCTCCTTTCCACAAAGAAAGAGCCGCATTATGAAACAAGATCTGTTCCGCAAAGAATCCATGGAGCAGCTGTCCCGCCCGGATCAGCTGTCCGATTACATCCGGGTGAGCACCCCCGCCACCTGGGTGCTGCTGGCGGCCATCATTCTGCTGCTGGCGGGCACCTGCGTGTGGGGGATATTCGGCCGGCTGGACACCACCGTGCAGGGCGCGGCCCGCAGCGACGGCACGGCGCTGACCGCCTACTTCACCGAGGAGGACGCCGCCAAATTGTCCGAGGGCATGACGGTGGCGGTGAACGGCGCCGACCACACCATCACCCGCATCGACCACACGCCGCTGCAGCTCAGCGGCGACAGTGACGACCTGATGCTGCACGTGGGCGGCTTTACCCCCGGCGACTGGGTGCTGACGGTGGAGCTGGACGGCGCCGCTCCGGAAGGCTTTTACAGTGCGGAGTCGGTCATTGAGAGCATCGCCCCCAGCAAATTTGTTTTCAACTGAGGCGCGCCATGAACAACACCATTCAACACAAAGCCCCGGTAACCCGCGGCGTGGCGAAGGTGCCGGTCATCATGCAGATGGAGGCGCTGGAATGCGGCGCGGCGTGTCTGGCCATGGTGGCGGCCTACTACGGCAAGTGGGTGCCGCTGGAACAGGTGCGGGTGGACTGCGGCGTTTCCCGGGACGGCTCCAACGCCCGCAACGTGCTGGTGGCCGCCCGCAGCTACGGCCTGCTCGCCAAGGGCTACCGGTATGAGCCGGAATCTCTGCGTGCCAACGGCAAATTTCCCTGCATCATCCACTGGAACATGGAGCATTTTGTGGTGCTCAACGGGTTCAAAAAGGACAAGGCGGTGCTCAACGACCCCGCCCGGGGCACCGTGTCGGTGTCTATGGAGGAGTTTGACCGCTCCTTTACCGGCATCTGTCTGATGATGGAGCCGGGGCCGGAGTTTGTGCCGGAGGGCAAGCCCAAGAGCGTGCTGGCCTTCGCCAAGGCCCGCCTGAAGGGCGCGGGGCCGGCGGTGGTCTTTGTGGTGCTGTGCACCATCATCTCCTCGCTGCTGGGCGTCATCCAGCCGGGCTTCTCCCGCATTTTCTATGACCGCCTGCTCACCGGGCAGAACCCGGAATGGTTCTACCCCTTCATGATCGCGCTGGCGGTGTTCTCCGGGCTGGAAATCCTCATCAGCGCGGTGGAAACGCTGGTAAACAACCGCATCAACGCCAAATTTTCCGTTGTGGGCAGCAGCACCTTTTTGTGGAAGCTGCTGCATCTGCCCATGGAATTCTACTCCCAGCGTCTGGCGGGCGATTTGCAGATGCGCCAAAGCTCCAACGAGGGCGTGGCCAACTCGCTGGTGAACACCTTTGCGCCGCTGGCGCTCAACGCCGTGATGATGGTGTTCTACCTCACCGTCATGATCCGGTACAGCTGGCAGATGACGCTGGTGGGCCTTGCCACTATCGCGGTGAACGCGGGGGTGTCCTGGTACATCTCCCAGAAGCGCGTCAACCTGACCCGGGTGCAGATGCGGGACTCCGCCAAGCTGAACAGCGCCACCGTATCCGGAATTGAAATGATCGAGACCATCAAGGCCAGCGGCGCGGAAAACGGCTTCTTTGCCCGCTGGACGGGGTATCAGGCCAGCGTCAACACCCAGACGGTGCGGTTCACCCGCACCAACATGCTGCTGACGCTCATTCCCTCGGTGCTGTCCACGCTGTGCAGCTGCACCATCACGCTGATGGGCGTGTGGTATGCCATGAACGGCCACTTCACGGTGGGCATGATCTCGGCGTTTCAGGGGTATCTGTCCTCCTTCATGGCCCCGGCCATGTCGCTGCTGTCGGCGGGGCAGGGCCTGCAGGAGATGCGCACCGAGATGGAGCGCATCGAGGACGTGATGCAGTACCCGGACGATGTGGCGGTGGGCTTCGGCCCGCCGGAGAGCACGCCGCCCGCCGCGGAAAAGCTCTCCGGCGAGGTGGAGCTGCGAAACGTCACCTTCGGGTATTCCCGTCTGGCCGAGCCGCTCATCCGGGACCTGAACCTGCACGTCAAGCCCGGCAGCCGGGTGGCACTGGTGGGCGCGTCTGGCTGCGGCAAGTCCACCATTGCCAAGCTGATTTCCGGGCTGTACCAGCCCTGGAGCGGCGAAATTCTGTTTGACGGGCAGCCCATCTCCCAGATCAGCCGGGAGCAGCTCACCGGGTCGCTGGCGGTGGTGGATCAGGACATCGTGATTTTTGAGGACACCATCGCCGACAACATCCGCATGTGGGATACCTCCATCGAGGATTTCGAGGTCATTCTGGCCGCATGGGACGCGCAGATCTATGACGACATCATGCTGCGGGAGGGCGGCTTCCAGTACAAGCTCACCGAGGGCGGGCGGGATTTGTCCGGCGGGCAGCGGCAGCGGCTGGAAATTGCCCGGGTGCTGGCGCAGGACCCCACCATCATCATCATGGACGAGGCCACCAGCGCGCTGGACGCGAAAACCGAGCACCAGGTGGTGGAGGCCATCCGCAAACGGGGCATCACCTGCCTTGTGGTGGCGCACCGGCTGTCCACCATCCGGGACTGCGATGAGATTCTGGTGCTGGATCACGGCGTGGTGGTGGAGCGGGGCACCCATGAGGAGCTGTACGCCAAGGGCGGGCGGTACACCCGGCTGGTGACCAGCGAGTGACCGCCGCAGGAGAACAACATGGGCATTTTTGAAGAACAACTGGAACAGCGCCGCCGCGCCGATGCGCAGGGGCTGGATGACGCCATCCGGGAGCTGGCCGCCGCCGCCACACGGCAGCGGGGGCCGGTGGGGGCGGACAGCGGGCAGCAGCTGGAGGGGGCCATCCGGCAGGTTTTGCAGTTTTATCACGTCAGGACGCGGGAGGTTCCCGCCAACGTGAAAACGCTGGAGGACCGGCTGGAATACCTGTGCCGTCCCTGCGGCGTGATGCGCCGCAAGGTGCAGTTGGAGCCGGGCTGGTACCATGACGCGGTGGGCGCCATGCTGGGCTTTTTGCAGGACGACACCCCGGTGGCGCTGCTGCCCGGCAGGCTGGGCGGCTATCAGTATGACGACCCGGCCACCGGCAAACCCGTGCGGCTGAACCGCCGCACCGAGGGGAACCTGAAACCCGGCGCCATCTGCTTTTACCGGGCCTTTCCCCAGAAAAAGCTCACCATCCCGGACCTGCTGGTGTTCGCGCTGCAATGCGTTTCCCCCGCGTCGGTGGCGGCCATGCTGGGCATGATGGGCGTCACCACGCTGGTGGGCATGCTGTCCCCCCGCATCACCTACTTATTGTATAACACCGTCATTCCCGGCGGCAGCGTGCGGCTGCTGGCCGCGGCGGCGGTCTTTATGATCTGCGTCAGCATCAGCTCGCTGCTGTTTGGCACCGTCAACAGCATGCTGTCCGGCATCGTCAATTCCCAGATCGAAATTTCGGTGCAGTCCGCCACCATGGCGCGCATCTTTTCGCTGCCCGCCAACTTTTTCCGGCAGTACAGCTCCGGCGAGTTGTCCTCCCGCGCGGGGCAGATCAACTCGCTGGTGTCCACCCTCACCTCCACCTTTGTATTTTCCAGCATCACATCGCTGTTTTCGCTGGTATACATCGGGCAGGTGTTCGTCTACGCGCCCTCGCTGGTCATTCCCTCGGTGTGCATGACGCTGCTCACCCTGCTGGTGACGCTGCTCACCACCCGGATGCAGACCAATCTGGAACGCCGCGCCATGGAGGAGGGTAGCAAGAACTCCGGCATGGTGTATGCGCTGCTCAGCGGCATCCAGAAAATCAAGCTGTCCGGCGCGGAGAACCGGGCCTTTGCCCGCTGGGCGCGGAAATACGCCAAAATGGTGCGGTTTACCTACGACCGGCCGCTGTTTTTGCAGCTGAGCAGCACCGTGGCCATGGTCATCTCGCTGCTGGGCAATCTGGTGATGTACTATTGCGCGGTGCGGTCCGGCGTGACGGTGGCGGAATACTACGCCTTCACCGCCTCCTACGGCATGGTGTCCGGCGCGTTTCTGTCGCTGGTGAACATTGCGCTGTCGGCGGCGCGCATCCGCCCGGTGCTGGAGATGGCCAAGCCCATTCTGGACGCCCAGCCCGAGACCGACGAGACCCGCCGCCCGGTGGGAAAGCTGTCCGGCCGGGTGGAGCTGAGCCACGTGTCTTTCCGGTACAGCGACAACATGCCCATGGTGCTGGACGATTTGTCGTTGCGCATCCGTCCCGGGGAATATGTGGCGCTGGTAGGCCGCACGGGCTGCGGAAAATCCACACTGATACGCCTGCTTTTGGGCTTTGAGAAGCCACAGAAGGGCGCGGTGCTCTTTGACGGGCACGATTTGAACACCATTGACCTGCGCAGCCTGCGCCGCAGCATCGGCACCGTGATGCAGGACGGCAAGCTGTTTCAGGGCTCACTGTTTGAGAACATCGCCATCTCGGCCCCCGGCCTGACCGAGGCGGAGGCCTGGGAGGCCGCCGAGCTGGCCGGACTGGCCGACGACATCCGGGACATGCCCATGGGCATGCACACCATGATCTCGGAGGGCGCGGGCGGCATTTCCGGCGGGCAGAAGCAGCGGCTGATGATCGCCCGGGCCATTGCGCCCAAGCCCAAGCTGCTGATTTTTGACGAGGCCACCAGTGCGCTGGACAATATCACCCAGAAAAAGGTCTCGGAATCGCTGGACAGCCTGAAATGCACCCGCCTTGTGATCGCCCACCGTCTGTCCACCATCCGCCAGTGCGACCGGATCCTGGTGCTGGACGGCGGCAAGATCATCGAGAGCGGCACCTACGACGAGCTGATGGCCCAGAACGGCTTTTTTGCCGAGCTGGTAGCCCGCCAGCGTCTGGACACTGGCGAAGAATGATGCAAACCACCCCCGCGCCATACGGCGCGGGGGTTCCTTGTTTAGGTGTGGACTTCTCCTTTGGTTCTCTGCCGCAGAAACCGCACCACCATACAGGTGCAGTAGCCCAGCGCCAGCAGCCATGCCGCCGCGCAGTACACCCACTGGATGGTCAGCCCGGCGCGGATGCCGCCCACGATGCGGTCGTACCGGCGCGCACCCTCGTTCTGCCCCACGTAGGTGGCCATGCCCATGCCCACCGATTCCATGGGCAGCGTGAACATCTGGCGTATCTTGTCCCCCGCCGTCTGCCCGGCGATGGCGGCGGTGCCCAGCGCGTTGATGGCGCTTTGCAGCACCACCGCGCCCAGCGCCGAAACGGAATACTCAAACCCCATGGGCAGTCCCACCCGGCACAGCCGCGCCGCGTGGCGGCCCCTGGGTCAGATCCATCGTGTTGTGAGACATTTCGATTCTCCTTTACAGCAGTCCCACGAACACCGGGGCCAGAATTGCCGTCATGATGCCGGCCACCGCGATGGACAGCCCGCTCATGGCGCCCTCGGTCTCGCCCATTTCCAGCGCCCGGCTGGTGCCGATGGCGTGGGCGGCGGTGCCCATGGCCACGCCTTTGGCCATGGGGTCGGTGATGCGCAGCAGCCGGAACAGCCCCTCACCGAACAGGCTGCCCACGATGCCGGTGAGGATGACCACCGCGCCGGTGAGCGAGGCGATGCCGCCCAGCTCCGCCGACACATCCATGCTGATGGCGGTGGTCACCGACTTGGGCAGCAGCGTGACGAACTGGGTGTGGTCCAGCCCCATGGCCCACCCGATGAGCAGCACGCTGGCAAGGCTGGTGAGGGTGCCCGCCGCGATGCCCGCCAGAATGGCTTTGGCGTTGCGGCGCAAAATCTCCCATTTTTCATACAGCGGCACCGCCAGTGACACGGTGGCGGGCAGCAGCAGCCAGCTGACCGGCGCGGCGCTGGCCTTGTACTGGGCGTAGGGGATGCGCAGCGCTGTCAGCACCGCCACCACCACAAGGCTGCCCAACAACAGCGGGTTGCAGACGGATTTTTTCGTGACGCGGTTAATGAGGGTGCCCGCCGCGAAGGCCGCCAGCGTCAGCCCCACGCCCCACATGGTGGAGCCTTGCAAAAATTCACTCAGCATCGTTTGTTTCCTCCCCGCGGGCCAGCCGTTGGGTGACAATGCCCGCCACCGCCATGACCGCCGCCGTCACCGGGAACAGCGCCAGCAGGATGGGCACCGGCATGGCGGCAATGTCCGGCACAAGCTCCATCACGCCCGCCGCGGCGGGCACGAACAGCAGCGGAAAGATGCCGGTGAGAAACAGCGCCGCCTCCCGCACCTGATGCAGTTTGACCAGCCCGGTGGCCAGCGCCGCCAGCAGCAGCGCCAGCCCGTAGACGCTGGCCGGGACGGGCAGCGGCAGCAGAGCGTGCAGCAGCTCCCCGGCCAGGCAGAACGCCGCCAGCCGCGCAAATTGAAAGATGTATTTCATGTCCGCATCTCCTGTCATGATGGTTTCTGTATGCACTGTATCACAGGGCACACCGCCTGTCAAGCGGCAGCGCCGCCGAAAAACCGCCCGGTTCCGCCAAAAAATTTACGCGGTCTCCAGCAGGGACGTATACGCCTCCAACTCCCCGGTCAGTTCCTGCCACCGGTCGTTGCTCAGATAGGAGAACCACCCCAGCTGTTCGCTCTTCTGAATGACCTCACGAACCATTTCCGGGTCGCCGGTGATGAGGTTGTCCACCCCGAGGCGGATCATCCGCTCCGCGTTGGCCGGTTCGTCGATGGTCCATGCATGAACCTGCTTGCCCCGCAGATGCAGCGCGTTGACCATGTCCGTGGTGACAAAGGTGCTCTCCACGCTGAAAATGTCCGCCGCGGCCAGATCGTAGTAATTGCCCACGCCCATGGCCATGATGTAGCCGGTTTTCAGGGTGGGATCCAGCGCCTTGACCTTTTCCAGCGCATCGTAGCGCAGCGAGGTGAGGATGCACTGGTCACCGAAATCGTTCTCCTGAATAATGCGCACCGTCTCCTGTTCCAGCGTGGGGGTCGCGCCCTTAATCTCGATATTCAGCTTCATCCCGTTTTCCTTGCACAGCCGGATGACCTCCTCCAGCGTGGGGATGGGGGTGCCGGCAAACTCCGCCGCGTCCGCCCCGCTGTACCCCTTGGAGGCGTCCAGCGTGCGCAGCTGCTCATAGGTGATGTCGTGAACGTTGGCGTCCAGCCCGGTGCAGCGCTTGAGGCTGGTGTCGTGGGTCAGCACCACCACGCCGTCACTGGTCTGCTGTACGTCGATCTCGGCGTAGTCCGACACGCCGCTGTCGATGGCCGCCTGAATGGAGGGCAGCGTGTTCTCCGGCGCTTTGGCGGAGTACCCCCGGTGGCTGGTGATCTCGGTTTTCACGGTGAGCAGGCTGTCCAGAACGCCCTCGCCGGAAAGCCCCGCCGCATACAGCAGGCCGGTGAACAGCAGCCCCACACCGGCCACGCTCAGCAGCAGCACCGGCGTGGCGGCCCGGGCCAGCACATCGCGTTTTTTCTTCGGCCGGGCCTCCGGCGGCAGCGGCGGCAGCGCCTCGCCGTCGGCTTCCTTATAGCTGTGGTACAGGCTGGTGAGGGTGGCGTACTGCACAAAGGTGGACAGGCAGGTCAGCAGGAACCGCCCCGCCGGGTAAACGATCAGATTCCAGGACAGGGTGGCGGCGCGGGCAAACAGCAGGCTGCCGTCCGAGAAGTGCATCAGCACCGCCGCGAAGGCGGCGATGCCCAGCGCCAGCACAAGGGCCCAGCGCAGAACAAACCGCAGCTGGTTGACCACGACCCGCCAGATGGTGTTCCACTTGCGGCGTTTCATCAGGCGGATGCTGCTGCGGGCCGCCTCCGGCAGGGACTTGTGTTCCAGCACAAACACATGGTACACCATGGCCCACGCCAGCGTCCAGACCAGCAGCAGCACGCTGACGGCCAGGTACAGCCCGAAATACAGCGGCGTATCCTCGATAACCTCCATGATGTACTCCGGCACGGTGATCTGCCGCACCAGATCGGAGGCCACGAAAAAGTTCGTGAAGGGCATGATGACCGCCGTGAACACCAGCAGCGGCAGGTTTTTGGGATGCAGCACCGGCAGGCTTTCCAGCACCGAGCGGCGCAGCAGCGCCAGCAGCCCGATCCTGTGGCCGCGCTGGGCGCAGTCCACGCAGAGGAGGATGCCGGCGATCTCCAGCAGCGCCCAGAACGCATAGCCCACGGCGATGACCAGCAGCGCCAGCCAGATGAGCGGGCTGCGCAGGATAAGCCCCAGATTGTCACTGATAAGGTAGTGGGCGGGGGAAACGTTCAGCGCCGCCGCCCAGATGGCCTTGCCCAGCGGAACCAGCACCAGCTGGAACACCAGATTGTACAGCAGCACGAACACCAGCAGCGAGCCCTGCGCCCACTGGTTTTCCATCCGGGCCAGCTTTCTGGCCCGCCGGGCCTCGGCCCTCTTTTGCGCGGCGAGTTGTTTTTCCGTTGTCTGCGCCACGGGCGATCACATCCTTTCTGTCTGCGGGAACCGCATCGTGCCACCATTTTACCAGTTGTAAGGCCGCCTTTCGCGGGCGGGCATGCCCCTCCCCTACGAATGATGGCAAGGTTTCTCGTGATGATTGACCTTTGGCCTTATTGTCATGATCTTAATGACATTGGCCGGGCGGGTCTTCCTCCTCGACGATCTGTTTGGAGGTTCTGATGATGGTTTTGATCTCCAGCACAATGAGAATGCCCAGAGGAATGAAAATCATCGGGAAATAGATCAGCGGGTTGCCGATGAGCCGCAGCAGGGTACCCAGCCACGGGCTGATGAAGACCACCCGGCCAATGACCGCCTCGCCGGAAACGGGGAATTTGTCGTCCAGCTGATTGGCGTCGCCCCGGGTGGTGAACTGAAACGCGGCGCCCTGCTGCTCCACGCCGGTGATGCGGTGGGTGTTGACCATGCCGCCCAGGTCCGGGTCGGGGGAATAAAACGAGATGATGTCCCCCGGCTGCAGCTGTTCCGGCGGCGTCTGGCGCACCACCAGCAGGGAATCCACCGGGATGGTGGGCTCCATGCTTTTGGTCAGCACCCGCAGCAGGGAGTACCCCGCCATGCTGGGCACCTGACCGGAACGGGTGGTCAGCACCCCCAGCAGCATGACCACCGCCAGCAGGCAGATGAGCACCGAAAGCAGATTCAGAATCGTTGCGGTTATCTTTTTGACCATCGTTCGTCTTGGTTACTCCTTGTGGGCAGACTGGCGGCGGCGCTCCCGCCGCTCGGCGTAGGACGCCCGGACAAACTGCCCCAGCGACGCAGCCCCGGCCCGTTCCTCCACCCTGCTGCGCAGTTCGCTCTCCTGCTGCGCCCGCTGCTCGGCGGCGGCGCGGGCGGCCTGCTCGGCGGCAAGGGTCTCGGCGGCGGCGCGGCGCTCCTGCTCCAGCGCGGCCTTCAGTTCGTCAATTTCCCGCTGCATCTGGGCAAGACGGTCAGCGGTTTGCAGGCGCTGCTCCTCCTGCGCAGTCTCAAAGCACTGGCGCTGCGCCTCGGCCCGCTCCTCGGCGGCGCGGCGGGCTTCCTCCAGCCGGGCCTGCTGTTCGGCGGCGGCCTTCTGGTCGCTCTGGTGCTTTCGCTCGGCGGCGGCCTGTGCGGCGGACGCCTGCTGCAATTCCTGTTTGTGGGCCTGCTCCAGCTTTTGCCGCTCGGTGCGGTAGCGCTGGGCCAGCTGCTGCTGTTCGTTGCGGTGCTGCTGCTCCTGTCTGGCCCGCAGAGCCTCCTGCTCGGCGGCGGCCTGTGCCACCGTCTGCCGGGCCTGCTCCTGTGCCTGTTCCAGCGCGGCCTGCGCCTGCTGTGCCGCCTGCTGTGCCTGCCGGCACTCCTCCAACGCGGCCTGCATGGCGGCCTCGGCCTGCCGGCGGGCGGCGTCCGCCTGTTCGGCAACCTCCTCCGCCTGTGCGGCGGCGGTTTCGGCGGACTTCTGCGCCTGCGCGTTTTCCTCGGCCAGCGCCTGCAGCTCCTCGATATCCGCCATGGCATCAGCGGCCTGCTGCTGCGCGATCATCAGCTGATGTTGCAGCTGCACATTGGTGGTTTCCAGTTCCTCATTGACCGCCTGCTGTTCGGCCAGCGCGGCCTCGGCGTCCAGCTGGGCCTGTGTGACCTCCTCCACAAACACGCGGCGAACCTCCACATCGGGAATGTCCCGGTTGTCCACCACCAGTTCCTTGATTTGCTTCACAAATTTGGGCTTGACGACCTTGCGGTGCTGCACCGGCGCGGCGCTGATGTCCCGGGCATCATCCTCCAGCAGCGACTTGAAGATGGCATAGTTGGTGATGAAGTTGGTGTGCATCTGCAGCAGATATTCCTCATCAAATTCCAGCGTGGAATCCTGTGCCTCGATGGAATAGCCCACCTCATCGTAGCTTTCCAGAAACTGCCACAGCTTGTAGCAGGTGCGGTAGTTGGGGTCCTTCATCATCAGGTTGGTGCGCTGGATGGGGCTGCGCACCATGGCGCAGCCCGCCATGATCTGGCAGAAGGCGCTCTGCTTGAGCCCCAGCACCAGACGGCGCACACGGTCGATGCGCATAAAGACGTCCATGTGGTCGCTGTCGTTTTCCAGCAGGTCTTTTTTGTTTTTGATGGTCATGTCCACCCGGTACTGAATCTGCTCGTAGGCGTCGTCCACGGTGCAGTCCATGTGCAGGGAGTTTTCCGTCTCGTCGCCGGTGGACCAGAAAATCACATCGGTGCGCTTGTCGATGAAGGTGACAAGCCGCTGGATCAGATGGTAAATGAACCGGTTCTCATACAGGTCGTAGGTTTCCTCGGTGGTGGTGTTGAGGATGCGGGTGGGCTGGATATCGCCGTTTTCATTGCTGGCAATGAACTGGGTGTTCTGGCTCAGATGGCGCACGCTCTCGGCGCTGATCTTTTTGGCAAGCGAAACCGGCACCACCTCCTCCTTGGTGGTGATGAACCGCCGGGGCTTTTCAATGATGGTGTTGATGGCGTCCAGACTTTCCTCAATGATGGTGAGCCAGCGTTCATCCACGACCTTGTGCAGCACCACATTTTTCTGCTGCAGGTTGGTTTTGCCGGCCTGGGTCATCTCATAGAGATACTGAAAATACCGGTCGGATTCCAGCGTTCTGCCCACCCGGTTGACGTATTTGGAATACAGGTCGTTGATGGAATTTGCCATGATGCCGTCCTTTTAATACAGATTCTGGATGCGGGTCAGATAGGCCTTGCTGTCCGGCATGGCGGTGCGGCCGCAGACCTTTTCCATGTAGGTGATGAGCCCCTTGATCTCGTCCCGCACAAAGCCCACGTTGAGGCTTTCGAACTTTTTCAGCACCTTGCGGGCGAGGATGTAGTCAAGGCCGCCCAGCTCGGTGCCGCCGCAGGCCACGTACACCGGGATGAAATCGTGCATCTGCTTGACGATACGGTTGCCGAAGGTGAGCTTGAACCGGGTGAGCAGATAGTCATTGAGCCGGTTCATCTTGTCCAGCGTGGGCTGGCTGATGGGATGCTCCCGCCGCGCTGCGGCGAACATCTCCTCCAGATGCGCGGCGGTGACGATGCTGGGCGGCGTGTCGGGACACTCGAAGGCGTCGGCGCGCTCGTTCAGCTCAATGGGGATGGCACGGTCATACACCTTATCGGTGATGGTGAAGGTGGAGTCATCGTTGTTGGCGGTGCCCACGAACCACAGGGTGTCCGGCACCTGAATCTTGCCGGATTCCAGCAGCTTGGGGTCGCCGGGCCAGGCGGTGGGCACCAGATCCAGCACCCACTCGTCATGGCTGGGCATTTCCAGCACCGACAGCATCTCGGCAAAGTAGTATTCGATCCGGGCGAGGTTCATCTCGTCCAGCACGATGAAGCTGGGCTCCTGCCGGTAGTTGGACTCATAGAGGGCGCGCAGGAATTCCGTCTCGTTGAACCGCTTGGAGAATTCGTTGAAGTAGCCCAGCAGCTCGGTGCGGTCACGGTAGGAGGGCTGCACCGACACCAGCGTGGCCGGGTTGTTGAGGTAGCGGCTGAAGGAATAGGGCAGGCTGGTCTTGCCGGTACCGGAGATGCCCTCTAAAATCAGCAGGCGGCTGGCGGCCATACCGGCCACAAAGCGGCGGATGATTTCGGGGGTGTAGTACAGGTGCATCCGGCTGCAGGCAAACAGCCGGTAGTTTTCCACAAACTGTTCCAGCGTGATGTCGTTGTCAAAGGCAGGCGGCACGTACAGGGCGTACTTTTCGTCCACCAGCGTCAGCTTGGGGAACCGGCTGGTCTGCGCGGTGGAGGTCTGCTCCGCCTGCTGGCGGGCCTGCACCATGGCGGCGGCCGCCGCCGCGGCGCTCTGCTCGGTGATTTCCGCCCGGATGGTGCCGCCCACCGGCACCGGTATGGCGGCGCTTTCCCCGGCAGGCTGGCCCCCCACCACGTTTTTGACGGTGGGGATCACATCGTCCTTGAGGGCGGAGGCGCCCACATAGGGAATCTGGCCCACGCCGCCCATGGCGTTGACCTTGAGGGCAAGAATCTTGTTTTTCTCGTCCATCAGGTTGAGCACCTGCCGGTTGAGCCGCCCGATCTCCTTGTACAGCACGGTGTTGTCGGTCTTGTCGGCCTTGAGCTGGATGTGCAGGATCAGCCTGCGGATGAGAATGACGGCAATCAGCACCGGGATGGCAATGAGCACCGCCGCCAGCAGGATGGCCATGATGCGCGCCGGCCAGCTGAAATTCACAAAGTAGGACATGAAGATGGCGTAATACTCCACCCAGCCGGTGATGAAAACGTGGATAAAGCCCATCACGAAGCCGAACAGCCAGTCGGTCACATTATAAATGACCTTGGCGATCAGCTCCCATGCGAGCTTGAGAAATTCACTCATGCTGTTCTCCCTGTCTGGCCTTTTCCAGCGCGGCCTCCGCCTCGGCCTTCAGCCGTTTGGCCTCCTCCAGCGCCGCCATCGCCTCAGCGCGGGCCTTCTCGGCGTCCTCCATGGCGGGCTGCGCGGCGCTCTCCTCCTGCATGGCCTTGCGCAGATGCAGGCTGACCATGATGAGGTGATACACCTGATACACAAAGAACAGGAGCATGGGCAGCACGATGACCACCAAAAATCCCACACTGCCGGACAGGAAATTGATGAGCCTGCCCACGCCGGGCACGCGGGTCACGTACTTGCCCACGATATCGCCGTCCGCAATGATGTGCTGGTCAGCGATGGCGTTGTTGTCGCCCTTGGTGGTGTAGCTGCGCACGCCGTTGTTCTCGGAAATGTCCGCAATGCGGTGGGTGTTGAGGGCGTACTCGTTGTTGATGATGGTGTGGAAGGTCACAATGTCCCCCACCTGCAGGGCGGCGGGATCGGTGGTGTGGATCAGAATCAGGTCGTCCGCATTGAAGGTGGGCGACATGGAATCCGTCTTGACCACCAGCGGGCTGAACCCGGCAATGCTGGACACGTTGGCCTCGTCACGGGTGGCCAGCGTGACCACCGTATACAGCGCGGCCACCAGAATGACACCCCAAAGCAGGACGCTCAGCAGGATGCTGCCTGCTTTTTTTACCATATTCATGTAGATTCCTCCATGCGTTTATTCCATCAGCTGATGGTTTTCATCTGCGCCCACAAAGCGCAGCTGAATGCTGTAATTTCCGCCGATGAGTGCATCATCGCAGGCGTTGTCGGTGCCCTCCAGCCAGATTTGCACCCGCACCGGCACATCGGTGTTGGCGGGAAGATAAAACAGCTGGCTGGCCCCGCTCAGCTGCATCTGCTCCGCGCCGGGCAGGTCGAACAGCTTGGCGCCGCCCGGATTGGACGCGGCCCCCGCCGAACCCGGCGTGTAGACCGCCGTCTGTCCGTCCGCCGTGAAGGCCAGCCGCAGGGCCTGCAGCATCTGCACCGGCTCCGCAGTGACCTGCGTGCCGTCGGTCTTTCCCTTGCTGTGGGCGCTGGTCAGATGCACCCAGGTGTCGTTGGCGGACATGAAATGCAGCGTGAAATCCAGATACGCCCCGCGGTTCGGGTCGGCGGCGTCCCCCTCCTCAAAGGTGAAGGTGTCATAGTCGGCGGTGGTCACCGGCTCCAGCGGGGTTTCGGCGGCGTCAAAGCCCCGCTCCTGCCGGATGCGGTCGGCGATCTGCCGGAATCCCAGCGTTGTCACGTAGTCCTCCAGCGCCGGGTGGGCGTCCAGATCAAACCGCAGCGCCGCGCCGGTGGTGATCTCCACGCTCATGCTGCGGATGCGGGCATAGTCCGCGATGCTGAACCATGCCATGGTGGCCGCCGTAGCGCAGCCCGCCGCGATGAGCAGCACCAGCAGCGCGATGGTCAGTTCCCGCCCCTGTGACCGGGATGGCTTGTTCATGCGGCACCGCCTTCCCCGTCCACCATGCCGAAAAAGCCGAGATACAACTCACAAGTCTGGGTGGAGATGGTTTCGTTGCAGTCCGGGTCGCAGCCCTCCAGATAAAAGTAGATATCCAGCGGGTAGACGGTGTTCAGCTCCATACGCAGCAGCGGCTGCTCCGGCAGGGTGTCGGCGTCCGCCGCCAGCAGCACGGATTCCAGCGGCACCGAGGGGTCCGGCGCGGTGGAGGCCTCGCCGGTAATCACCACGCCCGCGTCGGCCTTGCTGCCGCCGGGCGCGGTGTTCATCTCGGAGCGCAGCGGGTTGGCCGCTTCGCTCAGGCGCAGGATCACCGGCTTGTCCTGCGCGCCCTCGCAGCGAAGCCCCAGCCGTGCGGCGGTGAGCAGCTGTCCGTCCGCCGAAACCAGCGGCCCGGCCTCCTCGTCGGCGTCCAGATAGACCGCCATGGTCTGGCCCTGCCAGCCCGCCCCCTCGGCCTGCGCCTGCAGGTAGATGCGGCCATGGTAGTAGTATTTTTCTCCTTCCACCGGCAAAAACCGCGTTGCCAGATCGTTTTGGGTGGTCGGGCAGTAATAGAACGCGGTCAGGTCGGCGGTGGAGACCGGCTGCAGCTGGTCGGGCTTTGCGGTGTTGATCTGTGCGATGTCGCAGACCTCCTCAAAGGGGCCGCCTGCCGAGGAACTGACCAGCAGCTTCAGTTCCTCCGTTCCGGCGCGGGCCTCGGCCCGGCTGGTGTTCACCGTCCGGTTGGAGGAAAACCAGGCAAAGGTCGCGCCGCTCAGCGTCACCGCCAGCAGCGCCAGCGTGGCCGCCGTCAGCAAAAGCTGACGCCGCAGCTGTCCCTGTTTCATGGCTTTCCCCTCCTTACTCCGCTGTGGTTTCGGCAGACACCCCCGCAAAGCCCAGCTGAAGGCTCAGCTCGCGGGTCTGCACGGCGTTCACGCAGGCGGTGTCGCAGCCCTCCAGATACAGCCAGTATTCCACACTGGCCACCTCGTCGGCCTGCAGGGCGCAGAGCGCCTGTTCCCCGGCGCGGGGGGTGGTGTCCTCCTCGCCGTCCGCCTGCGCCAGATAACCGCCGATGTCCTCAGCCGGGTCGGCGGTGTAGCCCGGCTGACCGCCCGCATCGATGGAGGACACCACCACGTTGTCCCCTGCCACGGTGGCCTGTTCCTCGGCGCCGCCCCCGCCCAGATCGTCCAGACGGAAAAACAGAAGCTGCTCGCCGTCGGTTTCGGTGGTGAGCTTCAGCGCCAGACGCAGCGCCGAAAGCGCCTGCCCATCGCTGCCAAAGGACAGCTTTGGCTCAAAAAAGTAGACGTCACAGCCCCGGTTTTTGCTTTGCAGATAGACGGTGCCGTGCAGCAGCCGCTGGGGGGCCTGCTCGGTCACATCCCGGTATCGCAGCGTGATGCCCTGCTTGTTCTGCGCCGCCGAGGCGTAAAAGCTTTGCAGGTCGGCGGTGGAAACCGGCAGCAGTTCCTCCACGGCCTGCTCCAGCGGCAGGTCGCACTCCTTGTCAAAGGGGCCGTCCCGGCTGGCGGAGATCAGCAGGCTGACCGCGCCGTCCCCCACGGTGCCGGCCATCGGCTCCACGTTGGTAGCATTATTAAAGGTAAACCACGCATAGGTGGCTCCGCCCAGCGCCAGCGCCGCCAGCAGCAGCCAGAGCAGGGCAATCGTCAGAAGCCGGATGCTGTGTTTTGCGTTCATGCGGCGGCCTCCTCCGGCGAGACACCGGCAAACAGAATGGACAGGTTGCTCAGCGTCATGCCGCAAAGCTCGTTGGTGCAGTCCGGGTCGCAGCCCTCCAGCCAGAGGTAGACGTCCACCCGGGTGGCTGCGCCGTACTCGGTGCCGGAGCCGGACAGCGGGCAGAGCCGCACGCTCTGGGCGGCGGTCTCCACCGCGCCGGTGGCCTTGTCGTAGCTGCAAAAATTGGTCTTGTTATACGGTGTGAACGGCACCACCTGCCCCAGGCGGGCAGGGTCCATGGCAAAGCTGCCGGTCTGGCCGAAGGACTGTCCCGGCGCGGTGTTGTTGTTGGGGGCGGCGATGTGATCCTCCTCGTTGAGGGCGTAGATGTACTGCGCTGTCACCTCGCTGTCGCTGCCCGGCGCGTACACCGCAAACCCGATGCGCATGGCGGTGGACATGAGCCGGTCCTGTTCGGTTTTCGTCACACCGCCGCTGCCGTCCGGCGCGCCGTAGTCGATGTCCGCAAGGTACACATCCACAGCGGGCGCGTTGGTGCGCAGATACAGCGAGGTTTTGTAGTAGTCCCGCTCCTCAGGCTGGCTCAGCCCAAAGGCACTGGCCCACAGCCCGCCCAGCCCGGTGCCGGTGCCGGTGCTTTCAAACCCCACCGCTTTCTGGAACCCGGCGCGCACATCATTGGTGGACACCGGCGTGAGGATTCCCACAAAGGACTGCCCCGCACCGCCGTCCGGGTTCAGCGTGGCGGCGCTCTCATACTTGCCGTCCCGCTGGTTGGAGATTTGCAGATTGATGGAGGTGCCCGCCGCCAGCTTGACCTTGGTGGTGTGGGCGCTGGTGTTGTAGATGTACCATGCGAAGGTGGCCGCCGCCGTGGCCGCGAAGGCAATCAGCAGCGCCGCAAACGCAAACGCCAGCTGACGGCGCAGCTGCCGCACCCGCCCCGGCCGATGGTTCACCGGCAGCCGGTTTTCCTCCCTGCTGCATCCCGTTTTTTGTTGTTGTATCATTCTATTTTACTTTTCCACGGCGGAGTTCCAAAAAATGGCAAAATCCGCCTTATTGTCATTATATCTGTCACTCTCTGCCTTGTCAAGAAAGCGGGATCGCCCGCAGATTCCGGGAAATGGTGCTGACGACCTCCTCCATCACAATGGGCTTGGACAGATGCCCGTTCATGCCGGCATCCAGCGATGCCTGCACATCCTCGGCAAAGGCGTTGGCCGTCATGGCAATGATGGGAATGGCGGCGGCATCCGGGCGGTTTTGCAGCCCGCGGATGGCTTTTGTTGCCTCGTAGCCGTTCATTTTCGGCATCATCACGTCCATCAGAATCAGATCGAAGGTTCCCTGCGGGTGTTCGGCAAAGAGCCGGACGACCTCCTCGCCGTCGGCAGCCCTTGTGATTTTCATGCCCAGCTCTTCCAGCTGCACCATGGCAATTTCCGCGTTCAGGTCGTTGTCCTCGGCCATCAGGATGTTCAGCCCCGTCAAATCCATCGTACCGGCGGCGCTCTCTTTTTTCTCCGCCGGGGTCTCCGTGATCTGCATCGGCAGCTCCACCGTGAAGGTGGAGCCAACGCCTTTGCGGCTCTCCACCGAGATGGTGCCGCCCATCAGGTCAACGCACTTCTTGGTGATGGCCATGCCCAGGCCGGTACCCTTGTACTGGGTTCTGGCGCCGCGCTCCTCCTGCGAAAACTCCTCAAAAATATGGCCGACAAACTCCTCGGACATGCCGATGCCGGTATCGGAGATTTTGTACCGCGCCACGATGGTGCGGCCGTCCTCTCCGGGATGGTAGCTGACCGCATAGCTGACGGTTCCTCCGTCATTGGTAAACTTCACCGCGTTGCCCAGAATGTTGACCAGCACTTCCCGGACGCGCACGGCGTCGGTCAGCACATAGCGGCTTTGGGGCTGCTCCACCTCCGTCCGGAAGGTGAGATTCCGGTTGGACAGGTAGCCGTACACGATGGTGAGCACCGAATCCGACACCTCCGCCAGATCCACCGGCGCGGGTTCGTAGCGGATTTTGCCGCTCTCGATACGGCTGATGTCCAGCACATCATTGATGAGCGCCAGAAGATGGTCCGAGCTGTCGCTGATTTTTTCCAGACAGTTTCGGATTTCCGGCTTGGGGTCCTGTTTCAGCGCGATGTTGGTGAACCCGATGATGGCGTTCATCGGCGTGCGGATATCGTGGGACATGTTGTTGAGGAAGGCGCTTTTGGCCGCATTGGCGGTTTCCGCCTCGGTGCGCAGACGGTTCAGTTCCCGGTTGGTTTCCTGCTCCAGCCGAATCATCCGGCTGCTGCGCTGCACCCGGATAAAGCTGATGGCCGCCAGCAGCATCAGCAGCGCCATCATCGAAATGAAGATGGTTTCGGTACGGATGGTGGAGTCCATCATGTTCATGGTGCTGACCGCCACGCTGTCCGCCGGGATCAGCAGCATCAGAAGCATGTTGTAGTCCTCCAGCGAGGTCAGGCAGTAGAAATACTCCGTCTGGTTCAGACGGATATCCGCCGTGGCGATGCCGTCCCTGTCCAGCTGCTCCTTGACCTCGTCAAAGCTGCGCCCCTGCACATACTCCACCTCTTCCAGCGCCTTGAACACATTCCGGGCGCCGATGGCGTCATCCGCCTCCGCGTCAAAATAGGCCAGCGTTCCGTTGCTTTTGAGAAAGTAGGTCGCCGCGCTGCCGCCGTAGGTCTTGGTGGTGTAATACTGCTTCACGGTCCGGATGTCCTTCAGAAGCACCACATGGGTAAAGCGCACATGGTCCTCCCCCATGGTGACGGGGGCATCCAGTTCCCGCGCAAACACCAGAAAGCAGCCGTCAATGTTGTCGGTTTCCGAGACAAAGGTGTGCTCCCGGCCCCCGTCTACCAGATGGCTGACATCGTTCCAGATGCCCACAGGCCCGTCGCGGAGATAAGCGGTGCCCTGCGCGTCCAGCAGCATCACCCGGCTGCCGTACAAATCGGTGCAGAACACCTTTTCCAGAAGGACGATGTTTTCACACAGCGCCTGCTCCGTTTCAAAATGCTGTCCCTGCACCGCGTTGTTCAGTCCTTCCACCAGGTTCCAGTGGGTCTGAAGGCCGCTGGTCAGGTTGGCCTGAATCTGGGTGACCATCTCCTCCAGCTGGCTGGAACGTTCCTTCACGGTCAGCTGCATCAGGGAGTTTCGCATGAAGAATACGCCCAACACCAGAGAAACCACCAGAATCACGGCAAGCGCAACGGGCAAAAGATAGGTTGTTGTCTGTTTTTTCTCCTGCATATGAGCCTTCTCCCGACCTCGTTTTTCTATGCCGCGTGTGCGAAACCCTTCTGCAAGTTACCGCAGAATCATGTAATCGGTGGGCGGTTCCAGCTGTCCGCCCTGTTCCACCAGACGCTGCGTCAGGTAGTCTTCCGCTTTGGGGCCGGTGGAGTCCACCTCCGAAACGCCCATCTCCTCCATGACCTCGGACATATACCAGTCCCGTTCACCGTAAATCAGGAAGGAATAGGTCTTGTTCCGGTCCAGTTCCTTGCCGTCCATGGTCAGCGCGTTGAGGGTGTACCCGTCCCCGGTCTTGGTGATGTCCATCTCAAAACCGCTGGAAACATACAGCGTGCTGTCGTTGCACACCGCGCCCCGGTTGCCGGTCATGGAGAGCGTGGTTTCCACAAGGGTATAGATCTGGTCGCCGGTCAGCTCCATCAGACCGGGCCAGCCGCCGTCATTCTTGGCGAGATAGCCCAGATCCTTCTGGGAATACTCCCCGGCATAAATGTCGCTGGCCACATAGCAGGACTGCATGAACACCAGGTCTGCGCCGGACAGGGCGCGGATGGTGTTGGCCACGGCAGACGCCGCCTGATTGCCATGCTCCGGGGTGAAGTCATTGGAGTAGCCGGTGTCGATGCGGGCCACGATCTCGGTGCCGGGCTCCTCGCCTGCCAGCTCCTGATTGAAGACAGCCAGCGCCTGCTCCGGCGTGGTGACCTCCCCGTTCAGAATCATCTGCACCACATCTTTGGAAATGCGGAACATCTCGTTGGAGGCCAGACGGATATACAGCTTGTTCTGCTCCACGTAGGGCTTCAGGTTGTCCATCTCCGGCATCAGTTCCAGCGTTACGTCCTTTTTGTAGGGCACCATGTTTTTGCCGTAGGAGATGTGATCCTGCCCCTGCTGGTTGACCATGGCGGTCATAATGTCCAGAATCAGGGCTTCCCGCTCCGGGTCGTCCATGCCCTTGTTGGAGGCCGCGATCTGGAAGGTGGGATAGGTCAGATACCAGTTGTCCTGCTCGCTCTGGCCGAAATAGGGCAGCAGCAGCACCTCATCCTGACCGCGTCCGGGGAAGGAAATGACGTCCGCGCCGGTGCCGCGGAACATGGCGGCGGTGCCTGCCGTGAACATTTCCTTGGGGGTGCGATTGGGATAGGTGGCGTCCTCCGCGCCCAGACCGACCTTGTCCGCAAAATCGAAGAAGTTCTCGAACACGGGCAGCCACACTTCCTCGGAAAGTTCCTGCGTTGCGCCGCTCTCATACTGCTGGCGCCACCTGCGCCCCTCGATGCTCTGCAGCATCGGGATGGACGCGCCCTGCAAGACCTCCATGCAGGTGTAGTCCGCGGAAAAGTCCGACACAAAGCCCCGGATACCCGCCGCCTCAAAGGCCTCGCAGGCCGCCACAAAGCTGGCGTAGTCGGTGGGGACCGGCACGTTGTACTCGTCAAACAGCGTCTTGTTGATGATGATGCCGTCCACCTCCGCGCAGGTGGGCAGCCAGTTCACCGTGCCGTCATCATATGTATAGCTGTCCAGATAGGAGCCGTAATAGGTGTTGGCCAGCTCGGTGTTGCTCAGGTCATACAGGTACTCCTTCAGCAGCACCGCGTCCTTCAGGGCAAAGCGGCGCACCGTCAGAATGTCCGGCATGTCGTCGTGGTCCTGGCGGAACCGATAGTAATCCGTGGAGTTGGTGGCCAGAACAAATTCAAACTCCACCTGCGGAAACAGGTCGCAGAGGTACTGGGTATAGGAGTCCAGCATCTGGTTGCCCCAGCAGGCCACCACGACCTTTTCCTTTTGGTCGGTTTTCTCTGTCTGGGGTGCGCTGCTCTCCCCCGCGGCGGCGCTGCCGGCGCTCTGGCCCGCGCAGCCAGCCAGCGCCGCTGCCGCCATGAGGAAGGATAGGAATAAGCAAGTACGTTTTTTCATAATGCTCCTTTTTATTGAGTGGGTGATTGGGTATTCTCATCCCAGTATCCATTGACATTGATTTTGGCATAGGTGTAGGTGATGAAAGCATTTGTCACATTTACGTCCAAACTCTGATCGTGGCCATCTTTGAATAGCTTTACAGAAGCACGGATTCTGTAGTTGGAAAATTCCCGAACACCTGTATTTACCGTAGAGTCAGAGGGCAGATGGGGTTAGCCTTTGGATGAATCGGTAACATGGGGACTCCAGCAATGAGCATCAAGGAACCTTTTCCTTTGAATTAATTCTGCTATCCCCAATAGCCGCTTGTCAGCAGACGTGTGATGGTATATGTCACATAGTCATAGCGAATATACTCTGTCTTTCCTTCGTTCTGAATCTCCTTGTTTACCGGCTGATCCAGCATCTTGCTGCCCTGATACAGTGTCGCCGTCAGGCGCAGCTGATAGTTGGCGAAGGTCACACCATTGGTCTCTACATCGGTATTGACCTGGACACGGATGGGCAGAAGGAAACGCTTGCTGTTTTCCGGGTCGGTAGACGCGAAGCCTCCTCCGGTCTTTGTATCTGTCCATTGGAAGCCATTTGAATACGTTACCGGCTCATCATGCATACGCACACTGCGAATGTAGTGATCCAGATCCTGTGTAACCTGCGTATATTCACCGCTCTCCTGCCGCTGCCACAGGGTGAGGGTATACACGACCCTGCCTGCATCCTTTATCAGGTTTTCTGCGTTGGAGACTGTGGTCAGGTCATACACGCCGGTGGTGTAGATAACGCCGTTGGCGCTGGCCAGGTCGCTGCAGTTAATGCCCAACTGGGTGGGATCGTTGGCGGAGTGGGTGAGAGTGGAGCTGCCGGAGCGGGATTGATAGTACCGCACCTCGCCCTGCTTGGATTCCACATAGTTGGTAGACGAGAAGCCATCAGAATCGGAAGCAAGATAAGTGGTGTAGCTCAGCTTGGTGTAAGCGTTCCCCTTGGTGATTGCGCCTGCAATCACCTGCTCCGCCGCCGGGACACTCATGTGAATATCCATCTTGGTTTCCACATAGAACTTCTCGTTCCCGGTTTTGGCCTGCTGGCGGATGGATGCAAGAGAGACATTCGGTGTATTTTCCGTTCCAAGGTATAGCTCCATGTTGCCGCCTTTTGCAGTCCACTCATAGGACAGAGCCTTCTGCTCATTTGCAGCCGGAACCCATCCGTTTTCGCTCCATGTGTAATAGGTTTTGGATTCTCCATCCTGTAGATACACATAGAACTCCGCAATTCCATAGCAGCCGGTGGGGAAGCCGTTGGCGGTTACAAGGCTCACCACATCCGTTTCCCCTTTAGCATATCTGGGAAGGGAGATATCCGCTTTGAAGTAGAGAGGGGTATCTGCTGTATCCTTCTGACCCTTCACAACGGTGATTTCATCCACCAGATCCATGTGGAGCAGGTAGTTTCCGTCTGCTTCCGTTTGTTCCAAAAGGATGTAGGCTTCCGGGTCTGATTCCAGCTTTTGCTGCTTGTCCACAGATTGATCCGATAGGCTCTGAACGTAGCCGGAGAGGAAGTTGTAGGTACTTTCCGAGGAACTGTGGGGATCCGTAACAACCGAGTTGTCCTTCTTCACTCTGACGGCGTTGATGTTGCAGGCGATTTTTCCATCCAGTCCCGGCAGGGCCGCGGAGATATAGCCGTTCAGGTTCTTGCCCTCGGTCTCACTGGTCTCCGGAATGCCCTCAACGCTGGAATCCGGGATGTAGATCACCAGATAGAACTGCTCCGTGGGCTGAGGTTCCTTTCCGGAAGCGTCTGTTGCAGCAGTCAGATTGTATAGTTTGGTTGTGTCCGCGTCACTCTGTGTTTTCGCTCGGAAATACTGATAACCGTTTTCCGTCTTGATACGGGCGGTTGCACCTGTTTCATCATCCAGCAGCACCCATTTACCGTTGTCATTTTGCGCCGCGGTAACGTCCATAATCTCGCTGAGCCAGTGAGAGGAATAGGAGATATCTTGTGAATCCTGGAAATCAGAGAGCAACACCTTGGTTCCCTCCAATTCCGATTGCTCCGTTACCTTGTAGCGGTAGGCCTTGTTGTTATCGGCACAATCCAGGAGAATCAGCTGGGTGCCTTTTGGCAGGGATTTCAGCTTACTGTTGGGATTGTAGAACTGAATGGTTTGCTCCGGGTCTCCCATAAAGCTGCCGCTGTCCAGATGGCTTTGCCAGCCGAAGGTCTGAGGCTCTCCAATGGCACGGTTATAGGTGTAGGTCAGCAGGGCGCTGACGCTGACGCCATAGCCCACGGTGATGTTAGATTTAAAGCCATCGTTGTAGACTTCGTAGTCACTGGCTTTGAAGCTGGGGCTGTCCTTCAAGGTAGCCGTGAAATCCACCTCCAGCATCCGGCGAACCACGATGGGTACCTGAACGCTGTATTTGTAGCTCTGTTCGGTAAAGGTGACTGTCAGCAGTTCAAACTGATTCTTTCCGCTGTCGTAGTTGGTAAAGCTGGTTTCAAAACTATCACCACTGCCCGAGAAGGCTTTGGCAACACCCGAAGGATTCTTCTCGAAGTATCCAGCTTCATTCCAGCGATAAAGGTCAATGGAAGATGATATATGACTGCTTGCGCCTACATTTGTGTCCCGCGCCGTGGAATAGCCATTGTTGGTGACCAGATTCAGATAATCAACAATCTGATCGGAAACAGTCGTTTTATCCGCAACGGGAACTTGCAATACCGGGAAATTCGGAATGCCGTTTGCAGTTTCCTCAGTCAAGCCCATTTCCGCATAGAAAGTTGAACTGTGCTTGGAATCAAAGCTGCACCCGGATGCCGCAGAGTGGTAGAATCTGGATTTATCACCGTTACTACTTTCCTCAGAAATGGTGTTGACGATATCCGGATTGGCACCATCACCGTAGAGGTACGTTTTCTTCTGGTTTCCCTCTGCACCTTTCGGGTCGATGGGAATCTCCACACCTCTGGGGCTGGTGGTCACATGAGGGTCGGCAGAATTTTCCACCACACTTCCAGATTGATCGGCGGTATCGCCCTTCTTCTGCGCCGCACCGGTGTAGTCTGCATAGGCAACGTAGCACTTGGCAGGCTTTGTTCCGCCGATATCTGTTTGCAGGACGGTGTCCAGATTCTTTGTATTCTGAATACTGACACCAGCAAGGTAGACTGTTTTGCCACTGTCTGCCGCTCCCAGGAGATTTCCGCTGCTGACAGAATTATCGGAATGCTGGTATTGGATACCATCTGCTAGCAGATTGGCTCCGTAAAGATTTCCAGCTTGCAAGCGCCCTACCAATCCACCGCAATAGAATACTTTACTACTGTTCGAATATTTCGTATTTGCGAAGATCAAGTTCTTCACACTACAATTCGAGATTGTATGATCTGCGCTACCATTAATGTTACCCACGATTCCCGCTGCATAGCAAGGAAAGCTATTCCTTAAGGATGCCACAATCTGCAAGTTACTAACAACGCAGTTGGTCACACTAATTGACCTGTTACTCGGTTCAAAATAGCCAACTAAGCCACCTGCAAACTCGCAAATGGTATTGGGTTCAGCGTTGGAATCTGTCTTACTTGACCAATTCGGCAAATCTCCAATCTGATTTCTATTTGTCTCATCACCCTTTACAGCAAGATTGTTAATGGTAACCTTTGAGAGTGCCCATGCAATCACACCGCCTGCACTTCTAGTTGAACGAACCTCCACATTTTCGATAGTCGCCGTTTTTGAATTGTCGATTTTGACCGCCATGCTGCTGCAACCGATTAGTCCGCCAACAGCAGGAAGACACTGCAGCTTGCCGCCCTTGTTAACTCGTTGGGCATTATCAATACCATCGTCAGTTTTGCCACGCTTGCATCGAATATCTGAATTTTGGCCGAGCTTTCCATCGGAATCCTTATCAAATTCGATATTTATGAGTTTATCATTTTTTCCAGAAGAAAACGGCGCATAGGTATTATACGCAGCAAACCCGATGTACCCCCCCACCATCATGCCTCCGTAAATGATAAGGTTCTGATAGCTACAGTTTTGAAAGGTCGGCATCACATATTTTGAATTCTCATCTGCCAGATAGCAAATGTGATAGTTCTTACTTGCCGTATGATAGTTAGCCTCTGTACTACTTACACGCAAGCCGGTGTGCCCAATGATACCGCCAGCGTCAAAAGGACCGATGATATTCAGATACTCCGTATTTATTTTCTGGAACTTCACATTTGCTTCGTAGTTAACTGCTACATTGTTGCCAGCAAAGCCACCAACAGACACCAGACCGCGCCCCTGCTCATAATTCAGGTTGGTAAAGCCCTGCTTGCTGCTCCCCCAGTTCGTAAATGTCGCGTCTTTCAATTTATTATTGTTCCACTCATAGTATTCGTGGGAAATTGTGCCTTTGTTATTGTCTCCTTCAGCTCCGCCAATGGTTACATCCTTCATCGTGGCATCACTGGTAAAGCGCACCGTATTGAAGATACCGCCCACCGCGATGGCGTGGTGGTCATCATCCACATATTCCTTGGAGACAATGTTGGTTTTGATTTTTGCGCCGTTGCCATTGAAGCCGGAAATCAGGGGGTTCAGGTACTGATAGTTCACCGAAGAAGTTTCAGCATTGTTGCACACCGCGTTGGCAAGGTACCGGGGAGAAATGCTGCGGTAGCCGTTGCCGTAGGCGGTCATGTCGTATGTAACACCGCTCAGATTGAGCGTATATCCTGTTGTCGATGTATTGCATACAGCGAATAAGTTTCCTCCGGCATAGTGCGTATCCAGATAGGAGGCGTTCGTTGCAGATACAGCTGCGTAATCGTCTGCCAGTGACATTCGATAGTCAGCATCGTTCTGGTCTGTAACCGTACCTACCCCATTGTAGGAGGCGTTTCGCACCTTACCGCCTACAGAAGCCGCACTGAAGGTCGTGCCCTCCCAAGCGGTTTTGGCTTGGGTAAAATAGGGCAAAACTTTTCCGCCGCCTGCGCCGCCGCTGTTGGTCACGCTGGAGAATACCAGCAGCGCCTGGGTATCTTTCAGGGTGATGGTGCGATCAGAGTCAACAATAATATCGGTTGTTTTGTCTTTATCCAGCCAACAAATCTGATAATTCTTATCGAAATTATCCAGCTTCTGATTCGTGTCTGAAACCCCCTCCTGCACCGCAAAACCCTGAAGGACACGGCCTACATAGGGATTTGCATAGAAGTAGTCGTCATTGTCCACATAGCTATACGGTCTGCCTGTCAACTGGTTGTTCCCACGGAAGATCACGCCGCCGCCGGAGATCACACCCACATAGCCGCCCTCAGGAATGAGATGATCCTTCTTTTTATTGGCAGAATTATTTTCTGTTAAGACAACGGGTGGGGGGGCAGCGTAGGTGACGTCCACACTTTCAATGATGTTATCGCCACCCAGAATGCAGCCTATGACACCGCCAAAGAAGGACTCTGAGGTATAGCCCTGATTATTCTTGATTTCCGCAAAGGAAACCGTGGCAGTTCCCTGCACAGCCAGATTCAGATTCTTCACGACGCTGCCATAGCTGTAGACAATGAAGCCCTGGGGAAGTGTGCCTTTCAGGGTGATGGTTGCAGGTCGCGTGTTGCTACTGTTTTCTTCTTGTACGTTCGCACCCACAATCACACCCCGGAAGGGGTTCGCCTGGGTTCCGAAGCCTGTGAAGTTGCTTACAGTAATATCTGTTGTGATCTGGTAGTAGGCATTTCGCAGGTAGGAAAGCACCGTTTGATCGGAGAGCGTAAGCGGGACGGCTGTTTCTGACGCAGCTTCCGCAGCCCCTGCCGCCGGGTCAGCCGATGATGTATCAGCTATTTTCTCAACCCACTCCTTTCCGGTCTCGCTGCCATCATACACAAAGGTTTTATGGACAGTACCCTCCCCTTTGCCGGAGCAGAACGGACTCTCTTCACCCAATTCCGACACAGCAATACTCAGGGTCCAACCCTTGGACGCATTGTTGGTAGCCAAATAATTGGCTATGGATACCAATTCCTGTGCATCCGAAATCTGATAAGGATCG
Source organism: uncultured Subdoligranulum sp. (assembly GCA_945830575.1). GTDB lineage: Bacteria > Bacillota > Clostridia > Oscillospirales > Ruminococcaceae > Gemmiger. Next base: position 4,874 of record CALZZE010000004.1, on the reverse strand, counting down.
CCATAGGTACCGCAGCCCTTGCTAATGTCCGTCATGGAGCCATTGACCTGGATTTCGTGATATCCTGTTTGATCGCTATAAGCTGTGTAAACATAAGGGAGATAGTAGGAAAAATCATCCCTGTCTTCTCCGGTAAACTTCTTTCCGCTGTAGCTGACATTTTCTGTACTTCGGGCATACAGATGCTGTCCGGGATTGCTGCCTGAGGCGGCATACTCCACCGTACCGCCGATTTCCCGGCCGTAGGTAACCTGATAGGCGTGGGTCGTACCGTTCCAGTCCTCCTCCTTGGTAAAGTCGTAGGTGGCAGAGCTGTTCTGTGCGTAGCGCAGACTATTCAGCATCGTAGCCTTTGTGAAGCGGCCCGTTTTATCAGGGAGTTTCATCTTGCTGAGGGTCAGCGTAATGCCTGTTGCCGATGCATCGCCCACATTGCCCATCAGACTGGTCGCGCCTACTGTTTCTGTTGTGCCAGCAGTTACACCGGTGAGATTCAGCGCGGCATAGCTGCCAACGCTGTTTATCAGCAGGGGGGCGTAACTGGTTTCTAAGGTGATGCCTGATATAGAAAGATGACTTTTATTCCCTTCATTATCCACTTTCAGCGTGTTCAGTTCCAGCTTGGCTGATTTTTTGCCGTCATAGCCGTAGATTTTGCCGCAAATCAGCGCGCCGGAGCCGCTTTCCACCATGCCAACCGTACCCAGAAGGGTTAGATTATTAACCGTCAGGGTCGCGGCCTCTGTAGCAGAGCTATCGGTATAATAGTCAAGCAACAGACCGCTGTGCATGGTGAAATGCTGGCTTCTGCTGGCCGCGCCGGTAGCCAGAGTGGATTTGTTTTTAGGCTCGGCTGTTTCCTTACTTTCGATCTCCTGATTATGGAAGGTAATCGTTGCATTGGAAATGGTAACATCCGTATTTCCCACATTTACCGGATAATAGCTGTAGCCATCCATGTCCAGGCTTCCGGTGATGATGTTGCTCGTGATTGCATTGCTATCGAGGACAGTTAAATACTTTCGAATATTGGCCGCACCATACTGTCTCACCGACCAGAGCAGCAATTCTCTGGAAGTGTCAATGTTGTTCCCATCGGCTGTCTGCGTTTCCAGATTGTAGTAATACCGGCTGTAGGGGTTGGTCTGTTTCGTCTTGCCATAGGCAGTCCGGTTGACATAAGTATTTCGGGCATCGCTGGTCATGTTGACCTTGTCTCCGATGGTGTGCAGGGAGATAATACCGGCATCATTTTGCGTGATATCGTAGACTGGATTTGTGGCTGCTTTATCACTTCTTGCGGTGTAGGCTACCATCTCGTCAAATACGGCAGGACTTTCTTTTATGTCAACATCCTCGTTCAGATACGCTGTAGCCCATTCGGTATCCATCACCAGATAGAGTGCTTTTGCGTTTTCTCCGTCGGTATACGCGCCAGGCTTACTGCCCTGCCGCTCGCCGTGGCAGACCAGCAGGCCCAGATCACCGCTGCCATTAGAAATGGTGGCGCTGCCCATATCCACAGCCTTACCCTTCATATTCCACCGCCCGGTGGCCGCAAAGCACAATCCACCTACTGCAGCACCGCCTGTTGTCAGTGACGCGCCGTTTGTTGTGGCGGCATAGGGAGCGTTTTCTCCATTTCCGTCAAAGGTCACATCCACATTGTCCCAGTAGTAGCCCAGAAGACCGCCGGAGGTGGTTTTTGCGCTTGCGGTGATTGTGGAGGAAACCACCACGTTTTTCAGAGACATTGTGGCGCCGTTTTTGTCTCTGTTCGTATCGTTACTTGCGCAGATGTCCGCAACCAGTCCGCCTACACGGGCGTTTCCGGTGGTTTTAGTGGAAATGGTTCCGCCAACTGTGACACTCTCGAATTGGAGGTCGATGCTCGTTGAATAATTGTCCTTACCCAAAATGCCGCCCAGGATGACGGAGTCCGAAGTACCGGTATAGGAGATGTCCCCATGCATGGCAGACGCTTTTACCGTCACACCGGTTTCATCACCAGCAACATAGCCGATAAAGCCGCCCACATGGGAATAGGTATTCGCTGGAGGCGTTCCGTCCAGATTGATTTCCGAATCGGCGATCAGCGTTACAGTATCGAGCGTGTTGACGCTGCCTTTTACAGAGTACCCGCCATTCACCCATCCAAACACCGCGCCCGCATAGGTATTCACATCCGCACCGATGTTCATGGTGGACCTTATTGTTAATTCCTTAACGATTGCGCTGTTTACCTTTCCCATCAGGCCGTAGTAGCCGTGGCGGTAGCACTGGCCGGAGCCTTCACCGCTGGCTTTGGCGGCCCCGCGTTTACCGTATATCTCTCCTGTGTTGATGGTCAGGGTATGTCCTCCACCGTTGAAGGTGACGCCCGTGTTCCCTGCGCTTCCATCCCACTGATCCGTCCCATTGTCCCGGGTCAGGCCTTGGATGCCGGTGCCGGTAAGATCAATGTTATTGGTGAGCATTACATCGGACTTTGTAATATCAGAATAGGCTACGGGATTATACAGTTCAAACGTATTGGTTGTTGTAAAGGCAATTGCATGGAGCGCAAAGTCATCGGCAGAGTCGATGGTGCCATAAGAACCATGCTTCTTAAAGGAAATGGAGTTATCCGTATTAAGCGAGATAAGATCATTGCTGAGGTTGCCCCCAAGACGGATAACCTGTCCATAGTTTCCGATATCATCCACCCGGGCCTGCGCCGTAGATCGCTGATATGTCCAGGTATCGTCTTTTCCACCGTTTCCGCTCCCGGTGGCAAAGATCAGGGCGCTGTCCTGTTTAGCTACAAGCTGGCCCACTGTAGCGCCTGCGGTGTAGGCCACATTGCTCAAATCTGTGATGCCGCTTAGGCAAACTACACTGCCGGATTCTGCCTCACCAACCAGTCCACCGCCTTTCACAATGGCGGTAGCGTCGGTGGAAACCGATACAGTTTTCTCGGTTCTTAAAACACAGTCATCCCCCAGTCTGGCAACCAATCCGCCAAAATAGGTGGCAGCAGAGGGCTGGGCGACAGTCACCTCGACATCCTGCGCAGATACAGACGCCTTCTCAACAGAGCCTACCAAGCCGCCGAGGTATTGAACCCTACTAGTGGTTACTTCCAGAACGGAAATATTCGTATTCTGGATAATCAGGGTGTTCGCCTTGGATTTACCACTCAGTTTCCCAACCAGTCCGCCGGCACTCTGCACCGTTGTATCTGCAACAACAATCTTACTGCTGATATTGAGGGGGGATGTGCCAGCAACAGTAAAGCTGCATCCTTCACCCAAAGCCAAATGCCCAAACAGAGCACCGGCTTCGCCAGAAGCGCCATTCACATTCAGGGCAATGGGATCGGTCGGAAAGGAAAAACCACTCCCGTCAAAGGAAGAATACGCCGATGTATTGGCACAATCGAAGCAGCCAAAAATACCGCCGGTATACTGGCTGCTGACATCTCCGGAGCCCACAATATTATTGGCTTTCACGCCCAGGCTGCCGGGGAGCGTAATTGTTTTACTCTCTCCAAAAGTGAAAGCCACATTCTGAGCATATCCCGCAACACCGCCGGTGTACTTGCCTACAATGGTCACACTGGTCAGATCAACGTTATCCTGCAAGGTAATTTGGGACAAGGTGCTATTATTCGCACGCCCCACAATACCACCGGCACCGCCCTGGGGGGCCTGGATGGTGGCTGCCGGCGGTGTCATAGGTTTGCTTAGCGTAAGGGATGCTTCGTTCAAATAGCCTACCAGCAGACCTGCATTGTTTTTCGTATCACCTGATCCATCAATGAAAATCTCGATTTTCTTGGGGAAGGAGCTTACGGCCAATGACAGCGTACCATTTGACACCGTATTGGCCACCAGTCCCGCATTGGCATTGCTGTACTTGTTTTCGAAAGCGCTATTACTTGAAAAGGAAATGGTCAAATCCAAACCGCCGGAGATTTCCCCAAATGCTGCATCCCGGAAGGGGTAGTTCCTGCTGCTGTTTATGCTGACTGTTAATGGTATAGTGTTTGCACCGGTAATCTTAGTTGCAACAATCGCGCCCTTGCTGAAATCCGCTTCATCCCAGTCAATTGTCAGAGTATTTCCAGAAAAGCTGGCCGCGGAATAATCCAACGCATTGAACAGCGTGCGATTTACAGTGAAGCTGCTGTTTGCGAAGCTGCCTTGAAAAGGGTAATCCTCACTTCCCAACCCCTGAAAGGTCAGTTTGCTGCCATCCTGAAGTGTCACAGAGTCTGTCAACGAGATTGCGCCCGTGATAGTACCTGTCTGAAATCTTGTATTCTGGTACACCTGCGGATCCGTCACAGAAAGGAGAATCAGCTGTTCTCCAGCATCCAGCGGCATACTAGTCAGCGCATTCTCCGACCATTCAATCTCTGTTGTGGATGTATGATGTTGATTCAATAAATCCTTCAACAGCTCCATAGATGGAACGGCACTTCCATTCTTTTCCTCAGCGTACGCTTCTACACCTTCCTCATCATTCAGAGGTCTCGGCAGTTCATAGGTAATGTCAGGACCAAAGGCATAGGGCTGCTGTAATCCGCCGCAGGCTGCGATGATTTCCCAGGGGTCTGGTTCTGTAGTTTCAGGTTCGGTCTCCGCAGTGGTTTCCGGAACGGTCTCCGTTGTGGTTTCCGGAACGGTCTCCGTTGTGGTCTCCGGTACGGTTTCCGCCGTAGTCTCCGGTACGGTTTCCGCCGTAGTCTCCGGTACGGTTTCCTCCGTGTCCTCCGGGATGGTCTCCGCCGTAGTCTCCGGAACGGTCTCCACTGTGGTCTCTGGGATAGCTTCCACCGTGGTCTCCGGTACGGTTTCCGCCGTGGTCTCCGGTACGGTTTCCGCCGTAGT